>NZ_JABFMU010000006.1 GCF_013359695.1 Pseudomonas sp. C2B4
AGTTGGCGAAATCATATCGCCCTTAAGAGGTGTCCGGAATTATTAGGCCAGTTCAGGCTCGCTCCCACAGGGGGAATGCATTTCAGATGTGGGAGCGAGCCTGCTCGCGAAGGCAATGTGACAGGCAATAAAAATCCCCCGGGCTGAAAAGCTGCGGGGGATTTTTTTGGCCCGGAAAACCCTACCGCTGATGCACCAGATTCCCCGCCGCATAGGTTTGCAGCACCGTCCGGTCATCCCCCAGCGTCATCAACACAAACAACGTCTCGGCAATGTTGTTGGCCTGCTTCAAGCGATAGCCAAGCAACGGCGTGGCGTTGTAATCCAGCACCAGGAAGTCGGCGTCGGTGCCCGGTTGCAGGTTGCCGATCTTGTCTTCCAGGCGCAGCGCACGGGCGCCGCCGAGGGTCGCCAGGTACAGCGACTTGAACGGACTCAGGCGCGCGCCTTGCAGCTGCATGACCTTGTACGCCTCGTTCAGCGTTTGCAGCAGCGAGAAACTGGTGCCGCCACCGACATCAGTACCCAGGCCGACATTCAGTTTGTGCTTTTCGGCCATCGGCAGGTTGAACAAACCACTGCCAAGGAAGAAGTTCGAGGTCGGGCAGAACGAGATCGCCGAGCCGGTTTCGGCCAGGCGCGCGCATTCGTCGTCGCACAGGTGCACGCCGTGGGCAAACACCGAGCGCTCGCCCAGTAATTGGTAGTGATCGTAGACGTCCAGGTAGCCCTTGCGCTCCGGGAACAGCTCCTTGACCCACTCGATTTCCTTGAGGTTTTCGCTGATGTGGGTCTGCATGTACAGATCCGGGTACTCGGTCAACAACTGGCCCGCAAGGGTGAGCTGTTCCGGAGTGCTGGTCGGTGCGAAGCGCGGGGTGACCGCGTAGTGCAGGCGACTCTTGCCGTGCCAGCGCTCGATCAGCGCCTTGCTTTCGACGTAGCTGGATTCGGCGGTGTCGGTCAGGTAGTCCGGCGCGTTGCGGTCCATCATCACCTTGCCGGCGATCATCCGCAGATCCAGCTGCTCGGCGGCTTCGAAGAACGAGTTCACCGATTGCGGATGCACGCTGCCGAACACCAGTGCGGTGGTGGTGCCGTTGCGCAGCAGTTCCTTGATGAAGATGTCGGCGACTTCGTCGGCATGGGCCTTGTCGGCGAACTGGCTTTCGCACGGGAAGGTGTAAGTGTTGAGCCAGTCCAGCAGTTGTTCGCCGTAGGCACCGACCATGCCGGTTTGCGGCAAGTGGATGTGGGTGTCGATGAAACCTGCGGTAATCAACGCATCCTGGTACTGGGTGATGTCGATATCGGCCGGCAGGCTCGGCAGCAGTTCGCTGGCGTGTCCAAGGGCACTGATTTTGCCGTTATCGACCACCAGCAGGCCGTCCTCGAAATACTCGTACGAGGCTTCGATACCCACTTCGGCAGGGTCGGCGATGCTGTGCAGGATGGCGGCGCGGTAGGCTTTGCGAGTCAAGGGCATGGGATTCTCAGTGGTCAGTCTTATCAATTAATGGCTTGGCTGCGGCGTGAAGCGGGCAGCAGTTTGGCAATCGATCCGGTGCTGGCGGTGTGCTGGCCGAAGTTCGCGTTGTAAGTGGCGATAATCTCGCCGGCGATGGAAATGGCGATCTCCACAGGCAACTTGCCTTTGACTTCGCCGATGCCCATCGGGCAGCGCATGCGTTGCACGACACTGCTGTCGAAACCGCGGTCGCGCAGGCGGTGTTCGAACTTCACCCGCTTGGTCTTCGAACCGATCAGGCCGAAGTAGGCGAAGTCGTTGCGCTTGAGAATCGCGGCAGTGAGTTCGAGGTCAAGCTGGTGGTTGTGGGTCATGACGATGCAGTAGCTGCCGGCCGGCAGATCGTCGATTTCGTCCACCGGTTCTTCGCTGACGATCTTGCGCACGCCGTGGGGGATTTGCTCTGGGAATTCGGCGTCCCGCGAGTCGATCCAGCGCACGCGGCAGGGCAGACTGGCCAGCAGCGGTACCAGTGCGCGGCCGACATGGCCGGCGCCGAACACGGCGATCTGTGCCTGGACCTGGCCCATCGGTTCGAACAGCAATACGGTTGCGCCACCGCAGCACTGGCCGAGGCTGGCACCGAGGCTGAAGCGCTCCAGATGGGTGTCCTGCTTGCCGCTGGCGAGCATCTCGCGGGCGATCTGCATGGCTTTGTATTCCAGGTGCCCGCCACCAATGGTGTCGAAGCTCTGGTTCGCGCTGATGACCATCTTCGAGCCGGCATTGCGCGGCGTCGAGCCGAGCTCTTCGATGATGGTCACCAGGACGCAGGGCTCACCCTGGTTTTGCAGGTCGGCGAGGGCGTCGATCCAGTTGTACATGTTTTCACCCCTACAACTTTTGTTGTCTGTTCCGGCCTCTTCGCGAGCAGGCTCGCTCCCACATTTTGATCTCTGTCATACACAAAATTTGTGCCCACTGGAGATCCATTGTGGGAGCGAGCCTGCTCGCGAAGGCCGCGCCTCGGTCTAGAGCGAAGCCAACTCGGTTTCGGCTTCAACGGCTTTCGCCACCTTCAACCGGCGCATCTGCTCACAGCCCCACAACACCCGCTCCGGGGTCGCCGGGGCGTCGATCTTCGGTTGATGCCGGTAGTCGCCCAGGCTGGCCACGGCATCCTTGATCGCGCACCACGCGGCGATGCCGAGCATGAACGGCGGCTCGCCCACGGCCTTGGAGTGGAACACCGTGTCTTCCGGGTTCTTGCGGTTTTCCACCAGCTTCACCCGCAGGTCCAGCGGCATGTCCGCCACGGCCGGGATCTTGTAGCTGGCCGGGCCGTTGGTCATGAGTTTGCCCTTGTTGTTCCACACCAGCTCTTCCATGGTCAGCCAGCCCATGCCCTGGATGAAACCACCCTCGACCTGGCCGATGTCGATGGCCGGGTTCAGCGAGGCGCCGACATCGTGAAGGATGTCGGTACGCAGCATTTTGTATTCGCCGGTCAGGGTGTCGACCAGCACTTCGCAGCACGCCGCGCCGAAGGCGAAGTAGTAGAACGGACGACCACGGGCCTGGTTGCGGTCGTAGTAGATTTTCGGGGTCTTGTAGAACCCGGTGCTCGACAACGATACCTGGGCGAAATACGCCTGCTGGATCAGCGCTTCGAAGGTCAGGATGTGATCTCGCACGCGGACATGGCCGTTGTGGAATTCCACATCTTCTTCGCTGACCTTGTATTGCCGTGCGGCAAATTCGATCAGGCGTTTCTTGATGGTTTCCGCAGCGTTCTGTGCGGCCTTGCCGTTCAGGTCGGCACCGCTGGACGCGGCGGTTGGCGAGGTGTTCGGCACTTTGTCGGTGTTGGTCGCGGTGATCTGCACACGATCCATTTCCACCTGGAACACTTCGGCCACGACTTGCGCAACCTTGGTGTTCAGGCCCTGGCCCATTTCGGTGCCGCCGTGGTTCAGGTGGATGCTGCCGTCGGTGTAAACGTGCACCAAGGCGCCTGCCTGGTTGAGGAAGCTCGCGGTGAAGGAAATGCCGAATTTCACCGGGGTCAACGCCAGGCCTTTTTTCAGGATCGGGCTGTTGGCGTTGTAGCGACGGATCGCTTCGCGGCGCTCGGCGTACTGGCTGCTTTCTTCCAGTTCGGCGGTCATTTCCTCGAGCATGTTGTGCTCGACGGTCTGGTAGTAATGGGTGACGTTGCGCTCGGTCTTGCCGTAGTAGTTGGCTTTGCGTACCGCCAGCGGATCGAGGGCCAGATGGCGGGCGATGGCATCCATCACTTCTTCGATGGCGACCATGCCTTGCGGGCCGCCGAAGCCACGGTAGGCGGTGTTCGAGGCGGTGTTGGTCTTGCAGCGGTGACCGTTGATGGTCGCATCGCCCAGGTAATACGAGTTGTCCGAGTGGAACATCGCCCGGTCGACGATCGAGTTCGACAGGTCCGGCGAGCAGCCGCAGTTGCCCGCCAGTTCCAGCTGGATGCCGTGCAGGCGACCACTGTCGTCAAAGCCCACGTCATATTCGACATAGAAGGGATGGCGCTTGCCGGTCATCAGCATGTCTTCGACCCGTGGCAGGCGCATCTTGGTCGGTTGACCGGTCAGGTGCGCGATCACCGCGCACAGGCAGGCCGGGCTCGCCGCCTGGGTTTCCTTACCGCCGAAACCGCCACCCATGCGCCGCATGTCGACGACGATCTTGTTCATCGACACGTCCAGCACTTCGGCCACGAGCTTCTGCACTTCGGTGGGATTTTGCGTGGAGCAGTAAACGATCATGCCGCCGTCTTCAGTAGGCATTACCGAAGAGATCTGGGTTTCCAGGTAAAAGTGCTCCTGGCCGCCGATGTGCAGTGTGCCCTGGATGCGATTTTTCGCGGTCGTCAGCGCGCCTGCCGAATCACCGCGTTCATGGGTATGGCTGTCCAGCACGAAATGCTTTTTGCGAAAGGCCTCGACCACGTCCAGCACCGGTTCCAGGTCTTCGTATTCGATCACTGCGGCCATGGCGGCCTTGCGTGCGGTCTCCAGGTCACGGGCGGCCACGGCCAGCACCACCTGACCGACGAACTGCACCGTGTCGATGGCCAGCAAGGGATCGCCGGGCATCAGCGGGCCGATGTCTTTCAGGCCCGGCACGTCTTCGTGGGTAATGGCGATGCGCACACCGTCGAAGGCGTAGCAGGGCGAGGTGTCGATGCTGATGATTTTCGCGTGGGCACGGTCCGACAGGCGAGCGTACACGTGCAGCTGATTCGGGAATTCCAGGCGGTCGTCGATGTACTGCGCTTCACCGGACACATGCTTGGCGGCGCTGTCGTGCTTGACGCTGCGGCCGACACCGGTGGTCAGGTCCTTGGCGAACAATTCAGCCAGTTCGGCCTGGGTCTTCTCTACGGCGTGATGGTTAGACATAAGCGGTCACCCGGGTCTCGATGTGCGGTGTTTGCAGTTCGATGAAGTATTTGCGCAGCAGGTTCTGCGCGCTGAGCAGGCGGTACTCCTTGCTGGCGCGGAAGTCCGACAGCGGGGTGAAGTCTTCGGCCAGTGCGGCGCAGGCGCGTTCGAGGGTAGCGCTGTTGAACGGCGCGCCGATCAACGCCGTTTCGCAACTGTTGGCACGTTTCGGGATGGCCGCCATGCCGCCGAAGGCCACGCGGGCGTCGGCTATCACGCCGTTTTCCAGGCGAATATTGAACGCGGCGCAAACCGCCGAGATGTCATCGTCCAGACGCTTGGAGACCTTGTAGGCGCGGAACAGCTGCTCGGCGCTGGCGCGTGGCACGATGATTTTCTCGATGAACTCGCTTTCCTGACGCGCCGTGACGCGGTAATCGATGAAGTAGTCCTCCAGCGCCATGGTGCGACGGGTGTCGCCCTTGCACAGGACGATTTGCGCGCCGAGGGCGATTAGCAGCGGTGGCGAGTCACCGATTGGCGAAGCGTTGCCGATGTTGCCGCCCAGGGTGCCCTGGTTGCGGATCTGCAGGGACGCGAAGCGTTGCAGCAATTCGCCGAAGTCCGGATATTCGGCTTTCAGGGCGTCGTAGCAATCGGAGAGGGCGGTGGCGGCGCCGATTTCCAGGCGGTCATCGAAGCGATCGATGCGCTTCATCTCGGCGACGTTGCCAACATAAATCATCACCGGCAGGGTGCGGTGGAACTGCGTGACTTCCAGCGCCAGGTCGGTACCACCGGCCAACAGCCGGGCCTGTGGGTAAGCGTCGTAGAGGTCGGCCAGATCGGCCACGGTCAGTGGCACCAGGCAGCGTTTGTCGCCACTGTTGAGCTCGCCGATGTCGGTGGGTGCGATGGCTTTCAGGCGGGCGATGGTTTCGGCTTCACGGGCGTCGAACTGGTCCGGCTTTTTACCGCAGCAGGACTGCTCGGCGGCTTCCAGGATCGGCCGATAGCCGGTGCAGCGGCAGAGGTTGCCGGCCAGGGCCTCGTGAGCTTTGTGATGATCCGGTGCGTCACTGTTCTTTTGCAGGGCAAACAGCGACATCACGAAACCGGGGGTACAGAAACCGCATTGCGAACCGTGGCACTCGACCATGGCTTTCTGCACGCTGTGCAGTTCGCCTTTGTGCTTGAGGTCTTCAACGCTGATCAGTTGTTTGCCGTGCAGGGACGAAACGAACGTCAGGCAGGAGTTGAGGCTGCGATAGCGAATGTGCTCGCGACCAGCATCATCTGTCTGCAACTCGCCAACCACCACGGTACACGCGCCACAGTCACCGCTGGCGCAGCCTTCTTTGGTGCCAGGCTTGCCCACATGGTCGCGCAAATAGTTGAGCACGGTCAGATTCGGGTCCAGGGCGTGCTCGCTACGGAGTTCCTGGTTGAGTAAAAACTGGATCACGGAAGGCCTCGCAGACTCATTATTGTTGTTAACCGACGTGAACCGAATTTAGCAGGTCTGACTTTTCGGTCAATGATTTTCTGACTTAAAGGTCAGGAAAGTGCATTTCGTCGATCAACAACGGGTTCCTACAGTATTGACCCTCGCGGGATAGGCTGCTTTTTGCTTGAATCGTGCCAAATTCCGCCGGTTGGGCACTCCGCCATGACGTATCAATTGCGCTACACTGCGCCGCTTGTGCAGATCGAAGAGTTTGAAGGACAACCATGACGTTCAAGGCGCCGGACAGCCTCGCCGAGCAAATCGCTCACCACCTCGCCGAACGCATCATTCGCGGCGAAATGAAGCCCGGGGAGCGCATCCAGGAACAGAAGGTCACGCAGGCGCTCGACGTCAGCCGTGGTTCTGTCCGCGAGGCCTTGCTGATTCTCGAGCGTCGCCACCTGATCGCGATCCTGCCGCGTCGTGGCGCCCACGTAACCGAACTCACCGCGCACAAGGTGCAGAGCCTGTGCACGCTGATGAGCGAGATGTACATCCTGCTGGCCAACGCCGTGGCCAATGGCTGGAAGGTCCAGGCCGATCTCGCGCCGTTCGTGCAGATCCAGCAGCGCCTGACCGCCAGCTACGAACGTCAGGACATCCATACCTTCGTCGACGACAGTTTCAACGTGATGCGCGCCACGTATCCGTTCGCCGACAATCCTTATCTGCAGGAAACCGTCGAGAATCTGCAACCGGCCATGAGTCGTGCCTACTTCCTGGCGCTGGACCAGCGCAAGGCCTCGATGAGCGAGTACCTGGAGCTGTTCGAACGCCTGCTCGCCGCCGTGATCGCCCGTGACTTTCCACAGATTCGCCAAGTGCTGACGGCTTACGGCCAGCGCAGTTGCGATCTGGTGATCTCTGCCCTGACGGACGCTTAAGGGTGCGGCTAAAGTGCATCAAGCTGGCGGGGTTCAAGTCCTTCGTCGATCCGACCACGGTGAACTTCCCCAGTAACATGGCGGCGGTGGTCGGGCCCAATGGTTGCGGAAAATCGAACATCATCGATGCCGTGCGCTGGGTGATGGGCGAAAGCTCGGCCAAGAACCTGCGCGGCGAGTCGATGACCGACGTCATCTTCAACGGTTCCACCAGCCGCAAACCGGTGAGCCAGGCGAGTATCGAGCTGGTGTTCGATAACTCCGACGGCACGCTGCTCGGCGAGTACGCCGCGTATGCGGAGATTTCCATTCGCCGCAAAGTGACCCGCGACAGCCAGACCACTTATTACCTCAACGGCACCAAATGCCGGCGCCGTGACATCACCGATATTTTCCTCGGCACCGGCCTGGGACCGCGCAGCTATTCGATCATCGAGCAGGGGATGATCTCCAAGCTGATCGAGTCCAAGCCCGAAGACTTGCGCAACTTTATCGAGGAAGCGGCGGGCATCTCCAAGTACAAGGAGCGCCGGCGCGAGACCGAAAACCGCATTCGTCGAACCCACGAAAACCTGGAACGCCTGACTGACCTGCGCGAAGAACTCGAACGCCAGCTCGAGCGCTTGCACCGCCAGGCCGAGGCCGCCAAGAAGTATCAGGAACTCAAGGGCGAAGAGCGCCAGCTCAAGGCGCAACTGTCGGCCCTGCGCTGGCAGGATCTGAACGATCAGGTTGGCCAGCGCGAAGCAATCATCGGCAACCAGGAAATCAGTTTCGAAGCCCTGGTGGCCGAGCAGCGCAACGCCGATGCCAGCATCGAAAGATTGCGTGACGGGCACCATGACCTGTCCGAACGCTTCAATCTGGTGCAGGGGCGCTTCTATTCGGTCGGGGGTGACATTGCCCGGGTCGAGCAGAGTATCCAGCATGGCCAGCAACGCCTGAGGCAGCTGCAGGACGATTTGAAGGAAGCCGAGCGCGCGCGCCTGGAAACCGAATCGCACCTGGGCCATGACCGCACCTTGCTGCTGACCCTGGGTGAAGAGCTGGACATGCTCACCCCCGAGCAGGAAGTCACCAGCGCCGCCGCCGAAGAGGCTGCGGCCGCGCTGGAAGAATCCGAAACCACCATGCATGGCTGGCAGGAACAGTGGGATGCATTCAACCTGACCGCCGCCGAGCCGCGGCGTCAGGCCGAAGTCCAGCAGTCGCGAATCCAGCAACTGGAGACCAGCCTGGAGCGTCTGGCCGATCGCCAGAAGCGTCTCGGTGAAGAGCGCGCCTTGCTGTCGGCCGACCCGGAAGACGCGGCGATCATGGAACTCAGCGAGCAACTGGCTGAGTCCGAGGCGACCCTGGAAGATTTGCAGACCAGTGAAGAAGCACAGGTCGAAAAGCTCGAACAACTGCGCCAGCAATTGCAGCAAACCCAGTCGGCGCAGCAGCAGGCCCAGGGCGATTTGCAACGCCTCAATGGGCGTCTGGCGTCACTGGAGGCCTTGCAACAAGCCGCGCTCGATCCGGGCACCGGCACCGCCGAGTGGCTGCGCGAACAGCACCTGGCCGATCGCCCGCGCCTGGCCGAAGGCCTGAAAGTCGAAGCCGGTTGGGAGCTGGCGGTGGAAACCGTGCTCGGTGCCGATCTGCAAGCCGTGCTGGTGGATGACTTCAACGATTTCGACCTGTCCGGGTTTGCCCAGGGCGATCTGCGTCTGCTCAGCCCGGCCAGCGATGGCGCGCGGGTGCCGGGCAGTTTGCTGGACAAGGTCGAGGCGTCGATCGATCTGTCGCCCTGGTTGGGGCAGGTCAAGCCGGTTGAGAGTCTTGAGCAGGCCCTTGCCTTGCGCGCTCAGTTGGCCAGCGGGCAGAGCCTGATCAGTCGCGACGGTTACTGGGTTGGCCGGCATTTCCTGCGGGTGCGGCGCGCCAGTGAAGCGGAAAGCGGGGTGTTGGCTCGGGGGCAGGAAATCCAGCAACTGAGCCTTGAGCGCGAAGAGCGTGAAGCCGCCGTCGAAACCCTGGAAACCCAACTTCAAAATCTCAGGGCGCAACAGCGTCAGCAGGAAAACGGCCGCGAACATTTGCGTCGTTTGCTGCAAGACGAAGCCCGCCAGCAAGGTGAGCTAAAAGCCCAGTTGTCGGCCGGCAAGGCCAAAGCCGAGCAATTGACTTTGCGCCGCACTCGCCTCGATGAAGAGATCGCCGAGTTGGGCGAACAACGCGAATTGGAGCACGAACAGATCGGCGAAGCGCGGGTGCACTTGCAGGAAGCCCTCGACAGCATGGCGCTGGACACCGAGCAGCGCGAATTGCTGCTGGCCCAGCGCGACAGCTTGCGTGAGCGACTTGACCGGGTGCGTCAGGAAGCGCGACAGCATAAGGATCACGCCCATCAGCTGGCGGTGCGTCTGGGGTCGCTCAAGGCGCAGCATGATTCGACCCGCCAGGCGCTGGAGCGTCTGGAAATGCAGTCCGAACGTCTGACCGAAAAGCGTGAACAGTT
Source organism: Pseudomonas sp. C2B4 (assembly GCF_013359695.1). GTDB lineage: Bacteria > Pseudomonadota > Gammaproteobacteria > Pseudomonadales > Pseudomonadaceae > Aquipseudomonas. Next base: position 9,776 of record NZ_JABFMU010000006.1, read on the forward strand.
GAGCCTCAATCTGGAGGAGGGCGAGGCACCGCTGGAAGAGCTGCGCCTGAAACTCGAAGAGCTGCTCGACAAGCGCATGACCGTCGACGAAGAACTCAAGACCGCGCAGATCGCCCTCGAAGATGCCGACCGCGAACTGCGCGACGCCGAGAAACGCCGCAGCCAGGCCGAGCAGCAATCGCAGCTGATCCGCGGTCAGCTCGAACAGCAACGCATGGAATGGCAAGCGCTGACGGTGCGGCGCAAGGCGTTGCAGGACCAGCTGCTCGAAGACGGTTACGACTTGCACGGCGTGCTCGCCACGCTGACCGCCGAGGCCAGCGAAAAAGCCGCCGAGGAAGAACTCGAACGCATTGCCGCGCGGATTGCGCGTCTCGGTGCGATCAACCTCGCGGCCATCGACGAGTACCAGCAACAGTCGGAGCGTAAACGCTATCTGGATGCGCAAAACGACGATCTGGTGGAAGCGCTGGAGACGCTGGAAAACGTGATTCGCAAGATCGACAAGGAAACCCGCAACCGCTTCAAGGATACCTTTGATCAGATCAATGGCGGTTTACAGGCGCTTTTCCCAAAAGTTTTCGGTGGAGGTCGCGCGTATTTGGAACTGACGGGCGAAGATCTACTCGATACAGGGGTAACGATCATGGCGCAACCGCCTGGAAAGAAGAACAGCACCATCCATTTGCTCTCCGGTGGCGAAAAGGCCCTGACCGCATTGGCCCTGGTTTTTGCGATCTTCAAGTTGAACCCGGCGCCGTTTTGCATGCTCGATGAGGTTGACGCGCCATTGGATGACGCTAACGTGGGACGCTACGCACGGCTGGTCAAAGAGATGTCGCAGACGGTGCAGTTCATCTATATCACCCACAACAAGATCGCCATGGAAATGGCTGAGCAGCTGATGGGGGTGACGATGCACGAACCCGGTTGTTCGCGTCTGGTGGCTGTGGATGTCGAGGAGGCGATGGCGATGGTGGATGCCTGATTTGTATCTGTAGGACGGATACTACGGGCTCATGGGACTTTTTACTTGTCCTGACTTGCTGGCCAATCGACATATTCGCTGAAGCCATAGTGACAGACGGTGTAAAGTTGCCTTTGGTCGTGCTAGTTTAATGTCAATTTTTCGTATACGTGGGCAAAACGCCTGTCAGAACATAGAGTTGGCGCCACGTTTTAAAGCGGTTTACAGGTTGTAAACCCCTTATTTTTCAGCATTTTTTATAGAGGCACGGGATTACATGGAAATCGGTCTGCGCGAGTGGCTGATCGTCATCGGCATCATTGTCATTGCCGGTATTCTTTTCGATGGCTGGCGCCGTATGCGCGGCGGCAAGGGAAAACTGAAATTCCGTCTTGACCGAAGTCTGTCCAACCTGCCGGACGAGGACACCAGCGCCGAGCTGTTGGGCCCGTCCCGCGTATTGGATGCCCACAAGGAACCGCAGCTGGACGAGCAGGATTTGCCGTCGGTGAGCATGCCGGCACGCGAGCCGCGCGAATCGGGTTCCAAGCGTGGCAAGCGTGCTGGCGAGCCGTCCCAGGGCGACATGAATCTGAGTCTTGACCTGGATGGCGGCCCGAGCTTCAGCAGCCGCGACGACGATTTCGTCGAAGACACCAAGGCTTCACCTTCGGTCAGCGACAAAGATCAGCCACAAGCCGAAGAAGTGCTGGTGATCAGCGTGATCTGCCGCGACGCGGCCGGCTTCAAAGGCCCGGCGCTGTTGCAGAACATTCTGGAGAGCGGCCTGCGTTTCGGCGAGATGGACATCTTCCATCGCCACGAAAGCATGGCGGGTAACGGCGAAGTCCTGTTCTCCATGGCCAACGCCGTCAAGCCGGGTGTTTTCGATCTGGATGACATCGACCATTTCAGCACCCCGGCGGTGAGCTTCTTCCTGGGTCTGCCAGGTCCGCGTCATCCGAAGCAAGCCTTCGATGTCATGGTGGCCGCGGCGCGTAAGCTGTCCCAAGAGCTGAACGGTGAACTGAAGGACGACCAGCGCAGCGTGCTGACCGCCCAGACGATCGAGCACTACCGTCAGCGTATCGTTGAATTCGAGCGTCGCGCCCTGACCCAGAAGCGTTGATTCAAAGGGTTGTCCCCGCGCCGGGCGCGGGACGATCGGCAAAATAGATTGAGCAGCCTCGGCTGCTCTTTTGCTTTATGAGAGAACACCCATGACTGCCGCCAAAGACCGCATTCTAGAGCTGCGTGCCGAGCTGGATCTGCACAACTATCGCTACCACGTGCTGGACGAACCGAGCATCCCGGACGTCGAGTACGATCGGTTGTTCAATGAGCTCAAGGCGCTCGAAGCCGCCAATCCCGAACTGATCACCAGCGACTCTCCGACCCAGCGGGTGGGCAGCGCAGCGTTGTCGGCATTTACCCAGGTACGCCACGAAGTGCCAATGCTCAGTCTTGGCAACGCCTTCGAAGAAACCGACATGCGCGAGTTTGATCGCCGGGTGACCGAAGGGCTGGATTTGCCGGTTGGCGATTTGTTCGGTGGCGGCGCCGCGGTGGAGTACAGTTGCGAACCCAAGCTCGATGGTCTGGCGGTCAGCCTGTTGTATCAAGATGGCCTGCTGGTGCGCGGTGCCACGCGCGGCGACGGCACCACAGGCGAAGACATCAGCATCAACGTGCGCACCGTGCGCAACATCCCGCTCAAGCTGCACGGCACAGGGTGGCCGGCGACCCTGGAAGTACGCGGCGAAGTGTTCATGTCCAAGGCTGGATTCGAGCGGCTCAATGCCACGCAACTGGAAGTCGGCGGCAAGACATTCGCCAACCCGCGCAATGCGGCGGCGGGCAGCTTGCGGCAGCTGGATTCGAAGATCACCGCCAACCGGCCACTGGAGTTCTGCTGCTACGGCATCGGCCAGGTGTCCGCGGATATCGCCGATACGCACATCGGCAATCTGCAACAGCTCAAAGCCTGGGGCATGCCGATCAGCCATGAACTGAAACTGGCGAACGGCATCGATGAATGCCTGGATTACTACCGCGACATTGGAGAGCGTCGCAACGCGTTGCCCTATGAAATCGACGGTGTGGTGTTCAAGGTCAACAGCATCGCTTCACAACGTGAGCTGGGTTTCCGCGCCCGTGAGCCGCGCTGGGCCATCGCGCATAAATTTCCGGCCATGGAAGAGCTCACCGAATTGCTCGATGTGGAATTCCAGGTGGGCCGCACGGGGGCCGTCACCCCGGTGGCGCGTCTGAAGCCGGTCAAGGTCGCGGGTGTCACCGTGGCCAACGCCACGCTGCACAACATGGATGAAGTGGCGCGTCTGGGGTTGATGATCGGCGACACGGTGATCATTCGCCGTGCCGGTGACGTGATTCCGCAAGTGGTGCAAGTGGTCACCGAGCGTCGCCCGGAAAATGCGCGACCGGTACAGATCCCGGAGCAGTGCCCGGTCTGTGGTTCCCATGTCGAGCGCACGCAACTGGTCAAGCGCAGCAAGGGCCGCGAGACCGTCAGCGAAGGCGCGGTGTATCGCTGTGTCGGTCGACTGGCCTGTGGCGCGCAACTCAAGCAGGCAATCATTCACTTCGTTTCCCGTCGGGCAATGGACATCGAAGGCCTGGGCGACAAAAGCGTCGAGCAACTGGTGGACGAGGGGTTGGTGAATTCGCCTGCCGATCTCTACGCCCTGAAGTTCGAGGACATTGTCGATCTGGAAGGTTTTGCCGAGCTATCGAGCAAGAAGTTGCTCAGTGCTATCGAAGACAGCAAGAAACCAGGGCTGGCGCGCTTCATCTATGCCCTCGGGATTCCCGATGTCGGTGAAGAAACGGCCAAGGTGCTGGCGCGCTCCCTGGGCTCGCTGGAACGGGTGCAGCAAGCGCTGCCGCACGTGCTGACCTACCTGCCGGATGTCGGCCTGGAAGTCGCCCACGAGATCCACAGCTTCTTTGAGGATGCGCATAACCAGCAGGTCATCGCCGATCTGCTCAAGCATGGATTGCAGATTCAGGATCAGGGCGAGTTGGGCGCCGAGTTTGCTGCCAGCACCACCTTGGGTGGTTTCCTCGACAAGCTGCACATTCCATTGGTAGGGCCGGGCGGGGCGCAGAAACTGGCCGACAGGTTCGGTTCGCTGCAGGCGGTGATCGGCGCCGACTGGCTGGATATGCGCCAGGCGCTGCCGGAAAAGCAGGCCAATTCGGTTCGCGAGTTTTTTGCAGTCGAGGAAAATCGGCTGCTTGCCGAGACAGCCGAAAAACAATTGGCCGACTTCGGCATGCACTGGCACAGCGAAAAGAAAGTCGTCGAAGGCTTGCCGCTGGCCGGCCAGACCTGGGTGTTGACCGGCTCCCTGGAGCTGATGAGCCGCGACGTGGCCAAGGACAAGCTCGAAAGCCTCGGCGCCAAGGTCGCCGGCTCCGTGTCGGCCAAGACCCATTGCGTGGTGGCAGGGCCCGGCGCGGGCTCCAAATTGACCAAGGCTAATGAGCTGGGGCTGAAGGTGCTGGATGAAGAGACGTTTGTTGTTTTCTTGAAGGATCACAACATTTCGGTCTGACATCATTCGCAAGCCCGCTCCCCAAGTTACTTTGTGGGAGCGAGCCTGCTCGCGAAGAGGTCGGCACAGCCAACATCGGCATCGCCAGGTACTCCGTCTTCGCGAGCAGGCTCGCTCCCACAGTTTGATCTCCAGTGAATGCCCATCCTGAGGCCGCCTGAAATACCTGTGGGAGCGGGCTTGCTCGCGAAGGCGATTTCAACAGCCCCGCAAAAAACGGGAACGATCACCTCTCGGGAATGATCTAGTCTTGGCAAGCCCAGGGAGAGATCGCCATGTACCGTTTCTTCGAACAGCTCACTTCGCGCATCGCCGCACCGTTCATCGGTGATAGTTCGCGCAACAGCAAGGTCTGGCCCTGTCGTTGCGGCCAGTCGCTGTTCTTTCGCAACAGTCAGTGCCTGGCTTGTTCGGCGGCGTTGGGTTATGAGCCGGAACAGACTCGTTTGTCCTCGCTGCAGCCGGGTGAGCCATCGGGCACCTGGTTGCTGGATGTCGATCCCGGAGCAGGCCTGTTTCGCCGCTGTGCCAACCTCGATTCCCCGGCCGCCTGCAATTGGTTGTTGCCTGCCAATGATCACGACGCCTTGTGTATCGCCTGTAGCTTGAATCGCACCATTCCTGATCTATCGATAGCCGAAAACCACGAACGCTGGCGAAAGGTGGAAACCGCCAAGCGGCGTCTGGTCGCTCAATTGGTCAGCCTGGGTTTGCAGGTCATTCCGAAAACCGTGGATGAGGAGGAGGGCCTGGCCTTCGATTTCATCGGTGTGGACCTCGAAGGCAAGTCACCCACCACTGGTCATGCGAACGGACTGATCACCCTCGATATCAAGGAAGCCGATGACGCCCATCGTGAGCAGGTACGGGTGCAGATGCACGAACCCTATCGCACATTGCTCGGGCATTTCCGTCACGAAGTCGGGCACTATTATTGGGACCGGTTGATTGCCAACACCGATTGGCTGGAACCGTTTCGAGGACTATTCGGCGATGAGCGTGCCAGCTACGCCGAGGCGCTGGATCGTCATTATCAGCAAGGCGCCCCGCTGGATTGGCAGCAGCACTGCGTCAGTGCCTACGCCACCATGCACCCCTGGGAAGACTGGGCTGAAACCTGGGCGCACTACCTGCACATGATGGACGCGGTGGATACGGCGCTGGGATTTGGCATGAGTGCCCGGGAAATGGACTTCGACTATCAGCCGTTTCAGCTGGACACCCTCTACGATCCGCAGCACCCCGGTGGTGCGACGTTCCTGTCGTTCGTCAACGCCTGGATTGAACTGGCCGGCATGCTCAATGAGCTTTCGCGCAGCATGGGACAGCCGGATTTTTATCCTTTCGTGCTCCCACCGGCGGTGATCGCCAAGCTGCACTTCATTCATCTGGTCATCCAGCGCGAGGGCGGCAGGGCGGACGAAGTCGTACAGGACCTGTAAGGGTCGGCGGATACCATGATCTTTCGGGCGTTCTGCATGTCATTGAAGCAGCTATATTTTTTAATCCGCCCTAACAGTTGTAACTTCGACTCAGATAGGTACAATGGCGCGGCTCGCCGTCAGGTGAGCGTCGTTATGGTGACCCCATCGGTCCCCCCGCAACGATTACCCGTGAACCTGGTCAGAGCCGGAAGGCAGCAGCCACAGCGGGAACATTGTGTGCCGGGGTGTGGCTGGTGGGGTTACCACCTATCTCTAAGTCCTTGATTTTACAAGGATTTGTCAGTAAAAAATCTCGAAGTGTGACAGCGTTTAGGTACACCAAAGTGGTGCATCATAAGCGGCATGTTAGCGTCTGCCTGTTGTTTCTCCAACCCTTCAAGTGTCCAGCCACCTGTAGCTGCAACTGGCGTCAACGTGCTGCTGGCCCCTAGCTATGGTGGTCATTACTATCGCTGAACTTTTCGGTGAGATGTAAGCATGAGCGACGACGTAAAGAAGACTTGGCAACAGTTTGTCTCCGAGTACCAGGCGCCTTCAGAAGCCGCTTGGATCAATGACTTCGCCATCAGGTGCTTCAGGGATACGGGAGATGGTGACTACATTGCAGCAAGGTTGGCCCTGAGGGCCGGTTTGGCTACACAGGCCATTTGGTCTGGGTTGCAAGCTGTAGAAAAGTACTTGAAGTGCATGCTGCTTCTTCGCAGGGTTAGCTCCAAGGGGGTGGGGCACAACATCGCTGAAGGTCTCAGGAGGGTAAATGATCGTTTAGGCTACGACATCGTTTTGCCCGACGATGAGCGGGCGGTCTTCAATCATCTTGCAGAGTCTGGTGGTGATCGATATCTAGTCGTATCACTCCACCTATTCGATCACGAGCTAGCAGGGTTGGATGCACTGGTTTGGCGCCTCCGCCAGTACTGCGTTGTGCTTGATATCGAGCACTATAACGACAAGCCGTCAGAAGAGGTTTTGTCTAGGAACTTAAATAAGATCAAAGCAAGGCTGGGCGGGGAGCCCGCTGGTGGGCACCTAGAGATCGGCGCACTCGAGAAGATCCTTGCAGACCAGCATCACCGAGCTCATAAGGGTCTTGTCTGGCGTAACGCAATGTTCGGTGGGGGGAAGCCTTTCAGCGCCTCTGATAATTTCAACTTCGTTGCGACCAACTCACCGTTGTACTTGAACCCTCAAATCGCCAGAGCAGTGAGTAAGCTGGTGCAGCTACCTAACGGCGCCTTGGAGGCATTCGAGCATCTCGCGATAGATCAAGGGAAAGTCTGACGGGTCATAGGTTGCTCGCCGCCACGACGATTCTGTGGTGGTCTTGCCATCCATCAGCCAAAGATTGATGTGATCAGTCTGTCAGAATACTGTTCGTACATACAGTGTTCGGTATGTGCGTGATGAAAGACGATTTGATCGATGACGGCGGATTTGAACTGGGGCTTCCCACTCACGAAGAGATGCTGAAGCATCAATGTACCCTGCTGTGTGCCGAGCTGGAGATGACATGCAAAGACTTGCGTAAGGCCCACCAGAACATCGCCAAGCTGATCATTATGCATCGGGATGGCTCGACCGAACTGGCAGCGTTGAAGGTTGAACACGAACGGTTGAAATGGACGCTGAGTGAAATGTACAGCCAGGAGCGGGAGCGGGAGGCATCGCGAATGGGATACGCGTACGGCGACCATGCCAACAGGGAAAAGAAGTGAACCAAGGCGAATTCGGCACTGATGACTGCGCGATGTACTCACCCAATTACAGTGAATTTTTGTGATAGGGATCGCGGCATTAAAAATCTATTTGGCTGTTTTCAATTGTTGAAAATGATGAAAAAAGGCCCGGTCCAGCAGCATTGCGGCCTACACGCCGATTCGCTCTTTCACACACAATTTACGCACAGGTTTATCCACAGGTAGTACGTTGCAATCTCCCTTCAAAACGCAATATGCTGTACGCAGACGACAAAAAAACCCTAGATGTAGGGTTTGTCGTTAGCTGCTGACCTCGAATGAGGTACTTAGAAAAGTCTGCGAGTGGTCGTGTTCGGTCTGGACAACTTAGATCACAACCACCCGCACCAACTAAAGCTAAACAGTAGCGATTACGTTAGCCCTAGGGGGATTGCATTGAGCCAAACATTGGCGGGATCGTCAACGGTTCTCTGCTGGCCGGTCCTCCCTAGGTCTGACACTTCCATCCTTGTCTACACAGGTGAATTGTCATGCCTAGCAATAAAAAGCAATCCTCAGCGAAGACAGCCAAGCTGGCTTCCGAAACCCTCCGTACCCCTAGCAAGTCTGCTACTGCTAAAAGTCTTGCAGCCTCGGTGCTGGCTCAGACCAGAACTGGGAAGCAAACGAGTGCTGAGATGGAAGCCTTCGCAGGGCGGGTGCTTCAGAGCGAGAAGTACAGCGACCAGACGAAGGCCCTAGCGGGTTCTCTCGTGTCCCAATCCAACAAAGATCGCTGAGGATTTCGCCATGACTTACTACGCACTCGTTACGGTTGACCTCGACAACGGAGTCAGCAGAGCAGCCCGCGACAAGTTCAACGATGAGCTCGCGAAAAAGCACTTCTCCAAGCACAAGCTCACAACCGTGTGGACTGCTACGTACAAATTGGGGACTACGAAAGCCGTAGCTATTAGCTATGCACGCAATTGCATAGATGAAGCCGCAGCAAAAGCGGGGATCACTACCTATGAAGCCTTGGTAACGATCAGCGAAGAGAAACCAACGGAATGGACAAAAGGCGTCAATAGTCTGCTAGCTCAAGCACTTCGTCGCTAAGAGAAGTAAACACTTCCACCCCGCTTCGGCGGGGATTCTAAGCCCGTTCAGATCTTGAGCGGGTACGCCCACTCTTGTGAATGGCTCGCTTTCCGATACCTACGACTGGCGCAGTCGCATGATCGCTTCTGTTATAGCGTGAGCGTTCGTGTCTAGTGTTTCCAGAGTGCTCATGGCGTTAACGGCAACACTTCCCACTCCATTCTCTGAGAGCCACTTTGTGACCTCTTCAATTGCCGCACATATGGCGTGCTGGTTGTGCAGGAGCAGCGTCAATGCGTCCGCCGTTGCGATGTTGGCTTCTGGGTTATCCGACATGGCTTCCGTTCCTCAGTGATGTTGCGACAATTCTAGTTCACCTTGCCATTGGCCGGGATTGAATGGCAACGTACGCCCCAGGGTTTCAGGCGGCTGGTCGCGGTTCGAGTTGAGTCCGCTCCCAAACCTGCCTGCATTATGTGCGGTTTGGTGTGCGAGAAGTTTGCTAGTTTATCTTTTCAGGGATCGATTTCATGTCACAACAAAAGGTTTCTACGAAACACCATTTTATTCCAAGGTTTCTTCTGAAAGAGTGGCAGGATGAGAGCGGGGCGCTGTGGATTTATCAGCGAAATGGTGGGGGAGATATTTCTTTCCGGAAAGGTGCTCCCAAGTCGGTTGCGTACGTAGAGAATCTTTACACGATATATCCGGAATATCGAGGGGCCAAAGAACCGTCCGATGAAATTGAAAAAGAAGTGATGGCGAAGATTGATGATCAAGCTGCTATTGTTCATAGAAAGCTGCTGGATCATGGGGTTAACGCACTGAGCGAAGAGGAGCGGAGTATCTGGTCAATGTTTATGGCCTCCATGATCGAACGAAGTCCTAAAAGGCTCGAAAAATATAAAAGAATTGCTGAAATTGATGACTATGTCAACGAACTCCACGAGGCGAACCCAAGCATAGCTAGACTTATAGAGAAGCTAGATTTCAATGTTCAGGCTTTAAGGGATAACACGATCCTAAAGTTTATGGTGGAGAGAGTTCTTGATTCAGAGCTTGCTCAGACAATAGGTAAGATGAGCTGGATAGTTGCTCACATTAATGCCTTGGGCGAACATTTTGTTTTAGGTGATGATGTGGTTGTTATTAATAACGGCGCGGTTGAAGAGGAACCTTTATATTTTATTAGGCTCGCCATCTCCCCTGATAAATTACTAATTTTAGTATATGACTCGTCCAGCCTAAGCTCCGACTTCATCGGAACACTAACAATGGTTTATAATATTGAAGTCATTTCTAAATCCGAAAAGTATGTAATCTCAAGTAGAGCGTTGAGGGACGAAGTCTGCACTAAGTTCAGTAAGATTCTTGAAGAAATGCATCGCGTATAGTTTTGCACTTGCCCTCGGCCGAATGCTGCCCGTGAATCTATAGCCAAATATCAAGTGGGTAGCTAGCAAAACGGTTGAAATTTCGATCAGTGTAGGTCGAGGTTAAGAGCCATTTCCGTGCCACCTCGCTGTCAGCGGCCATAAATTCAAAATATCAAAGGCATGAAAATTCCGCCCGGAGGCGGCTAATATTCACGCAGTAGGAGCGCCGGGAAGCTTATAGAGGCTTAAAACACGAACTCGTGATAGGTCGCATCAACTTCTGCTTGTGTGATGCCGATGTACGCCATCGTGACAGCTGGACTTGAATGGTTCAGTACCTTGCAAATCTTCTCGATGGATACCCCACCGTTGTACATCAACCAGCCGCGAGTCTTCCGCATCGAGTGAGTACCCAGTTGCAGGCTCATCTCGTCACCTACGGCCTTGAAGGCGTTGGCTACTGCGACACGACTTACTGGCTTTCCCTTTGCCCGGTTGCTCTCCACCTCGAATACGTATGTGTGGGTGGGGTGAGCAGCCCTACGGCGGCCTACAATGGCCTTGGCTGAACTATTGAGGTCAATGGCGCGAGTCTTGCCGGTCTTGGCTTCCTTGATCACCAGCTTGTCGCCTTTGACATCCTCGAACGTAAGACTGAGTAGGTCACTGATACGAAGAGCGGTGTTGACCCCGAACCGCCAGATGTCCGCGTACAGGGAATTGCCCCTGGCGTTCTTGGCTAACTTGCGAGAGATGGTTTCGGCTTCACCCTCTGTTTTCACCGCTTCTACGATGTTCATCTCTAATTAACACTCCATGACGGAATACGCTTATGTGTTAATTAGATCATGTTCCTACATGAGTAGTCCAGTGTTTCTGCGGGTTGGCTAATTTACACAATACTATTCTGTTAATTAAGAGACGGCACTGGTGCTTCCGGTGCGACCCAGGTCAATCTCCGATGGCGCGAACTGGAGGCGGAAGCAGCTCACTGGTGATGAATGACAAACAAGGTAATTCAGATGGGTCGCCTAACCCCCTGTAGTGCAAAAAAGGTTGGCTTTCGCTGGTCCGAACAAGCAAGTGTCAACAAATTCTCCGCCGCTTCGGAAGAATGCGTACGAAGGCACTTTTGCTTAACCCCATGATGACGAGGCCCCCGAAGTTAGGGACTTTGACGTGCTACAAATTCGCATTACCTATTGCAGAGCCGCCTATGGGAAATAGTTGCTTGATTACTTGGTCGATAGTTTTGCCTCGGTGGCCAACGACAGCGTAGTGTTTATTTTGACCGACTGTTATTCCTGTTATTTAGATTACAAAGACTGCTCAAGTGCTCGCTGGACATCGTCAACGGTGCCGATCCAATTACTTCCGCGTTCGTCCATTGGTTGAAGACCAAAGCGTCTGCCAAAAGCACTGGAGTTCTCGTTAGCACACTCGATGGCAATATGTTTATAACCAAGCTCAGGGGCGAGTTCGGTCATCAGCGTCAATAAACGACGACCATGTCCTTTTCGTTCGTCCTTGAAGCCAATACGTGCAATAACAAGTGTCTCTCGTGGCCAGCCAGCTTCGGGTCTTGGGAACATTCGAAGGTATAGGTCGTACTTCATTGTGTAAGCTTTGATGGTTGAAGTAAGTCCGACCCCTAGTCTCTGATTCACCCATCGTGGTTTATAACCGAATCCTTCAATGAGAAAATGGCTGAGCTTCGAATTAAAGTAAAGGCAGCAGTCATCTGCGTACTCGTGCCAAGTATCATCAGAGGCGTTAAGGGGAGGCTTGAAAGCGATCATTTCTGGTTCTCCGAGTGACTTTTGTATTTCCAGAAAAGCAGGGCTTGGCGATGAAGTCAAGCGCCTTCTCGCAACTATTTTCTCTTGCGCTAATGTTTTTTATGTAACTAATCACTTTCTCTTACACTAATAAAAATTTTCTCTTGCACTAGTGTTTGAGTGTGTACTCGCTCGCTGTTGAAGTTACTTCAGCTTTGCCGGTTGTTGCTGCTGCATTGAGTTGATGTAGAAGCGAATCATGTATTCAACGAAGTTGCGAACCGGCATTTTTTGCTTACGAGCGTGACAGTTGATTAGGTGAAACTCATCGTCCGTGAAGTTTATGCCCAGTAGTCTGGTTGGATTCTCCGGGCTCACGCTGTCACCGCATCGACCTTCTTGGACTTGGGCTTGGTTGGTTTGGAGTAAGCAGCGAGCAAGTCAGCCAGTGCGTTATCCTGAATGGTAGTCAACCTATCTGCTGTGGCTTTGGCTGCTGCTGTCTCCGCTTCCCGCATCTCACGTGCGACAGTAAAGGCAATCTGACGCTTTGTTTCGTCGACGTTCCGGACATACCGCTCTTCGGTGTAGTCAGCCTTAGCCTGCTCAACGATTTTAATTAGGTCGGAATCGATTACAGAATCTGGCTTCCGAAGTTGAACGTTGAAGTCGAGTGGTTTGGAGTAAGCTGTTACTACCTTGTAGCCCTTCAGTAACAACTCAGTTAAGTCCTTAAGGGCGACACCCATGGGTTGGTCACTAGACCAACTTACTTGGACTCCAAGCTGTGGGTGAAGCAGGGATTCGCTGCTGCGAAAGTAATCCACTTCTCGTTGTGCGATGAATTTTCGTAACGCTTCATCATCGTGTTTGAAGAATTCGACAACTTCAGTGCCGTAATTGTAGTGCTTTGTATCAGTCATGTTGGGTTACCTTGTTATTTGCGTGAACGGTGCTTGCGAAGAGCGCTGATAAGGCTTGCCTTCGCTTTGTCGTTATTGGTCTTTGGATTGGTAGTGCTACGTTCGCTATCGCCCTTAGAAGGCTGCTGCGACACCTTGGAGGCAGGTTCGATAGTAGGTGCTGTCTTGTCTTTCTTCGCTGATGCTACTCGGGCCCGATGAGCCTGTAAGTCACTAAGGGTGACTACCATCCCAGGTGGGAGTACTGAATCTTCCAATGCGTTCAAGTACGTTAGTTCGTCCAGCGTTGCTTGAACGTAATCAACTTTGTCGGATGTGCCAGTTGGTTGTTCGATGAAGTACGAAATAATTGCTTGGTTGCTCTTGTCGATTTCTAGCCAAACTGTCTTGTGACTCATTAAGCGACTTCCTGTTTTGGTTGGTTGGACTTCTCAAGTTCTTGGGTGATGTACTGTTGCTCAAGTTCATGTTGGGTGGACTTGTTTCTGGCTCTCCATTCCTTGACCTGGTGTGCGACACAGCAGTAGCGGCTAAGGGGAGAGCGGCTGTAAAAGTTACGGTTGCAAGACTCGCAAGTCCGCAGACGAATTGGTCGGCGTTGTGCCATATGAGTTACCTTCGGTATGTTTGATGAAGTTTGTTACGGGAAAAAGTACCCCGCACTCGTGATGAGGTTACGGGGTAGTGGTGCTGCTAGGACACTTGTTATGGGCAAGTGCGGTTTGCTCCGTTGCGAAGCAAATAGGGTTAATTAGTGGCCAGTTGTCGCTGCATCCTCTGGCCAGGATCACCTTGAAGGTTCGCATCAAACCTATCCGGTACAGCTATCCTCCCAATGTTACTACCGATCATCTTCACTGGATCGGAAACAGAAAAAGACAACTCAGTAAGAAACGAGTGGTCCGAAAGAAGTTATTGCGGAGGGGGGATGTTTCGACGTTTTGGAAGGGGTGGTGAAGTTGCTAATTTCACTCTACGAGTGTACTACGAAATCCGTAAAAGTCAATACCTTCATACTAAATTAGTTGACTTATTTTTGCTGTTGTGAAGGGGTTTAGACTCCGGTTCAGTTTTGGTTGCTCCGCTACTTATTCAAAACATCGGTTCACGATTAATTGTCGCGGTGGCAGACGAAGCACCTGATGTTTACGCCCGGTAGAGTAAACTCAAACAGGGGTAATGTGTGGCGTTCCGCCACGGGCACCATATCTTATGCCTCTCGGCATGGTACAAGCGAAGAGCAGGGTGGTGCTGCACCACTCCACCCTACTGGTAGAGTTATTACCTTGCAAAGTTAGTTGTGACGTTTACGTCACGAAGTAATCCTCTATTAGTAGTACTTTGGTTAGTTAATAATTGTAGAGGTTCAAGAAGGGAGGGTAGGGGGTGCCCCTCCCGCTGTTGCTCTTGCTCTTAATTGTGGGGATAGAACTGGTGCCTACAGGCATAGACTTACCCATGTGATTGCGTCACTATTAGTTCTTTTTGGATGCTCAGTCATGGCTCACGCCACAAGTTACTAAGCTAGGTTGAAAGCGAAAAGCAAAGCGAAGAGGGGGTTCTCTGCCCCATCTCTTTTTTCATTATGTAAATTAATCCGTGCCGAACGGCATAGGTCGTTGCGATGAATAGGGTGTAACCCTTCCTAAGAAGTCTTTTAGGATAGGTTACACACTGTCGGGAATGTTAGGCAGCTTTGTGCATTTTCTTCATCTTGGTTATCTTCGGGCGTGAAACTCCAGTTTCTCGCTGAATCTGACACGTTGAAGTACCGAGTGATATTAGCCGTTTAACTTCTTCTTCGGTTTTCTCGTCCAGCTTCCTGCCATCTCGTTTGATGGGTACTGTACTTGCCAGTGACCAGTCAACTGTCGCATCTGGGAAGTACGTTGAACGCAGATAATCAACAACACGATGGTCCTGAACGTAGAAATGCAAATCTTTGGTGTTGTCATAACAGCGAACAGCCGTGCGAGTAACCGCCTGTAAAGATGGCTCCAGAAATCTGGTCGTGATGAACGCTTCTTCGAAGTCTTTCCCGTACTTTGCGGAAAGATACTTTATTCCATTACTGTCCGAAGGGCTCGGGTTGCCGCCGAAAAGTACTATTGCCTCAGTTGCGTGAGTATAGTTGTTCAGGCCGCGACAGTCTTTTGGGATATATTCAACGTCACGTGTGAACTGCAAGTTGGCCCATTTGTTGGCAAATAAAAGCGGTAGACTCATTGTGCGCTCCAGAATGTTCTTTAGAACGATATCAATAAGCCGCTTATCTCCGTGCGGGGCAAGCATCATTCCCTTACTGAACTTCTGACCAGTCTGAACAACAGGGAAAATGGTTACGACGCTGTTAATGGGGTTGCCTTCTGGCGTGAATTCAGACCGCTTGAAGTGAAAGCCATGGACCGTCGCAAATACCTCGAACTCGCTGTTCTGGATGCTCGCTGCCAGTACGTGGCACTCAATGGCTGATGAGAAGATTTCCCACCAGTCTGTAAACTCTTCAACAGCACGTATATGACGCACACTGTCTGGTTGCGGCTGGTCGATGAAGACATCAATTTTGGATAGTAGTAGCCGAAAGATGTGTGCGGCCGACCTTCCTAGTGTTGAGCAGGCTGTTCCTCGTGCGTCTGCACGGTTTGTCGACACCTGTTCCCGTACTGCTTCCTTAAGATCATCCTTTATCCATAGTTGTCCATCGAGCTCGTCCGTAAAGTGGAGCACCCGTTCCAGCTCCATCGGTTTTAGACCGTAGTCGGGGTAATCTACGACCTTTGGGAGTTCGTCAACTACCAGTACCCAGCCAGAAAACAGTTTGTGCTGAACTTTCCGTATCGACTCCTGCGTACAGATGATGAACGAATCTGCCTTCTCTCGCAGTGCTTTCTCCAGCGTGAGGACTACCGCTTCGCCGCAACGCTGGTCGATAGTGCGATATGTAACTCCAGCCTCGCACGCACGTCGAGCGATACTGTCGCTCAAAACTAGGGTTGGTAGAGCTAGGATTATACGCTTACCTGCATCTAATAGGGCGGGGAGCTTACTTAGTAGAGCTTCAGTTTTTCCTGCTCCAGGGGGAGCAATTGAGATGTTAATGGTCTTCATAGTCCGTTGCGTTTTGATACTGGAGAAGTAAGTTTTACTTGGACTTTTTTTTGGGGATCGAACCTGGCAGTTGGCCAGAACTACAGTTTAGGAGTTTTATACTGCGTTCTGGCGCCGTCTTTAGATTCTCAGGGTAAGCGCTTAATATTATCTATTTTTTTAAAGTGCTGATGGATGGAGGTTTCTGGGTAACCTCTCCTGATATTGTAGAGGTTCGATCGCGCTCTATAATAATCTCGGTATATCTCTAACTCCCAGAAATAAGGATTAACGTCCTCCCAGTTCTTTTTAAATTCTATGATGAAAGCAAAATCGTGGTCATTAGCAGGTACGCAATATTCATCGCTTTCATCGGACGGGTTATCTGTTATACCCAAAATCTCCAATTCAGTCGTCATTAGGAAGTAAAGTTGAGGGGTGTCGAAGAAACTCTCGTCGTCAGCGAAATCGCAATATGGCGACCGGAGAGCGCGAATTATTGCTTCAACTTCATCTGGGGTGTAGCCTTTTTTGGAGCGGGTGCATGATTTTTTCATGTGTTGTCCAATTGTTTTTTACGCAAAAAGAATCCGCTACTATGACTTCATAAGTTATAGCAGGGAGATTTGTATCGGTTATGCGAGGTTATGGCGTTGCGTAACTCGACTGTAGGAAACTTGTCTAGTGGAGGCTTGAAACTAAAGTTTGTGTACGGAATGATACCGCCATGGTGCTATCGGTAACGGGTACTATGGTGAGTTAATTTGAGTCCATTACAAGCTTTGATAGAGTGTTGTCCGAGATGGATGTTCTGTTCATGCACTTAGGGTCCGATAAGAAGTTCTGTGTTCATAAAGATTTTTCGAGGGGGGAGCACTGTTTACGAGGCATATGTTGATCACGCTAATCGCTCCTGTCAACCGAAAAAATTCATTGGGTTGAAATTTTTTTGCTGTTTGCTGTATGTGTGATACAGCACTTTTGTTGCTGTAATTAATGTACAGCACTGCATTAGTTAGTTGCTGTAAATGGAATACAGCATGATTAATTAATTGACGTTGTTGATGTTTTGAATGGTGTTATTTGTGTGCTGCAATTGACGTATAGTGCTGTTTTAATAGGGTTGGAGTAATTGCAGTTCGAGGTTGGAAATTGAAGAGCTTCTATGGTTTTCGTATTGTCTTGAGCGTCGATTTGGTGTTTTTTCGTGATGAAGTGCTAAAGTAGTTTTTGGTCTGTTTAACTCGTGTGAGCTATTTTGGTGTGGTTTAGGTGTCAGTCACCATGCGGTCATAAGCACGGATGAATTTCAGGTGGTGCTCGGCACTAATCCACATTGCCTAGGCGTAGACCATTACCTTGACGGCGTAAGTGCCGCCGTTACGCTCAGGCTTCGATGTCATCGGGCCAACTGCACTCGCACAAGTTCGTCGACGGTAAACCAATTGCGAGAGCAGTGATGTGGGGTCGCATTGGGCTATGTGTTTACGCAAACCAGTTCACGGGCATAGATCCTAATGCAACCCCAGTTGTAGATGCGGGTTTAAAGCTCTACTTGTCGCAGCGCCTCCGCCATAGCTTTCAGCGGGCTGCGACTGCCATAAATACTGAACGTCACTGCACCATCCTCGTGTCCTGCTATTCGTTTGATTAGTGAGTCCTGCACACCAGCGTCCCGCAGGTCGTCAATAAGTGTGTGGCGAAAGCTGTGGAACGTCTTTCTCGGGTCGGTGATGCCCAACTTCGTCTTGTACCGACCGAACCATTTCGATGGTGCGTGGCCCAGCTTCCCTCGAACCGCTTCCAGCTCAGGGAACAGACGATCTGTTCCGGTGTTCCGGACCGATTCAACATGCTTCAACAACCCCAGTTCGATCAGTGCGGGGTGCAAGGGGAGAACGCGTCGGCTGCTGGAGTTCTTCAGGTTCTGGCCTTCACGACTGTCGTCGATGCGGATGCATTGAATACCCTGTTGTTCGATGAAGTCATCCACCCGCAGTTGGCAGAGTTCTTCTAGTCGTGCTCCGGTGGTGCGACCGAGCAATGGCAACCAATAGCGCCATGGGTGCTTTCGGGCTTGTACCTTAAGTGCATCCAGGTCCAGCAGGGTGGTCAGGTCGTGTCGATCAAATGACAACCGGGCCTCTTTGGCTGATCCGGTCATGGCCTTGAGTCCCAGCAGTGGATTGTCCGTGATGTAGCCGTTCGACTTGCACCAGTTCATGAACGCTGAGAGTTTGCGTAGGCGGTTGTTTACGGTAACGGCGGTGATGGTTTTGTAAGTGGCGCCAGACTCAACCACTTGCTTCAATGTCTTTCCCTCGTACTCAGGGCGTAGGCCAAAGTATTGTGGGCACCGGCTCAACCGCTCTTTTAACAGTCGAGCCTGTTGTGCGTCGAACGCCTCGACGGGCATGTCACCGATCAACTCGAACAGATCGCGTAACGCACGTTCCACCTCGAAGGTGCTGACCTCCCGCCACGTACCACCACGTTTTCCTTCTTCTATATATAGTTTCGACAAGGTGGCGAGGGTAGGACCATCGCTGTTCCGCATCATGGTATTGGTCGGCGCCTCCCGTGCAGCAGGTTGGATAGTTGGTGAGGGGGCAGAGTCTCGCCACTCCGAACACAGCCTACGCAGCGTCCGGAGGTCTGCCATGGGGTGTTCATTCAGGTGTTTGTGCACCTGCTGAGCTAGTGAAGCGGCGAGGAACTGGGCACTCTGCCGATGTCGGATGTTCAGGCTCAAACGTAAAGTGTGACACCTCGGGAAGAGGTGCTTAGGCAGCTTGAGATTGAGGTAATAGAGCGCCCCGCGCTTGATTAGGTAGGCCATGGGTGTGACACCAAAGTGTTACAGCAAAGTGTGACAGTGCTGGCTACACCCCGAGGGTTTACTGCCCGTGCGGCGAGTTTGCACGGTAGAAATATTGCACCCCAAAAACCCTGAAACCCTTACCCCGTAAGGCCCGCAACGATTACCGAGCATGCTGGCATGCCACCCGGTCAGAGCCGGAAGGCAGCAGCCACAGCGGGAACATTGTGTGCCGGGGTGTGGCTGGTGGGGTCGCCACCTTAACGCCACGCGAACCCTCTTCGCGTTTCTATTTGAAAGTACTTTTATTGCGCTGCCATGGTCTTGTCCATTGCGGCTTTTCGTCGTCTTCAGTTTGTCCAAAACTTGAAATTTGCATCGCTCTATTCCCATTTATAATCAAGAACTTAACGATAGTTTTTTGCATCGGGCAACCGCATGGTTCATCACCTTGCTTTGCAAAATGTGATGTGTTTCGTAGAATCGCCGCCCAAAAGAGGCATTGGTTGACCTGCTCTCTACCGTTCGGAGAGTGTGAGTGAGCCATTAGCGCGCGTACTCGCAGGACTGCGAGAACCCAGGTGCGACGCTGAAGCCTTTCAAAAAAATTACAAATATTGGTGCTGCTGCCTTAAACAGGCCCCACCGCCAGCAACAGCGAGTCTGACTCATGGATGAGAAGTACCGCAGGGCCGTGGATGCCGCCGCCATTTTTTCAGAGACCGATCTGACTGGCCGGATCACCCACGTCAACGATCAATTCTGCGCAATCTCCGGCTACAGCCGTGAGGAACTGCTCGGGCGAAACCATCGCCTGCTCAATTCCGGCATGCATTCGAGTGAGTTTTTCGCCGGGATGTGGCGCACCATCGCTCTGGGCAGTGTCTGGAAGGGCGAAATCTGCAACCGCGCGAAAGATGGCAGTCTGTATTGGGTCGAAAGCACCATGGTGCCGGTGCTCGATAACGCCACCGGACGCGTCGAGCGTTATCTGTCGATTCGTTTTGATATCAGCGAAAAGCGTCAACTGCTCCATTCTCTGCAATGGCGAGTCGGGCATGACGTGCTGACCGGGCTGCCAAACCGCGCGTTTCTGTCGGATTTGCTGGATCAGGCACTGGAGTTTTCACGGCAGGAAAGCATCCCGCTGGCGGTGTGCATGCTCGACCTCGACGGCTTCAAGGCCGTCAACGATGGCTACGGCCATGCCAGCGGCGATCTTTTATTGGTGGAGGTTGCCAAACGATTGCGCGGCATCGTGCGCGGTGAGGATGTGGTGGCGCGACTGGCCGGTGACGAGTTCGTGCTGGTGTTGCGCTATGTGCGCGACTTGCCGGAACTGCGCGCGGCGTTGAACCGGGTGCTGGAAGCAATCTCCGCGCCCTATTCGCTCAATGGCAAGGACATCAATGTGTTTGCCAGCATTGGTGTCACGCTGTTCCCCCACGACAACGAAAATGCCGAAACCTTGTTGCGCCACGCCGATCAGGCGATGTACGTGGCCAAGCAGAGCGGGCGCAAGCGCTTTCATCTGTTTGATGTATCCCGGGATCGCGAGGTGAAGGCCACTCATCAGACCGTGGAGCAAGTGCGTCAGGCGCTGGCTTGCGACGAGTTGCGCCTGCATTTCCAGCCCAAGGTCAACATGCGTCGTGGCGAGGTCGTCGGTTTCGAGGCTCTGTTGCGTTGGCAGCATCCGCAAAACGGCATCGTGCCTGCCCGGGAGTTTTTACCGCTGGTGGAAGAAACCGACCTGATCATCGATATCGGTGAGTGGGTGATGGATAAAGTGCTGATACAGCTCGATGAGTGGCACCAGGTCGGGCATGACTGGCCCGTGAGCGTCAACATCGCGGCGCGGCATTTCCAGCGGACGGATTTTGTCGAACGGCTTAAAGGGGTTCTCGCGCGGCATGCCGGGGTCGCGCCGCAGCGGCTTGACCTGGAGATCGTCGAGTCGGTCGCCATCGAGAATATCCAGCATGTCAGCGATTGTCTGCAGGCCTGTCAGGCGCTGGGTGTGCAGTTTTCATTGGGGGATTTCGGTACGGGATATTCGTCCTTGAGCTACCTCAAGCGTCTACGTACCCAAACCATCAAGATTGATAAATCCTTTGTGCGCGACATTCTGCATGACGGCGACGACCTTGCCCTGACCACCGCAGTGATCGGTCTGGCTCGGGCGTTTGGCCGGCAGGTGATTGCCGAGGGGCTGGAAAGCGTCGAGCACGGTGAGTTGTTGCTGCAGTTGGGCTGCGAAGTGGCTCAGGGGTACTTCATTGCGCGGCCGATGCCGTCAGTGGATGTGCCGGGCTGGGTCGAAGGTTTTGTCGCACCGCCGCAGTGGCGGGCGGCCTGAACCCAATGTGAGACTCATGAATATCAAATGTGGGAGCGAGCCTGCTCGCGAAGACTGACGATCAGCCAACACTCCTATTGAATGTTGAATCGCTTCGCGAGCAGGCTCGCTCCCACAAGGTTCATGGCTTCCCGATATATAGCCGAATGATCTCATCGATTTCCCCGGACATTTTCATGCGCAACAACGTCCGCAAAATCCGTTGCACCGGCACATCCGGATCATTGCGCACGTAGCAACCGACGCTTTGCTCCTGTAGCACCGCCAGGCCTTGCAGTTGCCTGCCCGGCAGCAGCCGCTGATTGAACCAGTCCAGTGTCCATTGATTGCTGACGGCATAGCGATTGCGTCCGGCCTGGAGTTTTTCCAGCACTTGCTCCTGGTTGCGGGCATCGTCCCGGTGTAGCTGATTGGCATCGAACAGCGGTTGCAGGGTCGGGTAGCTGTAGCCGAGTACGGTGCCGATGGACTGTCGCGAGAGATTCGCTGGAATGACCGAGGTGTGCGGGTCAGGGCGGCTGATCAGTAAATCAGGTTGAGTAAAGAGCGGGATGCTCCAAAGGTAGTCGCCTGACTGGTTTGGCAGCCAGGACTGCGCGGCATAGCAACGAACATCGACTTCGCCCTGTTCCATGGCGCTCTGTACCCGGCCCCGAGGTAGCACATGAAACTCCGCCGGTACACCGACCTGGGTCGCGAGACTGAGCATCACGTCATACAGAATGCCCTGGGTGGGGCGGCCGTGTTCAAGCTGGACCATCGGCATCGCCCAACTGTCGGGCACCACAAAGCGCAACGGCGCTTGCGCGGCGGCGTTGTTCAGGCCAATCAACAGCAGTCCCCCCAAGGCCAGCCGCATAAACACTCCGCTATTTTTGAAACAAACCGCCCCCAAACAGCAGCTTAGCCAGATTAGACGAGCGCACCGGATGCAATTTTGGCCTTGCTCCGCTAGCATTAGCCGCTTCTGCTTCCCAGTGGCGATGGTTTTCGATGAGTTATCAGGTTCTTGCACGTAAATGGCGTCCGCGCTCGTTCCGCGAAATGGTCGGCCAGACCCATGTGCTCAAGGCTCTGATCAACGCCTTGGACAGCCAGCGGCTGCACCACGCCTACCTGTTTACCGGTACGCGCGGGGTCGGCAAGACCACCATCGCGCGGATCATCGCCAAATGCCTGAATTGTGAAACAGGTATCACTTCGACACCCTGTGGTGAGTGTTCGGTATGCCGTGAAATCGATGAAGGTCGTTTCGTCGACCTGATCGAGATCGACGCCGCCAGCCGCACCAAGGTCGAGGATACCCGCGAGCTGCTCGATAACGTGCAGTACGCGCCGAGCCGCGGGCGCTTCAAGGTCTACCTGATCGACGAAGTGCACATGCTCTCCAGCCATTCCTTCAATGCGCTGCTCAAGACCCTTGAAGAGCCGCCACCCTACGTCAAGTTTATCCTGGCGACCACCGACCCGCAGAAACTACCTGCAACGATTCTCTCGCGGTGCCTGCAATTCTCTCTGAAGAACATGACGCCGGAGCGCGTGGTCGAGCATTTGACCCACGTACTGGGCGTCGAGAACGTGCCGTTCGAGGATGATGCACTGTGGCTGCTGGGTCGTGCCGCCGATGGCTCGATGCGTGACGCGATGAGCCTCACCGACCAGGCGATTGCCTTCGGTGAAGGCAAGGTCATGGCCGCCGATGTGCGGGCGATGCTCGGGACGCTCGATCACGGTCAGGTCTACGACGTCCTGCATGCGCTGATCGAAGGCGATGCCAAGGCGTTGCTCGAAGCCGTCCGCCATCTGGCCGAACAAGGTCCGGACTGGAGCGGCGTGCTCTCGGAAATTCTCAATGTGCTGCACCGTGTCGCTATCGCCCAGGCCTTGCCCGAGGGTGTCGACAATGGTCATGGCGATCGGGACCGGGTACTGGCCCTGGCCCAGGCCCTGCCGGCCGAAGATGTGCAGTTCTATTATCAGATGGGCCTGATCGGTCGCCGCGACTTGCCGCTGGCACCGGACCCGCGAGGCGGCTTTGAAATGGTGCTGCTGCGGATGCTCGCGTTCCGGCCGGCCGACACTGCGGACGCCCCGAGGCAATCGCTAAAGCCAGTGGGGATCAGCCAGGCCACAGTTGATTCCGCCAAATCCGTGGCTGCCGCGCCAGTTGTTGCGCCGGTAGTCGCTGCGGCAGTTGCACCCGTCGAGCCTGCGCCAGTCGTCGCGCCGACGCAAACTCCCGAGCCTGAACCGGTTGCGCCGGTGGTTGCAGCCGAGCCTGTGGTCGAGGCGGCCGTGGTCGAAGAGGTTGTCGACCTGCCGTGGAATGACCCGGTCGAACCGGCCATCGTCCAGCAGCCAGCGGTGGCGCCGGTGCTGGAAACCGCCAGCGAGCAGCCCGAATTGCCGCCGGTGATGACGCCGACACCTGACAGCGTGGTGCCGGACGCTCCAGAGTGGGCCGCCGCGCCGATTCCCGAACCGTCCGTGGCCGAGGTCGATGCCGCCACGCCCGGCATGGACCTCGACGACGAACCGCCGCTGGATGAGGACTACATCGAGCCGGACATGGATTCGGCCTACAGCTACCTCGATGACCTGGCCAGCGAACATGTCGCTGAGCCAGCGCCGGAGCCCGAACCTGAGCCTGCTGCTGCGCCGGCCACCGGGTTGGCCCTGCAATGGCTGGAGCTGTTCCCGAAGCTGCCGATTTCCGGCATGACCGGCAGCATCGCCGCCAACTGCACCTTGATCTCCGTCGAGGGCGACAATTGGTTGTTGCACCTGGACCCGGCCCATAGCGCCTTGTTCAACGCCACGCAGCAGCGTCGCCTCAACGATGCGTTGAACCAGTATCACGGGCGTACCCTGACCCTCACCATGGAGTTGATCAAGCCCGAGCAGGAGACCCCGGCCCAGGCTGCGTCTCGCCGTCGTGCCGATCGCCAGCGCGAGGCAGAAGAGTCCATCCACGGCGATCCGTTCATCCAGCAAATGATGCAGCAGTTCGGTGCGGTGATCCGTAACGATACTATTGAACCTGTCGAAGCCCTGGTCAGTCAGGGCTAATAACTGAAGGCGTTCGGCCGAAAGAGCCGGGCGCCGCTTTAATCCAAGTACTTTTGAGGTGATTCCCATGATGAAAGGTGGCATGGCCGGCCTGATGAAGCAGGCGCAGCAGATGCAGGAAAAAATGGCCAAGATGCAGGAAGAGCTGGCCAACGCCGAAGTCACTGGTAAGGCGGGTGGCGATATGGTCACCGTGGTGATGACCGGTCGTCATGACGTCAAGAGTGTAAGCATCGACCCGAGCCTGGTCGAAGGCATGAGCGAAGACGACAAGGAAATGCTGGAAGCAGTCGTTGCCGCCGCCGTCAACGACGCGGTGCGCAAGATCGAAGCCAACAGCCAGGAAAAAATGGGCAGCATGACCGCTGGCATGCAACTGCCGCCGGGCATGAAACTGCCGTTCTGATTCGCCAAAGCGCTTCGGATGGGCTACATAAAAATGCCAGGCATCGCGCCTGGCATTTTTGTTTTCGCCTGTTGGAAATGCAGTGTCTGTGAAATCGTCTTCGCGAGCAGGCTCGCTCCCACAGGGTGATTACGATTAACTGTGGGAGCGAGCCTGCTCGCGAAGACGTCAACTCGGTCCCAGGCTGGAAACATCGAACACACCACCGCCACAAAGGTCTGCTCCCTATATCCCCGAAATCATCGACCACAGGAGACGCTGACATGTCCGACCCACTGACCCTCAACCAACGCATTGTCCTGGCCTCACGCCCGGTCGGCGCGCCGACCCCGGAGAACTTCCGCCTGGAACGGGTCACGCTGCCCGATCTGGCCGACGGCGAGGTGCTGCTCAAGACCCTTTACCTGTCGCTGGACCCCTACATGCGCGGGCGCATGAGTGACGCACCGTCCTACGCCGCCCCGGTGCAAATCGGCGAGGTAATGACCGGTGGCGCTGTCAGTCGGGTCGAGCGCTCGCTCAATCCCAGGTTTCAGGAAGGTGATCTCGTGGTGGGTGCCACGGGCTGGCAAAGCCACAGCATCAACGACGGGCGCAGCATCATGCCGATCCCGTCAACACTGCCGAGCCCGTCAATGGCCCTGGGCGTACTGGGCATGCCAGGCATGACCGCCTACATGGGCTTGATGGACATCGGTCAGCCCAAGGCCGGTGAAACCCTGGTGGTGGCGGCAGCGTCCGGCGCTGTGGGCTCGGTGGTCGGGCAAGTTGCGAAGATCAAGGGCTTGCGCGTGGTTGGCGTGGCCGGTGGGGCGGACAAGTGTCGCTATGTGGTTCAAGACCTGGGCTTCGATGCCTGCATTGACCACAGGAGTCCGGATTTTGTCGATGAACTGGCCCAGGCATGCCCCAAGGGCATCGACATCTATTACGAGAACGTCGGCGGTAAGGTTTTCGACGCGGTGTTGCCACTGCTCAATCCCAAGGCGCGGATTCCGTTGTGTGGCCTGATCGCTTCCTACAATGCCAGCGAAGCGCCGAGCGGGCCGGATCGCCTTCCGCAGTTGCAGCGCACGCTGCTGACCAAGCGCGTGCGCATCCAGGGCTTCATCGTGTTCGACGACTATGGCGACCGTCAGCCAGAGTTCACCAGCGCCATGGCGCCGTGGGTGCGTGATGGCAAGGTGAAGTTCCGGGAGGACGTGGTCGATGGACTGGAGAATGCGCCCGATGCGTTTATCGGTCTGCTGGAAGGGCGTAACTTCGGCAAACTGGTGGTGAAGGTCGCCCAAGCCTGATTGCCGCTGGTATTTGACGCTTAAGGGAGGCGCGGGTATAAACCGCGTCTCGTTGTTTTGTCGGAATTTTCCCCCATGAGCTTCAGCCCTTTGATTCGCCAACTGATCGATGCCCTGCGCGTTTTGCCAGGTGTGGGTCAGAAAACCGCCCAGCGCATGGCGTTGCAGTTGCTCGAGCGTGATCGCAGCGGCGGCTCGCGACTGGCGCTGGCCCTGAGCCAGGCCATGGAGGGGGTCGGTCACTGCCGACTGTGCCGCACGCTGACCGAGGATGACCTCTGCCCGCAATGCGCTGACACCCGGCGCGACGATACGTTGCTTTGCGTCGTGGAAGGGCCGATGGACGTCTACGCCGTGGAGCAGACCGGATTTCGTGGTCGCTATTTCGTACTCAAGGGGCACCTGTCACCCCTCGACGGTCTTGGGCCGGAAGCCATCGGTATTCCCCAGTTGATGGCGCGCATCGAGGAGGCGGGTACGTTCACAGAAGTGATTCTGGCCACCAACCCGACCGTGGAAGGGGAGGCCACGGCGCATTACATCGCCCAGTTGCTCAGCAGCAAAGGCCTGATCGCGTCGCGCATTGCCCATGGCGTGCCTTTGGGCGGTGAGCTGGAGTTGGTGGATGGCGGGACGTTGGCGCATTCGTTTGCCGGGCGTAAGCCGATTGCTCTCTGAAGTCATGTGCTGTGTGAACTGACGCCTTCGCGAGCAAGCCCGCTCCCACATTGAATCTCTTGCATACACATATTTTGTAACCACCATAGATCCAATGTGGGAGCGGGCTTGCTCGCGAATGGCGCACCCCGGTCTCCCTGATTCACACAATCCAGTTGAAAACCAAGCAAGCGCTCGGTTAACTTCGCTGAACCCTTCAGTGGAGTTCGCCGATGCCTGCCTTCCAGGAATACTTCGACCCCAACCACCAATTAATCCGTGACAGCGTCAGACGTTTCGTCGAGCGCGAAATACTTCCGGATATCGAACAGTGGGAAGAAGCCGAAAGCTTTCCCCGTGAGCTTTACCGTAAGGCTGGCGCGGCGGGGATTCTTGGCATCGGTTACCCGGAAGCGTTCGGTGGGAGCCACGAAGGTGATCTATTTGCCAAAGTCGCCGCCAGCGAGGAGCTGATGCGTTGTGGCTCTGGTGGTCTGGTGGCGGGACTGGGGTCGCTGGACATCGGACTGCCACCGATTCTCAAGTGGGCCAGGCCTGAAGTCCGTGATCGGATCGTGCCGCAGGTGTTGTCGGGCGAGAAGATCAGCGCCCTGGCCGTCACCGAGCCCGGCGGCGGTTCTGACGTCGCCAACCTGCAAACCCGCGCTGTACGCGATGGTGATTGTTATCGGGTCAATGGCAGCAAAACCTTTATCACCAGTGGCGTGCGCGCCGATGTCTACACCGTCGCGGTGCGCACTGGCGAGCCGGGTTTCGCGGGCATCAGCCTGTTGTTGATCGAGAAGGGCACCCCCGGCTTCACCGTGGGACGGCAGTTGAAGAAAATGGGCTGGTGGGCGTCGGACACCGCCGAGCTGTTCTTCGATGATTGCCGGGTGCCTGTGGGCAATCTGATCGGCGGCGAAAACATGGGCTTCGCCTGCATCATGGGTAACTTCCAGAGCGAACGCCTGGCGCTGGCCCTGATGGCTAACATGACCGCGCAGCTCGCGCTGGAGGAAAGCCTGAAATGGGCACGGGAGCGTGAAGCCTTCGGCAAACCCATTGGCAAGTTCCAGGTGATCAAACACCGCCTCGCCGAAATGGCCACCGAACTGGAAGTCTCCAGGGAGTTCACCTACCGGCAGGCCGCAAAAATGGCCGCAGGGCAAAGCGTGATCAAAGAGATTTCCATGGCCAAGAATTTTGCCACCGACACGGCTGACCGCATTACCCATGATGCGGTACAGATCCTGGGTGGTCTGGGCTATATGCGCGAAAGTCTGGTGGAGCGGCTGTACCGGGATAACCGGATTCTGTCGATCGGGGGTGGTACGCGGGAAGTGATGAACGAGATCATCAGCAAGCAGATGGGGCTTTGAGTTTTGTGGTGTAGCGGCTGACGCTTTCGCGAGCAGGCTCGCTCCCACAGGGGGCTTATGAACGCCATAAATCCAATGTGGGAGCGAGCCTGCTCGCGAAGAGGCCCTTGAGGACGCTGCTTATTTATCGGTCAACGCAAACTGAGTCAGGCAAAACGACGGAATCCCCATATCTTCCAGGCGCTGCGACCCGCCCAATTCCGGCAGATCAATGATCGCCGCCGCTTCATGAACCCGGGCACCCATGCGTCGAATCAGGTTCGCCGCCGCAATCAGGGTGCCACCCGTGGCGATCAGGTCATCGAACATCACCACCGAATCGCCCTCGCACAGGCTGTCGGCGTGCACTTCGAGGAAGGCTTCGCCGTACTCGGTGGCATAACCTTCGGCCAGCACATCGGCCGGCAGCTTGCCTTGTTTGCGGAACAGCACCAGCGGTTTGTTCAGCTGATAGGCCAGCACCGAGCCAATCAGGAAACCACGGGCATCCATGGCACCGATATGGGTGAAATCGGCCTCTACGTAACGATGGGCGAAGCTGTCCATCACCAGGCGCAGGGCCGTGGGCGACTGGAACAACGGGGTGATGTCGCGAAAAATCACGCCCGGCTTGGGAAAGTCGATCACGGGGCGGATGAGGGATTTGATATCGAAAGAATCGAAGACCATAGTCGTAGAGTCCTGGCAGGGCTGCAAACGGCGCAGTATACCCGCGGCTGAAATGGTTCGCTCAACCGCGGATCGAGATCAACCTTCGATCGAACCACCGGCCAGTGCGCACAGCTGGATCGGGTCGAGGATGCGGATTTCCTTGCCTTCGGCGGCGATCAATTCGTTCTGCTGGAAGCGCGTGAACACCCGCGACACGGTCTCCACCGCCAGGCCCAGGTAGTTGCCGATTTCGTTGCGCGACATGCTCAGGCGGAACTGATTGGCCGAAAAACCCCGGGCACGGAACCGTGCCGACAGGTTCACCAGGAAAGTGGCGATGCGCTCGTCGGCAGTCTTCTTCGACAGCAGCAACATCATCTGTTGATCGTCGCGAATCTCGCGGCTCATCACGCGCATCAGCTGCCGGCGCAGCTGTGGCAATTGCAGGGCCAGTTCGTCGAGGCGTTCGAAGGGGATTTCACACACCGACGTGGTTTCCAGCGCTTGCGCCGACACCGGATGTTTTTCGGTGTCCATGCCCGACAGGCCGACCAGTTCGCTCGGCAGGTGAAAACCGGTGAGCTGTTCTTCGCCGGTATCGCTCAGGTTGAAGGTCTTCAGCGCGCCGGAGCGAACCGCGTAAACAGAGTCGAACGTGTCACCCTGGCGGAACAGAAACTCACCCTTTTTCAGCGGGCGGCCACGTTTGACGATCTCGTCCAGCGCGTCCATGTCTTCCAGATTCAGAGAAAGTGGCAAGCACAGCGGGGCCAGGCTGCAGTCCTTACAATGGGCCTGATTATGGGCGCGCAGTTTTACGGGCTCGGACATTTCTTCAATCCTTGTGGAAAAACACACATAAGACGTAAGGGTAACCCAGCGAAGGACATCGAGGCCAGCCTATGGCGCTTTTGTCGCACGTCTAGATGACTCTGGAATACCGTTGGCGGCTGTGTTGTTCCAGGTACGCGTCAAACACCATGCACACCGAGCGGACCAGCAAGCGTCCAGCCGGTAACACGGTTATTTTTTCGCGATCCAGCGAGATCAGGCCATCTTTGGCCATGTGCTGCAATTGCGGCCAAAGTTCGCCGAAATAGCCTTGAAAATCGATATTGAAAATTTGTTCGATTTCGGCAAATTCGAGACTGAGATTGCAGATCAACTGTTGAATCACTGCACGACGCAGACGGTCATCGGCGTTGCACACCAGTCCGCGGCTTGTGGCTAATTGAGCGCTCGCCAAAGTGTTCTGGTACTCGTTCAAGTCGCTGCTGTTCTGACAGTACAAGTCGCCGATCTGACTGATGGCAGACACACCCAGCCCGATCAAGTCGCAATGGCCATGGGTGGTGTAACCCTGGAAGTTGCGTTGCAGGGTCGATTCTTCCTGGGCAATCGCCAGTTCATCGTCAGGCAGGGCGAAGTGATCCATACCGATGTAGCGGTAACCGGCACCGGTCAGTTGTTCGATGGTGTGCTGCAACATTTCCAGTTTCTGCGCTGGCGTCGGCAACTCATCGCTGTTGATCCGCCGTTGCGGCATGAAACGTTCTGGCAGGTGCGCGTAGTTGAAGACCGAGAGCCGGTCCGGTTGTAGGCGGATGACTTCTTCGACGGTGCGGGCGAAGTTCTCCGGGGTCTGTCTTGGTAGACCGTAGATCAGGTCGATGTTGATCGAGCGAAACTGCAGGGTACGGGCGGCATCGATCACCGCGCGGGTCTCCTCCAGGCTTTGCAGGCGATTGACCGCGCGCTGCACCGCCGGATCCAGGTCTTGCAGGCCGATGCTGACCCGGTTGAAACCCAGTTCGCGCAACAGACCCATGGTCGACCAGTCGGCTTCACGTGGGTCGATTTCAATGCCGTAGTCGCCGGAATCATCATCCAGCAAATTGAAGTGCTTGCGCAGGTGCGCCATCAACTGGCGCAGTTCGTCGTGGCTCAGAAAGGTCGGCGTGCCGCCGCCGAAGTGCAGTTGCTCGACCTTTTGGGTCGGGTCGAGGTGGCAGGCGATCAACTGGATTTCCTGTTCCATACGCTGCAAGTAGGGCAGGGCACGGCCACGATCCTTGGTGATGACTTTGTTGCAGGCGCAGTAGTAGCAAATGTTCGCGCAAAATGGCACGTGCACATACAGCGACAACGGGCGCATCGCTTTGCGGCTGTCACGCAAGGCGTGAAGCAGATCGAAGCTGCCGACCTGGCCGTGGAACTGCACGGCGGTCGGATAGGAGGTATAGCGTGGTCCCGCCAGGTCATAACGGCGGATCAGGTCGGTATCCCAACGAATGGCGTCGAGCATCATGCGGGCATCCCCCGGAATAGGCTGGCAGTGGCGGTCAGTCTAGGGGGTGTGACAATTGGGGATCTTGATTTGCATCAAGGTCGGGATCTGTGTTGTTTGTGCAGGCCTCTTCGCGAGCAGGCTCGCTCCCACGGTTGAAATGCGTTCCCGGTGGGAGCGAGCCTGCTCGCGAAGGCGGCACCGCCGTTCTAATGCCCCATGAGCCAATGCTGATGCGGCCCCGGCAAGGTCCAGATACCGAAAAGCATCACCAGCAATCCACCGGTCATGCGCACGCTGCGCTTGCGCAACAACGCCGTCACCCGTTCGGCCGCCAACCCTGTGGCGAGCAGTACAGGCCAGGTGCCCAGCCCGAATGCCAGCATCAGCAGCGCACTGTCCAGCGCATTGCCCTGGCTGGCCGACCACAACAAGGTGCTGTAGACCAGGCCACAGGGTAGCCAGCCCCAAAGTGCACCGAGCAGCAGTGCGCGAGGGAGGCTGGAAACCGGCAGCAGTCGGTTGGCAACCGGCTGGATATGCCGCCACAGGCCGCGGCCGAGGCTTTCGATACGCGTCAAACCGCTCCACCAGCCGGCCAGATACAGGCCCATGGCAATCAGCAGCAGTCCGGCGAGTATCCGCATGATCATCGCCGCCGGGCTATTGGCCACCGCCCAGCCAGCGAGGCCGATCAGCAGGCCGGCGGCGGCATAGCTGAGGATTCGCCCCAGGTTGTAGGCCAGCAGCAGGCGAAAGCGGCGGCTGCGTTGTTCGTTGGGGATCGCCAGGGTCAGCGCGCCCATCAGGCCGCCACACATGCCCAGGCAATGACCGCCACCGAGCAGACCGAGAATCACCGCGGACACCATCAAGGGCGCCAATTCAAGCATGGGGCGGGGCCTTGTCGTCGGGTTTGGCC
The DNA here is from genome assembly GCF_013359695.1 of Pseudomonas sp. C2B4. Classification (GTDB taxonomy): domain Bacteria; phylum Pseudomonadota; class Gammaproteobacteria; order Pseudomonadales; family Pseudomonadaceae; genus Aquipseudomonas. The sequence goes on from NZ_JABFMU010000006.1 coordinate 41,556, forward strand.
GGATGGCCGCTGGCCTCGTCGACAGCCGCGGTGTGGTTCGGGTCCTGATCGTCGAACAGGATGCTGTGGGCCGGGCCATCGAGGTCGTCGTACTGACCGCTGTCGACCGCCCAGAAGAAAATGTAAATAGCGATGGCCACGATCAGCAGCGCGGCCGGGATCATCACGTAAAGAGCTGGCATCTGGACTCCATGCCCGTGCGGCTCAGGCCGGCAACGGGCGGGTTTCTGGCGTGGTGCCGGCAGCCGGCGCGCTCGGCAGGCGAGTCAGGCGCAGGGCGTTCAACACCACGGTCAACGAACTGATGGACATGCCGACCGCGGCCCACACCGGAGTGATCCAGCCAAGGGCGGCGAACGGCAACATGAGACCATTGTACAACCCGGCCCACAGCAGGTTCTCGATGATTACCCGGCGGGTGCGCCGGGCCAGGCTGAAAGCTTGCACCAGTGCATCGAGGCGATTGGACAGCAACACCGCGTCGGCGCTGGTTTTGGCCAGGTCGGTGGCCGAGCCCATGGCCACGCTGATATCGGCGGCGGCCAGCACAGGCACATCGTTGACCCCATCGCCAAGCATCAACACCTTGCGACCTTCCTGGTGCAGTTGCTGCAACACCTGCAACTTGTCGTCCGGACGCAAGCCGCCCCGGGCTTCATCGATGCCGAGTTCGGCCGCGACACTGGCAACCATCGGCGAGCTATCGCCCGAGAGCAACAACGTGCGCCAGCCGCGGGCCTTGCAGGCTGCCAGCAGGGCCGGGGCGTCAGCGCGCAAGCGGTCGTCGAGCACGAACCAGGCCAGTGGCCCTTGCGGGTTGCCGAGCAGCAGCCATTGGCCGGCTTCGTCCGGCATCGATGGCGCGGCGGCACCGCTGAGCTCACAGACAAAACCGGGCTGGCCGATACGCAAACGCTGTTCTCCCACCCGCCCTTCGAGACCAAGCCCCGGCGTACTGTGCACTTCTTCAGCGGCCATCGGCGCACGCCCGAAGGCCCGGGCAATCGGGTGTTCCGAGCGGTTTTCCAACGCAGCGGCGAGACTCAGGCACTGATCGCTGTCGAGTAGGCCGAGGGGGCGAATCGAGCGCAGTGCCAGGCGCCCTTCGGTGAGGGTGCCGGTCTTGTCGAAAATCACCGTGTCGATCTGGTTCAGGCCTTCGAGCACATGGCCGCGCGTCAGCAACAAGCCCAGTTTGTGCAGAGTGCCGGTGGCAGCGGTGAGTGCGGTCGGCGTTGCCAGGGACAAGGCGCACGGGCAGGTCGCGACCAGCATCGCCAGCACAATCCAGAAGGCCCGGGAGGAGTCCAGCTCCCACCACAACAAGCCAATGCAGGCGGACGCGATCAGTGTGAGCAGCAGGAACCATTGAGCGGCGCGGTCGGCGATTTCCGCCAGTCGCGGTTTTTCAGCCTGGGCACGGTCCAGCAACCGGACAATGGCGGAGAGGCGGGTGTCCTGGCCGAGGGCCTGCACTTCCACGGTCAATGCACCTTCGACATTCAGGGTGCCGGCAGTGACGGCGTCACCTGGGGTACGAGGTTGAGGCAGGTACTCACCGGTCAGCAGAGACTCGTCGATGCTCGACTGACCGTCGAGGATTTTGCCGTCAGCCGGAAGTATCGCGCCCGGATGCACCAGCACCTGGTCACCCACTCGCAGTTCGCTCAGCAGGATCCGTTCGCTCTGACCGTCGCTGCCCAGGCGCAGGCAGGAGGCTGGCAACAGGTTGACGAGTTGCGCGGTGGCGGCGGCGGTGCGTTCACGGGCGCGGCGCTCCAGGTAGCGCCCGGCCAGCAGGAACAAGGCGAACATGCCGACGGCATCGAAATACAGTTCGCCGACGCCGGTGATCGAAGTCCAGATGCCGGCGATGTAGGCGCTGCCGATGGCCAGCGACACTGAAACATCCATGGTCAGGTGCCGGGTGCGCAGGTCGCGCATGGCACCCTTGAAGAACGGCGCGCAGCTGTAGAACACGATCGGAGTGGTGAGAAACAGCGCCACCCAGCGCAGGATGGTGTGCAGTTCGGGGCTGAGGTCGATGTTGAATTCCGGCCAGGTGGCCATGGTCGCCATCATCGCCTGAAACCACAGCAGGCCGGCCACACCGAGCTGGCGCAACGCCAGGCGGTTCTCGCTGGCCAGTTGTTCACTGGCGCGATCGGCTTGATAGGGGTGTGCGGCGTAACCGATGTGGCGCAGTTCGCCGAGCATCTGACTGAGCGGCAGTTGAGCGTCGGCCCAGCGCACGTGCAGTCGATGGTTCGACAGGTTCAGGCGTGCCTCGGCCACCGCCGGCAACGTGCGCAGGTGTTTCTCGATCAACCAGCCGCAGGCGGCGCAACTGATGCCTTCCATCAACAGCGTGGTTTCGGCCAGTTCACCGTCATGGCGGACAAAAGGTTGCTGCACCTCGGCGCGGTCATACAGCGCCAGTTCGTCCACCAATTGCACCGGCAGCGCTTCGGGGTTGGCTGAGGCTTCACTGCGATGCCGGTAATAGTTCTCCAGTCCACCGGCGACAATCGCTTCAGCCACGGCCTGACAACCCGGGCAGCAGAATTCGCGGGTTTGTCCCAGGACGGCAGCGGTGAAGCGGCTACCGGTAGGGACGGGCAGGGCGCAGTGGTAGCAGGGGGTTGGGGTGGTCATGGATTATTCACTAGTACCGCTGAATCTCTATCGCCGGAGAGGGCCTTTTCGCGAGCAGGCTCGCTCCCACAATGGACCGGTGTACACGGATCAAGTGTGGGAGCGAGCCTGCTCGCGAATGCGCAAAGCGCAGTTTTTTACTTTTTCAGGTCTTCCGCACCCTGCAACGGCTCATCACCCAGCAGCAGATCCTTGTCATGGTTGACCGATTCTTCCTCGAACATGCGCCAGACGTGGTCGTCCTGGCTGCCCAGCAACTCGACAAAACGGCGGCCTTCGATCTTGTCGCTCAACTGGCCGATGTAGCGCCCCTGTTCGGTTTCGCTGCGGGTCAGGACGATCTTGCGGTCTTTTTCCGGTTGTGTCGGTGAGATCAGGTTCAGCTCAAGGGTTTTCGGTTGGCTGTTGCCGCTCAGGCGCAGGTCGACTTCGCCGGTCACGTCGTCCAGATGCACGCTGGCGCGCATCAGCAGGGTCTGCGCGAGCAGCTCACGGTCCAGGGAGCGGTTGATGCCTTTGCCGGCCTCGTAATAGTTGTCGTTGACCAGGTTGTCCGGGTTATTCACCGCGATGGTCACCATGGACAAGGTCAGGGTCACCGAGCAGGCCAGGATCCCGATGATGATCCATGGCCAAAGGTGCTTGTACCAGGGACTTGCGGCAGTTGCTGCGGGCATGATCACTTCTCTCAACGGTTTTGTGGGCCGATGAATCGGCTCTTGGCTTCAACGTGAATGCTGGCGTCATCGGCATCCTTGAGGATGAATTTCACCTCGTTGGTGCTCGATGGCAGGTGTTCCGGGGCCACGGACAGTTCGGCCGGCTGGCTGACGATATCGCCGGCCGCGACCTTGATCTCACGCCGGCCTTGCAGCTTGAGGTCCGGCAGGCCGGTGGCTTCAAGTACATAGGTATGGTCGCGCTGATCCTTGTTCATGATCTTCAGGCTGTAGACGTTTTCGATCCGGCCCTCGGCGTTTTCGCGATACAGCACGCGGTCTTTGCTGACGTCGAAACCCACCAGGGAACGCATGAAGAACGCGGTCACCAGCAGGCTGATCATTGCCAGCAACACCACGGCATAGCCAATCAGGCGTGGACGCAGTTTATGGGTTTTCTGGCCGGACAGGTTGTGTTCGGTGGTGTAGCTGATCAGGCCGCGCGGGTATTCCATCTTGTCCATGATGGCGTCGCAGGCATCGATGCAGGCGGCGCAGCCGATGCATTCGATTTGCAGGCCGTCGCGAATGTCGATGCCGGTCGGGCAGACCTGAACGCACATGGTGCAGTCGATGCAGTCACCCAGGCCCTGGGCCTTGTAATCGATGCCTTTCTTGCGCGGACCGCGGCCTTCGCCACGGCGCGGGTCGTAGGACACGATCAGGGTGTCCTTGTCGAACATCACACTCTGGAAGCGCGCATACGGGCACATGTAGATGCACACCTGCTCGCGCAACCAGCCGGCGTTGCCATAGGTGGCGAGGGTGAAGAAACCGACCCAGAAGTACGACCAGCCATCGGCCTCGCCGGTGAAGAAGTCGATGGTCAATTCACGGATTGGTGAGAAGTAGCCGACGAAGGTCATGCCGGTCACGAAACCGATCAACAGCCACATGGTGTGCTTGCTGAACTTGCGCAGGAATTTGTTGGCGCTCATCGGCGCCTTGTCGAGCTTGATGCGTTGGTTGCGGTCGCCTTCGGTGACCTTTTCGCACCACATGAAGATCCAGGTCCAGACGCTTTGCGGACAGGTATAACCACACCAGACCCGGCCTGCGTACACGGTGATGAAGAACAGGCCGAACGCCGCGATGATCAGCATGCCGGACAGCAGGATGAAGTCCTGAGGCCAGAAGGTCGCGCCGAAGATGAAGAACTTACGTTCCGGCAGATTCCACCAAACAGCCTGGTGACCGCCCCAGTTCAGCCACACCGTGCCGAAATACAGCAGGAACAACACGGCGCCGCCGGCCATTCGCAGGTTGCGGAAAATGCCGGTGAAGGCGCGGGTGTAGATCTTTTCTCGAGAGGCGTAGAGGTCGACGCTGTTGCTCCCGCTTTTGGCGGGCGGGGTAACGTCGTGTACCGGAATCTGGTTGCTCATCGGTTGCATCCCACGGCAGTGGAAAAATGCCTCGGTCAGTACGTGCCGACCGGGGTCAAAAAGGGGTGTTGCAGTGGCTCAATGATACGCCTGTCGCTCTAGCTCAAGGGTGCGACCTTTGGTCACGTTGGTGGAAATCAACTGACCGTGTAATGACCTGTATCAATTGACTTGTGAATTATGGACGGTTTTGTGGGTGTCGACAGTCAGTCGCCCCATGGGTTAATCAACTGCACACCACTGGATTGAAAATCTCTGACGTTCCGAGTAACGACGGTCAAGCCATGAACCAGTGCCGTAGCAGCAATCAACGCATCTGCTTCGTTGGCGCGATCCGGAACATGCAAGCTGGCGCATCGAAGGGCCACGGCAGCATCGATTGGCAGAATTCGGGCATCGAAAGCCGGTAAGACGTGGCGCTTGAGCCAGGTACGCAATACCTTTCCCTGGATCGGATCACGACGTTCCATGCGTAGAACCCCGGTCTCCAATTCCTTCAAGGTAATGGCCGAAATGAACATGTGGGGGGCGGTGGTACTTTTGGCCCAGGCGACAACGTTCGCATCAGCCTGGGGTTTGCGCAGTTCAGAAATCACGTTGGTATCGAGAAGAAACATCAAGACAAATCCACGGGACGATGAGTGATCACGGCACGCTCGGTTTCGAACTCGATCTCTGCCGCTTCTGGCATTACCAGCAAGTCGACGATGTTGGCGCTGATGCCGGTCAGTTTTTGGTAATCCTCAATGCTTAGCAGCACATGGGCAGGTTTGCCTCGGTCGGTGATAAAAACCGGCCCCTGACGCGTGGCTTTTTTGGCACCGCTTGTGTCCTGATTGAATTCACGGCTGGAAATGGTGGTGATGGCCATCATGTGTGACCCTCCTGAATGCTCTAATGTAGAAACGTTACTACTTGCTTGCTTGGCTCGCAACGTTGCCGTGCGAATGCTCGACCGGCGGTCGTTATTTGATCGATCAAAAAAAAGGCCCTGTCAGATGACAGGGCCTTTTTGGGTTGCTTCAAGCGTTTGCCTTACTGAGCATTTTCCGCCGGAGCCTTCTCACCGTGAGACAGGCTGTAGACGTAAGCGGCCAGCAGGTGAACCTTGTCGTTACCCTGCATTTGCTCTTGCGCAGGCATCTGGCCCTGACGGCCGTAACGGATGGTCTGCTGCAATTGAGCGAAGCTCGAACCGTAGATGAACGCGGCCGGGTGGGTCAGGTTTGGCGCGCCCATGGCCGGGGTGCCTTTGCCTTCCGGACCGTGGCAGGCCACGCAGTTGGCAGCGAACAGTTTCTGGCCGGCAACCGGGTCAGCCTTGGCGCCTTCCGGCAGCTTGCGGCCATCGAGGTTGGTCAGCACGAACGCAGCAACGTCCGCAACGCCTTGCTCGCCGATCACTTCAGCCCACGCCGGCATGACCGCGTGACGACCGCCCATGATGGTGGTCTTGATAGCTGCCGGTTCGCCGCCCCAGCGCCAGTCAGCGTCGGTCAGGTTAGGGAAGCCATAGGCGCCTTTGGCGTCAGAGCCGTGGCAGACCGAGCAGTTGGAGGCGAACAGGCGGCCACCCATCTTCAGGGCTTGCGGGTCCTTGGCGACTTCTTCGATCGGCATGGCAGCGAATTTGGCGAAGATCGGACCGAACTTGGCGTCCGAACGTGCCATTTCCTTTTCCCACTCGTGAACGCCGGTCCAGCCGGTCTGGCCGTTGGCGAACGCGGTCTGCTTCTCGTTATCCAGGTAGTTGTAACCTGGCAGCAAGCCTTTCCAGTTACCCAGGCCCGGGTACAGCACCAGGTAGCCCAGGGCGAAAATGATGGTGCCCACGAACAGCATGAACCACCATTTCGGCAGCGGGTTATCGTATTCCTCGATCCCGTCGAAGGAATGTCCAACCGTCTCATCGGTGGCTTCGGTGCGCTGGCCCTTGCGGGTCGACAGCAACAGCCAGGTCAGGGAAAAGATCGTACCGAGACTGAGGACTGTGACGTACAGACTCCAGAATGTAGTCATTCTTTGTTACTCCTAGAAGCTTGCTCGACGTGCTTGATGGCTTCGGGATCATCCGCGAAAGGCAGCAAGGTCGCGTCTTCAAACTCCGACTTGCGCTTGGGGCTGAATACCCACAAGGCCAGACCGATGAAGGCCACCATGACAACAACGGTGCCCAGGCCACGAATCATCCCGATATCCATTTAGATCACCGTTTGCTTTTGATGATGGTGCCCAGGCCTTGAAGATAGGCCACCAGCGCGTCCATTTCGGTTTTGCCCTTCACAGCATCCCTGGCGCCGGCGATGTCTTCGTCGGTGTAAGGGACGCCGAGCGTGCGCAAGACTTCCATTTTCTTGGCGGTGTCTTTGCCGTCGAGCTTGTTTTCCACGAGGAACGGGTAGGCCGGCATTTTCGACTCGGGCACTACGTTGCGCGGGTTGTACAAGTGCGCACGTTGCCAGTCATCGGAGTACCGTCCGCCGACACGGGCCAGGTCCGGACCGGTACGCTTGGAACCCCACAGGAACGGGTGATCCCAGACGCTTTCACCGGCGACCGAGTAGTGGCCGTAACGTTCGGTTTCAGCACGGAACGGGCGAATCATCTGCGAGTGGCAGCTGACACAGCCGTTGGCGATGTAGATGTCGCGGCCTTCCAGTTCAAGGGCGGAGCGAGGCTTCATGCCTTCGACCGGCTTGTTGGTGACGTCCTGGAAAAACAGCGGAACGATCTGGGTCAGGCCGCCAACGCTGACGGCGATAACCATGAAGAAGGCCAGCAGGCCAATGTTCTTCTCGACTGCTTCATGCTTCATCAGTGAGCTCCAACTACAGCAATCTGTTCGGCGGCTTTGGCTTCAGCCGGGTTCGAGGCGCGTACGGTACGGAACACGTTGTAAGCCATGAACAGCATGCCGGCGGCGAAGAACGCACCGCCCAGGGCGCGGACGATGAAACCAGGGTGGCTGGCTTGCAGCGCTTCGACGAACGAGTAGGTGAGGGTGCCGTCATCGTTGATCGCACGCCACATCAGGCCCTGGGTGATGCCGTTGACCCACATCGAAGCGATGTACAGCACGGTACCGATGGTAGCGAGCCAGAAGTGCGTGTTGATCAGGCCGATGCTGTGCATCTGCGCACGACCGAACAGTTTCGGGATCATGTGGTAGATCGCACCGATGGAAATCATCGCTACCCAGCCCAGGGCGCCGGCGTGTACGTGGCCGATGGTCCAGTCGGTGTAGTGCGACAGCGAGTTCACGGTCTTGATCGCCATCATCGGACCTTCGAAGGTCGACATGCCGTAGAAGGCCAGGGAGACGACCAGGAAGCGCAGGATCGGGTCGGTGCGCAGCTTATGCCAGGCGCCCGACAGGGTCATCATGCCGTTGATCATGCCGCCCCAGCTCGGAGCCAGCAGGATGATCGACATTGCCATGCCCAGCGATTGTGCCCAATCCGGCAGCGCGGTGTAGTGCAGGTGGTGCGGACCGGCCCAGATGTACAGGGTGATCAGCGCCCAGAAGTGCACGATGGACAGGCGATAGGAGTAGATCGGACGTTCGGCCTGTTTCGGCACGAAGTAATACATCATCCCCAGGAAGCCGGTGGTCAGGAAGAAGCCCACGGCGTTGTGGCCGTACCACCACTGGATCATGGCGTCGGTCGCGCCCGAGTAGGCCGAATAGGACTTGAAGAGGCTGACCGGCAGGGAAGCGTGGTTGACGATGTGCAGCATCGCAGTCACCACGATGAAGGCACCGTAGAACCAGTTGCCCACATAGATGTGCTTGGTCTTGCGCTTGACGATGGTGCCGAAGAACACCAGACCGTAGGTGACCCAGACGATGGCCAGCAGAATAGCGATAGGCCATTCCAGCTCCGCGTATTCCTTGGTGGTGGTGTAACCCAACGGCAAGGTAATACCGGCGGCGACGATCACCGCTTGCCAACCCCAGAAGGTGAAGGCGGCGAGGCTGTCGGAAATCAGTCGCGTTTGGCAGGTTCGCTGCACGACGTAATAAGAAGTGGCAAACAGTGCACATCCACCGAAGGCGAAAATCACCAGGTTGGTGTGCAACGGGCGCAGGCGTCCAAAGCTCGTCCAGGGCAGACCGAAGTTCAATTCCGGCCAGACCAGTTGAGAGGCGATGAAGACACCGAGCCCCATGCCAAGGATCCCCCAGACCACCGTCATGATGGCGAACTGGCGGACTACCTTATAGTTATAAGCAGTCGGACTGATTGCTGTGCTCATTCTAAGGTTCCACGGTTTGGGTGTTTTATTAGGATTAAAAATCGGCCGCAAGTATGTAGAAAGCGTAGGGTCATTGCAACGCGCCATGACCTGGGTCAATGCTTTCAAATGCTGATTCTGCGGCCTTTCCATGCGCCGCGTAGGGACAAAATTGTCCGCGGACAAAACGTCCCGGTGGACTGATCAGGCGAGGGGGTCAGGTCGGATGTAACGGGGTGTGTTCAAACGCAACGATTGGGTGACCGAAGGCAATTGGCGCGACAGCCGGTATCTACCAGCCTTTGCGGCCTGTCATCGGGCAGATTCGTCGAACACATCGTTCAGGGTCGACCTGGAACCGGCGCTGGCCAGTCCGCATCGGGGGAAGCTTAGACCCGAATCAGGGGAACCGAAAGGCGGACTATCGAAGGGTGCGACAATGGGTCGCAAAGGGGGAGGGAACTGCCGCATCCCGGAGAATGCGGCAGCAGAGCGGTCGAGAATTACTGTTTTTTGCCTTCAGCCTGCAAACGCTCTGTATTCAGGCCGTGGGATAGGCTGTACACATAAGCCGCGAGCAGTTGCACCTTGTCGTTGCCGAGCAGTTCGCTTTGTGCCGGCATATGGCCCTGGCGGCCATGACGGATGGTCTGCTGTAGTTGCGCCAGGCTTGTACCGTAGATAAAGCCGGCCGGGTGCGTCAGGTTCGGCGCGCCCATGGCTTCAGTGCCCTGGCCGTTTGCCCCATGACAGGCTACGCACGTGGTGCTGAACGCTTGCTGTCCGGCTTTCACATCGGCCGTGCTGTCGGCTGGCAGCGGCAGGCCAGCCAGTTCATGGCGTACGTAAGCTGCCACGTTTTTCACGCCGTCCTCACCCAGGATTTCACCCCAGGCCGGCATCGCCGCCATACGACCACCCATAATGGTGGTTTTGATGGTTTCGGCGTTGCCGCCCCAGCGCCAGTCGCTGTCGGTCAGGTTGGGGAAGCCGAACGCACCCTTGGCATCCGAGCCGTGGCACACCGAGCAGTTGGAGGCGAACAGGCGGCCGCCCATTTTCAGCGCTTGTGGATCCTTGGCCACTTCTTCCAGCGGCATGGCGGCGAATTTGGCGAAGATCGGCCCGAACTTCGCGTCGGCCTTGTCCATCTCCTTTTCCCATTCGTGTACGCCGGTCCAGCCATTGTCGTAGCCAGGCAGGATGCCTTTCCAGTTGCCCAGGCCCGGATAGAGAATCAGGTAGCCGACGGCAAACACCAGGGTGCCGGCGAACAGCATGAACCACCATTGCGGCAACGGATTGTCGTACTCCTCGATGCCGTCGAAGCTGTGGCCCATGGTCTGGTCGACGCTGCCCTTGGTTTCGCCCCGGCGGGTGGCGATCAGCAGCCAGGTCAGGCCGATCAGGCTGCCGATGGTCAGTACGCAGATCCACGTACTCCAGAAGGTGGTCATGGCCGGGTACTCCTTGCGGCGGATTCTTGTTTAGCGTTGTTTTCGGATGGCGGCTCGTCGGCGAACGGCAGCAGGCGAGCTTCGGCGAACTCCGGGCCGCGCTTGCTGTTGAATACCCACAGGGTCAGGCCGACAAAGGCCACGAACACCACGACCGTGCCCAGGCCGCGGATCATTCCAGTGCTGATTTCAAAGACCATAAGTCACCTTTTGCTCTTGATGGCAGTGCCGAGCACTTGCAGGTAGGCGACTAGTGCGTCCATCTCGGTCTTGCCCTTGAGTGACGCGACGCTGCCTGCGATGTCGTCGTCGGTGTAGGGCACGCCCAGTGTGCGCATGGCTTTGAGCTTGGTTTCGGTGTGGCTGCTATCCAGCGCGTTCGCCACCAGCCATGGGTAGGCTGGCATCTTCGATTCCGGCACCACGTTGCGCGGGTTGTATAAGTGCGCCCGGTGCCAGTCATCCGAGTAGCGCGCGCCAACCCGGGCCAGGTCCGGTCCGGTACGCTTGGAGCCCCACAGGAACGGGTGATCCCAGACGCTTTCACCAGCAACCGAGTAATGGCCGTAGCGTTCGGTCTCGGCGCGGAACGGACGGATCATCTGCGAGTGACAGCCGACGCAGCCTTCACGGATATAGATGTCACGACCTTCGAGCTGCAGTGCGGTGTAGGGCTTCATGCCTTCCACCGGCTTATTGGTCACGTCCTGGAAGAACAGCGGGACGATCTGGGTCAGGCCGCCGATGCTCACGGCGAGCACCATCAGAATCAGGAGCAGGCCGACGTTTTTCTCAATTGTTTCGTGTTTCATGGCGGACTCCTCAGGCCATCTGCGCGGCAGCGGCGACTTCGGCAGGCTGCGAGGCCCGCACGGTGCGCCAGGTGTTGTAAGCCATCAGCAACATGCCGCTGAGGAAGACTGCCCCGCCAATCAGTCGCACGATGAAGCCTGGGTGGCTGGCCACCAGGGTTTCGACGAAGGAGTAAGTCAGCGTGCCGTCCTCGTTCACCGCGCGCCACATCAGGCCCTGGGCGATGCCGTTGACCCACATCGAGGCGATGTACAGCACGGTGCCGATGGTGGCGAGCCAGAAGTGCGCGTTGATCAGGCCGATGCTGTGCATCTGCTCGCGTCCGAAGACTTTCGGAATCATGTGGTACAGCGCGCCGATGGAAATCATCGCTACCCAACCGAGCGCGCCGGCGTGTACGTGGCCAATGGTCCAGTCGGTGTAGTGGGAGAGGGCGTTGACGGTCTTGATCGCCATCATCGGACCTTCGAAGGTCGACATGCCGTAGAACGCCAGGGACACCACAAGGAAGCGCAGGATCGGATCGCTGCGCAACTTATGCCAGGCGCCCGACAGGGTCATCATGCCGTTGATCATGCCGCCCCAGCTCGGCGCCAGCAGGATCAGCGACATCACCATGCCCAGCGACTGCGCCCAGTCCGGCAGTGCGGTGTAGTGCAGGTGGTGCGGACCGGCCCAGATGTACAGGGTGATCAGCGCCCAGAAGTGCACGATCGACAGGCGATAGGAATACACCGGACGTTCTGCCTGCTTCGGCACGAAGTAATACATCATCCCCAGGAAGCCGGCGGTGAGGAAAAAGCCCACGGCGTTGTGGCCGTACCACCACTGCACCATCGCATCGGTGGCACCGGAGTACAGCGAGTAGGACTTGGTGAAACTCACCGGCAGTTCAAGGTTGTTGACGATGTGCAGGATCGCAACGGTGATGATGAACCCGCCGAAGAACCAGTTGCCGACATAGATGTGCTTGGTCTTGCGCTTCATCACCGTGCCGAAGAACACGATGGCGTAGGCGACCCAGACGATGGTGATCAGGATGTCGATCGGCCATTCCAGCTCGGCGTATTCCTTGGAACTGGTGTAGCCCAGTGGCAGGCTGATGGCCGCCAATAGAATCACCAGTTGCCAGCCCCAGAAGCAGAACGCGGCGATTTTCGGCGCAAACAGCTGTGTCTGGCAGGTGCGTTGCACCGAGTAGAACGAACTGGCGAACAAGGCGCAGCCGCCAAAGGCGAAGATCACCGCATTGGTGTGCAGCGGGCGCAAACGCCCGAAACTGGTCCACGGCAAGTTGAAGTTGAGTTCGGGCCAGACCAACTGGGCAGCGAGAAAAACCCCGAGCCCCATGCCGACGATGCCCCACACCACCGTCATAATGGCGAATTGGCGGACCACCTTATAGTTGTAGGCGGTACTGATAGAAGTGTTCATGGTTCCCCATCCACGGTTCAGCCGAAGTGGGCGCGCAGCGTTTGGCAACGTCCCCTTCGTCTGGAGTTATAGGCAGACTAAATGCGAGGCAAGCATGGACAAACGGCACAAGGCCGGTATTGACGGGGATCAATGGGCGCAGTGCGTGCAGGATCATGGATGGCTGTGGAATGCGGCCATGGTGCCTGCGTCGGCGACGCTGATCCTCGCCCATGGCGCCGGTGCGCCGATGGACAGCGACTGGATGACCGACATGGCCACACGCCTCGCGGCGCTTGGCGTCAACGTGCTGCGTTTCGAGTTTCCGTACATGGCGCAACGACGTGTCGATGGCGGCAAGCGACCACCCAATCCCGCACCGAAGCTGCTGGAATGCTGGCGTGAGGTGTATGCCGAGGTGCGACGTCATGTCGCTGGGCCCTTGGCCATCGGCGGCAAATCCATGGGCGGGCGGATGGCCAGTCTGCTCGCCGATGAACTGGGTGCGGATGCACTGGTGTGCCTGGGTTATCCGTTCTATGCCGTGGGCAAACCGGAGAAACCGCGGGTCGAGCACCTGGCGGGACTGAAGACGCGAACGTTGATCGTGCAGGGGGAGCGGGATGCGTTGGGCAGTCGTGAGGCGGTCGAGGGCTACGACCTGTCAGCGAGCATCGAGGTGTATTGGCTGGTGGCGGGGGATCATGATTTGAAGCCGTTGAAGGCTTCGGGGTTTAGCCATGAGCAGCATTTGGCGGCTGCGGCGGAGAAGGTTGCAGCCTTTCTCCTTTGAGATTTACTGTGCCTTCCAAGGCCTCTTCGCGAGCAGGCTCGCTCCCACAGTTGATCTTGGTCTGACACAAAGTCTGCTCCCACAGCAGATCCATTGTGGGAGCGAGCCTGCTCGCGAAGAGGTCCGAACAGGCGACATCACCTTTAAGTAGCAATAAAAAACCCGGAGGCTTTCACCGTCCGGGTTTTGTATTTCCAGCATCAATCAGCGATTGAACCGCTCCACCAACGAATACTGGGTATTCGCGGTTTTGGTCAGCTCTTCACTCAGCAGGGCAGAGTTCTGCGCTTGTTCCGAAGTCTGGTCGGCCAGTTCGGAAATGTTGCTGATGTTGCGACTGATTTCTTCAGCCACGGCGCTTTGCTCTTCGGTCGCGGCAGCGATCTGGGTGGTCATGTCGGTAATGTTGGCCACCGCTTCGCTGATTCCCACCAGGGCCTGATCCGCTTCCAGTACCCGTGCCACGCCTTCTTCGGCCTGGCGATGCCCGGCTTCCATGGTTTGCACGGCAGTGCCGGCGGTCTGTTGCAACTTGGCGATCAGGGCGTGGATCTGTCCGGTGGATTCGCTGGTACGTTGTGCCAGCTGCCGTACTTCATCCGCCACCACCGCAAAGCCACGACCCATCTCACCGGCGCGGGCCGCTTCGATGGCCGCGTTCAAGGCCAGCAAGTTGGTCTGGTCGGCAATGCCCTTGATCACGTCGACCACGCCGCCGATTTCATCACTGTCCTTGGCCAGTTGGGTCACGGTCAGGCCCGTTTCCCCGACCGCCACCGAAAGACGCTGAATCGCTTCGCGGGTTTCCCCGGCAATGTCGCGGCCACGGCTGGTCAGGCGATTGGCTTCCTGGGTCGCATCGGCGGTGCGCTGCACATGACTGGCCACTTCCTGCGTGGTCGCGGCCATCTGATTGACCGCGGTGGCGACTTGCTCGGTTTCGACACGCTGACGTTCGAGTCCGGAGGAGCTGTTATGCGCCAGGGCGTCGGATTGCTTCGCTTGGTCGGTCAGGTGCTCGGCGGTGTCCTGCAGGCGGGTCAGGCAGGTCCTCAGGCGTGCTTCCTGGCTGAGGAGCGACATCTCCAGGCGTGCCTGCGTTCCGCGACTGTCGGTGTACATCTGCGCGATCAACGGATCGGAGGTGGTCTGTTCAGCCAGGCGCAACAAACGCTTGATGCCGCGCTGTTGCCAGCTCAGCCCCATCAGGCCCAGCGGCACCGACAGGCCGGCGGCCAGGGCAAATCCCCAATGGGAGTTGAGCGAGGCGCCGATCATGAAGCTCAACTGGCTGACCAGAATGAACGGCAACCAATCCTGCAGGATCGGCAGCCATTTATTACTGGCAGGAATGGCCGGCTTGCCCTGGTTGATACGTTGGTAGAGCGCTTCGGCGCGGCTGATCTGTTCGGCGGTGGGTTTGACCCGCACCGACTCGTAACCGATCACCTGATTACCTTCGAAGACCGGCGTCACATAGGCGTTAACCCAGTAGTGATCCCCGGTCTTGCAACGATTCTTGACAATGCCCATCCATGGCAAGCCTTGTTTCAATGTGCCCCACATGTGCGCGAACACCGCGGCGGGAACGTCGGGATGACGCACCAGGTTATGCGGTGCACGGATCAGTTCCTCACGAGAATACCCGCTGATCTCGACGAAGGCGTCGTTGCAGTAGGTAATCACGCCCTTGGCATCGGTGGTGGAGATCAACCGTTGCTGAGCCGGGAAGGTCCGCTCGCGTTGTGTAGTTGGCTGGTTATTACGCATGGCTTTTTAATCCGCAAGGCTTTCAAGTGCTGTATCGGCCTGTTTTGCGATTTGTTGAGATTATTTTTCGATTATCAGTGGCGCGTCGCAAAATGCCCCTTGTCTCAGCCGGCAAGCATCGGATAGGTGAACAGGCCGAAGTGCAGCAGATTCAGACCGAAGTGGCAGGCGATGGCCGCAGCCAATCCGCCGAAGCGGTAGGCCAGGCCATAACCGATCCCGGCCAGGCTCGCGAGCAACACCCATTGCCAGCCAGCGCCGATGTGCGCCAGGCCGAACAACAGCGAAGCGATCAGCAGGGCGAGGTTTTCACCGTAAGGCAGGCGCTTAAGTCGTCGGCTCAGACCGCCCTGGATGTAGCCGCGAAACAACGCTTCTTCGACCAGCGTCACCAGCAGCAGATTGTTGATCAGCCACAACCCGGCGTGCTCGGGCCATTTCGGTGCCCAACCGATGACGCCCATCAACAGCGCGCCGCCCAGGGCCAGCACAGCGCTCAGGGCCAGTGCCAGGAGGGTTGCAGTCAGGAACAGCCGCAGCGAGCGCCGGCGGACAATCCACGGACAGACCAGCAGCAACCAGAAACCAATCAGGGGTTTGTCCAGATTCAAGTACATGGAAAACGGCACGGCATCGTCGGTGAAACGCTGTGGGGCAATGGCGCGGCCGTTGTAGAAGCCAGGCAGCCAGTGAGTCGCCAGCGCCAGGGCCAGGATGATGAACAGACCGTGGCCGAGGTAGCGGCCGAGCGGCAGCTGTCGTTGGCGAACGGCGAAACCGGCGATCAATAGCAACGCAACGGAGAGGGTGGCGAACCCGCCAAGGTGACCGTAGGCGAGCGCCATGCCGTAGCCGAGGGAGAGGAGGGACAGGCAGGTCCATGGCAGAGCGGGCATTGAATGTCCTTGTTTGAATTTTTGCGGGCGGCCTCGGCCGCCCATTGTGGGAGCGGTCCGACTCCGGGCGGCGCTCCGACGAAGGCGGTGTGTCAGGCGACAAGAATGTTGAATGTGCTGGCCTCTTCGCGAGCAGGCTCGCTCCCACAATGGGGCATGGGGCCTTGCATGATGCTGTGAGCATGAGGCGATCGATTGTAGAAGGTGAATGCCACAAACAAAAACACCGCCCGAAGGCGGTGTCGTTGTCAGCGTCAAATTACGAAGCAATCAACTGCCGCAACACGTAATGCAAAATCCCTCCCGATTTGAAGTACTCCACCTCATTGAGCGTGTCGATCCGGCATAGCACTTCGACTTTCTCCCGAGTGCCGTTTTCGCGGGTGATGATCAACGTAAGATTCATCCGTGGCGTCAGTTCGACACCACTCAAACCGAGGATCTCCAGGGTTTCAGTGCCTTTCAGATTCAGGCTTTTGCGATTCTGATCGAGTTTGAACTGCAGCGGCAGCACGCCCATGCCCACCAGGTTGGAGCGGTGAATCCGTTCGAAACTTTCGGCAATGACCGCTTTGACGCCCAGCAGATTGGTGCCCTTGGCCGCCCAGTCGCGGCTCGATCCGGTGCCGTATTCCTGTCCGGCGATGACCACCAGCGGTGTGCCCGCGGCTTGGTAACGCATGGCCGCGTCGTAGATCGCCAACTTCTCCCCGGTCGGAATGTAGAGGGTATTGCCGCCTTCTTCGCCGCCGAGCATTTCGTTGCGAATGCGGATGTTGGCGAAGGTGCCGCGCATCATCACTTCGTGGTTGCCGCGTCGCGAGCCGTAAGAGTTGAAGTCCCGGGGTTCCACGCCTTTCTCGCGCAAGTAGCGGCCCGCCGGGCTGTCGGCCTTGATGTTGCCGGCGGGGGAGATGTGGTCGGTGGTCACCGAATCGCCAAGCAGTGCAAGAATGCGGGCACCGTTCACATCCTTGACCACCGGCGGCGGCCCGCCAATGTCATCGAAGAACGGTGGATGCTGGATGTAGGTCGAATCGGCCTGCCAGACATAGGTGGCCGCTTGCGGCACTGCGATGGCCTGCCACTGCTCGTCACCGGCAAACACTTCGGCGTACTCCTTGTGGAACATCGCGGTATTGACCTGTTCCACGGCGTCGGCGATTTCCCGGCTGCTCGGCCAGATGTCCCGCAGGTAAACCAGTTTTCCATTCTGGTCTTCCCCCAAAGGCTCGCGGCTGAGGTCGATGCGCACGGTGCCGGCCAGGGCATAAGCCACCACCAGCGGCGGCGAAGCCAGCCAGTTGGTTTTCACCAGCGGATGGACCCGGCCCTCGAAGTTGCGGTTGCCCGACAGCACGGACGCCACGGTCAGATCGGCTTTCTGGATGGCTTTCTCGATCGGCTCCGGCAACGGCCCGGAGTTGCCGATGCAAGTGGTGCAGCCATAACCGACCAGGGCAAATCCAAGTTCATCGAGGTACTGCGTCAGCCCAGCCGCCTTATAGTAGTCGGTGACCACTTTCGAGCCGGGGGCCAGCGAGCTTTTCACCCAGGGTTTGCGGCGCAAGCCTTTTTCCACGGCTTTCTTCGCCACCAGGCCGGCGGCCATCATCACGCTCGGGTTGGACGTGTTGGTGCAGGACGTGATCGCGGCAATCACCACCGCGCCGTTTTTCAGGCGAACCGTTTGCCCTTCGAACTCGTAGTCCACTTCACCGGCCAGATCGGCGTTTCCCACCGCAACACCGCCGCCGCCCTCGCTTTCCAGACGACCTTCTTCCTTGCTGGTGGGCTTGACTTGCAGGCCGATGAAGTCGCTGAACGCTTGCGCGACATCCGACAGCGACACCCGGTCCTGCGGGCGTTTCGGCCCGGCGAGGCTGGCTTCGACGCTGGCCATGTCCAGCGCCAGGCTGTCGGTGAACACCGGTTCCTTGCCCGGCAGGCGCCACAGGCCTTGCGCCTTGCTGTAGGCCTCGACCAGTTTCACGGTGTCGAGGGGGCGACCCGACAGGCGTAAGTAGTCCAGGGTCACGTCGTCCACCGGGAAGAAGCCGCAGGTGGCGCCGTATTCCGGGGCCATGTTGGCGATGGTCGCACGGTCCGCGAGCGGCAGATCGGCGAGGCCGTCGCCATAGAACTCGACGAATTTGCCGACCACGCCTTTCTTGCGCAGCATCTGGGTGACGGTGAGCACCAGGTCGGTGGCGGTGATGCCTTCCTTTAATTTGCCGGTGAGCTTGAAGCCGATCACTTCCGGGATCAGCATCGACACCGGTTGGCCGAGCATTGCCGCTTCCGCTTCGATGCCGCCGACCCCCCAGCCGAGGACGCCGAGGCCATTGATCATGGTGGTGTGGGAGTCGGTGCCGACCAAGGTGTCCGGGAAGGCGTAGGTGCGGCCGTCCTCGTCCTTGGTCCAGACCGTCCGTCCCAGGTATTCGAGGTTCACCTGGTGACAGATCCCGGTGCCCGGCGGCACCACGCTGAAATTATCGAAGGCATTCTGGCCCCAACGCAGGAACGCGTAGCGCTCGCCATTGCGCTGCATTTCGATGTCGACGTTCTGTTCGAAGGCGCTGCTGGTGGCGAACTTGTCGACCATGACCGAGTGATCGATCACCAGATCCACCGGCGACAGCGGATTGATCCGCTGCGGGTTGCCGCCGGCCTTGGCCATCGCTGCACGCATGGCGGCCAGGTCGACCACGGCCGGCACGCCGGTGAAGTCCTGCATCAGCACCCGCGCCGGGCGGTACTGGATTTCGCGATCGGAGCGGCGTTCCTTGAGCCAGGCGGCAATCGCCTTGAGATCGGCGCCGGTGACGGTTTTTGCGTCTTCCCAGCGCAGCAGGTTTTCCAGCAGCACTTTCAACGACATCGGCAACTTGTCGAGATCGCCCAGACTTTTGGCGGCATCCGGCAGGCTGAAGTAGTGGTAGGTCTTGTCGGCGACTTGCAGGGTTTTAAGGGTGTTCAAGCTATCGAGAGACGGCATTACGATCACTCCTTTAAGTCCGCACGGCTACGGACTGGGCGAACGGGCAGAGCATTAAAACTAGCCCTGTTTTAGGTAGCTGGCTAATAACTGGACTCTATGGGTAAGTCCGAGGTTCCGAAGTCAGCTATCATGCGCCGGTTTTCGTGACAGGCTTTGCTCCAGCGCAAGTCTGGGCATCGCGCAGTGGCGAATTTCTCGCCATCTGCCCAGGAGTAAGAATGAACACCCTCTTTATGCATTGCCGGCCAGGCTTCGAAGGCGAAGTCTGTTCCGAGATTTCCGACCTCGCCGCACGGCTGAACGTGGCCGGTTATGCCAAGGCCAAGACCGCCAGCGCCTGCGCCGAGTTTGTCTGCACTGAAGAAGACGGCGCCGAACGTCTGATGCGCGGCCAGCGCTTCGATCAGTTGATTTTCCCGCGCCAATGGGCTCGGGGCATCTTCATCGATCTGCCGGAAACCGATCGCATCAGCGTGATCCTCGCGCACCTGGCGGATTTCCCGACCTGCGGCAGCCTGTGGCTGGAAGTGGTCGACACCAATGATGGCAAAGAGCTTTCGAACTTCTGCAAGAAATTCGAAGGCCCGCTGCGCAAGGCCTTGGCCGGTGCTGGCAAACTGGTGGACGACGCCAGCAAGCCGCGTTTGCTGCTGACCTTCAAGAGCGGTCGCGAAGTGTTCGTCGGGCTGGCGGAATCGAACAACTCGGCCATGTGGCCGATGGGCATTCCGCGTCTGAAATTTCCCCGCGAGGCGCCCAGCCGCTCGACCCTGAAGCTGGAAGAGGCCTGGCACCATTTCATCCCGCGCGAGCAGTGGGACGAGCGCCTGCACAGCGACATGACCGGCGTCGACCTCGGTGCAGCGCCCGGTGGCTGGACCTGGCAACTGGTCAATCGCGGCATGCTGGTGACCGCCATCGACAACGGTCCGATGGCCGAAAGCCTGATGGACACCGGTCTGGTTCAACACCTGATGGCCGACGGCTTCACCTTCAAGCCCAAGCAGCCGGTGGACTGGATGGTCTGCGACATCGTCGAGAAACCGGCGCGCAATGCCGCGATGCTGGAAGAGTGGATTGGCGAAGGGCATTGCCGCGAAGCGGTGGTCAACCTCAAGTTGCCGATGAAACAGCGTTACGCCGAAGTCAAACGCCTGTTGGAGCGTATCGCCGACGGCTTCAAGGCGCGGGGCATTCGCGTGGAGATCGGTTGCAAGCAGCTGTACCACGACCGGGAAGAAGTGACCTGCCATTTGCGTCGATTGGACGTAAAGAAGCCCAAGTCCCGCTGAGTACACATAACCTGTGGGAGCGGGCTTGCCCGCGATGAAGGCGGCACATTCAACATAGATGTGCCTGACAGTCCGCCATCGCGGGCAAGCCCGCTCCCACAGGGGGCGGCGTAATGTCACAGATGACCGAACACCCGGCAATGCGCGACAATGCTGGCAAGTTTCAGGAGTGAATCATGAGCGAAATGACTGATACGCCGGTTGACGGCACCCTCGACGCAACCGGCCTCAATTGCCCGGAGCCCGTGATGATGCTGCACCAGCACATCCGTGACCTGGTGCCTGGCGGCCTGCTCAAGGTCATCGCCACCGACCCGTCGACCCGCCGCGACATCCCCAAGTTCTGTGTGTTTCTCGACCACGAACTGGTGGCGCAGCACGAAGATGCCGGCACCTACCTGTACTGGATTCGCAAGAAGTCCGGTTAACGACAATTCAAAACAGGTGGGAGCGAGCCTGCTCGCGAATGCGGTCTGTCAATCAACAGTGATGGTGTCTGACATGGCCACTTCGCGAGCAGGCTCGCTCCCACAGTTTTTTGCCTGGTAATTGAGTCTCAACCGACCGAACGGCTGATGCGTATCCGTTTGCGTGCACTGCGCGTCAGGCGGATCGACAGCATCAGCGCCGCGCAGCTCAGGCCTGCGATCAGGCCTTCCCACAGCCCGCTCGGGCCGCTGGCCGGGCCGAACCAATCGGTCAGCCCCAGCACATAACCCACCGGCAGACCGATGCCCCAGTAGGCGAACAGCGTCAGGATCATCGTCACCCGAGTGTCCTGATAGCCGCGCAGCGCGCCGGCGCAAATCACCTGGATGGCATCGGAGAACTGATACAGCGCGGCATAGACGATCAACATCGACGCAATCTGGATCACCGTCTTGTCGGGCGTGTAGATCGAAGCGATAGGTTCGCGCAGCAACATGATCAGGCTGGCCGAGAACGCAGCAAACACCAGTGCCGCACCCAGTCCGACCTTTGCCGCAAAGCGCGCCTGATAGGGGTTGCCCGCGCCCAGCGCCTGACCGACCCTGACCGTCACCGCCATCCCCAGGGAATAAGGAATCATGAACAGCAGCGAGCTGATGTTCAGGGCTATCTGGTGCCCGGCCACTACGGTAGAGCCGAGGCTGCCAATCAACAGTGCGATCACCGCGAAGATGCTGGATTCGGCGAACACCGCGATACCGATCGGCAGGCCGATGCCCACCAGGCGCTTGATCACCGTCCATTGCGGGCGGTCAAAACGAGCCAGCACACGGGTGCGGGCATAGAAGGGCGCCCAGCAGGTCCAGCCGGCCATGCTCAATGCCATGAACCACATCACGATACCGCTGGCCCAGCCACAACCGACGCCGCCCAGGGCTGGCATGCCGAAATGGCCATAGATCAGCGCATAGTTCAGCGGGATGTTCAGCAGCAGTCCGCACAGGCCGATGACCATGCTCGGCCGGGTGCGGCCCATGCCGTCGCTGTAGCAGCGCAGTACGTAATAGAAAGCAATGCCGGGCAAACCGAAGGCGATGCCGTGCAGGTAGCCCATGCTCGGTTCGATCAACTGTGGGTCGACTTTCATCCAATGCAGGATCGGCTCGGCGCTGAGCAGCAAGCCGCTGCCGATCAGCCCGACACACAACGCCAGCCACAAGGCCTGGCGCACCAGGGGACCGATTTCATCAAGCTGTGCAGCGCCGAAGCGCTGGGCAACCTTGGGTGTGGTGGCCAGCAAAACGCCGGACATCAACAGGTAAACCGGAATCCAGATCGAGTTGCCCAGGGCCACCGAGGCCAGGTCCCGTGGGCTGACACGGCCAGCCATGACGGCATCGACGAAGCCCATGGCCGTGGTGGCCAGTTGCGCGATCATGATTGGCAGCGCCAGCCCGAGCAGGCCCTTGAGTTCTTGGCGAACCGGGGTCGTGCGTGGGGCGGCGGTAGTGTCAGTTACGGAATTCACAAGCGTAGCGTCCAGAGGTTTTGATGCGCAGGACCGCGCATTCTACGCGTTGACGTATCGGTCAGGAAAAGACTGTGTTGGGGATTTGTAATCGGTGCCGATGGTGGACGAGATCCTGTGGGAGCGAGCAAGTCGAATCGTCGCACCGCCGCTCCCACAAATTGATCGGGTTATTCATCTTCGAGGTGAGCAAAGCTTGCTGGCCCATCAACGGCATCTCCGCCTACACTGCCAACCCGCCAAAGGAGCCTGCCATGCTGATTGTTGCCGACGAAAATATCCCTCTGCTCGATGCCTTCTTCGAAAGTTTCGGTGAAATCCGCCGGGTACCGGGGCGTTCCATCGACCGAGCCGCCGTCGAACAGGCCGATGTGCTGCTGGTGCGATCGGTGACCAACGTCAACCGCGCGCTGCTTGAAGGCAGCAAGGTGAAGTTTGTCGGCACCTGCACCATCGGCACTGATCACCTGGACCTGGATTACTTTCAGCAGGCCGGCATCACCTGGTCCAGCGCACCGGGCTGCAATGCCCGGGGCGTGGTCGACTATGTGCTCGGCAGTCTGCTGACCCTGGCCGAAATCGAAGGCGTCGACCTGACCCAGCGTACTTACGGCGTCGTGGGAGCCGGTGAGGTCGGCGGGCGACTGGTCAAGGTCCTGCAGGGGCTGGGCTGGAAGGTATTGGTCTGCGATCCGCCACGGCACGCTTTCGAGGGTGGGGATTTCGTCAGTCTGGAAGAGATCATCGAACAGTGCGACGTGATCAGCCTGCACACGCCGTTGAACAAGCGCGGCAATCAGCCGACCTGGCATCTGTTCGATGAAAAACGCCTGAAGAAACTCAAGCACGGCACCTGGCTGATCAACGCCAGTCGCGGTCCGGTGGTCAATAACGCTGCATTGCGCGATGTATTGCTCGAGCGTGAAGATTTGCAAGCAGTGCTGGACGTCTGGGAGGGCGAGCCGGAAGTCGATGTGGCGCTGGCCGAACTCTGTGTGCTGGCGACGCCGCACATTGCCGGGTACAGCCTGGATGGCAAGCTGCGTGGCACAGCGCAGATCTATCAGGCGTATTGCGATTTCGTCGGCCAGCCGGCCCGGGTCGGTTTGAGCGATGTGCTGCCGTCGCCCTGGTTGTCGCAAGTGACCTTGCAGGCTGAAAGCGATCCGGCCTGGGCGCTGGCAATGTTGTGCCGTGGCGTGTACGACCCGCGCCGTGACGATGCGGATTTCCGTCGCAGCCTGGTAGGCAGTGTGAGTGAGCAGCGGGCGGCGTTCGATGCGTTGCGCAAGAACTATCCGTCGCGGCGCGAGATCGATGGGTTGCAGGTGCGGATTGATGGGGATGCGCCGGCATTACGGCAGATAGTGGCGGCGTTGGGGGCTTCGTCTGTCTAGTAACTGAGTTGGCCCCTTCGCGAGCAGGCTCGCTCCCACATTAGGGCTGTGGCGCTCCTGTGGGAGCGAGCCTGCTCGCGAATGACCGCACCGCTGTTTCCGGATAAACACCCATAAAAAACCCGGCCATCAGGGCCGGGTCAAGAAGACGGTGGCTATATCACTTTTGTTCGGCAGGCTTGACCAATCGTTTCTCCAGGTCGCGGCAAGCTTCCTGGATCATGTCTTCAGTGATCGGTACTTCGCGGCCCTTTTCATCGACAATCGAGCAACCCAGAGACTCATCTCGCTTCGGGCGGATCACTGGAACGGTGACATCGCTGCTGTTTTGCAAGGACATGGCCTGTCTCCTCATCAGGTTGTGTGCTTACTGTAGAACCGCCAGGTGACCGGGCTGTGACATCTCCGTGCGACCGTTTCATGGCGGCAACACCAGTCCACCAGAAATGCCGCGACGTTGCCACCCGGACTTTAGACCAATAGCGTCTATGCCCTAGCGTTGGCGGTCATAATTAACCTGACTCATTGTGATTTACCAAGTTCCACCCCATTGAGCGGTGTAGGGTGAACCTGTCAATTGCTCCGCTCTGGATGATGCCAATGCTCTCTGTTCGACACCGCCGTGCGATTCGCCTGGCCAGCCGTTTCATTGCGCCGTATCGCTGGCACGCGTTCGGTGCCTTGCTCGCGCTAGTCGTCACGGCGGGCATTACCTTGTCCATGGGGCAAGGCATCCGCTTGTTGGTGGATCAGGGGTTCATGACGCAGTCGCCGCACCTGCTCAACCAGTCCATCGGCCTGTTCATGCTGCTGGTCATCGGTTTGGCGGTTGGCACTTTCGCGCGGTTTTACCTGGTGTCATGGATCGGTGAGCGCTGTGTTGCGGACATCCGCCGCCAGGTATTCAACCATCTGATTTATCTGCATCCGGGTTTCTACGAAAACAACCGAAGCTCCGAGATCCAGTCACGGCTGACTGCTGATACCACGCTCCTGCAATCGGTGATCGGTTCTTCGCTGTCGATGTTCCTGCGCAATCTGCTGATGGTGATCGGCGGGATCGTGCTGCTGTTTATCACCAACCCCAAACTCACCAGCATCGTAGTGGTCGCCTTGCCACTGGTGATCGCGCCGATCCTGATCTTCGGTCGCCGGGTGCGCAATCTGTCGCGCCTGAGCCAGGACCGGATCGCCGATATTGGCAGTTATGTCTCCGAAACCCTTGGCCAGATCAAGACCGTGCAGGCCTATAACCATCAGGGCCAGGACGAGCGACGTTTCGCCGTGACCGTGGAAGAGGCGTTCGATACCGCGCGCAAGCGCATTTTTCAGCGGGCCTGGCTGATTACCCTGGTGATCGTACTGGTGCTGGGCGCCGTGGGCGTCATGCTCTGGGTGGGCGGCATGGATGTGATTGCCGGGCGGATTTCCGCGGGCGAGCTCGCGGCGTTTGTCTTCTATAGCCTGATCGTCGGCAGTGCGTTCGGCACCTTGAGCGAAGTGATTGGTGAACTGCAGCGCGCGGCAGGCGCGGCGGAGCGGATCGCCGAACTGCTGCGTTCGGAAAACATCATCCTGCCGCCGAGCAAAGATGTGGTGACCTTGCCCCCTCGGGTGAAGGGCGACCTGCTGTTGCAGAACGTGCGTTTTTCCTACCCGTCACGTCCGGAAAGTTATGCGGTCGATGGCTTGAGCCTGACGGTCAGGGCTGGCGAAACCCTGGCGTTGGTCGGTCCGTCCGGTGCTGGCAAGTCGACGGTGTATGACCTGTTGCTGCGCTTCTACGACCCAGCCGAAGGCCGCATCCTGCTGGATGGCGTGCCGCTGACAAGACTTGATCCATTGGACCTGCGCCGCTGCTTCGCCCTGGTCTCGCAAACCCCCGCGCTGTTTTTCGGCAGCATCGAAGACAACATCCGCTATGGCAACCCGACGGCAACGCTGGCCGAGGTTCAGGAGGCGGCAAAGATTGCCTATGCCCACGATTTTATCGAAGCCATGCCCAGTGGTTACCAGACTCATTTGGGCGATGGCGGCCTCGGTTTGTCCGGCGGCCAACGCCAGCGCCTGGCCATCGCCCGGGCGCTGCTGGTGGATGCGCCCATCCTGCTGCTCGACGAAGCCACCAGTGCCCTCGATGCCCAGAGCGAACACCTGATCCAGCAGGCCCTGCCGAGCCTGATGAAAAACCGCACCACCCTGGTCATCGCCCATCGCCTTGCGACGGTCAAAAACGCCGACCGCATCGCGGTGATGGATCAAGGCAAACTGGTGGCGGTGGGTACGCACCAGGAACTGATTGCCAGCAATGCGCTGTATGCGCGGTTGGCGGCGTTGCAGTTCAGTGATGGGCACAACACCGTTCTCGATGAACTGACCGACTGAATCGCACGCAAAAAAATGCCCGCATTTATCGATGCGGGCATTTTTTGTGTCAATTAACGCTGCTTACTGATCATCAAAATACCGTTCATGCCAATCCACCAGCGGTTGCGGTGAGTTGAGCTTCTGGCCGTAGATCACCGAATACGACAGCACGTTTTGTACATACTGGCGGGTTTCGTCGAACGGAATGCTTTCCACCCACACGTCGAAGCTCAAGTGGTCCGCACCGCGCAGCCACTGGCGCACGCGACCGGGGCCAGCATTGTAGGCGGCGGAGGCGAGGACACGGTTGCCGTTGAACTGGCTATGCACCTGGCTCAGGTACGCGGCGCCGAGCTGGATGTTCTTGTCCGGTTCGAACAATTGCTGCGGCGAAGCATAAGGAATGCTGAACTTGCGTGAGGTTTCCTTGGCGGTGGCGGGCATCAGTTGCATCAGGCCGCTGGCACCGACGCTGGAGCGGGCGTCGTCCATGAAGGCGCTTTCCTGGCGGGTAATGGCGAACACCCAGCTCGAATGCAGGCCGCGGTTCTTGGCTTCACGCACCAGTGTATTGCGGTGAGCCATCGGGAAGCGGATATCCAGATCGTCCCAATACTGTGCCTGGCTGATGGTGCGGATAGCCGGGAAATACCATTTCAGGTCGTAGGCCAGTTTTGCCTGGGCGACCATTTCGTCACGGCTGAAGTGCCGGCTGACGTGGTACCACTCGCGACGACCATCGACGATCTGTCCGCGGGCATGGAATTCCAGGGCGCGACGTATACCCGGGGTGTTGCGCACCTTGTTGATGGTCGCCTGGCTCAGTACCAGCGGTTTGTTGATCAGCGAATAGGGCGACTGTGAACGGTCGGCGGCGAGGAACCCATAGAAATCACGCTCGCGAGCAAGATTTTTATAGAGGTTTTGCGCTTCCGGATTCTGCGGTTGTGCCAGTTCCAGGCTGCGGGCCTGCCAGTAGCGCCAACGGTTGGTGGTGGCCAGGTCCTGGGGCAGGCGACGGGTCAACTGGTAGGCATCGTCCCAGCGAGCCAGGCGCAGCAGCAGGCGCAGGCGCCATTCGGACACGGTGTTGTCGCGCAATTCAGGGTCGTACTTGGTCATCACATCCAGCGCGCGGCTGTCGAAGCGGCGCGCGAGCGTCAGGCCGATTTCCCGGGCGATGGCCACTTTTTCGTCGCGGGAGAAGTGCATGCTGCTCGCGTAACCATCGAGCAGTGCCATGGCCTTGTCCGGGTCCTGGCGGGCGAAGCGGCGCAGGCCGAGGCTGACGATATCCGACATCGGTTCGTCGGCCGGGGTGAAGCGCGACGGCTGGCTGAGCAATTCCGGTTTTTGCGCCACGTCGATCAACAGGCGACCGCGAGGGGCGAGGGTGGTCAGGCCATTGACCAGGCTGTTGGCCAGCGGGTAGTTGCGTGCCTGGGCGGCGAGTTTGGCGCGCTCCCAGCGTTTCTGTTCGGTCAACTGGCCTTCGGCGGCCCACATGCCGAACAGTGCATCGCAGGCCTCGGGCTGGGATTTGCCGGTCAGCCAGAGCTTGTTGGCGTTGGCGTAGCCTTCGGACTTGAGGTTGTGGCTGATCTGATACTGCGCGTTCAGGCAGTCCAGTTCAGTGAAATTCATTTTGGGGTCGTAGTACCTGACGAAGGTTGCCCAGTCCCCGCGATCGGCCAGCCAGCGCAACCAGCGCAGTTTCATCCAGTTGGCTTGCGGCAGATCGCCGTGTTCGGCGAGGAATTTTTCGATTTCGGCGTTGCTCGCGGTTTTCAGTCGTGCGGTCAGCTCGTCATACGCCAGATACGGCTCCAGCGGATAGTCGGCCAGGGCCTGGCTGTAACGGAAATAGGGGCCGGTATCGCCCTTGGCCAGGGCGCGCTTGGCCTCATCGTAATATTGGCGTTGGGTGGACAGGTCCACCGCCTGGGCGGATTGAATGGCAGCGGCAGAAAGTAAAAAACAGGACAAAAGATTGAGAAGGCGACTGCGCATGAGACGTCCGGACAGAAAAACCATGACAAGTGCTGGCGATGCCCACACTGAATTATCCGTAGCTTAGCCTTTTGCCAGCAGCGGGCGAAAGCTTTGCGGGCCTGTCTGCATCAGTTCGCAACATTTGTTGTGCAGAGTGCTTCGACAGTGAAATTGCCGGCCTTCTGAAGCCTCGATTCAGGTAGAATGCGCGCCCGGTTTTTGGAGAAGCTCATGACCCTGCTCAAATTCAGCGATGTGTCCCTTGCTTTCGGCGCTATGCCGTTGTTGGACAAGGTGTCCTGGCAGATCGCCCGTGGAGAGCGGGTGTGCATCATCGGCCGCAACGGCACTGGCAAGTCCAGCATGATGAAGCTCGTCAAGGGCGACCAGAAGCCCGACGACGGCTCCGTTTGGCGCGCACCCGGCCTCAAGATTGGCGAATTGCCGCAAGAATTGCCGGTAGCCGACGAGCGGACGGTGTTCGACGTAGTGGCCGAAGGCCTTGACGGTGTCGGTGCGTTGCTTGCCGAATATCACCACCTGAGTCAGAACATCGTCACCGACGCCGACCTGGACAAGCTGATGCACGTCCAGCACGACCTCGAAGCCCGCGATGGCTGGCGTTTGCAGACCCTGGTCGACAGCACCCTCAGCCGCCTGCAGCTGCCAGCCGACAAGACCCTCGCCGAATTGTCCGGCGGCTGGCGTCGTCGCGTCCTGCTGGCCCAGGCCCTGGTGTCCGAACCGGATCTGCTGCTGCTCGACGAACCGACCAACCACCTGGACATCGGTGCGATCGCCTGGCTCGAAGAAGCCCTGAAGGATTTCCAGGGCGCCGTGTTGTTCATCACCCACGACCGTTCCTTTCTGCAAAACCTTGCGACCCGCATTCTTGAGCTGGACCGTGGTGGCCTGATCGACTGGAACGGCGACTACGCCAGTTTCCTCGTACACAAGGAAGCCGCACTCGCTGCCGAAGAAACCGCCAACGCGTTGTTCGACAAGCGTCTTGCCCAGGAAGAAGTGTGGATTCGCCAGGGCATCAAGGCCCGGCGCACCCGTAACGAAGGTCGTGTGCGTGCCTTGAAGGCCCTGCGCGTCGAACGCAGCGAGCGTCGTGAGCGCACCGGCAAGGCCAACATCCAGCTGGAAACCGCCGACAAGTCCGGCAAGCAGGTGATGGTGCTCGAGAATGTGAGCTTCGCTCACCCGGGCGGGCCGTTCCTGATCAAGGATTTCTCCATGGTGCTGCAGCGCGGCGACCGTATCGGTCTGCTTGGCGCCAACGGCACCGGCAAGACCACGTTGCTGAAGCTGATGCTCAGCGGCTTGCAGCCGACCAGCGGCAAAGTGGAAGAGGGGACGAAGATCGACGTCGCCTACTTCGACCAGTTGCGTCATCAGCTGGATCTGGAAAAGACCGTGATCGACAACGTCGCCGAAGGCCGAGATTTCATCGACATCGACGGCCAGAGCCGCCACGTACTGAGCTACCTCGGCGACTTCCTGTTCAGCCCGCAGCGTGCCCGCACGCCAGTCAAGGCGCTGTCCGGTGGTGAGCGTGCCCGTCTGTTGCTGGCCAAGCTGTTCAGCAAGCCGGCGAACCTGCTGGTCCTCGACGAACCGACCAACGACCTCGACGTTGAAACCCTCGAGCTGCTGGAAGAGGTCTTGCTGACGTTCAACGGCACCGTGCTGATGGTCAGCCACGACCGGGCATTCCTCGACAACGTGGTGACCAGTACGTTGGTTTTCGAGGGCGAAGGCAAGGTTCGTGAATACGTCGGCGGTTATCAGGACTGGCTGCGCCAAGGTGGTTCGCCGCGTCTGTTGGGTGTGACTGAAAGCAAATCCGGCAAGGCCGATTTGAACTCCGCCGTGGTCAAGGCCGAGCCTGCGCCGGTTGCGGTAGCTGTCGAAGCGCCAGTGGCCAAGAAGAAGCTCAGCTACAAGTTGCAGCGCGAGCTGGAAGCGTTGCCAGGGCAGATCGAAGCGATGGAGCAGCAGATTGCTTCTGTTGAGGCTCAGATGGCGGATGCCGGTTTCTACCTGCGTCCGGCGGCGGAAACTGCAGCGGTGATCGAACAATTGTCGCAGCTTCAGGCTGAACTCGACGTGATGGTCGAGCGCTGGGCCGAACTGGATGCGTGATTGATCCTGCCATGAAAAAGCCCGGCATTCAGTGATGAATGCCGGGCTTTTCATATGTACTGCAATCGATTCCCTGTAGGAGCGAGCTCGCTCGCGATGAACCAGAGAACACCAAAGGGCATCAGGCTTCCCGCGTCATCGTTGACGACCATCGCGAGCGAGCTCGCTCCTACAAGGGGCAGCGTTGTCAGCTTTTGCTTTGCAGGCGCACCGCCAGTACGTCGCAGGGCGCGCCGTGCAGCACATCGTTGGCGGTCGAGCCCAGCAGCAGTGCCAGGCCATGTCGCCCGTGACTGCCGACCACTATCATGTCGCACCCTTGCTCCTTGGCCAGGTGGTGAATTTCCTGGCGTGGCTGGCCGTAGGTCAGGTGGCTGTATTCCCTGGAAAGCTCCGGATACTTCACGATCAACCGGTCGAGGCGTTCCTTGGCCTGGTCGAACTGCTGTTGTTGCAGTTGTGACAGGTCCATTGGCACGTCGCCGCCAAAGGCCATCGCCATCGGCTCGACAATGTGCACCAGGGACAATTTCGCGCCGTTGCTAACCGACAGTTCGCGAGCACGGTGTATTACAGGGTCGCACTCTTCGGTTAGATCTACAGCGACCAGAATATGGTTGTAGGGCATGAGGTGCTCCTCCTGAGGAACGCAATATTGGTAAGTATGGCTGGTTTCAAGCGCATCGGTTCCAAAGTGATCGAATGCGCTCATTCAAAATCGGGAGTACAGATATGACGGTCTGGATAGTGGTGTCAATCCTGCTGGTGGTGCTCAGCCCCCTGGCGTGGTTGCGACCGTCTCGTCACCAGAGTGGCCGCATGGCGCTGCGCATGGAGGCTCGTCGCATTGGGCTGGCCATGCAATTGGCGCCTCAAGAGTGGCCGCACTGGCTTGGCCAGGAGCCGCCAAACCCTTGTGCGCAGTACCATCGGCCACGACGCGGCACCCAGCCTGCCTGCTGGAGTTACTGGCAAAAATCACCGGGTCTGTGGGTGAATCAGTGGCAGGAAATCTGCGAGGATCAGGTGCTGCTCAATCATTTCGAAAAATTGCCGGATAACGTCTACAAAGTCGAAGCCGACAAGCAAATGATCGCCTTGTATTGGGGCGAGAAGGGTGAGGCCGAGGTTTTGCAGCACATCGACGCCACCCTCAAAGCCCTCGCCTGATCCCCGATCTCCTGTAGGAGCGAGCTTGCTCG
Source organism: Pseudomonas sp. C2B4 (assembly GCF_013359695.1). Lineage (GTDB taxonomy): Bacteria > Pseudomonadota > Gammaproteobacteria > Pseudomonadales > Pseudomonadaceae > Aquipseudomonas. Next base: position 73,055 of record NZ_JABFMU010000006.1, read on the forward strand.
CGATGGTCGTCAATGATGGCGCTTGAAATCTGGCACTCCGTGGTGTTCTCAGGTTTTTCGCGAGCAGGCTCGCTCCCACAGAGACGCGCCATAGCCATTTTTCCCAGGCAATAAAAAGCCCGACAACATCATCGGGCGGGGGTTGGCCAGGCAGGCCGGTAATCCGGGTTTGGGCTGATCCTGCGCTTGGCATTCGCCAAAAGCGTTCACAATTTCCCTGAAGTTCCGCCAGCATAGCCTGTTAAACAAAGGCTGCAGTGAATTAGGGCGACTTTTCTAAAGATTGATCCTATGAATGTTTGCACATGCAGCCGCGTGTTGCAGGCCTTCGTCTTACAGAAATGACCGCAAAGTCGCATTTCAACCCGCATTTTGGGCGATTGACAATTGTCGGAAATTCCGTGAAGGTGGCGTACCCAAATCAAACGGGCGTATGAATTGAGCGTTTGTTTACAGAACGCTCCTACAGAATCCCGACTATCGCGTTGGCGGGTGTGCCGGGTGGATAGGCGTAGCATTGACGATTGACGTCCCTGCCGAGCCATTCGCCTGCGTCCGACGTGTACTGTTCAGCTTCCATATCGTGGAGATCAGTTGATGATTTACGAAGGTAAAGCCATCACGGTTAAGGCTCTTGAAAGTGGCATCGTCGAACTGAAGTTCGATCTCAAGGGTGAGTCCGTCAACAAGTTCAACCGTCTAACCCTGAACGAACTGCGTCAGGCCGTGGACGCCATCAAGGCAGATGCTTCGATCAAGGGTGTGATCGTCAGCAGTGGCAAGGACGTCTTCATCGTCGGCGCCGACATCACCGAATTTGTCGACAACTTCAAGCTGCCGGATGCAGAGCTTGTTGCTGGCAACCTCGAAGCCAACAGGATTTTCAGCGATTTCGAAGACCTCAACGTCCCGACTGTTGTCGCGATCAATGGCATCGCATTGGGTGGCGGTCTGGAAATGTGCCTAGCGGCGGACTACCGCGTCATGTCCACCAAGGCCAAGATCGGCCTGCCGGAAGTCAAGCTGGGCATCTACCCGGGCTTCGGCGGTACCGTGCGTCTGCCGCGTTTGATCGGTGCCGACAACGCCATCGAGTGGATTGCCGCCGGCAAGGAAAACCGTCCTGAAGACGCGCTGAAAGTCGGCGCCGTCGATGCCGTGGTTGCCCCTGAAAAGCTGCAGGATGCTGCGCTGGAACTGATCAAGCGCGCCATTTCCGGCGAGTTCGATTACAAGGCCAAGCGCCAGCCGAAGCTTGAGAAACTCAAGCTGAACGCCATTGAACAAATGATGGCTTTCGAAACCGCCAAAGGTTTCGTGGCCGGCCAGGCAGGTCCGAACTACCCGGCCCCGGTCGAAGCGATCAAGACGATCCAGAAAGCTGCGAACTTCGGTCGCGACAAGGCGCTGGAAGTCGAAGCCGCCGGTTTCGTCAAACTGGCCAAGACCTCTGCCGCGCAGAGCCTGATCGGTCTGTTCCTGAACGACCAGGAACTGAAGAAAAAGGCCAAGGCCTACGACGAAATCGCCAAGGACGTGAAGCAGGCCGCCGTACTGGGTGCTGGCATCATGGGTGGCGGCATCGCTTATCAGTCGGCTTCCAAAGGCACGCCGATCCTGATGAAGGACATCAACGAACACGGTATCGAGCAGGGTCTGGCCGAAGCCGCCAAGCTACTGGTTGGCCGTGTCGAAAAAGGCCGCATGACCGCCGCGAAAATGGCTGAAGTGCTCAACGGCATTCGTCCGACCCTGTCCTACGGTGACTTCGGTCACGTCGACCTGGTGGTTGAAGCCGTCGTCGAGAACCCGAAGGTCAAGCAAGCCGTTCTGGCGGAAGTCGAAGCCCAGGTCAAAGAGGACACCATCCTCGCCTCGAATACCTCGACCATTTCCATCAGCCTGTTGGCCAAGGCCCTCAAGCGTCCGGAAAACTTCGTCGGCATGCACTTCTTCAACCCGGTGCACATGATGCCGCTGGTGGAAGTGATTCGTGGCGAGAAGTCCAGCGAACTGGCCGTTGCCACCACCGTTGCCTACGCCAAGAAAATGGGCAAGAACCCGATCGTGGTCAATGACTGCCCGGGCTTCCTGGTCAACCGCGTACTGTTCCCGTACTTCGGCGGTTTCGCCAAGCTGGTCAGCGCTGGTGTGGACTTCGTCCGTATCGACAAGGTCATGGAAAAATTCGGCTGGCCGATGGGCCCGGCGTACCTGATGGACGTGGTCGGCATCGACACCGGCCACCACGGTCGTGACGTGATGGCTGAAGGCTTCCCGGACCGCATGAAAGACGATAGTCGTTCGGCCGTGGACGTGCTCTACGAAGCCAAGCGCCTAGGCCAGAAGAACGGCAAGGGCTTCTACGCCTACGAGACCGACAAGAAGGGCAAGCAGAAGAAAGTTGCCGATCCGTCGGTGCTGGAAGTGCTCAAGCCAATCGTCTTTGAACAGCGCGAAGTCACTGACGAAGACATCATCAACTGGATGATGATCCCGCTGTGCCTGGAAACCGTGCGTTGCCTGGAAGACGGCATTGTCGAAACCGCTGCCGAAGCCGACATGGGTCTGGTCTACGGTATTGGTTTCCCTCCATTCCGTGGCGGTGCGCTGCGCTACATCGACTCGATCGGTGTTGCCGAGTTCGTTGCCCTGGCTGACCAGTACGCTGATTTGGGCGCGCTGTACCACCCGACCGCGAAGCTGCGCGAAATGGCCAAAAACGGCCAGCGCTTTTTCGGTTAAGCGCCCCCAACTAGAGTGAGAGTGAACTTATGAGCTTGAATCCTAGAGACGTCGTGATTGTCGACTTCGGTCGTACTCCGATGGGCCGCTCCAAGGGCGGCATGCACCGCAACACCCGTGCTGAAGACATGTCGGCGCACCTGATCAGCAAGCTGCTGGAGCGCAACGTCAAGGTCGACCCTAACGAAGTCGAGGACGTGATCTGGGGCTGTGTGAACCAGACCCTGGAGCAGGGCTGGAACATCGCCCGCATGGCGTCACTGATGACCCAGATCCCGCACACCTCGGCCGGCCAGACCGTCAGCCGTCTGTGTGGCTCGTCCATGAGCGCGCTGCACACTGCCGCTCAGGCGATCATGACTGGCAACGGTGACGTATTCGTCGTCGGCGGCGTCGAGCATATGGGCCACGTGAGCATGATGCACGGTGTCGATCCGAACCCGCACATGTCCCTGTACGCGGCGAAAGCCTCGGGCATGATGGGCCTGACCGCAGAAATGCTGGGCAAGATGCACGGCATCACTCGCGAGCAGCAGGACGCTTTCGGCATGCGCTCCCACCAACTCGCCCACAAGGCGACCGTGGAAGGCAAGTTCAAAGACGAAATCATCCCGATGCAGGGTTATGACGAGAACGGTTTCCTGAAACTGTTCGACTACGACGAGACCATTCGTCCGGAAACCACCCTGGAAAGCCTGGCGTCGTTGAAGCCAGCGTTTAACCCGAAGGGCGGTACCGTGACTGCCGGTACTTCGTCGCAGATCACCGATGGTGCTTCGTGCATGATCGTGATGTCGGCGCAGCGTGCACAGGACCTGGGCATCCAGCCTATGGCGGTGATTCGCTCGATGGCGGTGGCAGGTGTGGACCCGGCGATCATGGGCTATGGTCCAGTACCGGCCACACAAAAAGCATTGAAGCGCGCGGGCCTTGGCATCAACGATATCGACTTCTTCGAGCTCAACGAAGCTTTCGCCGCACAGGCCCTGCCAGTGCTGAAAGATCTGAAAGTGCTCGACAAGATGAACGAGAAGGTTAACCTGCACGGCGGCGCGATCGCCCTGGGTCACCCGTTCGGTTGTTCCGGTGCGCGTATCTCCGGCACTTTGCTCAATGTGATGAAGCAAAATGGCGGCACCTTTGGGGTAGCCACCATGTGCATTGGTCTCGGCCAAGGCATCTCCACCGTCTTCGAACGCGTTTAAGCGTTTCGTTGACGGAAGCCGGGGCCAAGTGCCCCGGTTTTTGTTTTTCCGGATTTATTTTTGTTTTTATTTTGAAAAAATTTGAGTGAGGGCCGAAGCATGCCGATACAACCTGGGCTCTACCAACATTACAAAGGTCCTCAGTACCGTGTGTTCAGTGTCGCGCGGCATTCGGAAACCGAGGAAGAAGTGGTCTTCTACCAAGCCCTGTATGGCGATTACGGCTTTTGGGTGCGTCCCTTGAGCATGTTCCTGGAGTCGGTCGAAGTTGACGGCGAACAGGTCCCACGCTTTGCTTTGGTGCAAGCCGAAGAGAGCCTTTTTACAAAGCCATAAGCTGAGTGCGCGCAATACCCTGCGCTTGACCTCACCTTGTAGCCACTATATATAGCGGTGCCGCGTCAGGCGCCAACCGCCTTTCACTTCTAGAATTCAGGAATTTTCTGATCCATGGGCAAATCGCTGGTCATTGTGGAATCCCCGGCTAAGGCCAAGACCATCAACAAGTATTTGGGCAACGAATACGTGGTGAAGTCGAGTATCGGCCATATCCGAGACCTGCCCACCAGCGGTTCGGCTAGCGCCAGCAAAGAGCCAGCCGCCAAGCGCGGCAAGGCTGCTGCGGGTGAAGCGCCGGCCTTGTCGCCGAAAGAAAAGGCGCGCAAGCAGCTGGTCGCTCGCATGGGGGTCGATCCCGATCATGGCTGGAAAGCCAAGTACGAGATCCTTCCAGGCAAGGAAAAGGTCATCGAAGAGCTGCGCCGGCTCGCCAAGGATGCTGACACCATCTATCTCGCAACCGACTTGGATCGCGAGGGGGAAGCCATTGCCTGGCACCTGCGCGAAGCCATCGGTGGTGACGACAGCCGCTACAAACGCGTGGTGTTCAACGAAATCACCAAGAAGGCGATCCAGGAAGCCTTCTCCCAGCCAGGCGAGCTGGACATCGACCGTGTCAACGCCCAGCAGGCGCGTCGTTTCCTCGATCGCGTGGTGGGTTACATGGTTTCGCCATTGCTGTGGGCCAAGATCGCTCGTGGTCTGTCCGCTGGCCGTGTGCAGTCGGTTGCGGTGAAGCTTGTGGTCGAGCGTGAGCGTGAAATTCGCGCGTTCATTCCGGAAGAGTACTGGGAAGTTCACGCCGACCTCGGCACCGCCAAGGGCGCCACCGTGCGTTTCGACGTCGCGCGCGAGAAGGGCGAGGCGTTCAAGCCGCTGAACGAAGCCCAGGCCATGGCCGCGCTGGAGAAGCTCAAGGCTTCCAGCTACAGCATCGTCAAGCGTGAAGACAAGCCGACCAGCAGCAAGCCGTCGGCACCGTTCATCACCTCCACCCTGCAGCAGGCCGCGAGCAACCGCCTGGGCTTCGGTGTGAAGAAAACCATGATGATGGCCCAGCGTTTGTACGAAGCCGGCTACATCACCTATATGCGTACCGACTCCACCAACCTCTCGGCTGATGCCGTGGCGATGGCGCGTACCTATATTGAAGGCGAGTTCGGCAAGAAGTACCTGCCGGACACTCCGAACGTCTACAGCAGCAAGGAAGGCGCCCAGGAGGCTCACGAAGCGATTCGTCCGTCCGACGCCAACACCGAGCCGAGCAAGCTGTCGGGCATGGAGCGTGACGCAGAGCGGCTCTACGAGCTGATCTGGCGCCAGTTCCTCGCTTGCCAGATGCTGCCGGCGCAATACCTGTCGACCACGGTCACCGTGGGCGCCGGCGACTTCGAGCTGCGTGCCAAGGGCCGTATTCTCAAGTTCGACGGTTACACCCGTGTCATGCCGCAAATCGCCAAGCCCGGCGATGACGATGTGCTGCCGGACATGGCCCAGGGCGACGCGATGAAGCTGATCAAGCTTGATCCAACCCAGCATTTCACCAAGCCGCCGGCGCGTTACTCGGAAGCCAGCCTGGTCAAGGAAATGGAAAAACGCGGCATCGGTCGTCCTTCGACCTATGCGGCGATCATTTCCACTATTCAGGATCGCGGCTACGTGGCGTTGCACAACCGTCGTTTCTATTCGGAAAAGATGGGCGACATCGTCACCGAGCGTCTGGCCGAGAGCTTCTCCAACCTCATGGACTACGGCTTCACCGCCGGCATGGAAGAGCATCTCGATGACGTGGCCCAGGGCGAGCGCGACTGGAAAAACGTACTCGACGAGTTCTATGGCGACTTCAAGAAAAAACTCGAAGTGGCCGAGAGCCCGGACAACGGCATGCGTGCCAACCAGCCGGTGATGACCGATATTCCGTGCACAACCTGTGGCCGTCCGATGCAGATTCGCACTGCGTCCACCGGCGTGTTCCTCGGTTGCTCGGGTTACAGCCTGCCGCCAAAAGAACGCTGCAAGGCCACCGTCAACCTGGTGCCGGGCGATGAAATCGCCGCGGATGACGAAGGTGAATCGGAGTCGCTGGTTCTGCGTGGCAAGCATCGCTGCCCGATCTGCAGCACCGCGATGGATGCCTACCTGCTCGACGAGAAGCGCAAGCTGCACATCTGCGGTAATAACCCGGATTGTGACGGCTACGAAATCGAGGAAGGTGTTTACCGCATCAAGGGCTATGAAGGTCCGAGCCTGGAATGTGACAAGTGCGGTAGCGAGATGCAGCTCAAGACTGGCCGTTTCGGCAAGTTCTTCGGTTGCACCAATGCGACCTGCAAGAACACCCGCAAACTGCTGAAGAGCGGTGATGCGGCGCCGCCGAAGATGGATCCGGTGAAGATGCCTGAGCTGAAATGCGAAAAGGTCAACGACACCTACATCCTGCGCGACGGTGCTTCAGGCCTGTTCCTGGCGGCCAGCCAGTTCCCGAAAAACCGCGAGACCCGTGCTCCGCTGGTGATGGAAATCATTCCACACAAGGATGAAATCGATCCGAAGTATCACTTCCTGTGTGAAGCGCCAAAGAAAGATCCGGATGGCCTCCCAGCCGTGATCCGTTACAGCCGCAAGACCAAGGAGCAATACGTGCAGACGGAAGTCGACGGTAAACCGACTGGCTGGAAAGCGTATTACGATGGTGGCAAATGGACCGTTGAAGATAAGCGCCCCGCCGCGAAGTCCTGACAGGCCCTGTACAGAAAAGGCCGCATGAAACCCTCGGGTTTTCATGCGGCCTTTTTGTTTTGGGCTTGCGGTGGAGTTGGGTCATCCACGACACTGTCAGACTTGCGTGAAGCATCATTTCGTTGTGGAGGCTGCCGTCATGGCCCACGAACTTTATACCCGCACCAACCAGAAGATTTATTTCGCCGGCCTGTCGCTGGAAGCGCTCGCCAGGGCTGAAGAGGGGCGGGCGATGAATTCCCTGGCCCTGATTCAGGCTGGCCGCGAATCGGCGTTGTTTCACCTGTACGGGGCCCTGTTGGGGTTGTGCCATGAAATCGCCGGCTTCTATCGGTTGCCCCAGGCGAATGCATCCCGGGCCGAATCGCTGCTTACCCGAGAAGTACTGGAAAGCATCGCCATTCCTGAAATGGCCGAGATGGTCGAACTGGCCAATAACCCGGAAACCTGGTTGGCCAAGCTGCTGGCGGCTCATGCCACGCTGTTTCAGCCGCCACGAGTGCCGCACAAGCCCAAGGGTGACGTGACACAACCGTTGATTCAGGCCGTAAACCTGGATGAAGAAGAGGCACCTCAGGAATTGAGCCGTGAGGAGCTGGAGAGCTGGCGTCAGAACCTCAAAAGCCTGGCGATTCGCTTTCGCGAAGGCTTGAACGAGTGCTGAACCCATAACGGCATCGGTACCTGCGTTTTTTATTCTTCAGGGATGAAGCATGTCTACGGTTTTACATAACAAAAAGCTGCGTCAGTTGATTGAACAATGTGACGCTCGTGTCGAAGCGGCCACAAACAAGACCGATTTGCTTGATGTGATTAAGCAATTGAGGTCATTTGGCGAGGTATTGGCGTTCGATAACTCGACCCCAAAGTTGTTTCTGTACGTTGGTTTGGCTTTGGTAGCAGCGGCACTGCTTTTCGTGCCATTTATCGTGCTGGGCATCGCCTTTCTGATAGGTGGCTGGTTGGTGATGGAGAACAGATCTGGTGCGATCGAAGCGCTTTCGAGAGACCTCATCCACAAATCATCATTGCTCACCCATGGACTGACTGAGCGTTTCAAGCCCGACGTGAAGGTGCTTGAAGCGTTGGCCGGTGAGTTCAAGGATTTCCGTAGGGGCTCCTATAGCCGGACGATTCTGAGGACCGCGCAGGGTATTTACCCGGGAGCGGTTCATGAGTTGTCCTTCAACTATCAGAGCTTGCAATATGTAGATCGGGAAACCTACAAGGTCAACGTACCGGATGGCGCGGGTGGTACCAAGGAAGAAACCAGAACGCGCGATCTTGAATTTGCCCGTTTCAGTCTGGTGTTTGATTTTCCGTGGGTCAAAAATGTGGCCGTGCGCGGCGACCAACATCGAGCTGTGGACCTTGAGGACGCCCTGGATACAGCCTCCAATGAATTCAACAAGGCTTTTTGCCTGACTGGCGCGAACCAGATGGCCTGCGCTGTTTTTGCAAAGCCTGCAACTGTGCTGCATCTCCTGCAACTTCGTCAGCAATTCAGCGACGTCAATCTGGAATTCTCCGGACACGGTCGGCTGTGTCTTGGTTTCAGCGATCCTGATTTATTGGCATCAGCCGCAACCGATGGATTCAATGATTTGCAAGCCTTGGAGCAGCATGTTGAGGCGGGGATTCGAATGCCTCGTCTGGATTTTTTACTTTCATGGGTGCACCGTCTGGCCGAACTGCAGGACGACAACTTTGCGCTTTCACCAAAATCTTTGAAAAGCATGGAGCATTAAACGATGGGGTTTCTATTGGTTGTCACGGCGATAGTCGGGATCTACTTCTGGATCTGCTACAACCGTATCATTGGGCGTCATAACCGGGCTCAACGCGCTTGGGCCGATGTCCTTGTCTATGAGCGTCAGAAAACCAGAGTGCTTGATTTGCTTGAGCAGCAAGTCAGGAGCTTCAAAGAGTACGAGAGTGCGCTGCTGGAAAAGATCACGGGGCTGCGCTCGGCTATTGGCAAATTGCCACAAGAAGCCAACGGGGATGCTCTTGCGCCGGTGCAGAAAGGGACTCGGGATTTGATCGCGGGAATGGCTGTGGCATTTGAGGCTTACCCAGAGCTCAAGTCCAGCGAGCTGGTTAACAGTTTCATGCGGGAAATAACTGAGCAGCAAGACAATATCGGCGCGGCTATCACGATCTTCAATGGCGCCGTGGAGGTATTCAATAACTCCATCCAGATGTTCCCTAACTCCTTCGTTAACAGCTGCCTGAACAAAAAATCGGTGATCGTTCCATTTGCCGACTCCCAAGCGTCAGCGGCCTTTGAGTACAAGCCGAATTTTTGAAGGGTATGGAGCGGTATGCGCGTCTGGCTGGGAGTGATCGCAGGAGATTTCTTGTAATGGCTGGTCGATTACCGTTCCTCAAGATCCCGAGCGAAGCTTGGCCGTTGCCTATATAATCCTCGCCTTTCGTGGAGAACAGACCTTTATGCCAACGTCCTTTCTAGAAATTGTCGAGTTACCAGACGGCCGTATCGAGCTGCGCAGGGCTGAGGACGAGGGTTCTCTGGTTACTTTGGATTTCTCCGAGGACGCCAAAGCGTTCCTGCAAGGCCAGCACGTGGAAGTCGCCAAGGCGATGTTGAGCGTTGGCGTTCAGATGGCCGGACGCCTGGTTGAGGGCGAATTCGACAAAGAAGAGGGCGCACGGGTCCTTCATTGATGCCCGTCCGTCGATATCTTCGAATGTTGGTATAGGTCGGCTTCTCTATCCCTGGAGAAGCCCCGCACTGTTCAATGTGCGTCTTGTTTGCTGGTTAACCCAATCGAATATTCAGGCTTTGTGCGTCCCCGGTCCGGGCGGCGCTGATGAGCTGTTGCCGCGACGTTGCGCTCAGCGGGTTGAGCCAGCTGACGACGGTGTGACTGCGCCCGAGGCGAAGTGCTTCGCAGGTCAGTTGCTGGGCGCTTTGGGTGCCGCGTGGTTGCAGGAGCAGGATGCGTTCGCGGTTGAGGCCGGCGTCCCTCAGCCAGGTCTGGGTCAGGCTGGCGGGAGGGGCGATCAATGTCAGCCAGCGTGCGTCCTGCTCCTGACTCAGATCTCGAAGGATCGGCGCCAGAAGGCTCAGGCAGTTCCCGGCTGCACCACGAAGAGACAATTCACTGAATACCTCAGGGTCGGTGCTCCAGGGCGACTCGACCACTTCCTTCAGGGCTGGCACCAACGGCTGCGCCAGGAATGCCTCGAACAGCAATGGCAGTTGGGTTTGTTGTGAAGTGTGTGGGAACTGCATAAAGCCTCCTTTAGCGGCGAATGACGCCGACACTCAAGCCTTCGATCACCAATTCCTGATCTTTAAGGTTCACTTCAATAGGCGCGAATTCAGGGTTTTCCGCAATCAGCCAAACCTTACTGCCGTCACGCTTGAAGCGTTTGACGGTCACTTCGTCGCCGATCCGCGCAACCACGATCTGGCCATTACGCGCTTCGCGTGTGGTGTGGACAGCCAGCAGATCACCATCGAAAATGCCGACATCCTTCATGCTCATGCCATGCACCCGCAGCAGATAGTCGGCGCGTGGATGGAAGAACGAAGGATTGATGTTGCAGGACTCTTCTACGTGTTGCTGGGCGAGGATCGGTGCACCGGCGGCCACTCGGCCAATGATTGGCAGGCTGGAGTCATCGGCCTTGGCTTCGAAGCCGGGAATGCGGATTCCTCGGGACGCGCCCGGGGTCATTTCGATCGCGCCCTTGCGGGCCAGCGCCTTGAGGTGTTCTTCGGCCGCGTTGGGCGATTTGAAGCCCAGCTCCTGAGCGATTTCCGCGCGGGTCGGCGGGTAGCCGTTGTCTTCCAGGCAGCGCTTGATGAAGGCCAGAATTTCGGCTTGGCGTGGCGTCAGCTTTAGCATATTGATCGCTCTGTTTTTTTATACAGTGACTGGGATTATATACAGTGAAGCGATCTTGGCAATGCCCGTTTTTTTGCCGCCCGCCGGACGGTCGATCAGCCTTCTGATTGAAGCTTTGCAGTTGTATGGTTAAATGTCTGACCGACCATTCCCAAAACGAACTGCCAGACTTGACAAGGCACAGGCTGAAACGTATGTTTCAAACAAGTGTTTGTCAGGCGGAGTAGCCATGGCCCAGTCGGAAACCGTTGAACGCATTCTTGATGCTGCCGAGCAGTTGTTCGCGGAGAAAGGTTTCGCTGAAACCTCGTTGCGTCTGATCACCAGCAAGGCCGGTGTCAACCTGGCGGCGGTGAACTATCACTTCGGATCAAAAAAGGCGCTGATTCAAGCGGTCTTTTCGCGTTTTCTCGGGCCGTTCTGCATCAGTCTCGACAAGGAGCTGGAGCGACGCCAGGCCAAGCCTGAAATCAAGCCCACCCTCGAAGAACTGCTGGAAATCCTCGTCGAGCAGGCGCTGGTGGTGCAGCCGCGCAGCGGCAACGATCTGTCTATCTTCATGCGATTGCTGGGACTGGCCTTCAGTCAGAGCCAAGGGCATTTGCGTCGTTATCTGGAAGACATGTACGGCAAGGTGTTCCGCCGCTACATGATGCTGGTCAACGAAGCAGCCCCACGTATTCCGCCGATCGAACTGTTCTGGCGCGTGCACTTCATGCTCGGTGCGGCCGCGTTCAGCATGTCCGGTATCAAGGCGTTGCGTGCGATTGCCGAGACCGACTTCGGGGTCAATACCTCCATTGAGCAGGTCATGCGGTTGATGGTGCCGTTCCTCGCGGCCGGCATGCGTGCCGAGACCGGTGTCACCGATACGGCGATGGCCACCGCGCAACTGCGTCCACGTAGCAAATCGACACCGGTTGCCGCCAAGGTTTGACCGCACACGGGTGGGCGCGGCAGCTGACATCCGTTAAGCTAGCCGCCCATGCCGACTCTCGTTCTGAACCCGTTTCCCATTGATATCGCCGACCTGCCGGGCACTGCCCATGGCGGCGAATTCTTGCGAACCGGGTTTATCGTTATCAAGGAATCTCTATGACTGCTGGCCTGCAAGGCTCGTTGATGGTGGACGTCGCCGGTACCTGGCTGACGGCTGAAGATCGCCAATTGTTGCGCCAACCCGAAGTGGGCGGTCTGATCATTTTTGCCCGCAATATCGAGCACTCGCGTCAGGTGCGCGAGTTGAGCGCGGCGATCCGTTCCATTCGTCCCGATCTGCTGTTGGCGGTGGATCAGGAAGGGGGGCGTGTTCAGCGACTGCGTCAGGGTTTTGTGCGGCTGCCCGCCATGCGTGCAATTGCCGATAACCCGAATGCCGAATACCTGGCCGAGCAATGTGGCTGGATCATGGCTACCGAGGTGCTGGCTGTTGGTCTGGACCTGAGCTTCGCGCCGGTGCTGGACCTCGATTACCAGCGCAGCGCGGTGGTCGGAACCCGCTCGTTCGAGGGGGATCCGGAGCGTGCAGCGCTGCTGGCCGGGGCGTTTATTCGCGGCATGAACAGCGCGGGCATGGCTGCCACCGGCAAGCATTTCCCTGGCCACGGTTGGGCCGAGGCGGACTCCCACGTGGCGATCCCGAATGACGAGCGCAGTCTCGACGAAATCCGCGCCAATGACCTGGTGCCGTTCGCCAAATTGAGCAAACAACTGGCGGCGGTCATGCCGGCCCACGTTATCTATCCGCAAGTGGATTCCCAGCCTGCCGGCTTCTCCCGCCGCTGGTTGCAGGACATCCTGCGTGGCGAGCTGCAATTCGACGGCGTTATTTTCAGCGACGACCTGTCCATGGCAGGCGCCCATGTGGTGGGCGATGCCGCCAGCCGAATCGAGGCGGCGCTGACTGCTGGCTGTGACATGGGCCTGGTGTGCAATGATCGCGCGGCCGCTGAACTGGCCCTGAGCGCCGCGCAACGCCTGAAGGTCAAGCCGTCTGCGCGGATCGCGCGGATGCGCGGCCAGTCGTTTGCGAGCACCGAATACCGTCAGGACCCGCGCTGGCTGACAGCCGTCGGCGCGCTCAAAGAAGCTCAATTGATTGATTAAGGACTGTTCGTTATGACGGTTTACGCGATTATCGGTGGTACCGGCCTGACTCAGCTCGAAGGCTTGAGCATTCGTCAGTCATTGGCGGTCGACACGCCCTACGGCGCGCCCTCGGCCGACGTGCAGATCGGCGAATACGCGGGCAAGGAAGTGTTGTTCCTCGCGCGTCATGGCCATCCGCACCGGTTTCCGCCGCACCAGGTGAACTACCGCGCCAACCTTTGGGCGCTGAAGCAGGCCGGGGCCGAAGCGATTCTTGCTGTCAACGCTGTGGGCGGGATTCATGCGGCGATGGGCACCGGGCATTTTTGTGTGCCGCATCAACTGATCGACTACACCAGCGGTCGCCAGCACACCTATTTTGCCGATGACCTGGAGCAGGTCACGCACATCGATTTCAGCTATCCGTACAGCGAGCCGCTGCGTCAGCAATTGATCGCGGCACTGGCGGCTGAAGGCGTTGGTTACAGCACTCACGGTGTCTATGCCTGCACCCAGGGGCCTCGTCTGGAAACCGTAGCCGAGATCGCCCGTCTGGAGCGTGACGGTTGCGACATCGTCGGCATGACCGGAATGCCGGAAGCGGCCTTGGCTCGCGAACTGGAGTTGGATTATGCCTGTCTGGCACTGGTGGTGAACCCGGCGGCGGGCAAGTCGACGGCGGTGATTACCATGGCTGAGATCGAGCAGGCGTTGCATGACGGGATGGGCAAGGTGAAGTCGACGTTGGCGCGGGTGCTTAGGGGCTGAGTAAGGCGCTACATCGAGTTGACTCTATCGCGGGCAAGCCCGCTCCCACAGGTACTGTGATAACCCTGTGGGAGCGGGCTTGCCCGCGATGGCGATCTATCCGGCGCAGCTAATTTCAGCGCTTCTCCAGCTTATCCGGCAACGGCGCAAACAGCGCCTCGATATCATCGCTCTGCAGTTTCCAGTCCCCGGCCTGGCGGCCATCCAGCACGCCGGCCGCGAGATCGGATTTTTCTTTCTGCAGATGCTGAATCTTTTCTTCCACCGTGCCGCGCGCGATCAGTTTGTAGACGAATACCGGTTTTTCCTGGCCGATGCGATAGGCACGGTCGGTGGCCTGATTTTCTGTCGCCGGGTTCCACCACGGATCGTAATGAATCACGGTGTCGGCTTCCGTCAGGTTGAGGCCGACGCCACCTGCCTTCAGGCTGATCAGAAAAATCTGGAGTTTACCGCTCTGGAAGTCCTTCACCGGCGTGCGCCGGTCGCGGGTCTGTCCGGTCAGTAGTGCGTAGGCCACGCCGCGTTTGTTCAGTTCGTCTTCAATCAACGACAGCATTGAAGTGAATTGCGAGAACAAAAGAATCCGCCGCCCTTCGTCGAACAACTCTTCGAGCATTTCCATCAGGCTATCGAGCTTGCCCGAGGTGCTGCCGCGAGCTGGCAGGGTGGCATCGTTGACCAGGCGCAAATCGCAGCACACCTGGCGCAGTTTCAGTAGCGCCTCAAGGATGATGATCTGGCTGCGGGCCACGCCCTTGCGGGTGATTTCGTCGCGGACTTTCTTGTCCATGGCCAGGCGCATGGTCTCGTAAACGTCGCGCTGGGCCTCATTGAGTTCCACCCAATGGATGATTTCGGTCTTCGGCGGCAGCTCGGTGGCCACCTGCTCCTTGGTCCGGCGCAACAGGAAGGGCTTGATCCGACCGTTGAGGTGCTGGAGTCGTACTTCGCTGGTGCGTTTTTCAATCGGTACACGGTAATCGCGGTTGAAGCTTTTCACATCGCCGAGCCAGCCCGGCAGCAGGAAATGAAACAGCGACCACAGCTCGCCCAAGTGATTTTCCAGTGGCGTGCCACTCAGGCACAAACGCTGGCGGGCGTTCAGCTCGCGGGCAGCCTGGGCGGCCTTGCTGCTTGGGTTCTTGATGTACTGCGCTTCATCCAGTACCAGGATGTGCAACGGCTGTGTCGCCAGGCGTTCGACATCCTTGGGCAGCAATGCATAGGTGGTCAGGATCAGGTCGTAATCCGCCAGGTTCTCGAAATGCTTTTTGCGGCTGGCGCCGTACAGCGCCAGTACTTTGAGTTGCGGTGTGAAGTGCGCGGCTTCGTCGAGCCAGTTCGGTATCAGGCTGGTAGGCATCACGACCATGCAAGGGCGGTCGAGACGTCCAGCGTTTTTCTCGCTGAGAACATGTGCCAGGGTTTGCAGGGTTTTGCCCAGGCCCATGTCGTCCGCGAGAATCCCGCCAACCTCCAGTTGCCGCAGCGACTGCATCCAGCTCAAGCCTTCCAGCTGATAAGGACGCAGTGTCGCATTCAAGCCTTCTGGGACGTTGGCGGTGTAGTCCTTGATGTCGCGCAGGCGCTGGGCAAAGGTGCGGATCTGTTCGCCGCCTTCCCAGAGCAGCGGCAGGTCTTCCAGCGGGTTGAGGCGCGTGGCGTCCGCCTTGCTCAAGCGCAGCGTGGTTTCGCCGGGCTCTTGCAGGTAGAACTCACCGAGCGTCGCCAGCACTGGCTTCAGGCGGCCAAATGGCAAGGCGACTTGCATGGGGCCGTGTTCGGAGTTCGGCCTGTTGGGAATGTTCACCAGGATCAACTCGTCGTCGCGACGTCGGGCCAGGCGTTCCGGGTTGAGGATTTCGGTGTGCGAGCGCATCAGGTTCAGCAGGATCGGCAGCAGGCTCAGCCGTTCGCCGTTGACGATGATCCCCAGTTCCAGATCGAACCAGTCACGTTCCGGCACCTGCTCGACCGTGGCGTACCAGTCATCCACCGCTGTCAGGTCGAAGCCGAAGTCCTCGTTGATCTGCAGCTCCCAGCCTTGTGTTCGCAGCTTCGGCAGTTCGTTCAGGGTGAAGGTCAGCCAGGCGCTGTCATTGACCATCTCGAACAGCTCGCCGGCGCTTTCCGGCAAGGCCTTGCTTTGGCGTGTGGCTATTTTGAAGCCGAGAATGCGTAGCTGTTCCCGGTAGGACTGTTCCACTTCCGGGTGACGTTTTACCCGTAGCGTCTGTGTTTCCTGACGAATCAGGATGTCAGCGTTTTTCTGTCCGGATACGTATTCATCCAGATAGCTGAAGGACAGCGCCGCGCGGTGTTGGATGTAACGCTGCATGCGGCCGTTGCGCGGTTCAAAGGCGCTGAACTCGATACTCGCCAGCCACAGGCGCGGAACCGGTTGCACGTTGTCCACCAGCACTTGCGGCGGTGCCTTCGGACTACGATTTTCCAGTACGGCCTGGAGTTTTTCCAGAAGCTCGGCATCTTTGGCGGCAGCGGGGTAGGCGAGGGTTTCCTGCACTTGCAGCAAGACCGCCGCGCAATGTTTGCAGTTGCTGTGGACCGGGCAGGAGCACGTAGCGTCGATCATCAGCAGCGTGCCTTTGGCCGACTCTCGCAAGCGAATGGTCTGACGGTAAACGTTACCGCCAGAGCCTTCGCAGGCCGCCGTAATCGTGGCGTCGCCGGCCTCGACGATCCTGACGCGATTTTCCAGTGCGTAGCGGCGGCCACGCTCCAGGCTCTGTTCCTTGAATCGGCTGACCCAGGAAGGTGCCAGGGGTTTGCTCAGGGTCGCGGACATAGGAAGTCAATCAGTCCGGAATTTCTTCGGGGACTGGCCGAGGCGCTGGGGCGGTCAGCGAGGTGATCTTGATGAGCAGGCCGAGATGGCCGGCATCGAGAAAGTTCAGCTGCCCGTTTTTGGTATGGCTTTCGGTCTTCAGGCGTTCACTGGCGGTGACCAGGCCATCGGCGTTGATCTGGTTGACCCAGAAGTCCGCGTCGACGTCGGTGAAGCGCCCCAGTTTCATGCTCAGCGTGCCCTCGATCGGAAACTGGCCGAATTGTTCCTTACCCTCGCTGATTGCGACCTTGGTGGTCTCTTCGCCAAGGGTCTGTTGCCAGGCCTTGTGCAGCAACACCTCGTATTCATTGCTGGCGGTGAGCTTTTCCACTTCGCCATTGAGGCTCGGTGTGCGCAGGCTGTCGGGGTTGATGCGTTGGGCGCCGGCGTCCCAGTCTTCCGGCGCTGTCCGGCTGACAATCGCGGGCACGGCATTTTGCCGCACGAGAATCATTTCAATCTGATACAGATCATCGGCAAAAGCCGAGGGGGTGACCAGCGTCATCATCAACAAGGTCAGGGAGCGAAACAGGCGCATGCGGCGTCCTTCAAGCAGTTTTCGGGATGAGGTGCTCAAACAGCGCCTCTACAGTATTAAAGCGCTCTTCCGGGCGCTCCATCGGAACCATGAATTTGAACATCGTGGCACCTTCGAATTTGTAGCGTTTGGGTTGGCCCTGGATCAGTTTGATCAGGGTCAGCGGGTCGACCGGGGTTTGTGCCGCGAACTCGACACGACCGCCTTGCGGGCCGCCGTCGACTTTCTTGATGCCCAGCAACTCGGCCTGCAGTTTGAGGGCGGTGATGCGCATCAGGTTCTTGGTCGGCTCGGGCAGCAGACCGAAGCGGTCGATCATCTCCACCTGCAGATCCTTGAGGCCTTCCTCGTCCGTGGCCGAAGCGATGCGCTTGTAGAGAATCAGGCGTGCATGAACGTCCGGCAGGTAGTCTTCGGGAATCAGTGCCGGTACGCGCAAGTTGACTTCCGGACCGCCGCCCAGCGGTTGATCGAGGTTGGGTTGCTCGCCCTTGCGAATCGACTTCACCGCGCGCTCGAGCATTTCCATGTACAGCGTGAAACCGACAGCCTGGATCTGGCCGCTCTGGCCATCGCCGAGCAGTTCGCCGGCACCACGGATTTCCAGGTCGTTGGTGGCAAGCACGAAGCCTGCGCCGAGGTCCTGGGTATTGGCAATCGCTTCCAGGCGCTTTTCGGCGTCCGGGGTGATTTGTTGGCGCGGTGGCGTCAGCAGGTACGCGTAGGCCTGGTGGTGACTGCGTCCGACCCGGCCGCGCAATTGGTGCAACTGCGCCAGGCCGAACTTGTCGGCACGCTCGATGATGATGGTGTTGGCGCTCGGCACGTCAATGCCGGTCTCGATGATGGTCGAGGCGATCAGCACGTTGAAGCGCTTGTGGTAGAAGTCGCTCATCACCTGTTCGAGTTCGCGTTCACGCATCTGTCCGTGACCGATGCCGATCCGCGCTTCCGGCACCAGTTCGGCGAGGTCGGCGGCGCATTTCTCGATGGTCTTCACGTCATTGTGCAGGTAGTAGACCTGGCCTCCGCGCAGCAGCTCACGGAGCAGGGCTTCCTTGACCGTGCTCTTGTTCTGCTCCATGACGAAGGTCCGCACGGACAGGCGACGGGCCGGCGGCGTGGCAATGATCGACAGATCGCGCATGCCTGACACCGCCATGTTCAGCGTGCGCGGAATCGGCGTGGCGGTCAGGGTGAGGATGTCGACTTCACTGCGCAGGGCCTTGAGCTGTTCTTTTTGACGCACACCGAAACGGTGTTCTTCGTCGATGATCACCAGGCCCAGGTTTTTGATTTTCACGTCATCCTGCAGCAGCTTGTGCGTGCCAATGACGATGTCGATCTTGCCTTCGGCCAGGTCGGCGACCGCAGCGTTCACTTCCTTGGCCGACTTGAAGCGGCTCATCACTTCCACGGTCACCGGCCAGTCGGCGAAGCGGTCGCGGAAGCTGTTGTAATGTTGCTGGGCGAGCAGGGTGGTCGGCACCAGGATGGCGACCTGGCGACCGCCATGCACCGCGATGAATGCCGCGCGCATCGCCACTTCGGTTTTGCCGAAACCAACGTCGCCGCACACCAGGCGATCCATTGGCTTGGCTGCGAGCATGTCTTCGCGCACGGCTTCGATGGTGGTTTGCTGGTCAGGGGTTTCTTCGAACGGGAAGCCGGCGCTGAACGTGGCGTAATCGGCTTTCGGATCGGCGAAGGCATAACCTTCGCGGGCGGCGCGGCGCGCATAGATATCGAGCAACTCGGCCGCCACGTCGCGCACCTGTTCGGCCGCCTTGCGCTTGGCTTTCTGCCAGGTCTCGGAGCCGAGGCGGTGCAGCGGGGCCAGTGCATCATCGCTGCCGGTGTAGCGGGCGATCAAATGCAGGTTGGCCACCGGCACGTAGAGCTTGGCACCCTCGGCGTATTCCAGGGCAAGGAATTCGGCGGTCTGGTTGTCGATTTCCAGTGTTGCCAGGCCGAGGTAGCGACCGACACCGTGATCGATATGCACCACCGGCGCGCCTTCGCGCAGCTCGGTGAGGTTCTTGATGACCGCGTCGTTGTTGGCGTCGGCGCGTTTCTCGCGGCGACGGCGTTGCATCACCCGCTGACCGAACAACGGACTTTCGGCCACCAGGGCCAGGGCCGGATCGTCCAGCAACAAGCCTTCATCCAGTGGCGCGATGGTGATCGCCAGGCGCTCCTTGCCGGCGACAAAGTCCGGCCAACTATCGACGGTCTTCGGTCGCAGTTTCAGGCGTTCCAGCAGCTCCAGCAGCACTTCGCGCCGGCCCGCGGATTCAGCGGTAAACAGCACGCGCCCAGGGAACTCGTCGAGGAAGCCCGAGAGCGCCGCCAATGGTTGCGTGGCCTTGGCTTCGATGGCCAGGTTCGGCAGGTCCCGCGCGGGGAAGCGCTCACGGCCGGCGCCGGTTTCCACATCCTGCTGGCTGGCGACTACCCGCGGCCAGTTTTTCAGGCGCGCGAAGCAGTCTTCCACCGGCAGGAACAGCTCGGCCGGTGGCAACAAAGGACGGGATGGATCGACGCGACGCTCTTCATAGCGATTGCGCACGTCGTTCCAGAAATTCTCGGCGGCTTGTTCAATGCCCGGCAAGGAAAACACTTGTGTGTCCTGGGGCAGGTAATCGAAGAGCGTCGAGGTCTCCTCGAAGAACAGCGGCAGGTAGTACTCGATGCCGGCCGGGGTAATTCCGCTGTTCAAGTCCTGGAAGATCGGGCAGCGACGGAAGTCGACATCGAAGCGCTCGCGAAACCTCGCCTTGAAGCGGGTCACGGCTTCTTTCTCCAGCGGGAATTCCTTGGCCGGCAGCAGCTTGACCGAATCGACCTTGTCGATCGAGCGCTGGTTTTCCGGATCAAAGGTGCGCAGGGTTTCGATTTCGTCGTCGAACAGGTCGATGCGATAGGGCAGTTTGCTGCCCATCGGGAACAGGTCGATCAGCGAGCCGCGCACGGTGAATTCACCGTGTTCGTAAACGGTATCGACATAGCGATAACCGGTGGCTTCCAGTCGGGTACGCATCTGCTCGACGTCGAGCTTCTGGCCGACGTCCAGCACCAGGCTGCTGCCGAGCAGAAACCTGGTCGGTGCCAGGCGGTGCAGGGCGGTGGTGATCGGCACCACCAGCACGCCGTGGCTCAGCTCCGGCAATCTATAAAGAGCCGAGATGCGTTGGGAAATGATGTCCTGGTGCGGCGAGAACAGGTCGTAGGGCAGGGTTTCCCAGTCGGGGAAATGCAGCACAGGCAAATCCGGGGCGAAGAAACTCAGCTCCTGTTCCAGCCGTTCGGCACTTTGGCTGTCGGCGGTCAGCAGCAGGGTAAAGCGCTTCGCAGCGCTGGCGGCCTCGGCAATGGCCAGGCTCAGGGCGGCACCGGGCAGGTTGCCCCAATGCTGTTTACCTGCCGCGGCAGGGAGATGCGGTAGACGCAGAACGGGCACGGAAGGTTGAGCTCCAAGCGTTGCGACAAAGTCGGTAATTGTAGCGGTCTCGAGTGCCGGCTGTCAGTTGCAGATGTGTCTATTACGCGGGTGGGACGAAATGTAGTGGTAAAGACAAAATCGGAATGATTTTTCGTGGAAATTGTCGAATATGTAGTGGTAAAACGAACCAGTGTTACGGATGGTTACGGACAAGCCAGTGCAGGCCCCAAAAAATTGACGATGCTGGAGGCCCCGGTTTTATTGGGCTTCAGCGAAGCGTGATTTTTTTGAACGGGAATTTGTTACGGCTATTACGACAAGCGCGCATTGCTACACGGGGCGCACGGCGGCATAATGTAGCCCCTTTTTTCTGCCCCTACATGTGGAAGGTTCCCGTGACTCAGAAGCCCGACCAGTGTCTTGGTGAATGGATCGACCGTGAAGCACTCGCAGAAGCGATGATTCCGCTTATCGGTCAGCTCTACCGCAATAACAACGTGGTGAGCTCGATCTATGGCCGCAGCCTGATCAACCGCTCGGTGATCTCGATCCTCAAAGCCCACCGCTTTGCCCGTCATCGCCAGACCGACGAAACCGAACTCTCCGTCCACGAGACATTCCCACTGCTCAAGGCCATGAGCGAGCTGAAACTGGGCGCCGCTTCGGTTGACCTGGGCAAGCTGGCCAACAAGTTCAAGCATGAAGGCAACGGCCGCAGCGCCGAGCAGTTCGTGCGTGAAGAAATGGCCGACGTGGTAGGCCAGCAGAACGCCTCCGCACGCAAAGGCACTGACGTTGTCCTGTACGGCTTCGGTCGTATCGGCCGTCTGCTGGCACGCATCCTGATCGAGAAAACCGGTGGTGGCGACGGCCTGCGTCTGCGCGCCATCGTTGTCCGCAAGGGCGCCGAGAATGATCTGGTCAAGCGCGCCAGCCTGCTGCGCCGTGACTCGGTTCATGGTCCGTTCGATGGCACCATCACCATTGATGAAGCCAACAACACCATCACCGCCAACGGGAACCTGATCCAGGTTATCTACGCCAAGAGCCCGAGCGAAGTCGACTACACCCAGTACGGCATCGAAAACGCTCTGATCGTCGACAACACCGGCGTATGGCGTGATGCCGACGGCCTGGGCCAGCACCTGGCCTGCCCGGGCGCTGCCCGCGTGATCCTCACCGCACCTGGCAAGGGCGCGCTGAAGAACATCGTTCATGGCATCAACCACGGCGACATCACCCCGGACGACAAGATCATCTCGGCGGCTTCCTGCACCACCAACGCCATCGTTCCGGTGCTCAAGGCAGTCAACGACAAGTACGGCATCGTCAACGGTCACGTTGAAACCGTTCACTCGTTCACCAACGACCAGAACCTGATCGACAACTTCCACAAGGGCAGCCGTCGTGGCCGCGCCGCGCCGCTGAACATGGTAATCACCGAGACCGGTGCCGCCACCGCAGCCGCCAAGGCGCTGCCAGTGCTCAAGGGCAAGCTGACCGGCAACGCGATTCGCGTTCCTACGCCAAACGTGTCGATGGCTATCCTGAACCTGAACCTGGAAAAGGCTACCACCCGCGAAGAGATCAACGAGTACCTGCGCCAGATGGCCATGCACTCGGATCTGCATAAGCAAATCGACTACGTCAGCTCCCAGGAAGTGGTTTCCACCGACTTCGTTGGCTCGCGCCACGCAGGCGTCGTGGATGCTGAAGCGACCATCACCCAGGATAACCGCGTCGTTCTGTACGTTTGGTACGACAACGAATTCGGTTACAGCTGCCAGGTGGTTCGCGTGATGGAAGACATGGCCGGTGTAAACCCGCCAGCATTCCCGCGCTAAGCCTTAGCTAGCTGCAAATGAAAACGCCCCGACTTTGGTCGGGGCGTTTTTGTTTGTGCGATGAAAATACAGGTGTGTTGTCTGGTCCGGCCTCTTCGCGAGCAGGCTCGCTCCCACAGGTGCTGCACGATCATTGTGGGAGCGAGCCTGCTCGCGAAGGGGAATTATCAGACAGAGTCAGCTTGCCTGATACACCGCTTTCTCAGGCTTGCTCCTGCATTTCTATCGCATAATGTCCGGACTTGGCGTTGTGTCAGAGTTGTTCAGTGGGAGGGGAATCGTTGAGCTGGCGGCTGATTGGAATAGTAGTGTTGACTGGCATCCTCTCAGGCTGCGGCAACGGCGACGCCATTGAAACCTTCGGTGGCCCGACCATGGGCAGTACCTATTCCGTCAAGTACGTGCGCCACACCGATCTCCCTGCACCGACGGTCGTCCAGGTCGAAGTCGAAAAGATCCTGGCCGAAGTCGATCAACAAATGTCGACCTACCGCAGCGATTCCGATATCACACGCTTTAACCAGTTACCCGCCAACCGTTGTCAGAAAATGCCCGCACCGATCCTCGAATTGGTCCGGGTCGGCGAGCAGCTGTCGGAGCAAAGCGAAGGCTCGTTCGATTTGACGGTGGAGCCGCTGCTCGATCTCTGGGGTTTCGGTCCCCAGGCTCGCGAGGAAAAAGTGCCGACCGCTGAAGCACTCGCAGAAGTGCGACAGCGGGTGGGTCATGGCCACCTGCGCATCGACGGCGACCAGCTGTGCAAGGACGCCGCCGTCGAAGTCGACTTCAACAGCATCGCCGCGGGCTACGCGGTCGACAGGATCGCTGCAAGGCTTGAAGCACTGGGTATTCGCAACTACCTCGCCGAAGCCACCGGTGAGCTCAAGGCGGCTGGTAAAAAACCAGACGGTTCGCCGTGGCGAATCGCCCTGGAGGAGCCTCGCGATGATCAACAGGCGGTCGAGCGCATTGTCGCCGTCGACGGTTACGGCCTGTCCACGTCCGGCGACTATCGACATTATTTCCAGCAGGATGGCCGGCGTTACTCCCATACTTTCGATGCGCGCACCGGTGCGCCGGTTTCGCACACGCTGGCGTCCGTGACCGTGATTCATCCTTCCGCGTTGATGGCCGATGGCTTATCGACGTTGTTGCTGATTCTCGGCCCCGAGCGCGGTTGGAATTACGCAGAAAAACACGATATCGGCGCATTTTTTGTGATTCGTGCCGATACAGGTTTCGTCACACGCACCAGTCGCGCTTTTGAACGCCTCAGTGGCGCAAAAGCCGAGTGATTGCGGTGATCAAAGCATTGAAAACTGGCGTTGTAGTGCAGGCAAAAGTAGCCTACGACGCGACCAAGGGTTAATGTGCGCGGCGTTGACGCTTCTATAGACTGTGTCCGGGTTCTGCACTGACCCCAAATTGTTCCTTCACGCCACAGATCGGCGTGATTTAGCCGCAGGTGCCGATGGCGCCGCGGCCTGTTCTGAGGAGTACGCATGGCTGTCTACAACTACGACGTGGTGGTGTTGGGTTCCGGCCCGGCGGGAGAAGGCGCGGCAATGAACGCCGCCAAGGCAGGGCGCAAGGTGGCGATGGTCGATAGCCGTCGCCAGGTCGGCGGCAACTGCACCCACCTGGGTACCATCCCGTCCAAGGCACTGCGTCACTCGGTCCGGCAGATCATGCAGTTCAACACCAACCCGATGTTCCGGGCCATTGGTGAGCCGCGCTGGTTCTCGTTCCCGGACGTGCTGAAAAGCGCTGAAAAAGTCATCTCCAAACAAGTTGCATCGCGTACCGGCTACTACGCCCGCAATCGCGTCGACGTGTTCTTCGGCACCGGCAGCTTCGCCGACGAGCAAACCATCGAAGTGGTTTGCGCCAACGGCGTCGTGGAAAAACTGGTGGCCAAGCACATCATCATCGCCACCGGCTCGCGTCCATATCGCCCAGCCGACATCGATTTCCACCACCCGCGTATCTACGATAGCGATACCATCCTCAGCCTCGGTCACACCCCGCGTAAACTCATTGTTTACGGTGCCGGTGTGATCGGCTGTGAATACGCATCGATCTTTAGCGGCCTGGGTGTTCTGGTCGAGCTGGTGGACAACCGTGGTCAGTTGCTGAGCTTCCTCGACTCGGAAATTTCCCAGGCCCTGAGCTACCACTTCAGCAACAACAACATCACCGTTCGCCATAACGAAGACTACGACCGTGTCGAAGGCTTGGACAATGGCGTGATCCTGCACCTCAAGTCCGGCAAGAAGATCAAGGCCGACGCCTTGCTATGGTGCAACGGCCGGACCGGTAACACGGATCAGTTGGGTCTGGAAAACATCGGCGTGAAGGTCAACAGCCGTGGCCAGATTGAAGTTGATGAGGCTTACCGCACCGGTATTCAGAATATCTACGGCGCCGGTGACGTGATTGGCTGGCCGAGCCTGGCCAGTGCCGCCCACGACCAGGGTCGTTCAGCCGCCGGCAGCATCGTCGACAACGGTAGCTGGCGCTTCGTGAATGACGTGCCGACTGGCATCTACACCATTCCGGAGATCAGCTCGATCGGCAAGAACGAGCAGGAGCTGACCCAGGCCAAGGTGCCTTACGAAGTGGGCAAGGCGTTCTTCAAGAGCATGGCGCGTGCACAGATCGCCGGCGAGCCGCAAGGCATGCTGAAGATCCTGTTCCACCGCGAAACCCTCGAAGTGCTGGGCGTGCACTGCTTCGGTTATCAGGCGTCGGAGATCGTTCACATCGGTCAGGCGATCATGAACCAGCCGGGTGAACTCAACACCCTGAAGTACTTCGTCAACACGACCTTCAACTACCCGACCATGGCCGAAGCCTATCGGGTAGCGGCGTACGACGGTCTCAACCGGCTTTTTTGAGCGGCTCCGGCCGGTGGCCTGAGCCGGCCGGGGAGACCGATTTCAGCAATTCTCGAGCGTGGCAGTGGCCAAACCGGGAAAGTCTGTAATCAGGCTGTCAACGCCGAAGTCGGCGAGTCTGCGCATCAGCGCAGGCTCGTTGACGGTCCACACGGACACATGCAACCCCTGACGCTGCGCCTTCTCCAGGCGCTCCGGCGTGCACAGGGTCCAGTTCAGCGCCAGAATCCCGCAGCCATAGCTTGCCGCGACCTTCAGTGGGTCGAGCCAGGCGTACTCGGCCACCAGTCCGCGGGACACATCCGGCACCAGGTCCACGGCGGCTTTCAGCACTTCGCGCGAACTCGATGTGATGGTCACCTTGTCCAGCAAACCATGCCGTTGTGCCATTTCCCTGATTGCCAGTACGGTGGTCGCGGCGCGAGTGCGTGAAGCACTTTTGACTTCCAGTTGCCAATGATCGAAATCGCATTGCTCGAACAACGATTCCAGCGTTGGGATCGGGCAAGGCTTGATCCAGCCGGGCCCGCCCTTGCGCGCGTCGTAGGTCACCAGTTCGGCAGCGGTATGTTCAGCCACCTTGCCGCGTCGGTCGGTAGTGCGCTTGAGCGTCGGGTCATGGATGACCATCAACTCGCCGTCCCTGGACAGGTGCAGGTCCAGTTCGCAGCGGCGTACGCCGTGCTTGAGACATTCCTGAAAGCTGGTCAGGGTGTTTTCCGGTGCTTCGCCCTTGGCGCCGCGGTGGCCGTAGATGAGGGTCACGGTTCTTCCTTAAATTAATTTCCGGATTCGAGTTGTTCGCGGGCCAGGCGTCGTTCCTGGGCCTGCTTCTGCAAGATATGGCGGGCCAGCAGCTGTCGCTGGGCATCGCTCAGGTGTTCGAACTCGGTGCCGACGTCGTAGCTATCGCCCTTGCGGTCGCAATGGGTGACGCGGGCGCGTAGCAGCAGGCCCAGCGCTTGCGGCATCAACACCAGCTTGACCGACAGGCGTGCGCCGGCGGCAATGGGGGAAGGGTGCTGAAACTCGATGCCACCCTCGGAGATGATCACAGGCTGCGGCTCGCCGATCTGCCCGAGCACGGTGAGGGCGATCACCTGGCTCAGCAAGTCGATGCGCTTGTTCTGGGATTTCAGGAACGCCGAGAGGGTTCGGTCGCGCTCGCTGATCTGGCGCAGCAGGTGTTGCGACTCGAATTCGCTCAGGTGCAATTCGCTGAGCACGTTGAAGAGTGGGGAAGCATCCTGCAACACTTCCTGGCCTGCGGCTTCGAGAGCGGACAGGGGCCGAATTTCCAGTGCGATCGTGTCCTCGATACGGTAGTATTCGCGGCGATCTTCTTCATCTAATGTCGACATGGCGAACCCATGGTAGCGGCGGTGGTCTGAGTGTAAAGCTGGTTATCGACCCCCGCCACAAGGACGTTCCTTTTCCCTCCGAACAAGCCCCGACATGTTCAGACCTCTCTTCGTATTTATCGGCACGCGTTATACCCGTGCAAAGCGTCGCAATCATTTTGTGTCATTCATTTCCCTGACTTCGATGATCGGGCTCGCCCTCGGCGTGGTCGTGATGATCGTGGTGCTGTCGGTCATGAACGGCTTCGATCATGAGATGCGCACCCGTGTGCTGGGCATGGTGCCACACGCGACCATCGAGGCCAGCGAGCCCATCAGCGACTGGCAAGGCCTCGCCGCCAAGGTCAAGCAGAACCCGCAGGTGACGGCCGTGGCGCCGTTTACCCAGATGCAAGGGTTGCTGACCAACAACGGCAAAGTCTCCAAAGTCCTGCTCAACGCCATCGACCCGGCGCAAGAACGCCAGGTGTCGATCATCGATAACTTCATGCAGCAGGGTAAACTCGACGACCTGACACCCGGCGAGTTCGGCATCGTCATCGGCGACAAGGCGGCGGCCAAGCTCGGGGCGGCGGTCGGCGACAAGCTGACATTCGTGGCGCCGGAGGTCACCGTGACCCCGGCCGGGATGTTCCCGCGCATGAAGCGCTTCACCGTGGTCGGCATCTTCCACGTCGGCGCCGGCGAGATCGACGGCTACCTGGGTATCACCAATCTCCAGGACCTGGCGCGGCTGCATCGCTGGAAGCCGGACCAGGTCCAGGGCATCCGCCTGAAATTCGACGACTTGTTCCAGGCACCGCGTACCGCGTGGAGCATCGCCCGGGAACTGGGTGAAGATCGCTACTACGCCCGCGACTGGACCCGCACCCATGGCAACCTGTACCAGGCGATCCGCATGGAAAAAGCCATGATCGGCCTGCTGTTGCTGCTGATCGTCGCCGTCGCCGCGTTCAACATCATTTCCACGCTGGTGATGGTGGTGAACGACAAGAAGGGTGACATCGCGATCCTGCGTACCCTGGGTGCCACGCCGGGTACGATCATGCGCACATTCATGGTGCAGGGTACGGTCATCGGCGTGGTGGGCACGGCCATCGGCGCGGTGGTCGGGATTTTCGCCGCGCTGAATGTCAGCGCCGCGATTTCGGCGCTGGAAGGCCTGATCGGGCACAAGTTTCTCAACGCCGACGTGTACTTCATCGATTACCTGCCATCGCAAGTGCAGAGCCAGGACGTCGTGATGGTCTGCTCTGCGGCGTTGATCCTGAGTTTCCTCGCCACCCTGTATCCAGCCTGGCGTGCCGCGCGCACCCAGCCGGCGGAGGCGCTACGTTATGAGTGAGTCGGGCATGAGTGATAAAGCAATCTTGAGCTGCCGCAACCTGGGCAAATCCTACGAGGAAGGCCCGGAGTCGGTGGAGGTCCTGGCCGGTTTGCAGCTGGAGCTGCACCCGGGTGAGCGCGTGGCGATTGTCGGCAAGTCGGGTTCGGGTAAAAGTACCTTGCTCAATTTGCTCGGCGGCCTCGATACGCCGACCAAGGGCAGCGTCTGGCTCGACGGCGAAGAACTCTCGGCGCTGAGCGAAAAGAATCGCGGCCTGCTGCGTAACCGCGCGCTGGGCTTCGTGTATCAGTTCCACCATTTGCTGCCCGAGTTCACCGCGCTGGAAAACGTCTGCATGCCGCTGCTGATCGGCAAGACCGCGATCCCTGAAGCCCGCAAGCGAGCCACCGCATTGCTGGAGCGGGTAGGCTTGGGTCATCGCCTGGAGCACAAACCGGCGGAGCTGTCCGGTGGTGAACGCCAGCGCGTGGCCATCGCCCGTGCCCTGGTGAACAATCCGGGCCTGGTCATGCTCGATGAGCCGACCGGCAACCTCGATTTACACACCGCCGAAGGCATTCAGGATTTGATGCTGGAACTCAGCACTTCGATGCGTACGGCGTTCCTGGTGGTGACCCACGACATGAACCTGGCCCGCCAGATGGATCGCGTCCTGCATCTGCAGGAAGGTTGCCTGACCCCAATCTGATTAGTCGAAACCCGGCGCTTGAAAAGGCGTCGGGTCTTTTATTTTTATACGGTGCACCAGCGAATGTTCAGACCGCTATCGATCTTTATCGGCGCGCGCTATACCCGCGCCAAGCGCCGCAATCGCTTTGTTTCCTTCATTTCGATGACCTCGATGATCGGCCTCGCCCTGGGCGTGCTGGCGATGATCGTAGTGCTGTCGGTAATGAACGGTTTCCAGCGCGAAATGAGCTCGCGCATCCTCGGCATGGTGCCGCACGCGACCATCGTCGGCGTCAATCCGATTGATGATTGGCAACCGGTGGCCGCCGCCGCGATGAAAAATCCGGAAGTGACTGCCGCTGTGCCGTTCACCGAGATGGAAGGCATGCTGTCCTACAAAGGCACGATGCAGCCAATCCAGGTCAGCGGTGTCGACCCGGCGCTGGAAGGCCAGGTGTCGATCGTGGCCAAACACATCGTTCAGGGGCGGCTGGATGCCTTGAAGCCGGGCGAATTCGGCGTGGTGATCGGCGAGATCACAGCGCGACGCTTTCGGCTGAATGTCGGCGACAAGATCACCTTGATCGTGCCTGAAGTCAGTAATGCGCCGGGTGGCATTACCCCGCGCATGCAGCGCTTGAACGTCGTGGGTGTGTTCAAGGTGGGCGCCGAGCTGGATGGCTCGATGGCGTTGATCCACGTCGCCGACGCCGCCCAGATGCAGCACTGGGAACCGAATCAGGTGCAGAGCGTGCGCCTGGCGGTGAAGGACCTCTATGCCGCGCCGCAAGTGTCGAGCACCATCGCTACGGGGCTGGGCACCGCTTTCAAGGCTGACGACTGGACCCATACCCAGGGCAGCCTGTTCAGTGCGATGAAGATGGAAAAAACCATGATCGGGCTGTTGTTGCTGATGATCGTTGCCGTTGCAGCGTTCAACATCATCGCGACCCTGATCATGGTGGTGAACGACAAGGGCGCCGATATCGCGATCCTGCGCACCATCGGCGCCACGCCACGGCAGATCATGGCGATCTTCATGGTGCAGGGCACGGTGATCGGGATTGTCGGTACCCTGATCGGTGGCGTGCTCGGCGTGATCGCGGCGCTGAACGTGAGTGAGATGGTGGGCTGGATCGAGCGGGTCAGTGGCCAGCACATCTTCAGTTCCGATGTGTATTTCGTCAGCAACTTGCCGTCTGAGTTGCAGGGTGGGGATGTGCTGTTGATCTGCTCGGCGGGGTTCATCATGAGCTTTCTGGCCACCGTTTACCCGGCCTGGCGAGCGGCGAAGGTCGAGCCGGCTACCGCGTTGCGCTATTCGTAAGCTTCAAGTCCGCTTTCACGAGCAGGGAATTTGTGAACGCCACAGATCAAATGTGGGAGCGAGCCTGCTCGCGAAGAGGCCAGACCTGCTGGCCTCAATCCCCCTTCGGTAACTCAATCACAAACCGCGTCCATCCCTGATCCGATTCGCAACGAATCTGCCCGCCATGGGCCCGGATGATCGACTGGGTGATCGCCAATCCCAATCCCGCATGCTCACTATTACCTTCATGACGCGCCGGATCTGCCCGGTAAAAACGGTCAAACAAACGCGATAGCAAGTCCTGTGAAATCCCGTCTCCGCTGTTTTCAACCGTCAGGCTCAAGCCCCTGGATTGTTCGGCGATCGATACCCGAATCTCGCCATCGACCGGGGTAAACCGCAATGCATTGTCCAGCAGGTTGGACAGCGCCCGGCGCAACATGCTGCGGTCGCCTTCGATGTGCGCATTGCCTTCGCGGCTGAGTGTCACCTGCGCGTCCTCGGCCAGCGGTGCAAAAAACTCCAGCAGCACATCGACTTCCTCCGCCAGTTCCAGCGGCTCCCGCTTGGGTATCAACAGGCCATGCTCGGCTTTCGCCAGATAAAGCATGTCGTTGACCAGTTGTGCCATCCATTGCAGTTCCTCGAGATTGCTGTGCAGCGCTTCGCGATAATCCTCGATGGGGCGTGGGCGGGTGAGGGTGACCTGGGTGTGGGTCAGCAGGTTCGACAGCGGGGTCCGCAACTCATGGGCAATATCGGCGGAGAACGCCGACAGCCGTTGAAACGAGTCGTCGAGGCGTCCGAGCATGGCGTTGAAGTGGTGGGCCATTTCCGCCAGTTCCGGTGGCATGTTTTCTTCGGGCAAACGTGCGTTGAGCGATTGCGCCGAGACACCGCTGGCGACTGCACTCATGCGCCGCAACGGTCGCAGACCGCTGCGGGCGGCCCAGGCTCCGAGCAGCGCGGTGGCCAGGGCCGACAAACCCACCGTCAGCCAGATCAAGTGTTGCATGCGTTGCAGGAAATGCTGGTGATGGGTGATGTCCAGCAGCAGGGTCAATTGCGGTGAATCAGGTTGGTCGGTAAACAGCGGTGCATTGAGGACGCGGTAGTCTGTGCCGTCGTTGTTGATCGTCGACAGTCCGGGCGCTTGCGGGAGCTGGTCGGGCAGGCTTGTCGCGCTGTCATACCAGCGCTTGCCATCGCTGCCGGTGATGCGCAGCGAGAGATCGGCTTGCCGGCTCAACTCTTCGGCCAGTTTGACTTTGCTGTCGCTCGATTGAACATCGTGCAGCGCCCGTCGCAACCCAATCAACTTGCCATCCAGCAGTTGCTGATCGAGCTCAATGAAATGCATTTCACTGGCGCGGCTGAACAGCACCCCGGCGAACAACGACACCACCGCCGTACACGCCGCAAACAACAGGGCCAGGCGACTGCTCAATGAGAGGCGGTGCATCAGGCAGGGCGCTCTTCTAGCACGTAACCCATACCGCGCACGGTGTGGATCAGTTTGTTGGGGAATTCATCGTCGATCTTCAGGCGCAAACGGCGGATCGCCACTTCGATGACATTGGTGTCGCTGTCGAAATTCATGTCCCACACCTGGGATGCAATCAGCGATTTGGGCAGCACCTCGCCCTGGCGGCGCAGGAGCATTTCCAGCAGGGCGAATTCCTTGGCCGTCAGGTCGATGCGCTGGCCGCTGCGCTCCACTCGACGGCGGATCAGGTCCAGGCGCAGGTCGGCCAGTTGCAGGGTGGTTTCCTGAGGCGCGGCACTGCCACGGCGCAACAGGCTGCGCACCCGGGCCAGCAGTTCGGAAAAGGCAAAGGGCTTGACCAGGTAATCGTCGGCGCCGAGTTCGAGGCCATGAACCCGATCTTCCACGGCATCCCGTGCAGTCAGGAACAGGACCGGTGTGTCCAGGCCGGCGCTGCGTACCGCTTGCAGAATCTGCCAGCCATCGCGACCGGGCAGCATCACATCGAGAATCAGCAGCGCGAATTCGCCGCTGAGCGCCAATTGCTGGCCGGTGATGCCATCGGCCACCAACTCGGTATTGAAACCGGCTTCGGCGAGGCCCTGGCGCAGGTAGTGGCCGGTTTTCGGTTGGTCTTCGACGATCAGCAGTTTCATGGGCGACTCGGGCTTTTTTGATGGAACGACCGCTTTATACCGTGGGCGACGGCGGTACAGGCCAACCTGACAAAGTTGTAATCTGGCTGTCAGGTTACGGGCAGCGCTGGCAGTTTAGAGTTTTCCACAGGCTGAACCTTATTTTGTTGGAGTATGACGATGTTATTGCGCAAATCCGTGGCGTTGGCTGTCTGTGTTTGGGCATTGAGTTCACCGGTCTGGGCGGCGGGAGCGCACAGCTATGACTTCGGTCAACCGGCACCGGCGGCCAAGGCGAACCGCAGTGTTGAAGTGGTGATGGGCGACATGTCGTTCACCCCCAAGGCCATCGACATCAAGGCCGGCGAAACCGTGCGCTTCGTGCTGGTGAATAAAGGCCAGTTGCTGCATGAATTCAACCTCGGTGACGCGGCAATGCATGCCAGACACCAGCAGGAAATGCTGAAGATGCAGCAAAGCGGCATGCTCACGCCTACAGGCATGAAGGCAATGGATCACGGTGCGATGGCGGGCATGGATCACGGCGCCATGGGACACGACATGAAGAGTGGCATGAAGCACGACGACCCCAACAGCGTGCTGGTGGAGCCGGGCAAATCCGCCGAGCTGACGTGGACCTTCAGCAAGGCCACCAATCTGGAATTTGCCTGCAATATTCCCGGTCATTACCAGGCCGGCATGGTCGGCAAACTGACAGTCAGTCAGTAAGCACTCAAAGGCGGGAGCAAAGGCTGGTAGAATCCGCTGATTCTTCAGTCAGGTTTCCGCCATGCATCCCGCAGCCGAACACTCGCCGCTGGGCAAATCCAGCGAATACATCGCCACTTACACGCCATCCCTGCTGTTCCCGATCCCGCGTACCGCGAAGTGGGCCGAGCTGGGCCTGACGGCTGAAACGCTGCCGTACAAGGGCGTGGACTTCTGGAATTGCTTCGAACTGTCGTGGCTGTTGCCATCGGGCAAGCCAGTGGTGGCGATCGGCGAATTCAGCATCCCGGCCGATTCGCCGAACATCATCGAATCGAAGTCGTTCAAGCTTTACCTCAATTCCCTGAACCAGACGCCGTTTGTCGACACTGCAAGCCTGGAAGCGACGCTGGTCAAAGACCTCTCCGCCGCTGCCGGGAAAACGGTTGGCGTGCGGATCCGCAGCCTGAAAGATGTCGAGGCCGAAGGTGTCGTGGCGTTGCCGGGTGTGTGCATCGATGAGTTGGATATCAGCGTCAGCAACTACGAACATCCGCGTCCGGAACTGTTGCGCTGCGACGATTCGCGCATTGTCGAAGAGAGCGTACACAGCCATTTGCTCAAATCCAATTGCCCCGTGACCAGCCAACCGGACTGGGGCAGTGTGGCGGTGGAGTACCGCGGTGCGGCGCTGGATCATGCCAGTCTGCTGGAGTACATCGTCAGCTTCCGCCAGCACTCGGACTTCCATGAGCAGTGCGTGGAGCGGATTTTCCTCGATCTGCAGCGGTTGCTGAAGCCGGAGAAATTGACGGTGTATGCGCGCTATGTGCGGCGGGGCGGGTTGGATATCAATCCGTATCGCAGTACCGAAGAAGTGCAGTTGCCGAACCACCGCTTGGTCCGTCAGTAAAAGTAACCCCTGTGGGAGCGAGCCTGCTCGCGAAGGGGCCCGATCAGTCAACATTTATGCTGAATGACATACCGCATTCGCGAGCATGAAAAAGCCCTGCCATCGTCGGCAGGGCTTTTTTATATCCGGTGGATTCAGATACCCATGCTGTGCAGGGCCTGGCCAATCTGGCGCAAGGTGCCAGCGAGGGTCGGGTGTTCGAGTTCGAAGCGCTCGACGGCCAGATTGACGTTATCGGCCAGGTTGACGTCCTTGGTCTTGTTTTCGAGATCTAGCTCAAATTCGATCTTTTGCATCAGATTGTGCAGATCTTCGCGCTCGGCTTCGGACAGCGGAGGATTCTGTTCCAATTGCTCGCGCAGGGCATTGAGCTGGTCTTGCAGTTCGCGGGCAGACATGGCGTTCTTCCTTTTATCGATAGGCACTGGCATAGACCGCGGCAGCACGCCAAAGATCTACAACTTACCTAAGATTAATCCACTCCCGGCGAACCTGCATGATCCGGATCAGGGCTTTTCACCCTTGAGTCGACGCAGGCTGATATCCGCCAGGCAGGTGTCGAGTTCACCCA
The DNA here is from genome assembly GCF_013359695.1 of Pseudomonas sp. C2B4. Classification (GTDB taxonomy): domain Bacteria; phylum Pseudomonadota; class Gammaproteobacteria; order Pseudomonadales; family Pseudomonadaceae; genus Aquipseudomonas. The sequence goes on from NZ_JABFMU010000006.1 coordinate 107,389, forward strand.
GGTGATCGATCACAGAATGCACGCCCAGGCCGAAGAGCTGCATCGTAGCCTTGCCGCGCTTGATGTCCCGCTCCTGTGGCGACAATGCCTGCCATTGCGTGGGCGACAGCCCGCAGAGTGATCCGCAGGACGCCAACCCGATCGTCCACAGGCCCGCATTGAGCCCCGATTGCAGCAAGCGCGGTTCGCCGCTGACCAGCACGCAGCCATCCAGTCGTTCGACATTCAACGCCATCAACGCGTGCCAGCAGGCATGCGGTGCTGGCCAAGGCTGGATTGTTGCAGGGTGTTGCAAGGGTTTGACCCATTCCGGCAGGGCGACTGCCAGGGAATGGCTGAGGGTAGGGGGCAGCTCATCGAGCCAGGCGCAGGGAATGTGTTGGCGCTGCAAGCTATGCAGGCTGTCCAGGGCGCCAGGCGTCGCTTCGGCGTGCTCGGCCGCATGGCCATCGAGCAGGCGCGTGAGCGCGCCGAAATCCACCAGGCAACCACTGAGCCCGAACAGTACGGCGGTAGGGCTGGGGGCAATGTGAGGCGAGGTTTCGGCGCGCGGCATGTCAACGTCCCTGAAATAGCCTCAAGGCTAGGTTTCGTCGGTGACAATTGCATGACATGGATGTGAATCGCTCACAATCGACAGGAATCAACGGCAGGTACGCGGGTGTAATGCTGCCTAAAGTGGCGTTTGCGTCTTATACTAGCGGTCTTTGCGTCGAGCTAAATGCCCGGCAACGGTACAAATCCAAGGAGTTTTTCTATGCGCTGGAGCCATCATCTAGCTCAGCTTTGTGTGTCCGCCAGCGTGCTGCTGGTTCCGTTCGTTGCCCAGGCAGCCTCGGAAGACGATCCTTGGGAAAGCATCAACCGTCCGATCTACAAGTTCAACGACGTGGTCGATACCTATGCATTGAAGCCTTTGGCTCAGGGCTATCAGTTCGTGACGCCGCAGTTCCTTGAAGACGGCATCCATAACATGTTCCGCAACGTTGGCGATGTGACCAACCTCGCCAACGATATCCTGCAGGCCAAACCCGCGGCGGCAGGCGTCGATACAGCACGCTTGATCTTCAACACCACCTTCGGCCTGCTGGGTTTCTTCGACGTCGGCACCAAAATGGGCTTGCAGCGCAATGACGAAGACTTTGGCCAGACCCTGGGTTACTGGGGCGTCGGCAGCGGTCCTTACGTGATGCTGCCGCTGCTCGGCCCAAGTACCTTGCGTGACGCGCCATCGAAGTATGTCGACGGTTACACCGGCCCGTACCCCTACATCAACGACGTGCCGGTGCGTAATTCGGTGTTCGGTCTGAACATCGTCGATACCCGCGCGAACCTGCTGTCCTCCGAAAAATTGATCACGGGCGACAAGTACACCTTCATTCGCAATGCATACCTGCAAAACCGTGAGTTCAAAGTGAAAGACGGTCAGGTTGAAGACGATTTCTGATCTCGACCAGTCATTGAAGAAGGCGGCCATTGAGCCGCCTTCTTCATTTTTGCGTCCGCTTCAGTCCTTCCATTGAGTTACGGTTTTGACGGTTCTTATAACTCCCGGTGATTTGCAGCGCGCAGACGTCAAGCGACCATCGGCGTGAGCTTGAAACGCCTCGCGGATGGGAGTACCGTCTGCGCCTTAGAAGGGCACCTCTGGTGAACCTGTGTGTAGGGCAAGTGCTCGAAAACGGTGCGCCAGAGAGGCTAGAAAGCGAATCCAGTAGTGTGAGCCGGGCCAAAACCCCGAGCCCCTACGCCAACCTAATTCTGGCGCCGTTTGCCCACATGCCAAAAACCAGTGCCACGCTGCTGATAATCGATGATGACGAAGTAGTGCGCGCGAGCCTCGCCGCCTATTTGGAAGACAGTGGTTTCAGCGTCTTGCAGGCCAGCAATGGCCAGCAGGGTCTTCAGGTATTCGAGCAAGACAAGCCCGACTTGGTCATCTGCGATCTGCGCATGCCGCAGATGGGCGGACTCGAACTCATTCGCCAGGTCACCGAGCTGTCGCCGCAAACGCCGGTGATCGTGGTGTCGGGTGCCGGCGTGATGAACGATGCGGTCGAGGCGCTGCGCCTGGGGGCTGCGGACTATCTGATCAAGCCTCTTGAAGATCTGGCTGTGCTGGAGCACTCCGTGCGCCGGGCCCTGGATCGTGCGCGCCTGCTGCTGGAAAACCAGCGCTACCGCGAGAAGCTGGAAAAGGCCAACCGCGAACTGGCCGCCAGCCTGAACCTGCTCCAGGAAGACCAGAACGCCGGTCGCCAGGTGCAGATGAATATGCTGCCGGTCAGTCCCTGGACCATCGATGAGTTCAAATTCGCTCACCAGATCATCCCGTCGTTGTACCTGTCGGGTGATTTCGTGGACTATTTCCGGGTCGACGAGCGTCGGGTTGCGTTCTACCTGGCGGATGTTTCCGGTCATGGCGCCTCCTCAGCCTTCGTCACCGTGCTGTTGAAGTTCATGACCACGCGCTTGCTGTTCGAGTCCAAGCGCAGCGGCACCTTGCCGGAATTCAAGCCTTCAGAGGTTCTTGGTCATATCAACCGGGGCCTGATCAGTTGTAAGCTGGGTAAACACGTCACAATGGTCGGTGGAGTCATCGACGAGGAGACAGGTTTGTTGACCTATAGCATCGGCGGTCATTTGCCGTTGCCTGTGTTGTACACACCCGACAGTGTTCGTTATCTGGAAGGGCGTGGCCTGCCGGTGGGCCTCTTCAACGAAGCCACCTACGAAGACCACGTGCTGGAACTGCCGCCGACGTTCAGCCTGTCGCTGATGTCTGATGGCATTCTGGACCTTTTGCCAGAACCCACACTCAAAGAAAAAGAAGCTGCGTTGCCCCAACGGGTCAAGGCAGCGGGCGGCAGCCTGGATGGTCTGCGGCAGGTTTTTGGATTGGCCACGCTAGGGGAGATGCCGGATGATATCGCCCTGTTGGTGTTGAGCAGGAATCTTTAATGAGTACCGGTAGAATCCAGTTCGCCGAACAGGACGGCACCTTCGTCCTCAAGTTCATCGGTGAAGTTCGCCTGACCCTGTGTTCGGCGTTGGATGCGACTATTGAGAAAATCTTCACCGCGATGAATTTCAACGCGATCGTGATCGATTTGACCGAAACCCGCAGCATCGACAGCACCACCCTTGGCTTGCTGGCCAAGCTGTCGATCCTGTCGCGGCAAAAGGTCGGCCTGCTGCCGACCGTCGTCACCACCCACGAAGACATCACTCGTCTGTTGCAGTCCATGGGCTTCGAACAGGTTTTCAACATCGTTGACAAGCCGGTGCCGTGCCCGGAATGCCTGGACGATTTGCCTGATCAGGACCAGTCCGAAGAGGTGGTGCGGATCAAGGTGCTGGAAGCGCACAAGATCCTCATGGGCCTGAACGACTCCAATCGTGAAGCGTTTCATGACCTGGTGAATGCGCTGGAGCGGCATTGATCCGCTGACGTGATGTGGGCCGGACTGGCCCCTTCGCGAGCAGGCTCGCTCCCACAGGTTCTTTGTTTGACCTTTTACCCTGGCAGCCCCACTAATCCCCTGTGGGAGCGGGCTTGCCCGCGAAGGCGTCTTTCCAGACACCACACCTGTAAGCGCAAAGCCAAACCGCAATCAATCGCGCAGAAAAAAGGGCGAACCCACCAGGGTTCGCCCTTTTTGCATTTCAACGGCTCAGATCACAGCTTGGCCTGCAGCAACGCCTCAAGCTTCTCCTGGTCTCGGGCAAACTGACGAATGCCTTCAGCCAGTTTCTCGGTCGCCATCGCGTCTTCGTTGGACAACCAGCGGAACTGCTTTTCGTTGAGGTTCAAGCGCGCTTCACCGGCATGCCCCGGTGCCAGTTTGCGTTCCAGTTTGCCGGTATCTGCCGCCAGCTTGTCGATCAGGTCCGGGCTGATGGTCAAACGGTCGCAGCCGGCCAATTGTTCGATCTGGCTCAGGTTGCGGAAGCTGGCGCCCATGACCACGGTTTTGTAATCGTTGGCCTTGTAGTAGTTGTAGATACGCGTCACCGACTGCACGCCCGGGTCATCCGCACCGGTGTATTCGTTGCCGGTGGCTTTCTTGTACCAGTCGTAGATGCGACCCACGAACGGCGAAATCAGGAATACGCCAGCGTCAGCACAAGCGGCAGCCTGAGCGAAGGAGAACAGCAGTGTCAGGTTGGTCTGGATGCCTTCCTTTTCCAGGATCTCGGCTGCGCGGATGCCTTCCCAGGTGGAGGCGATCTTGATCAGCACACGGTCACGGCCAATGCCTGCGTTTTCGTACAGCTCGATCAGACGGTGCGCACGCTTCAATACGGCGTCAGTGTCGAACGACAGGCGCGCGTCCACTTCGGTGGAAATGCGGCCAGGGATCACTTTCAGGATTTCCTGCCCCACGGCGACGCCAAAACGGTCACTGGCCAGGCCGACATCGCCCTTGCAGTCGCTGACACAAGCATTCAGCAGATCGGCATAACCGGGGATGGCCGCTGCCTTGAGCAGCAGGGAAGGGTTGGTGGTAGCGTCCACCGGTTTAACGCGAGCGATCGCTTCGAAGTCGCCAGTGTCGGCAACCACGGTGGTCATTTGTTTGAGTTGTTCCAGCTTGGAAGTCATGGGCGTGCTCTGTCCTATGGGTCTGTTGACATTACCCGAGGGCTGACAGCCACTCAAGGGCGTGTACGTGTATCGACGGCCCCGGCGGCAACAACCTGAAAACGGTTGTTTGAAAGGTGGGGCGCGGTAATCGGTAAATACGATGCCAAAACGGCGCGCGGGTTCAACCCAGCTGACCGCTGGCCCCTCGGCAGACATACAGGCCGAATGCTGTTCACTGTTATAAATCGTCAATCAAGCGTCATACAGGTGTTCGATGGAAGTCTGCACAAGTGCATTCAATCGAGGTGATTTATAACGTTAGAACATGTCCGATCATCAAGTCCGGATGACGTGTAGTGTAAAGCGGATATGCAGCTGTGCTGGGCGGGAATATGACCTCACAAGGAAAACGGGTGTCTGGCATTGTGAAGGCCTTCGATGATCTTATTCTCGGTTATACCTTAAAGAAACTCACCGAAGTTTTTGAAGAGTTGTTGGCCGTTTCAAGGCAGCACTATCCGGACAATATGACGGGCGTGCTTGGCATGGCGCAGGTCAAAGCGGCAAAGAGCATTCCGGGCTGGTTGAAACGAGTGAAATGCAGCTCGCCTTTTGAAGTTACCCATGTGTTGATCGAGCAAATGAACCAGTCGCGAAAGTTTCAGCACGGCCTGCGCATCGAAGCACAGGCCGTTTTGTTGGAAGCACTGGTGGAAGCAGAGCTGGCGATGGATGAAGCAAGCTATTCAGAATTCGTTGACAGGAATTAGTTCGCTTCGATACAGCGTGATGGGCTATTTCGATTTCAAGATGACTTGTACGGCATTCGCCGCAGGCTTTGATTGACCGTCAGAGGTGTTCAAACCGAAATTTTTCTCCCGGTCGTTACTGCCTGAGTCGTTGTTCTTCCATTCATAGATTGACGTCAGTGCGATATCCAGTTGATGGGTCTCTTTAATGAAACTGGCCAATTTCGATGCTTGGCCCGTAGTGCCTCCGTTCATGAACAGTGACGCAACCCCCCACTCGGAAATGACGCCGGGTAAATGAAAGTTTTCGGATATGAATGTTTGAGCCCGACTGATTTCGGTGCTCGACATGCCATAGGGGTGATATGAAACGGCGCGGATGCACTGGGGATAATCCGTGACGATTTTGCTCAATGCCGCCGTGGATGCGGAACCCTTGGTGGGGGCACGGGCAAACCCGAACCCGATGACCGGGGTTGAGTGTTCATGCTGTTGTAGGGCGTTGCAGACGGCGCTCATGAACGGAACGAATGTGGTCTCGAAGTTCCCCGTGGGCCAGTAGGTCGGCAAGTCCGGTTCATTCCAGATCTCAATGGCGACCAGTTGTGTGCGATAGGTGTTTTCCAGGTCGATGATCGCGTTGGCGAATGTCTCGCCGGCAGTGGCCAGATCACTGCTACTGGTGGAGTTGGCCAGCGCCTTCGTCGAGCGGATGGTCATCAGCACCGGAAGATCGGCGGATTTTGTGGCGGCAAAGGCCTCGCTGATCAGGGTTCGATACGCCGGGCTTGCCAGGCTGTTGGTCCATACCCCGAAGCGCACGAACCCGAACCCCGCGTCCTTGATCTGTCGGGCGTCGGTGGCCGAGAAGTTTTGTATTTTTACCTGGACGCCTACTCGCTTGTCTTTTTCGAGGGCGGGGAACGATTCAACCGCATAAGCGTGGATGGACGTGCCGAGTGCTAAAAGTGTTGAAGTGGCCAGGCGTCTAAAACGCATGAGGGTCATGACAGAGTCTCCCGGTGGCAAGCGAATTAATCCTTTCTGTAGATGAAGGAAATACAGCCATATCACCACAGCGTTCGAAATTAAACCTGAAGTAACGGAATGTTATTTTTTGTCGGGGAAAGTAGTTATTCCAAAAGATCGTTATTTTTAGTCCGGCTATTCCAGTAGGGCGTTTTTTGCGTGTCGTGGTATTTAATATGCTTGCATCAATAGGATTGATCCATCTCTGAATGCGGGACCGACCCTGTCGGGGCGATACATTGGCCAAATCGACACAGTACGGGGAGCGTAGCCTTGTTCAGAAACATACTTATTGTCTGCGTCGGCAATATTTGCCGAAGTCCTACGGCCGAATTATTGCTGCGCAACGCGTTGGAACCCTCCGATATCGTAGTGACCTCCGCGGGCCTGAACGCGCGGGTGGGCGAGCCTATGGAATCCAATGCACGCCAGGTGCTTGAAGACCAGGGGGTCGCTGCCGAAGGATTTAAAGCGCGCCAGATTACCCCAGCCATTGTTAATGAATCCGATCTCATCCTCGTCATGGAAAAGGAACATATAAAGGAAGTGCTCGGTATTGCATCCCACGCAAGAGGCAAAGTGTTTCTTTTGGGCAAGTGGCAGAGTGAGCGAGAAATCAAGGATCCGTATCGTCAAGGAAAAGCTGCTTTCGTCCATGCCCATGCATTGATTAAAGATGCCGTTGGCTCATGGGCGCAGCGCCTCGGACGTTGATGGATGAATTTCAGATTAGTGATAATGGTAAAAGAATAGACATTATGCAGTTACCGTCAGTACTCAGCACCCGGGATAAAGATAGAGACGAGATTGATATTCTCGGCCTGGTAGGCACGTTGATTGATCATAAATGGTTGATTGGTGCCATCACCGGAGCGTTCATGGTCGCCGGTGCCGCCTATGCGGTCCTGGCACCGCCGGTGTATCTGGCTAATGCGTTAGTGCAGGTGGAGCCCAAAAAGAACGACATGCTGGGCTTCTCCGACATCAGCAGCATGCTCGGCGGGCAATCACCGGCGGCGACCGAGATCGGCATCATCAAGTCCCGGACGATCATCGGCAAAACGGTCGATGATCTGCATCTCGATATCGTGGTAACACCCAACACCTTCCCTGTGATCGGCGGCTTTTTGGCCAGGCGTTACAAGGGAGATGATGCTGGCGGTGTCGCGCCTGCGCGCCTGGGGCTGAACGGCTATGCATGGGGGGGCGAACGTCTTGAGTTCGCAAAGCTCGATCTGCCGGATGAACTGCTGGGTAAAAAGCTGACGCTGGTTGCCGCCGAGCAGCAACGATTCAAACTGTTCGACGACGACGGCGCCTTGCTGCTGGACGGGGCGACGGGCGAAGAAATCGCACAAAATGGTGTAGCGGTGCACGTCGCAACCATGGCCGCCAATCCCGGCACCCGATTCGAAGTCGTGCGCAACCCTCGCATCGTCACCATTCAGGATTACCAGGACGACCTGGAAGTCTCCGAGCAGGGCAAAGAGTCGGGCATCATCAGCCTGGCACTGGCCAGCACCGACTACGCGTTGGCGGTGAAGATCCTGAACAAGGTCTCGACACTTTATGTGGAGCAGAACGTACAACGTACTTCTGCCGAGGCCGCCCAGAGCCTGGATTTCCTGCAAGCTCAATTGCCGCAAGTCAAAGAGGATCTGGCCAAGGCCAGCAACGCGCTCAATACGTATCAAACGGGTGGCAACACCGTCAACATTTCGCTCGAGACCAAATCCGTACTGGAACAGATCGTGGTGCTGGATACACGCATCTCCGATTTGAAACTCCAGCAGGCGGACATGGACCGCAAGTTCACCCGTGAGCACCCGGCCTATCGCGCCCTGATGACGCAGATGGGCGATTTGAATAGCCAGCGACGCGGTTTGGAGAAAAAAGTCCAGGGGCTTCCCGCGACACAACAAGAGCTGTTGAACCTCACCCGTGATGTAGAAGTGGCCACCCAGATCTACACCCAACTGCTGAACAAATCCCAGGAGCTGGACATCGTCAGGGCAGGGGCGGTCGGTAACGCGCGGCTGATAGATGTGGCCGACGTGGACAAGACCAACCCGATCAAGCCACGCAAGGCCTTGATCGTACTGATTGCGACTTTCCTGGGCGGATTTGTCGGCGTTGCCCTGGTGCTGGTGCGCAAATCGCTCAGCCGCGGACTCGAAGGGCCGGAAGCCATCGAACAGTTGGGCCTGCCGGTCTATGCGTCTATTCCATACAGCGCCTTGCAACAGGAACAGGACACTAGAAAGACCCGGTTGAGCGATGATGCAAACCGCGAGTCTTTTTTGTTGGCACTGCGCAACCCTACGGATCTGTCCATCGAGTCCATACGCAGCCTGCGCACCTGCCTGCATTTCGCCGGACTGGATGCCACCAACAACCGGATCATGATTTCGGGCCCAAGCCCGGAGGTCGGCAAGACCTTCGTGTCCTCGAACCTGGCCGCTGTCATTGCTCAAAGCGGGCAAAAGGTCGTTCTGATCGATGCCGATATGCGTAAAGGTCATCTGCACAAAACCCTGGCCACCTCGGTCGACAATGGGTTGTCCGATCTATTGGCCAAGCGCTGCAACCTCGAGCAGGCGATCAATCAGCTCGAGATCGAAAACCTGCACTTCATCAGCCGTGGGCAAGTTCCGCCTAACCCCTCGGAACTGTTGATGCATGCCAACTTCAGAGCGCTCATGGCAGAACTCAGCGAACTGTATGACGTGGTCATCATCGACACGCCTCCGTTGCTGGCGGTGACTGATGCCGCCATCGTCGGCCGTGAAGCCGCCATCAATCTGATCGTGACGCGTTTTGGTGTGAACCCGGCCAAGGAAATCGAGTTGACGATCCGCCGCTTTGCACAAAACGGCATCGAGTTGAAGGGCGCCATCTTCAACGGCGTGGAGAAGCGGGCATCCAGTTATTACGGTAATGGCGGCTACGGCTATTACAACTACGAATACGCCTCTGACAAATCGTGATGCAAGTCAGGTCGAGAGGGGACGTAGTGACCACTCTCGGTCTTTGATTACTGACGATCAGATTCATGGAGAAGGGTGGGTTGTGAAGAAAATTCTACACGTGGCAGAAACGATCAAGGGTGGCGTTGCGACAGTCATTCGCACGATATCGACACCTCCCGAGGGTGAAGATCAACAGTATGAACTGGTGTATCTGATCCCTCTCGATCAGAAACAGGAACTGCCCGGCATTGATGAACGCCAGATCAGGACCTTTACGCGAAAGAAGAGGGACGTGCTCTCCCTCCTGCGATTTGCCTGGCAACTGATCCGCGTCATGTTCAAGGAAAAGCCTGATGTCGTGCATTTGCACAGCACGTTCTCCGGCGTGATCGGACGCTGTGTCTGTCTGGTCATGCGTCCTTGGCGTTCACCCAAAGTCATTTATTGCCCGCACGCCTTTTCGTTCTTGATGGAGAGTTCTCCCGCCAAACAAAAAGTCTATTCGCTGATTGAGCGGCTTTTGCAGAAGGTGACGGACACCATTGTTTGTGTCAGTCAGTACGAGATGGATAAAGCGGCCGACTTCGGTATCGACCGTCATCGCATGAAGCTGATCTATAACGGCATTCCTTATAGGAAGGATGAGAGCAAGCCCGAAGTCGATCTGGATATCCATCTTTTGTTTGTCGGTCGATTGGATTACCAGAAGGGTTTTGATGTCCTGCTCAAGGCGTTCTCCCAAGTGGAGCGAGCCGATCTGAAGCTTACGATCGTGGGCAGCGCAGTCAATTCGGACTCTGTCGAATGCCCGGCCATTGATTCGGTTGTTTATCTGCCTTGGGTGAGCCCGAGCGAGGTGAATGACCTTTATAAAAAGGCCGATGTCTTGATCGTTCCGAGTCGCTGGGAAGGCTTCGCCATGGTGCCCCTCGAAGGCATGGCGATGGGTTTGCCGGTCATTGCCAGCGACTGTACTTCACTTCCTGAATTGGTGACGCATGACGTCACCGGCTACGTGTTCGGTTCCGGCGATCATCAGGCGCTGGCCAGCCTGCTGGTGAATATCAGCAAACATAAGTTGGCAGAACTCGGCGCCGAAGGTCGCAGGGTCGTGCGCGAGCGGTTCAGTGCGACGTTGATGATTCAGCAGACCTACGACGTGTATTGCGCTCAAACTCATTAAGTGAACTCAAGACAATGAACGTAACTATTTTGCATGGCTACAGTGCGTCCAATTCCGGAGATGGACTTCTTGTGGACTTGTCCATTGCCTTGGTACTGCGAAACTTTGGCGCCGACACCACGATCAACGTCGTTGCCTCAGACCCGAAATCATTCAGTTATCTTCCTTATAAACGCTATGGCGCACCGGTCATGGCGGCCAGGGGATTGAAGAGAGTAAAGGAGGCGATCTTCCTCAAGGAGTCTTATTCGGAGCTCGAGGATCTGTTGAGTACGACTGACTTGATTGTGGGCGTGGGCGGCGGCTACATGCGTTCGAAAAGCGCTTTGGAACATCTCAAACTCAAGCTCGGCCATGCCAAGCAACTGGAAACGGCCATCCTCAGCAAAGTGCCGTCGGTTTACCTGCCACAGAACATCGGCCCCTTTCACGGCGAGAGCCGCCCTATCGTCGAGCACTACGCCAGTGCCGATGCGGTTTTCGTGAGGGACAACAGTTCTTTGGCCCTGTTTGAGACCAATGAAAATGTTTATCGCGCGCCAGACCTGGCGGTCCAGGCGTTGGCGAGCAAGATTCTGGCACAACCAAAGTTCATCCATTGTGCCTCATCGCCTGGTGTGGTTTGCGTTGTACTGCGCAAGCCACCTCAATGGAGCAAAGAAAAGAAACGCGACTACGTTGCCAAGCTGAAGCTTCTGTTGAGGAGGCTGCGAGACAAAAGCAAGGTGGTGTGCGCTGTGCAAAGTTCTGTGCGTGGCAACGATGACGGGGCGTTTTACCGCGAGCTCGGTATCACTGAAGAACTGCTGCCTTTGAAAGCGACCCTGTCCAAATATCAACCGGACCTGGTGATTTCGGTGAGGCTGCACGGCGCCATCGAGTCGTTGCTCGCCGGTGTTCCAGCCTTTCACATTAGCTATGAGCGAAAAGGTTTCGGCGCCTATCAGGATATGGGTGTTGAAGACTGGGTGGTCAACGGTGGCGACATTGATGTCGATTACATCATTAACACTGTCTATGCCCCTGAGGCGTTATCGCGTTTCGGCAAGAGGCTGACGGATACCTGTAAGGGCATCGAAGCTAAATCGGTAATGATGGACGATATCATCAAAGGGATTATTCGATGATATTTCGCTTGTTGCTTCGCGGAGGTGCGTTAGGCGCGAAGTTTTTGCTGGTACTGGCGGTCACGCGTTATCTGGGCTACGAAGCCGTGGGTTTTTACGGTGTCGTCATGGCTGCCGCGATCATTGCCTCGAAGTTCTACAGCGTAGGCTTCAGTTCTGAAATCAATCGACTGATCAGCATCGGGGGAAGTACACGGCTTGTCGTCGATAAGGTACTGCTGTTGTACCTGGCTGTGGGGTTGGTGTTATCGACGTTGACGGTTGCCCTTTACTCGCTCGTCAGTCATGTCGAGGCGAGTGCGGCGTTGATCGCCTGTGTCACGCTTCTGCTGTTGACTGAACACCTCTCCTTTGAAATCAACTCGTTTGTTTTTTCAGCGCAAAAAGCCAATTGGGGCGCCTTGCTGTTTTTTATAAAAACCGGACTTTGGGCGCTGGCTGCCGTTGGCGGGCTCATGGCAGGGGTGATTTCCACGATCGACAGTGTGCTATGGATGTGGGTGGTCTCGAACGTCGTGGTGATGGTTGCCGGGTACCTCATTGTTGTTGACGTCCACCGCGGGCGAGTGGCCAGTGTCATTACCCCGTCTTCTGTCTGGAAAGCAGGGTTGCCGTTTTACCTGGGCGGCGGCCTGATGATATTGAGTCAGTACTTCGAGCGTTTCCTTATCGTCGAAATCGAACCTTATGCGAGCCTCGGCAAGTACGTGTATTCGTGGTCGGCCGCCAACACCCTGCAAGCGTTGTCGTATGCCGTGGTTGCGGTCGTTGGCATCCCGGTCCTTGCCAAGCGCTATAAGGACAATCCACAGGCGCTGACGGTTCGGCAACTGTTCCTGAACCAATGGGTGATGCGTTCCGTGGTGCTATGCGGCGCCGTCGCCGTGTTGATCTACGCCTTTTTCTACATTCTGCTCGATTATGTGGCGGTGGAAGTGCCGCGCCCGGATAACAAAATCCTGTCTGTTCTGATCTTCTCTTTTGCCCTGCGCGCCATCGGCGACATTGTTTGGGGAGGGCTGATTGCCTCGAAAAACAGTCGGGTTTCGGTGATCAGTGCAGCGGTTTGTTTGCTGGTTTCCTTGCCCGTGAGCTATGTGCTCATCAAGCATTTTTCAATTTATGGCGCAGCCTGGGGCAATGTGTTCTCGATTGTCGTGCAACTGGTCGTTATTGCGTTACTGACGCGATTTGCCCGGGAAAAGGGGATTTCGTAATGGCTTTATCTTTGCCGTCCATTGAGTTTCGTGGAAGCAAACTCGACTCATCCCTGTCGTTCCTCATCTTGTTCAGCGGCTTGTTTCTGTCCATTGCAATGCCGCTGCTGATGCACCGCGATCCTGGCCCCGATGCCATGACACTGTGGTCTTCCTACGCGCGTGCGGATAGCTGCAATTTCTGGAATCCCTTTTCTCCCGAGCGCTCTTCTTATGATTGCACGGCCTATGTGCTGCGTCCGACCGGAATCAATCTGGAAAACGCATGGGCCTACGGGATGCTGTGCAACCTGTTTTTGACTGCAATTCCCATCTTTATCTTCAGAAGAATGCCACTGACGATATTCCTGACCTTGTGTCTGTGGGGTGTTGTCAGGTCATTTTTCCTGGAGAACCTGACCAAGGAAATCATTGTTTCGGTGGCCATGATCGCCATCCTGTTGTTCTCATGTTCAAGAAAATACCGCGCCGGATTTTTCTTTTCGGCGTTGTTCTACGGCATCCTGGTCCGACCTTACTGGATACTGTTTTCGCTGGTCTGGGTCGGCGTCTGCATCATGAAAAAACACCTATCGCGGTTCAGTTTTTTCCTGATGTTGTTCGCGTTCTATCTGGCGATTGCAACGGCGATTCAACTGCTGGCTGGCTACTCGGTATCGTCCATCCGAGCCAATAGCAATGAACAACGTACCTTGGGCGAGGAAGGCTCGAAGTCATTGATCATATCGTGGATAAACGGCGGTGATTTTGTGTCACAGGCCCTGGATTCCATGATTATTTTTTTCCGGCTGTCATTCCCTGTGGAACTGATCCTGCTGTCCGGTCTGGGGCAGATCATCTTTGTGGTCCTGATGATGATGACCTCGATGCTGATGTTCAAGATCATGACTTCCCGCGACTACAAGGGCTTGAGCATCGAACCGAAAGTCAAAGAACTGATCGCGATTCCCCTGTCTTTCCTGTTGGTGCAAGGCCTGTTCGAGCCGGACTTCGGCTCCTTTGCACGACATTTCGCCATGGTGGTGCCCGTTCTGTTTGTGGGGCTGGGGCTGCAATTGCGCGCAAAGAAGCCTGAGTTAATTGAAACCAGAATATTGAACTGAGGTTCGTGTTCCATGCAAAGCAAGAACAAGTCGTTGGAAATAGAAACCCTTCGTGGGCTGGCGTGCCTGCTGCTGGTGCTCTATCACGTGATAGGACCGTTGGACGGTGGATTGAAAATAGACTTGGGGTCGCCATTTCGAGTGATTGCAGATTCGATGGTTTACGTCAGGATGCCACTGTTCACCTTTATATCCGGCTACATCTATTCCATTTACAAAGTAAGGGGTAACGATTTTTCCACTTACTGTGTCGGTAAGGTCAGAAGGTTGATCGTACCGCTGTTTTTTGTCGGCATTCCCTTCTCGCTCCTGCAGGCCGTGGGGCCGGGAGTTAACAAGGACGTGAGCCTGCTCGATGCCTTGTTGTCGTTTTATCTACCGGTCAACCACTTCTGGTTCTTGCAGGCGGTTTTCATCATTTTCATGTTGGTCGGTTTTCTCCAGTGGCGCGGGCTGTTGCGCACACCCTTGCACCTGTATCTGTTGTTTGTGTTTTCGGCGGTGGTGTTCTTGATGCCGGCCTTTCCAGTTGATGCGTTTGGTATCAATGGGGCTGTTTATCTATTGCCTTTCTTTGTGACGGGGATGATCTGCCAGGAAAACGTGGGTGCCTTGAAGCGTTCGCTCAAAGGCATCGGGCCCGTTGTGTTTATCCTGATATCGATAGCCTTGCTCTACATTGCCACGGTGGATCGCGAGCTGATTGTTGATCGCAGAAGCCTGGTCGGGTTGCTTGTGGGCTGTGTGTCCTGTGTCGCCCTGTTGTCGACGGACATGCGCTCGCGATTGCTGATCTGGCTTGGCGGGTATTCCTACGCCATCTTCCTTTTCCATGTGCTGTTTGCCGCCACGTCACGTTTTGCGCTGGGTCGTTTGGGTGTCACCGATGAGAGTGTGCTGGTCTTGGGCGGGTTGCTGAGCGGATTGATCGGGCCCGTGCTGCTGGCCAATGTGTTCAGCCGGTTCAGCCTGACTTCGGTGCTGTTTCTGGGTGAGCGCGCGGCTCGTAAATCTACCCCGGAAGCCGGATTGAAGGTGTCTCAATCCTGAGTGCCGATAGAGGAGGGAATCCATGATGGATGTCCCTGCGGTACCTCCCGTTCCGGTTCCCGTGATCGAAGTCAAAAGTGTTCGCCAACGGCTTGCGCAACTGGGTGAAGTCAAAGGGAAGGTGTTGGCGATCTCGGTGATCGGTGACAGCTACAGCGCGGGCCAGGACTTTTATCTCAATCAGCTCACTCAACGATTGGCGAAGGACTTCGGCTTCGCCGGGCCCGGCTATGTCGGATTCAATCATGGCGCGGCACTGGGCGGTACGAACTACAAGTACACCCGTAGCAACCAGCAGTACTTCGGCGGTGAGTGGGATGTTTCCGCGCTCGGGCAGGCGAGTCCCGACAGTCGCACCCTCACCGGGCAGGCGGGGGCCTATCTTGAGGTCGATGCCAGGCAAACCGCTGCCATCAACACGTCCATTGCCCAGGCCAGGTTATTTTACCTGGGCAACGGCAACGGCAACGTCAATGAACTGCGGTATCGGTGGGGGGCGGGGGATAGCTGGCACCCGTTGCGCCTTGCCGGTTCGGGTGTCCAGGCTGTGGAACTGGCCGGCGTTCCAGCCAGCCCTGATTGGGCACTCAGGATCGAGGTAGTCAGAGGTGCGCCAACGCTGTTCGGCCTGTGGATGGCCAACGACAGTGGCGGCGTCAGGGTCTCCAAACTCGCCGCGTCCGGTGCCGCGTCGGCTGATTTCTATCATCCCGACAGCCAATGGCAGGCGCAGTGGAAGGCGGTCGTTGCGAAGATACCGGCAGACGTTTACCTGATCATGCTGGGCGGCAACGACCAAGGGTTTGGCGTAAAGCCCCAGGCGTATCTGGAGAACATAAAAGGGTTGGTGGGGATGATCCGCGACGTTCATCCGGCGGCGAGCATCCAACTGATCCTGCGCGAGGACACGACGCGATCCAGTGCCTATCCGATGTCGGATTATGCCCAGGTCCTGGAGCCCTGGGCGCGTTCACAGCACCTGGTGTATGCAAGTCTGCAATGCACGTTTGGTCCGGACTTCAAGCGCTATGCCAGCAACGGCCCAACGCCCATGATCGGTCCCGACAAGATCCATCCCATCCCCGGCACTGGAGGGCGGCTTATCGCAGATTTTTTCTATCGTTTGATCGTGGACGGGGTCGAAGCGGTATCGCCCCAGGGTGAGTGTGGCGCAGCGTTGAAATAATCATTCACTGCCCAGGGCAACTCATCCTGTGCTCGAAGCGTTCCAGATGGCCCAGCAGTTCCGCGGTTTTCAGCGGCATCAGATCGGGATCGCGGCGTGTCTCGACATTGATGACGATCGCCGCATCGCCCCGGGGAATGTGAACCCGGAAGCGCCAGTCGACGAAAATCACTTTGAGGCCGTCACGCTCGTCGACATCCAGGGCCTGGTGCGCATAGAAGTTCTTCAGGTATGCCAGGAGAGGGCGCGGGTCGTTGATTCTTCGGTGGATATCGCCCGATGAGGGGAACACGCCGATGCGCTCCACCAGCAGGGGCGTGTCGGTGCCGATCCTCGCGGTCGAAGCAAACGACGGGTTGTTAGACAGCCACGCCATCGCTCCGAAGTTGCCCGTTTTCAGTTCGATCTCTACCGAGCTTTTTACTGTGTTCATAGTGGTCCGCCTGGATGAAAGAATGGGAACGACAGCTCCGGAGCGGGAGCGATGTGGGGCTGGTTAAAGGCCCTTGAGATACAGCTGCTCATAACAGAAGTTGGTCGCGTCGATGTAGCCTTCCGCACTACCGCAATCAAAGCGCAGGCCGTCGAACTTGTAGGCCAGTACGCAACCGTTTTTCGCCTGCTTCATGAGCGCATCGGTGATCTGGATTTCGCCGCCCTTGCCGGGTTGAGTGTCCGCGATCAAGTCAAAAATATCCGGGGTCAGAATGTAGCGCCCGATGATCGCCATATTGGACGGCGCGTCTTCGGGAGCCGGCTTTTCCACCATGGTATTGACCCGGTAGATGCCCTCTGAAATCAGGTCTCCGGCGATCACACCGTATTTATGCGTCTGATCGCGAGGCACTTCCTGGATCGCCACGATCGAGCAGCGGAATTTTTTGTAGAGCTTGATCATCTGCGCCAGGACACCGTCGCCGTGCAGGTTCAGGCACAGGTCGTCGGCCAGCACCACGGCAAAGGGTTCATCACCGATCAACGGTCGACCACTGAGAATGGCATGCCCCAGACCCTTCATTTCGACTTGGCGGGTGTAGGCAAAGGTGCAGGTTTCGATCAGCTCCCGGGTACTGGCGAGAAACTTTTCTTTCTCGGTGCCGCGAATCTGATGTTCCAGTTCATAACTGATGTCGAAATGATCTTCCAGCGCCCGCTTACCCCGACCGGTCACGATCGCCATGTTCTGAAGGCCGGCATCCCGTGCTTCTTCAACGGCATATTGAATCAAGGGCTTGTTGACGATCGGCAGCATTTCCTTGGGCATTGCTTTTGTTGCAGGCAGGAAACGCGTGCCGTAGCCAGCGGCGGGGAACAAGCATTTACGAATCATAGTGAGTTCCTGGGAAGTCATTGTTCACGACCCGATGGGATATGACTTAACTTGGGTCGTGAGTTGCGATGTATTGCCAAGTTTACTTAATACATGAGGCGATTGTGGGTGGCAATTGTTAGAGGGAGGGTAGTGGGTAATTGTTATTAGTTGTCGGCATGAATGTTATTTAGTTAGTTTTAGTCGGTATGTGTTCGTGGTGTCGGGTTCTGCAAGGTGCTAATTAAGCAGGATGTTTAATTGCGGTGAGTGAGTGTTTTAAACACGGCGCTTGCTAGTTAGTCCTTCAAATATCCCCATTATGGACCGTTTTATGAAAATACTCGTAACGGGTGGGACCGGTTATATCGGTTCGCACACTGCACTTGCGCTGCTTGAGTCGGGCGCTGAAGTGATTGTGCTGGATAACCTGAGTAATAGTTCCGCTGCCGCCTTGCATGCGGTGGAAGCCATCTGCGGTAAAACCGCATTAATGATTCAAGGGGATGTCTGCGACCGGGCCTTGCTGGACCGGATTTTCCAAGAGCATTCCATTGATGCCGTGCTGCATTTCGCCGGGCTCAAGGCGGTCGGCGAAAGCGTGCGCAAACCGCTTGAGTATTACCAGGCCAACGTCAGTGGCAGCGTCACGCTCTGCCAGGCGATGGCGGCGGCCGGCGTATTCCGCCTGGTGTTCAGTTCGTCGGCGACGGTTTACGGCGCCCCTGAGCAGATGCCGATCCGTGAAGATTTCCCCACCGGTTCCCCCACGAACCCTTACGGGCAGTCCAAGTTGATCGTGGAGAACGTGTTGCAGGATCTGTGTAAGACGGACCCGCGCTGGAGCATCGCGTTGTTGCGCTATTTCAATCCGGTCGGGGCGCACCCCAGTGGGCTCATGGGTGAGGACCCCCGCGGCATTCCGAACAACCTGGTGCCCTATATCAGCCAGGTTGCCGTAGGTAGCCTGCAAGAACTGTCGGTGTTCGGTGACGATTACCCCACGGTCGATGGCACCGGTGTGCGCGACTACATTCATGTGGTGGACCTGGCGGACGGACATCTCAAGGCATTGCAGGCGATCTCGGGGCGCACCGGCATCAACATCTGGAACCTGGGCACGGGTGACGGCTACAGCGTCCTGCAAGTGCTGCAGGCATTCGAACAGGCTTCGGGCCGACCAGTGCCTTATCGCGTGATGCCGCGCCGCCCGGGCGACGTCGCCGAGTGTTGGGCCGATCCCTCCAAGGCGGCGCAGGAGCTGGGCTGGAAGGCCACCCGGGATTTGCGGCAGATGATGATGGACACCTGGCGCTGGCAATCCGGGCATCCCGGGGGGTACCAGGGGTAAGGTTTTTCGCGCGAATGTTATTTCCGGTGGAAACGTTAAGGATCGTCGGAAAAATTGACTGGTCATGGGGGCGGTAAGCCCGTACATATAAAGACTGCCGTTCAACGTGTGTCAGTCATGCGGTGTTGGCGACGAATAACGGATTCGATTCGACACCCTGCGGCTTGATCATGTTCTGTAATTAACCGGACACCTGGTATCAATCCAAAGGGGCGAGTATCAGGGAGGAGTTTGATATGCAAAGAATGATGGTAATAGCCCTGTTATCCCTGACCAGCAGTTGGGCGCTCGCCGCAGAAGAACCGCTGACTACGGACACGGCAGTCGTCGGTAGCGTAACCGCCACGGAGGCCGTCCTGGCCGGTACGGCATTGGTTGCAGCGGGAGTTGCAGCGTCCAACAGTGGTGGAAGTTCCAATGGCGGAACCACCGGCACCACTGGCACTACCGGGACCACCGGTACAAGTAACTGAAAAATCCCGCAGGTTTAAATACAAGATCGCCCGGTTAATCCCGGGTGATCTTGTTTTGGTTTGCCCTTGAATAGCGTAGTGCCATTATGAATCGTCGTTTTCCTTTTTTAATGCTGGCAAGTATTGCTTTGCAAGGTTGCATGTTTTCGCCGGGTCAACATCTAAGTACCAGTGATATCACTCGTGAAGGGTCCAGCGAAAGCAGTCGGGTCGAGCTGATTCCTATCACCCCAAAGCTGATTGCCATGGAAAGAGCCACACCTGCGCGCGATTCACTGCCTGCGGAATTGCTGGCGGCACCGGCCGAGTACCTCATCGGCAATAACGATGTCTTGTACATCACGGTTTGGGATCACCCCGAACTCACCGCGCCTTCGGGGGCGCAGCAGCAGATCGATGCGAACGGACGCCTGGTCCGGTCCGATGGCACGCTCTATTACCCTTACATCAAAGAAATCCGGGCCGCTGGCAAGACCATCCAGCAACTGCGATCCGATATCGCCGAGAAGTTGTCGACGTTCATTTCCGATCCGCAAGTGGATGTCGCCGTGTTGCGCTTTGCCAGCCAGAAAGTCGTGGTGTCGGGCGCTGTGCTGAAGGCCGGTCCGCAGCCGATTTCCACCAACCCGCTCAGCGTTGTCGAAGCCTTGGGTTCCGCGGGTATCGATCCGTTGAATGCCGATCTGTCCGGGTTGCTGTTGACGCGCAACGGTCGGGTCTATCCGCTGAATCTCGATGCGCTCAATCAACAGGACTCCGAGTTGCAGAAGGTCTACCTGCGAGGCGGTGACCAGTTGTACCTGCCGTACAACGACAACAAAAAGATTTATGTGATGGGTGAGGTCAATCAGCCGCGCGCGTTGACGTTCAAGACCCGCACCATGAACCTGTCCGACGTTATCGGTTCGGTGGGCGGGTTGAATCAGACCACGTCCAACGGCAACGCCGTGTATGTCATCAGGGGTGTGGAAAACCTGGATGTGGAACCGGCGAAAATCTTTCAGCTGCAAGCCGAATCGCCTACCGCCATGGCCCTCGCTACGCACTTTGATGTCCACCCCAAGGACATTGTTTACGTTGGACCTGCCAACGTCACCCGCTGGAACCGCTTTATCAGTCAATTGGTGCCATCGGCTTCGATTATCGGCATCGGCGCAGCCGCGCAAAACAACATGAGCGAAGCCAACAACCGATAAGGCCTGATCCAACTGTGAGAACGTTGAATGTTAGCGTCTGCTTGATGGCGGCCTTGCTGTTGTGTGGATGTAATCCCCTGATGACGGCCACGTTGACCAACCTGAAAGGGGCGGTCAGCGGGCCCGACGAACTGGACGTGACACCGGCCCAGGTGGCCGCGATTCGTTATCCCCAACTCAAACTGACCACCCCTTCCGGCGAGGGGGTGTTGGCGATGGTGCGCCAGCGAGATGACTTGCAGTACTGGGTAGCGTCCGGCAAGCAAGTGCTGTTGCTGCGCGACGGTTTGGCGGTGCGCAGCGTTGGCCTTGGTCTGGAGGGCGATCTGGACGGCACTCGTGTGGCCGACACCTCGCCTTTCAAGCAAGGCCTTCATCGCGTGCCCGATGGCTACAGCAGTCAACGCTGGATCGATCTTTATCACGGCTATGAAACGGGTGTGGCGTTGAACAGCCGTTTTGTGCGACAGCCCATGGAAACCATCAGGATTCTGGACAAGGAATACGCTGTGCTGCGTGTCGATGAGCAGATTGATGCACCGGCGATTGGCCTGCATGCGACCAATCATTATTGGGTCGACCCGGACAACGGTTTCATCCTGCAGAGTGAGCAGCAGCTGACGAAGCGATTGCGGGTGAAGATCGTTCGACTGACCTCTGAACGCGAGGTTGTCCGTTGAAGTTTTCCTCCCTGTTATGGACATGCCTGCTGCTCGTCACCAGCGGTGTGAGCGTGGCGGCAGTGACCGTCAGTGGCGATGTACGCAATCCGGGGCCGGTCGACCTGCCTGCCGGCGCGCGCGTACTGGACGTGATCCGCTCAGCGCAACCCAATCCCGAGGGCTACTGGCTGGCCGCCGCCTGGTTGCGCGAGCCGTTGCTCGATGAGCAGACGCGCCTGAAAGCCGGTGTCCTGTTCGATTTGAAAGTCTTGCAACGTACCGCGTTGCTCTTCGAGCAAACCGGTCGCGCTGCGTTAGCGATGCAATTGCATGAGCAAGTCAGCCGCTGGCCGGTCACGGGACGTCAGGTTGCCATACTGGACCCGATCGCTGTGGAGGTTGGGTTTGCTCGCAACTTCCGTCTCGATGACGGCGACAGCCTGGTCTACCCCATGCGTTCGAACGTGGTTGAAGTGCTGGGCGCCGTCGCGCAGCCGTGCCGGTTCGAGCATCGCGCCATGCTGCAGGCCCGTGATTACCTGCAGGCGTGCGCGCCCCTTGCCGATGCCGACCCCGATTACCTGTGGCTCATCCAGCCCGATGGCGTGACCCGCCGCGTCGGCATTGCGCCGTGGAATCGCGAGAGCGGCCAGGTGCCTGCCGCCGGCAGCAAAATCCTGGTTCCCGTGAGAACCGACGATCTAAATCCGCCCATACCTGAACTGAATCAGCAGTTGGCTGAATTTCTTGCCACACAAACGGCTGAGGTGGTTCCTTGAGTTTACGTTTTGCAGCCGTGTTGTTATTGCCTTGTGGATTGGCCCATGCCGAACCGCGATGGACTCAGAATGATTTTGGCGGGGTCGGGTTGTTGCAGACCCCCACGGCCCGAATGGCGCCTGCGGGCGAGTTGAGCGTCAATGCCAATCGCACCCGTCCGTACAGTCGCTACAGTGTTTCATTGCAGCCATTCGAATGGCTTGAAGGTTCGTTCCGCTACACCGCGATCACCAACCGTCCCTACGGCCCGGAGTCGCTCAGTGGCGACCAGAGCTATAAAGACAAGGCCGTGGACGTCAAGCTGCGCCTGTGGCAGGAAAGCTACTGGGCGCCCGAGCTGGCCCTGGGGTTTCGCGACGTGGGGGGCACCGGGTTGTTCTCCAGCGAATTTCTGGTGGCTAACAAACGCTATGACGACTTCGATTTCAGCGCCGGCATTGCCTGGGGATACCTGGGTAATCGGGGTGACTTCGATAACCCGGCGGGCTGGATCGACGATCGCTTCAAGACCCGGCCTGAGGGCGAGGGCACCGGTGACGTCAACACCAATGCCTATTTTCGTGGAAGGCCCTCGTTCTTCGGTGGCGTGAGCTACCAGACGCCCTGGGATCCTCTCAGCCTGAAGCTCGAATACGAAGGCAACGACTACAAGAACGAGCCCAAGGACAACGCCATCAAGCAGGACTCGCCGATCAACATTGGCGCGGTGTTCAAGCTGACGGATTCGGTGGATCTCAGCGCCGCCTGGGAGCGCGGCAACACCGCGATGTTCGGCATCACGTTGCACACCAATTTCGTCAGCCGCAAGGCGCCGGCCAAGACCTACGACCCGCCGGCTGAACGCCTGCCTGCGCAAGCACCGACCACCGCACCGGATCAGGTCAACTGGGCCGACGTGTCCCAACGCCTGCAGAAAAATGCCGGTTACAAGGTCGAGCGCATCACTCAGCGGGGGCCGGAACTGTTCGTGTACGGCGAGCAGGCGAATTACTTCCATTCGGCAAAAGCCGTTGGCCGCGCCAGCCGTATCCTGGACAACAGCGTCAACGACGACATCGACTGGTTCACCCTGGTGAACAAGCGCTATGACATGCCGCTGGAAGAAACCAGCGTGCCTCGTCAAACGTTCCGCGAAGTGGTCAACAATGAAGAGCCGCTGCAAAGTCTGCATCGCACCACCGAGGTCAACGGGGCGATGCCGCACGCGGAGACGACGCTTTATACCCAGGCGCGTGATCCCTTCAACTACGGTGTCGGCCTGGGCTACAAACAGAACGTCGGTGGTCCTGACGGGTTGCTTTATCAGGTGACGGCCGATGCGGATGCCGAGTACCGCTTCACCCGCAATACCTGGTGGAGCGGCCTGCTCAGCGTCAATCTGCTGAACAACTACGACCACTTTACCTACGATGCACCGAGTGGATTGCCACGGGTGCGCACGGATCTGCGCCAGTACCTGACGACTTCCGACGTCACCATGCCCACCTTCCAGTTCAACCACGCCAAGCAGTTGGATAAGGACCTGTATGGCATGGTTTACGGTGGCTATCTGGAGTCCATGTTTGCTGGCGTCGGTGGTGAAGTGCTTTTTCGCCCGGCGGGTGAGCGCTGGTCGGTCGGCGCAGACCTGAACTACGTTCGCCAGCGTGACTTCGACCAGGGCTTTGGCCTGCGTGACTACTCGACCGTTACCGGCCACGTCACCGGTTATACCGACTTGCCGTTCGATGCCCAGGCAGCCGTCAGCGTCGGACGCTACCTGGCGCGGGACTGGGGGGCCACGGTCGACCTGTCGCGCGAATTCTCCAACGGTGTGCGCTTCGGTGCCTGGGCCACCATCACCACCGCGACTAGTGCGGAGTACGGTGAGGGCAGCTTCGACAAGGGCATTTACCTGTCCATTCCTTTCGACGAAATGATGAGCATGTCGACGATGCGCCGCGCCAATATCGTCTGGTCGCCATTGACCCGGGACGGCGGTGCCCGGCTCAACCGCAGCTACTCGCTGCACGCCATGACCGATAGCCGTGACAGTGACCTGTTCTACCGTAACTTCGAGAAAATCACTGAGTGATGGCGGGCGATCTACAGGGCGACAAGCCTTGTAGATCGCAGGGCCCACACGCGAAAGGGAAGACCGTGGCCGGTCGTACCCTGAGCCTCCAGCGCGGCGCTCGCTGCGTTTCGACCCCCTATGAAACGATGCCTTGGACAGTCTGTGCCGGGAACGGGCACGCGTCGCTGATCCTGCGGTTTCGTGTGGCTGGCGCGGCAGCTCAACGCCGCCAGCGGAACTCAATCCTTACCCATGAAAAAGGGGACTTGCGTCCCCTTGATGTGTTGCCTGTGCCCGACTATCCGCCCATCAATAGATGTCCTTGGAGAGCAAGGTGAAAGGGGTCTTCACCAGGATTTTCAGGTCCAGCCACAACGACCAGTTGTTGATGTACTTGAGGTCGATCTCGACGCGCTGCTGCATCTTGTCGAGGGTGTCGGTCTCGCCGCGGCATCCACTGATTTGAGCCAGGCCGGTGATGCCCGGTTTGATTCGGTGGCGAGCCATGTAGGCGAGAATTTTGCCGGAGTAGTAGTCATTGTGAGCAACGGCATGCGGACGCGGCCCGACAAGGGCCATGTGGCCTTGCAAGACATTGAACAACTGCGGCAACTCATCGAGCGAGGTACGACGGATGAAGCGTCCGACCGGTGTAATCCGCGAATCGTTACGGCTGGCCTGTTTCACCTCGTGATCGTCATGGACGCGCATCGAGCGAAACTTCCAGACCTTGATCACCTTGCCGTTCCAGCCATGACGGTCCTGTTTGAAGAAGACCGGACCCTGGGAGGTGAGTTTGACCGCCAGGCCGATGGCCAACAGCAGCGGGCTCAGAACCACGATAGCCATCAGTGCCACGCTCTTGTCGAGCAGGCTTTTGCTTAGCGCGGCGGTGGGTTGGCTGGTGAGCGGGCTTTCATTCAAATGGATCGCCGGAAGGCCATCCACATCACTGACCGAGTGATTGAGCAGGGTCAGGCTATTCAGGTCCGGCACCCAGACAACATCGACGTGTGCATCGAGCAAGTCGCCGTACATGGCTTCGATCTGTGCCGCCTCGCTCAGGGGCAGCGTGATGTACAGGCGTCGGATCTCGTGGGCCTTGATCAGGTCCAGCAGCGCTTCTTGCGGGCCAACGACAGGAGGTGCACCCGCCTCCAGCAGGGGCGTGGAGTCGGAACTGACCAGGCCAACCAGCGGGAAGTGCTCGAGTGTTCGAAGTTTGCTGGCCAAGCCCAAAGCCAGCTCGCCAGTCCCCACGATGAGCGTTTTGCGCTCACGTTGAAGCGAGCGTTGGTAGTACTTCGAGAAACCCTGCAGCGGGACATACAGCAGTGCCTGCCCGACATAACTGCCGATTGCCCAGACCAGAATGATTTGACGGGAAAACAGTTCGTTGGCCTTGCACAGGAAGGCCACAATAGCCAACGCCGCCAAAGTCATTGCCCAACCCATCAATAATCGGATCAACCCTTCCAGGTAATTATCCTTCTTGGCATAAACACCACACCATGTATAGGCGGGCACCGATGCCAGTACCGTCAGTGTTGCGCACACACGATAATAAAACTCTACCGTTCCCGTCTGGTTATAAACCAATAGAAGTAACAGGGTGACAACAAAACCCTGACCCAATGCCCACTGTCCCCAGAAGGTCAATCCTTTGAGAGTGGTATTTCGATTGATACGAAGATTGTTAACCATGCGATATCCCCAAAATACGTCCATACGCGAGTCGACAGACAAGAACCAAAGTTGATCTGGCAAGTGTTATTGTTTTTATAAGAGGGCCATCCGTTGACGAACTGAAACGCCAAAGGGCGGCGCTGTCGTCAGTAAACAGATTAAGTTATTGCCGTGAGGGGTGTCTGACGACTTCTAACGGGGCGTTAGTGTGGGTGGCCGGCATATCAGGGTGGCGGGGCGCGTTATAAATAGTCGATGTTGTAGCAGGGTGACGTGGGTTTTTATCGAAGGAGAGGCCAGGGTGATAGAGAAAGCAGGCCGGTGTGCATTATTGTTATTGTAGTGCACGGCCAGTGAATGTTTTATTTGTTTAGATCAGGTTTTTTCCACGTACGATTTTTTGTATCAGGCAATACCCGCGATTTCTGACTGCACGAAAAAGACGCTCGCCATTGCTGGCATTCTTGAACTTCTCCTGCAGTCGACTCAGGCACATTTCGAGACCTCGATAGTGTTCGGGTTCTCTACCGATACTACGGATAAGGTCATCCTTGCTGACGACACGATCATCATGATGCAGCATTTTCTTGAGCAGTGTGGCCTCCAGGCCAGTCAAGACAATCTCGATATCATCCTTGATCAAAGCGCCGTTGCCATTGCTTAATCGCCAGGTTTCGGCGGCCGAATGAGCGAGGCGATCCCGCGTGTCATCCTTGGCTTCAACTGTAATGGAGGCGATGTTATTGCGCTGAGTAGCGGACTGGGCCGCTTGCCACTCGGACTTGAATGTCGAAAGAATGCGCTGTGTATCATGCTTGATAACAGGTGAGACCATTCTTTCCACGTGGGGGTAAATAAACTCCATGAGTTTAGGGGCGGAGGAGGGTGGGGTCACGCCTTCAACAAACATTTTTGCCTGTGAGGTACCGAACGCGTTATAGCGCTTGCTCGATAACAGTGCCTCCAGCTCAAGTTGAAGTGCAGGGCTATGGGTGACTACGACAAAGTATTTTCTCGGGAGGTTTGTGCTGCTTTCCATGTCTCTCTCCTGAATTGCACGCCTGGACGTTGGTTTAAAGGTTGTCGGCAGGGGAGTAATGGCTCCCTTGAAAGTAATCAAAGGGCAACGCTCGCGCCAGTACATGGCTAGCAGCATGCTCGACGCTGTCCGCTATAAAGCAGACTTTGGTGTTATGAGCCTGCAGGGTCATACGTTCATAAAGTCGATTGAAGAGTTCCGGGTTACTCGTAAGCTTGAGGCTCAAGTCTAGGGATGAAATAGAGATCTTGATATAGTCGAATAGATTCAAGGTTGTAAATATCTCGATACTTTCATCGTAGATATTGAAGCCGTCGAATGCGATTTCAATGCCGTGATCTTTCAATTGATACACGTTGTGGAGGATTTTCTTTTTATCGGTGAAGCTGACCGCCGGCAGGGGCAGCTCGTTTAGCGCGACCACCAGTGTCTGGCCGAAACCACGCAGGGCGTCACTGCACTGGATCAGCTCCTCGGTGAGGGCGGCATGGGCGAGCGCTGACTGCTCCACGCAGACAAAACGACGGCTCAGGTATTTGTTTTGGCTAGACAGGTTGCGATCTTTCAATGAGAAAGCGATCAGACGGGTCTGCATCAGTGCTTCACTGTAGATGCCATTCATCTGATGTGTCGCCGGTGCGTAGGATGCAAGGGCGGACAGGACCTGACTGTCGTCAGATTTTATTTTGATCTCGCTGCCAAATGGGCAGTCATCGCGTGTAAGAATCAATTGCCGAGACAAGTAATGATTCGCACGCTCGAAGCGAGGCACGCATTCGGTTGCGTTCATGATGCAAAAACTCCATTGCATATTGGTCATCAGGTGGTAGAAATAAAACCCCTGATCAGGCGATATCCATGCCCGCGAATACTTTGAATGGCGTTGGTGCCATACAGATCTTTAATTTTGCCGCGAAGGCGGCTGATCGATTTTTCCAAGGCTCTTGGGTCATAAAAATTTATATTAAGGCCCATGACGTTGGCGATTTCGTCATGACTTAATATGTGGCTTTTCGTCTGAGAGAACGCTTCAAGAATCCGCATTTCTGCAAACGATACATCAAGCTTTTTATCGTCCCCGATCAGGCACATGCGCGTGGGGTCCAAAAGCAGAAGGTCTTTTTTCTGCCATTCCGGACTGCTGAAGATCCCGGAAAATACCTCGGTGTTTTCCTCGGGCATATTGTTGAATTTCATGCAGTAATCGGCGCCGGCTAGATAGTATTTCATCTTGTTGTAGGTGCCCGGCCCGGTGATCGCTGCAAAAATGATCGACCCGATATTGTCTGAGCGAAGATCTTCAATCAGGGCAATGCTGTCAGTAATCGCCTGTGGGCTATCAATGATCACAAAAATCCCGCGATACAACTCCAGGTGCTTGTTTCTATTGAACGAGTTGCTGTAGCACGTTGCTACTACTGGCATATCGGAACCAGCGTGCCTGGTGACTAATTCCTTGAAATTCTCCGCCAGCATGTGGGTCCGCCCAATGGTGAGAATCCCTGTCTGCTCCTTTGCCTGGTTGTGATATGAAGTCGTTGTATTTCCTGTAAGCATCATGCTTTGATCCGGCTGGGTGCTGACATCTGGATGTTAAAGCACCGATTCTCATTTGTGACTGACAATTGGTAACATTTCATCGAAATTTGAAGTGGTCGGCTGGTTTTTTTAACGTTGCGGGTGAATCTGGCGTGATCGTTGGCGTTCTTGAGGTTTGGATGGAGAACTCTACAGCTAAATTTCCCACGTCAAAGCAAACATAGCACTATGCCATCCTTTTCCCGATCTCCCGATTTTCCGGCGCCATAAGCTTGACGCACGGCTGAGTGTTGGTATCGATTCTAAATTGCTATCGAAAATTAATATCCACTGAAATTTTGTGTGTTTTGGCATTAGCTGATGCTGTCTCCGTTAGAGGTGTTTCGTACGAATGAGGGATATATAACTTTTCTTTCGTTAGTTCTGGCGGTGGACATTTGATAACAAACGGTTTTATTGCACGGCTTGATGCGTTTTACTCTCGCGTTCGCCAAGTAGTCATTGTCAGGTCTTGATTGGAATCAGGCTCGATTTGTTCTTTTCGAGTGGATCCTGTTGCAATGAACTTCAGGCGTTTAAATTGGCAGCAGGCCCTTCATGGGATGTTCATGAGGGTCTAACGGGGGATTGATGGATCTTTGGACCACTGTATCGGTGTTGATTCTGGGATTGGTTGAAGGGCTCACCGAGTTTTTGCCCATCTCCAGCACCGGGCACCAGATTATCGTTGCAGACTTGCTCGACTTCGGCGGTGAGCGGGCAATGGCCTTTAATATCATTATTCAACTGGGCGCCATCCTTGCGGTCGTCTGGGAGTTTCGACACAAGATCCTCGAAATCGTCAGCGGTTTACCCACCCAACGCAATGCACAGCGTTTTACCTTGAACCTGTTGATCGGTTTCATGCCGGCAGTTGTCCTGGGGGTATTGTTCGCCGACAAGATTCACGAATACCTGTTCAACCCGATCACCGTGGCGATGGCCTTGGTGGTGGGGGGGATCGTCATGTTGTGGGCCGAGGAGCGCAACCATGTGGTGTACGTCGATCATGTCGATGATATGCGCTGGCCAGATGCTCTCAAGGTCGGTTTCGCACAATGCCTGGCGATGATTCCCGGCACCTCGCGCTCCGGATCGACCATTATCGGTGGACTGTTGTTCGGTCTGTCACGCAAGGCAGCGACCGAGTTCTCGTTCTTCCTGGCCATGCCGACCATGGTCGGCGCCGCCGTCTATTCCGGCTACAAGTACCGGGATCTGTTCCAGGCGGGCGACTTGCCCGTATTTGCCCTCGGCTTCGTGACGGCGTTCCTGTTCGCCATGATCGCCGTTCGAGGCTTGCTCAAGTTCATTGCCAACCACAGTTACGCGGCATTCGCCTGGTACCGAATCGTATTCGGTCTACTGATCCTGGCCACATGGATATTCGGTTGGGTCAACTGGACGGAAGCAGCGGCGCTCTGAATGTGTGCACTCGGCCGTGGTGTCCCACGGCCGAGTCACGCTTAACGTCCCTCGAGCAACTGCGCCGCCTGATCCAGCAACGCCAACGGTTCCTTGGCCTTGTGAATGTCCACCGACAACAACTGCCGAAACTTGCGCGCCCCCGGAAACCCGGTGCCCAGCCCCAACACATGTCGAGTGATGTGGTGCATCGAACCGCCGGCATCGATGTGCGCAGCGATGTAAGGCCGCAACTGCGCCAGTGCTTCGGCTCGAGTGATCACCGGGGCGGTGCTGCCGAACAGCTGCTGATCCACCTCAGCCATCACATAAGGATTGTGATACGCCTCGCGGCCCAACATCACACCATCGAAGGTCTGCAAATGCTCGTGGCAGGCCTCGAGCGTCTTGATTCCACCGTTGAGAATAATCTCCAGTTCCGGAAAGTCCGCCTTCAACCGCGCCGCCACGTCATAACGCAGCGGCGGAATGTCCCGGTTCTCTTTCGGCGACAACCCCTCCAGAATCGCAATCCGCGCATGCACGGTAAAACTGGTGCATCCGGCCTCACGAACCGTACCGACGAAATCACACAACTCTTCGTAACTGTCGCGCCCATTAATCCCGATGCGATGCTTCACCGTCACCGGAATCGACACCGCATCGCGCATCGCCTTCACACAATCGGCCACCAACTGCGGATGCCCCATCAGGCACGCGCCGATCATATTGTTCTGCACCCGATCACTCGGGCAGCCGACATTCAGATTCACCTCGTCGTAGCCGTGTTCCTGGGCCATGCGCGCGCAGGCGGCTAGATCCAGCGGAACACTGCCGCCCAGCTGCAACGCGAGCGGGTGCTCGGCTTCGTTGTGGCGCAGAAAGCGGTCGTGATCACCGTTGAGCAGCGCGCCAGTGGTGACCATTTCGGTGTAGAGCAGGGCGTTTTTCGACAGTAGGCGCAGGAAAAAACGGCAGTGGCGGTCAGTCCAATCCATCATCGGGGCGACGGAGAAGCGGCGGGAAAGCGGAGCGGGTGTGGCGGTGATTGGGGGCATTGGGGATCTGGAATCGGTGGGGCGAAAGGCAGGAGTTTATCAGGAATGGGTGAGTAGGGTTGAGGCGAGTCCTGCGGCAGTGGTCCTTTGGATGTCGGGAATGAGCGAGACAGGTCCTGGAGCGGCTGATAGCATCTAGCCACTAACTACAAGGCTGTTCGAGGAAGGGATCCCATGTTGAAGAAAATTGCGTCATTTGCGTTAGTCACCGCCAGCATTTTTGCATTCGCGCAAAGCGCAGCCGCCGAAGACAAGCTCTTCAAGAATTATGTCTATCAATCCCCTCTCGCGAACTACACCGAAGCCGCTGGTTACTACGACTGTTCCGAAGATGTCGGCGGGACGGCCAGGTGCATCGACGGTGTCGATTTCCTGGAAGAGAAATTCACTGTGGCGTTGGTGTTCTCGGGGGACAAGTTGATCATGGTATCGCTGATCAGCCCGCTCGATCAGGATTTGTATGGCAAAGCCATTGCCGGGCTTTCCAAGACATTCACGTTGGTATCCATGACGGATGATAAGTCGATGCTGGACGTGGTCGAAGTCTCAAGGAAAGTGAGTAGCCGAGACGAGTTGACAGCGAAATTATCCAATTATGAACAGGTAGGCCTGACCTCTGGGAGTTTGACCTACACGTTTCTGGAAGGTGTGAATGCCAAGGGGCAGTCGAATGCAATTGCTGCGTTGAACGCATCGCCTGAGAATACGAGGTCTGCTGAGTTGGTGCTTGCCGGGGAAGGGGCTGACGCGGGGCTGTTGATCCGGTTTTCGTTTCCTCGGTTGGAGGCCAACAAGATTATTCAGGCGGCCAAGAAGCCTGTTGAGGCTTTCTAGCCTGGGTTTGGAGAGGGGACGGATTAAATAAATCTGTCCCCTTTTCTTCTCAGTTGGACAGTTCGAGGATCGCCGCTTCTAGGGCGAGCTGGTTTTCGTTGAGTTTGTGTAGTAACGGCGGCAACAGATCTGTGTGGGGCATGGCGCATTCTCCGTGGCGCCTTCAGCGTAGCAGGCGGTCACGGAGAGAGTCTGATCATCGGGTCACACCGGAGCCTGGCCTTATTCCAGGACTGTCTCAAACACTAACAGGGTATTGATTGCTCCCGGTGTTTGAGCTTCATCGGGATTACGGTGAAGTTCTGCAGTAAAACTCTGTCTAAAACCATCAGCGGTAAAGGCCAAGCCATTGTCCGCTAGTGAATTTTTCTTCGATAGATCGAGGTATTGACCGTTATTGTTTTTCAATCGGACCTGAATACCCTTTGCGCAGTTTGTGCAAGTGCCATTTCTGAGTGCTGTCCCATCGCTCCTGATCCGCGGGGAGCGGAACGTTAGCGCGGTAGAGAACACGTAATCCACTACATTATTCGCTCCTCCACAATTACCAAATTCGATAGAAAACGGCTGACTGCCCCCCACGTTGGAAATTTCGCCAAAATCAACTTTGATATCGGTGCTGACTAATGAACATGAGTTGACCGGAGTTTCTCCGCCGTCAAATGGTAGGATTTCGTGCCTGATTAAAGTTTCAGGGCGGCGATAGTTGTCGCGTGAATAGAGATGATTGTATGTAGGTTTCAATGTGTGGGGGCCCACGGGGACCGAACCGACCTTGACAAAACGGTATGGGCCAGCCTGCGAATTACCGACAGCCCCAGTCCCGTTAACGAGAAAGAATGCGTGCCCAGCAAGGGTGGGATTTCTGCACGTATCTCCCCATAATTCGATACCTGGTACAGTTGTCAAACATCTACCTCCGGCGGAACCAGGTGTCTGCTCTCCAGCGAATAACACTACTTGTGCTCCGCGTGTGCAAGTATGGGTAGCCTTGAAGTAGTACTCCCCTACGGTAGACCCGATAGGGGCTGTGGCTAAATCGGCAAAAAGCGTTATCTCCCCTCTAACGTTTTCGAAGTTACAACCACCGTTTGAAAATGACAGTGCGCTTGCTGTTTGACTATACCCGCAGGCAAAAATCAGTAGTATAAAATAGCGATACATCGTGACCCCGACTAATGTGCTTAAGTTATTCTGTTCGGCTGTATTTTTAAAAAGCTAGCCGGTGAATCCTGGGGTTGGTTGTGGAGCGCAGCCGCGTGGGTGGCGCTGAAGATATTTAAACTTATGATGTTTTAGTATTTACGGGAAGCGGAAATATCTGCGCATTGCGTAGGATGTGGACTACATTGAGTAGAGCAACAGCTGTTATATGCATGATCGCGTCGTTGGCGTTTGTAATCGTGTAACGGTGGGGCAATCTAATAAAGCGATATAGGACTGACCCTACAAAAAATAGGAATTGTCGACTTTATTTGGAACAGTTCATCAGGAAACCTTGTGTTTGATTTTTTCAGAAAGTTTGCAGATTCGTGCAAGCAGCAGAGCGTGAAGGATAAACACGGAGAATTTTTTTGCTTTCACGGATAGCTTCGGAACGGTCCTACAGGCTCAGTGTTTAAAACTCTTTAACGTACAGATCTGGCCGTAATGGAGAGGAAGTGGAGAGGGGAGGCAGGTCGGGTCGAGCGTCTCGGCGGATCAAGGCGTTGTCGGTAATCTCTAGAAAGTCTCGATCGTGTCTTGCTTAAACTTTGATACACGCGGTGTAGCAAATGGCCGTGCCGGGCCAAGCGGGCCGGGAGGCGGATGGTTAAATGCACCCCATCCATCATGGGTGCAACGGAAACCTCCGAGTTGGAGCAGCAGGTGAGATTGAGGCGGAGGATAACAAGGCATACCGAGTGGTATCTGGATGAAATGGAGAAGCTCCGATCGAGAGATAAAGGTCAGGCCTGGCCTTAATCCAGGACGGTCTCAAACACTAGTTGGGTATTGATCGTCCCCGGTGTTTGCGCCTCATCGGGATTACGTTCAAGTTCTGCGGTAAAGTTCTGTCTAAAGCCATCGTCGGTAAAGCTCGTGCCGTTGCCCGACAATGAATTCAATTTCGACAGATCGATGTATCGACCATTCGCGTTTTTCAATCGGATCTGAATACCTTTCGCACAGTTGGTGCAGGTACCATTTCTCAGCGCTGTCCCATCGCTCCTGATCCGCTCGGAACTGAACTTTAACGCTGTAGCAAACACGTAATCCACTGCATTATTTATGTCGCTGCAATTACCGAACTCCAATGAAAATGGTTGCGTGCCCCCCACGTCGGAAACTTCGCCAAAATCCACATTCACGTTGGTGCTGACCAGTGAGCAGGCATCACTACCAGCACTGCCTCCATCACTAGGTAGGTTAACTCCAAGTCGTTTGACCACATCATTGCGTACTACGGGTACTACAGCTACAAGACTAGTGTCGATTGGAGCCAGATTGTAGTTTCCTGGGGGGACGGGGCCAACTTTTATAATGGCCGCGGGATCTGATTTTAAATATTGGGGGAACGTACCCAGAGAGTCAGCTACAATCAGTGTGGGGCCGTAAGCGGCATTGCCCTCCAAGCAAGCTCCATTAAACCTTAGTTCAATATTGGGTATCGTGGTTCTGCAAGGTAAAGCGTGGCCGGTGGTGTATGGCAACTGCTTCTCCAAAGCAATACGTACATATCTATAGGCGTCACCGGGTTGTCGTACACAGTGAGTGACTGTGCCAGATGCTTCAAAGGTTCCCACCTGGGAGCCTATAGGGGCAGTTGCCAAATCAGCAGTGAAGGCGGTGGTGCCTTGAACGTTTTGAAAATTGCAGCCGTAATGCTCAAAGGACAGCGCTGTGGCTGTTTGGCTGTATAGGCATGCAATGACTAATAGGAGTAAATAGCGGTGCATATTGGCCTCCATTTAATAGTTTGAGCAGGGAGTTTTTGCTGAACGTCATCGATAAAAATTGAGATGATGGGTCGCGACTCAACGGTTAGGAGACTAATTAGTGATTAGATTTCTTCGTGCGGATGAGGACGCCTATCGTCTGTGATTTGCAGGCTAACGGTTAAGGCTTTGCAGGGGTATAGGATGGGTCTGATAGTGCGGGGTGAAGCGTCCTACAGGGTGGTCGAATCAGCAGTTTTTATAAAGTGTTTTAACTTCGTCTTTTTGAAGGTTCTGGATTTCAGGTATAGCAATTTAGCAGAAAAATGCACTGAGCTGGAGCTGTGTTTTCTAGTTCCTACGTTAGACCAAACCGAAATCAAGTTTGACGTTGGTGGTGCGAGGTTTGTAGCCCGTCGGCGCATTATTAATTTAGATTCAATGCTGGCAGCTGCGCTAACTGGTAGTAGTCCAGTTCCTACGAAATGATAAGATAGGTCCTACAGCTAACTCGGTTTTTTCCTTCGTGCGTCAAGCAGCTATTTTTTTAGATTGAATCTCGCATGTTTTGTTACCTGAAAATACTGGAGCTTCATTGTGAAAAAAATTTCCATACTGGCATTGAGTCTATTGGCTGCTGCAGCAATGGCGACGAATGCCAATGCTTCGAATGGCACACTGCAATTCAACGGTAATTTAACCGATGCCACTTGCTCCATCACCGCTGTAGGCGGGGCCGCATCACAGAGTGGTTCGGATGTGATCATCGACTTGGGTACTGTTTCGTTTGGGGACTTGCGCACGGCCACTCCAGGCGTTGGAACCGTGACTGGTTTTAATGACTTTTCCTTTCGACTCGATTGCACGGGCGCTCAACAGTTTCAGAGTTTGGTCCTGAATTTTGATCCGCGCTCCGGGACCGGTGTGGACCGTAACGACAGCCGCCTGCTCGCCTTGGCACCAGGTGGTGCCAGCGGAGCAGCAGTGGCCGTCACCGACGCTCAAGGCCAAATTATTAATTTGTCCAGCACGCAAAGACTGATAGCGAACCTCACGGGGACCGGCGGCCCAGGTCGATTTGCTTTTTTTGATATGGGTGCGGCTTACCTCAAGACCTCCGGTCCCGAGATGGTGGGTGTGGCCAATGCCAGCCTGCCGTTTGTGATTACTTATCAGTAAATGTGTACTGAGCCTTCTTCTTGAAGGCTCTTTTTTATTGGCTTGGCGCCAACAGTAGGATGTTGAGTAAGTAACGGTGGTACGAAAGTGGTACGGAGAATTCAAAGTACCGACCAGGCCCTTTATTGACGGTGGTGCGCAGAATAGCTTGTCCCATCCATCATCGGGCGGAGCTAACGACCTCGTGTTGATGAAATCACCCAGATGTAGGACATTTCCCGCCATCTCTGTCGGATTCGCCCATCTTGTGCTCCCTTACCCACCCCGATAGCCTTCTCCTAGTCGCTGCAAAATCAGCGACAAGGGTGTGGAAGCCCTTCAAAAGATCTAGGCGCACAGGCGCCACCCGAATTTAAGCAGGCGCTTTTTTCATGTCTGCTGTTAAATTATGGCGGCTGTGCGCGGGGCACTTTCGAGTGCGCCGGGTTCCTAGATCCCCGGTCTTCCACACCTGCGCACAGCTGCCACCTATCATGTGGAAGTGATGCTGGCAGTTCCTTTAGTTAATTCTAGGAACGCAAACGATGAAAAAAATCACGCCCGATCCACCCGAAGCGCCAAATGCTTCCGACCTCGACGAGCTGTCCAAAGCCAGTCATCTCGCTGTCAGTAAACGTCTACGCAATCCAAATCACGCCGATCCCATCTGTCATGTGTTTACCATCGTGCCCAACGTTGATACTGAAACCTTGCTTTGTCTCGCCTGTGAAACGCTCGCGTCGCTGAATGTCCTCACCACCGATCTGGCCTGTAAGCTCGAAGGCTCACCACGCAGTCTGGCGTTGTCGATTCAGCAACTGGCGGTTGTCGGGGAGCTGCTGGTGAATCGGGCATTGGATAATGTCGATCCGCCCGTGGGTGCATGAGTGTACGGCTGTAATAAAGAAGGGCGCCCTTAACGGGCGCCTTGTTCATTGGAGAAACCACCGCACCTGAACCAACGCTGTCACCCAGCAAAGTTTCATCATCCCCACCCGCTCGGCAGCCTAGGATGAAGGCATACATTCAAGCCACCACGCCTCCCTCCCACAGGACTCAGAAAATGATCTCACGCCTCGCCAAAGTCGCGCTCATCGCCGGTGTTGTGTTGTTGAGCGCCTGTTCCGGAGTGAGCACTACAAACCGCTATTCCGCAGAAAGCGTGCCGTCCAGCGGCTTTGGTCCGGGGCCGACCAACACGGCTGGCAAGATGAGTTTCCATGGCAGTGCGCTCGGCAGCAGCTTTGGTGAGTACAGCTCGGGGCTGTTGCACGACGACTGATTGGATATCAGCTGTTTGACATCGCAATGGAGAAGGCTGACGGCAGGAACCAATGCTACTCGCTTAAGCCTGAGCTTCTAAATTTGTGGCGACAGACGCAGGGGGCCGCTGTGCGACCCAACGGGGATAAATCCCCTCGCCACAGATTGCTTGTTTGACGGTGTTCGTTACTTACCCTCTGGTGCCGCGATCCACTGCCCCAGCACCTTCTGATAATTCCCCGTCACCTTGGCCAGATGCAGCCACTGATCGACATACAACTTCCACGTCATGTCGTCACGCGGCAGCAGATAAGCCTTTTCCCCATATTGCATGTACTGCGTCGGATTCACCGCACACAGTCCCGGTTTGAGTTTCTGCTGGTAGAGCGCCTCCGAAGCGTCAGTGATCATCACGTCGGCCTTCTTGTCCAACAGCTCCTGAAAGATGGTGACGTTGTCGTGCAGCTGCAGTTGCGCCTTGGGCAGGAAGGCGTGGACGAAGGCTTCGTTGGTGCCGCCGGCCGGTTCGACCAGGCGGACTGTAGATTGGTTGATCTGGTCGATGGTTTGGTACTTCGCTTGGTCTTCACAGCGTACCAGCGGGATTTTTCCGTCGACGTCCAGGGTGGTGCTGAAGAAGGCTTTTTTCTGCCGTTCCAGGGTGACCGAGATGCCACCCATGCCGATATCGCATTTGCCGGCGAGCATGTCGGGCATCAGGGTTTTCCAGGTGGTTGGCACCCACTGGACCTTGACGCCGAGGCTGTCGGCCAGGGTGCGGGCCATGGCGATGTCGATGCCTGAGTATTCGCCGTCCTCGGCTTTGTAGGTATAGGGTTTGTAGTCGCCCGTGGTGCAGACGCGCAGTTGGCCTTGTTGAATGACGCTGTCCAGGTGCGATGGGGCTTCCTGTGCCTGGGTGCCGAGTGATAGCGCCAGGAGGCCGCTGAGCATCAGGGTGTTGTTGATGTTTTTCATTGTTATCGGGCTTTTGTGGTGGGTGGTGTCGAACGGGGGGAGTGTAGTGAAATTTTCAGGAAAATCGGTGGCCCGCTACAGATCGCCGATTTCTGTTTCTGGACTCAAGGTCCCGAGCCACGCCACCAATCCCACAATCAACACAGCTGCCATCAGTTCCACCATGACGCTGCGCCGCAACGCATTCGCCGCCACTCGATACTGCCCCTCCCGTAATGAGCGCTCGAGAGTCGGCCCCAAATGAAAGCGGTTCAGCGCGGCGAGTACGAGCATGCCGGCAAACAGCGCGACTTTGACGAACAGTAAAACCCCGTAAGTACTGAGGAACAGTGTCGGGCCGGCGATAAAGAGGTAGTTCACAATCCCAGTCACCGCGATGACAACAACGATGACTGCGCCGATGGATTCAAACCGGGTGACGGCGTGGGCCAGCAGGCGAATGCGATCTTCGGTTTGCAATGCATCAGTGCGTGACATCCAGGCAAAGGCGACCAGCGCACCCAGCCAGGCGCCACCGGCCACCAAATGCAGAATGTCCGCCGTGAAGTGCCAGATGCCTTCATCCATCGCCCCGTGGCCACTCCAGGCCAGGGAGGCGAGGGCGATGCCACCAGCAAGCGTCGCAACGAGCAAGCTGACGCCGGGGGCGCGCCGGTGAAGCATCATGGCGACTCCAGCGACAACCAGTGCAATGATCCGTACCGTCCAGGCCAACCCGACATCCGTTTCCAGGACCATCATTTCCATGTGCGGGCGCAGTGCCGCGAAGTCTGTTTCACCGCTCATGGCACTTGCCAGCACAATCATGCCGGCAACGGACAGCAACGCACCGAGGATGGTGGTTCCCGTCAACAGCGAGCGAAACGGCAATACTGCCCCCGAGATCCGTTCGGGTCCTTTAAGGCTATACAGCCCAAAGAGCGGCATCCCGAACATCAGCATCAAATCCGTGTACAGCGCAAAACGCAGGGCGATGTTGGCCAGTTCGCTCATTGATCATTTCACTTTGAACGTGACGTTACCGGTGATCGGGTGGGTGTCCGATGACACCGCACGCCATTCGACTTTGTAAGTGCCCGCGGGCAGCGGCGAGGCTGGGGTGATGAGCATGGTTTTCGGATCGCTGCCGCCGCTGACTTTGGCTTTCATGGGCATGGGTGAGTGAGCCATGCCGGGCATTTCGGTCATGACCAGTTTCGCCCCGGAGAACTGGGTGACGAGGTTTTCGGAGAAGTGCAATTCGATGGTCCCCGGCGCTGCGCCATCCGCGCCTTCGACGGGGATGGAGGAGAGCAGTTTCGGGTGGGCCTGGGCGAGGCTGCTCAGCAGCAGACTGGTAGAAAGTACGACGGTAACAGCGATGGTTTTGAACGTGCGCATGCAAGGCCTCTTGCCGCTCGAAGCGGTCAATTGTTGGTGATTGGATTAATGGCGTCAGAACCACATCCGCACGCCGAGTACCAGGCGTGCTTCGCTGCGGTCCTCGCCGTCGGCGGTGGCGTAATCGGCGGTCTTGCCGTAACTGCGGTTCCAGGTCACGCCCAGGTACGGCGCGAATTCCCGGCGGATTTCATAGCGCAGGCGCAGGCCCGCTTCGCTGTTGGACAGGCCCGAACCGATCCCCCGTTGCGGATCGTTTTTGCCATGGACATTGAGCTCGGCGGTCGGCTGCAGGATGAGCCGGTTGGTCAGCAGGATGTCGTAGTCGCCCTCCAGTCGCAGTGCGCTCTGGCCGCCTTCGCCGAGGAAGGCGGTGGCCTCGGCTTCGAAGTTGTACAGCGCCATGCCTTGCACGCCAAAAGCGGCCCAGGTTTGCGGGGCGCCGGGTTTGAAGTCCTGGCGCACGCCGCTCACGACGTCCCACCACGGCGAGATGGCGTGGCCCCAGAGTGCCTGGATTTCGGCGTCGTCGGTCTTGCCATTGGTGCGCTCGCCTTCGGAGCGCAGCCACAGGCGATCGATGTCGCCGCCGATCCACCCCGACAGATCCCAGGCCAGGGTGCTGCCGTCATCGGCGTCCTGCCATTCCAGCTTGTCGGCGAGGAAGAGTGAGTTGAGCGCGCTGTCGTGCACGGTATGGCCGTGGGGACTTGCGTAGACGGCGGCGCGGTCGGCGTCGGTCAGCGGTGGGATGGGCGTGCGGCTTTCGGTCGGTGCCGCGGGCTGCATCTGGCCGTCGTCCATGGGTTGCATCTGGCTGTGGTCCATCTGGCTATGGTCCATGCCCTGCATGTCGTCGGTGGCGGCTATCGCCGAAGAGAGCGTCAATCCGGGGATGACGAGGGCCAAAGCGATGGGGGAGAGTCTGATCATGGGTAGCGCCTCATTCTTCCACGCGAACTTCACGGAACATGCCCATTTCCATGTGGTACAGGAGATGGCAGTGATAGGCCCAGCGACCGAGCGCATCGGCGGTGACCCGATAGCTGCGTCGTGAGCCGGGCGGCATGTCGATGGTGTGCTTGCGCACCATGAAGTCGCCGTTCTCGTCTTCGAGGTCGCTCCACAGGCCGTGCAGGTGGATGGGGTGCGTCATCATGGTGTCGTTGACCAGCACCACCCGGACGCGCTCGCCATACTTGAGGCGCAGCGGTTCGGCGTCGGAGAACTTCACGCCGTTGAACGACCAGGCGAATTTCTCCATGTGTCCGGTGAGGTGCAATTCGATGGTGCGGCCGGGCTCCCGGCCATCCGGGTCTTCGAAGGTGCTGCGCAGATCGGCATAGGTCAGGACCCTGCGCCCGTTGTTCCTCAAGCCAAGGCCCGGGTCGTCGAGTTTGGGCGAGGTGGACATGGCCTGCATGTCCACCAGCGGGTTGTCGTTTTCCGATGCCGGATGGGATTGCATGCCGGGCATGGCCATGTTGCCGTGATCCATGCCGGCCATGCTGCCGTGGTCCATCCCGCCCATGCCCATGTCGTCCATGGTGACCAGGGGGCGCGGATCCAGTGGCGGCACCTGCGCTGACGAGCCGGCCTTCACGGACAGCGTGCCGCGCGCGTAGCCGGTGCGATCCATCGATTGGGCGAAGAGGGTGTAGGTCTCCAGCGTCGGCTCGACGATCACGTCGAAGGTCTCCGCCACCGCGATGCGAAACTCGTCGACGCTCACCGGTTTGACGTGCAACCCATCCGCCGCCACCACGGTCATTTTCAAACCGGGAATGCGCACGTCGAAGTAGGTCATCGCGGAACCGTTGATAAACCGCAACCGCAGCTTTTCGCCGGGACGGAACGCGCCGGTCCAGTTGGCGTCCGGCGTCTGGCCGTTCATCAAGAAGGTGTAGGTGGCGCCGCTGACGTCGGCCAGATCGGTGGGGTTCATCTTCATCTCGGCCCACATGGTGCGATCGGCGACTGTCGCGCCCCAGCCTTTCTCGCCGACGTCCTGGATGAAGTCGCCCACGGTGCGCTTGTTGTAGTTGTAGTAATCGGATTGTTTTTTCAGGGTTTTCATCAGGCCGACCGGGTCTTCGTCGGTCCAGTCGGTCAGCATCACCACGTAATCGCGGTCGTATTGGAAAGGCTCGGGGTCTTTCGCGTCGATCACCAGCGGCCCGTAGACGCCGGACTGTTCCTGGAAACCCGAATGGCTGTGGTACCAGTAGGTGCCGTTTTGCCGGACCTTGAATTGATAGACGTAAGTGCCGCCCGGCTCGATGCCTTTGAAGCTCAGCCCCGGCACGCCGTCCATGTTGGCGGGCAGCAGGATGCCGTGCCAGTGAATGGAGGTGTTGTCCTTGAGCCGGTTTTTCAACCGCAACGTCACCGTGTCGCCTTCACGCCAGCGCAGGAGCGGGCCGGGCAGGCTGCCATTGATGGTCATGGCGGTGCGCGGATTGCCCGTGAAGTTGACCGGGGTTTCGCCGATGAACAGCTCGAAATTGCTGCCGGCCAGCACCTGCGGTTCGCTGGGGCTGGTGATTGCCCAGACCGGTGTTCGCCATAATCCGAGGCCGCCCAACAGCCCGCCGGCGGCCAGTCCCTTGACGAAGGTGCGTCTTGAAGTGTTGGAGTGCATGCCGTTTTTCCCGTCAGCCTGGTGAACGTGTCGACGAGGCTAACGGGCGGGGCCTTTCAGAAGGCTGAGGCGGGGATTACAGTTTTGACAGGTAGAGCGCTGATTACTGGCGTTTGGTGGTCTTGTCCGACGACGCCACGGTACCGCTCCCACAATTGATGTAGGAGGAGGACTTCAACCAGCGCTGATCCGGATAGTAGGAAAACAGCAACTGCCCGTCCTTCATCGAGTCGATCAACCGGCGCGCAATGGCGGGTCGGACAGCCGGGCAACCGAGGCTTCTGCCGATGCGGCCGTTGGCGCGTGCCAGTACCGGACTGACGTACGGTGCGCCGTGAATGACGATTGCGCGATCAAAGGCGTTATCGTTGAAGCCGGGCTCCAGGCCTTCCATGCGCAAGGAGTAGCCGTTCTGGCCGCGATAGCTTTCCTGGGTGCGGAACAGGCCGAGGCTGGTGGCGAAGCTTTCGTTCTGGTTGGAGAACTGGGTGGCCATGTTTTCGCCGCTGTTACGGCCATGGGCGACGAGTTCCTGGAAGAGCAATTTGCGTTTTTTCAGATCGAACACCCACAGCCGTTGTTCGGTTGAAGGCAATGAGTAATCGATCACTGCTAGTCTCTGTGCCGGCGCTGCACCTTGGGCGCGGGTGCACTGGGTGGCGCGGACCGCCAGGGCAATGACCTTGGCATTGGCATTTGGAGCGGCTTTGGCCAGCGCGACTTCAAGCGAATCGGCGTAGGCTGTGGGGATGAAGGCCGACGTCAACAGCAGCGCTGTGAGTAGAAAGCCAAAGCGATGTAGCGCCATATGTAAATCTCATCAGGAATATGTCGAGTCTAGCAGCGAGTGGAACGCTAGCTTTTTGATTTGCGGGAGATTAAGGATTATCCATGGTGCAATTAACAAGGTTATTCGTCATAAGCCGTGCTTTTTTTATGGTCTTTCTGATCAGCGGCACTGCGTTGGGTGAAACTTCTCCGATCGTGCAGGTATCTCCGCAAACCAGTGTGGTGTCCGCAGCGCCCGACGACGTCGTGGGCCAAGCGATCCAGGCCATGCTGGAACCGCTGCAATCCGCGTTCCCGCCGTTGCTCACGTCACGCAAGCATCAGCGCGCGGATATCAACCGCGTGGTGCTGGATTTCTATTCTCATCGCAACTACCGCGCCGCCTGGACGAATGGGCGGGACGTCACCCAATTGCTCAAAAGCCTGGGTGAGACTGCAATCGATGGCTTGAACCCCGCCGATTACCGGACGGCCGAATTGGCCGAGGCGCAACTGGCGATGCAGGCCACCGCGCCGACGCCTGCACAATCGGCGGCATTCGATATCGGGCTGACCCGCACCTACATCACGGCGCTGTTGCAATTGCGCCGTGGCAAGGTTGACCCGTCCCGTCTGGACTTTCACTGGAACTTCGACCCGGAGGGGGTGGATCCCCGCGAGGATGTGAACAGTTTCTTTGCCGCCCTCGACGATCACGACGTGGCACGCGCGTTCGCTCAAGCGCCGCCGCAAGAAGCGGTTTATCGCAGCATGCGCGTGGCCCTGGCGCAATTGCGTCAGGTTCGGGATGCCGGCGGTTGGCCGAAGGTGGCCGAAGGGCAGTCGCTCAAGCCGGGGATGGACGGTGCCGCAGTCGCACAGTTGCGTGCCCGTCTGGTCGCCGGTGGTTATCTGGAGCCGCAAAAAGGCAAGCGAAACGATTACGACGACAAAGTCATCGCGGCGGTGAAGAAGTATCAGGTCGAGCAGTACCTGGGCGCGGACGGCGTAGCCGGGGCAGCGACGCTTGCGGCACTGAATGTGCCCGTCGAAGCACGGATCGATCAGGTCCGGGTGAACATGGAGCGGGCGCGCTGGCTGCTGTACAAACTTCAGGGCACCTTTGTCGTTGTCGATATCGCCGGGTACAAGGTCGCGCTGTATCGCGACGGCCAGCCGATCTGGCGTTCCCGGGTACAGGTGGGCAAGCCGTTTCGCAGCACGCCGGTGTTTCAGTCGGAGATCACCTACGTCACCTTCAACCCCACCTGGACGGTGCCGCCGACGATCCTGGTCAAGGATATGCTGCCCAAGATTCAACAGAACCCGGATTACCTGGCCGCCAACCGGATCAGAGCCCTTGATCGGGAAGGCAACGTGCTCGATCCGTCGACAATCGACTGGTACAACGCGCGCGGTATCACGTTGCGCCAGGATGCCGGGCCAGAGAACTCATTAGGGCAGGTGGTTATTCGCTTCCCCAACGATTATGCGATTTACCTGCACGACACCCCCCATCGCGAACTGTTCGCCAAGTCGATACGCGCCACCAGTTCCGGATGCATCCGGGTGGAGAACCCGCTGCAGCTGGTCGAGTTGTTGTTCAACGACCCGACGCGCTGGAACAGCGAGGGCATTCAAAAGCAACTGGCCAATGGCAAGACCGCAAACATCAGGCTTCCGGTCAAGGTGCCAGTACTGTTGGCTTACTGGACCGTTGATCTGAGTAAAGAGGGGCGGGTGACATTCAAGCCTGACGTGTATGGCTATGACACGCCGGTACTTCGGCAATTGAACCTGCCGTCAAAACTGCCGGCCCTGGAGTTGCCGCGGGGGGAAACTGCGATGGTGTCAACAGGACAAAGCCAGCCGTAAGCGGCCGACGGTATCGGTGGTGCCTC
This sequence comes from Pseudomonas sp. C2B4, assembly GCF_013359695.1. GTDB lineage: Bacteria > Pseudomonadota > Gammaproteobacteria > Pseudomonadales > Pseudomonadaceae > Aquipseudomonas. The sequence continues at coordinate 152,023 of NZ_JABFMU010000006.1, forward strand.
CCCCGAATCCAGGGCGGTATTTCGCTTTTTTTATGAGGGGAAGGCTCTACGGCGGCCTTTGCGCTCCGTCGCAATCTTGGGGACCGATGAAGCCAGACGGTTGGCTCATCCGTTAAAAACTATCACAATGAAAATTGGTCATAGATGATCAATCTCAATGGATAGGGAATTTGACGATGGATGTTGCGCAGAAAAACTCGTCACGCATCGCGGGTCCACTTCATGTGCATGACCTCGATGAGTGCCGCAACATTCAAAAAGGATCGGTGTTCATTATTGCCTCGGGGGCGTCTGCCAGGGATTTTCCGCTGGAGAAGTTTGCCCATGTTCCGATGATCACCATGAATGGTGCGATCACAAAGTTCATCGGGACAGGTATCAAGCCGTTTTTTTATGTGTGTACCGACCAGGGTTTTTCCCGGCAGCAGCCCGAGTTGTTTTCAGAGGGCATGCAGCTCAGTGAGCGGGTCGGACTCTGGGAAGATCATATCTGGCACACAACGGTGAGGCCCAGGGGCGAGTTGTATCTGCTGGGCCGGGCACCCAAGCTGTCCTGGCGCGATTTCTTCCGCACCGACAAAGACCTTGTCAGAAGCCGCAAGCTCGGCAATGGGCGTAATCGGACATTGGGTTTCAGCAAGAATCTCAAGCGCGGTTTTTTCGATGCTCGCACGGTGGCCTATCTGGCGTTACAGCTTGCCTATCACTTGGGGTTTACCAAGGTGTTTCTGGTGGGTGTCGACTTGAATCAGGCAGTGAGTCGCTTCTATGAGGCGCCAGGGGGGATTGTTTCTCCTTGTCGGCTTGATGAGCATTTCCATACGAGGATCGTACCGTCGTTCGAGATCCTGTCGAAGTACGTCATGAACAAGGATTTTCAGGTTTACAACCTGTCCGATATCTCCAGAATTCCTGAGGAGCTTGTCCCTCGTGTGGAGATGGATGAACTCGACAGACTCATCTGACGGTCAACCTGGATAGGTAATAACGGGCGCATTTGGAGCGCCCGTTTTTTGTTTGTACCCAAGCGGTTGTCTCAGGACCAGCGCAGCCCGGCGACACTCACCACAATCAGTCCCAGCCAGACCAACCTCCAAAAAGAAACCGTGTCACCGAGCCAGTACATGCCGACCACTGCCGTACCGGCGGCACCGATGCCGGTCCAGACGGCGTAGGCGGTACCAATGGGCAGTTGGCGCAACGCCAGGGTCAATAACGTCAGGCTTCCTGCCAACGCTACCAAAGTGCCGAGTAATAACCAGGGCCTCTGCAAGCCGCTGGTGGATTTCAAGCCGATCGCGAAAATAATCTCCAGAAGGCCTGCCACTAACAACAAGCCCCAGGAATAGCCGTAAGTCATGAAGGTGCCTTGAGGGTCAGTTGGACAGCAGTTTTCCGTTGAACAGGATTTTCAATGTCTTCACGGTGAGTACCGCCAATGCAAGGGTCAGGAAGGCCAGAATCAGATAAGCCACGACTGTCAGAACAATGCTTTCCTGTGAGTAGGCGTATTTCAAGGCGGCATTGCTCAGCGCGGCGATGGGAAAGCTGATGGCCCACCAGGCAGGCGAGAAAGGCACGTCTTTGCGAAACACTTTGAAAGCCAGTACTACGAACAGAAACAGACCAAAGTAGAACAGCAGGCTGGCGAAGTGATCGATCACCCCGAAGAAGTTGGTATAGGCCAGGAAGCCGACTTCAAAAGGCGCAATCAGAATCATCAGCGAAGGTGTCATACCTTTGGCCATGGCTGGCTCGTGAACAAGTCGCGCGAAAATCCGAGTGAAGAACATCAGCGCCAACACCGTGCCGACGGCAATCGCGAAGACATTGAATTCGTAAGCCCAGGCCATGGGCATTTGGGCGCCGGCCACGGCAATGTCGAGCGTGGCGACACCAGGGATCAACCACGCAGGGACGGCATGCTGCGCGTCCTGATTGCCTGACAGCAACCGCGATACCACCACGCCACCCAACACCACGGTCAACAGGCTGCCAATGATCCAGAGCGCTTGGCTCAACACGGCGCTGTAGGGGGCTGCGACGGCGGACAGCAGCAACAGGGCAATGGTGACGGCGCCGAAGAAGTTACCGGAGACCGGGTGATTGAATTCCGCTTTTACCGCTTCGGGGTGCTTGATCCATTTGGTGAGATAGCCCACGGCAAGCAGGACGAAAACCAGCCCGGCAAACAGACCAATCCCGTTTGCAATAACACTGGCCTGAGCGGCGTGCTGGCTGACCAGCCTCCAAGCCAGGCTAAGGCCTGCCAAGCCCATCACGGAACCGAACAGATTGATGGGGAGGTGCTTGATCGACGTCGATTTCGAGACGGAATCGAGGGCGACGGCAGAAGGCATATTGAGTGAGTTCATGACGGTCTCCGGTTGACTGAATTAGTCGTCATGGGTAGTTTCTGCCAATATTCATTTGGCTTGAAGCGTCTTGAAACGACGTTTTCAGCCATTAACATTGCGAGGACAGACACCATGCGAATCGCCTTGCTGGCATTCCCCAGGGTTCAGATGCTGGACATCGTCGGTCCGGCGGATGTGTTTGCCGAAGCCGCCCGGCAACTGGGCAAGCCACGGGCCTATCAGGTCTCGGTGATCGGTACTGAAACCGGGCCGATCAAGGGCACCAGCGGTTTACGTCTGGCCCTGGATGGCACCATCGATACATTCAAGGGCACGATCGATACGTTGCTGATTGCGGGTAGCCCTGCGGTCAATGAAGTGGCGCAAAGCCCGCAGCTGCAAGCCTGGATACGCCTTCAGGCAACCAGGGTGCGACGAATCGGCTCGGTTTGCAGCGGCGCTTTTGTGCTGGCGTCAGCAGGGTTGCTGGAGGGGCGGCACGTGACCACCCACTGGAACTCGAGTGCGCTGCTGGCCAAGGAATTCCCCGACACCATTGTCGAGCCGGACAGCATTTTTATCCGCGACGGCAATATCTACACCTCGGCGGGTGTCACGGCGGGCATGGACCTGGCACTGGCCATGGTCGAAGAAGACCACGGTCGCGAATTGGCGTTGAGCATCGCCCGGGAAATGGTCATGTATTTCAAGCGTCCGGGCGGGCAATCGCAATTCAGTGCACAGTTGGCGGCGCAAACGGCGGAACGCACGGTGATTCGCCAGATCCAGACTTACATCGTGGAAAACCTGAAGGCAGATTTGAGCGTGCCGACCCTGGCCGAGCGCTCGGGCATGAGTGAACGCAACTTTGCCCGGGTATTCAAGGCTGAAGGCGGATTCACCCCGGCTGAGTTCGTCGAGCTGGCGCGTATCGACGAAGCCCGGCGCTTGATCGAAGGCGCGGACGTATCCCTCAAGCGGCTGGCCGATCAGGTGGGTTACGCCAATATCGATGGGTTCAGGCGTGCGTTTGTCCGGCGTCTGGGCATCAGCCCCAGTGACTACCGAAAACGATTCTTGTAGGGGCGCCAAGCGAGATCAGAGGCTATTCAGTCCACGCATGGGCAGGTGAGGGGTCATGCGGGGCGCAATCACATGATGTGTGGTTGCCATTTACTGCCCATAACCCCGTAGACTGCGCGCACAAAAAAACAAGGGTTTTTGGGCCGGTGCCCATGCGTTGCCCTTGAAGGACGAGCTTTTGTGCCCACACGCTTTCACGACAGGTACCACGCCCCCGGCGTTGCATTGACCCGCATACCGCTGCGCAAGGCTGCGGTTTTGTTTATCGCCACGGTGTGCCTGTGCCTGTGCGCCTTGCTTTATCTGCAATTGGAACAATCCCGGCGTCATGACCTGAGCCAGGCCCAGGTCGCCTCGTCGAACCTGACGCGGGCCATGGCGCAGCAGGCCGAAGACACCTTCATGAAGGCCGATCTGGTGCTGACCAGTCTGGTGGACTGGATTCAGGTCGACGGTTTCGGCCCGTCCTTGAGACCCCGCCTGCAAAAGACCTTCGCCCGGCGCGTGCAGGCGCTGGACCAGTTACACGGGATCCTGCTGTTCGACCAGAAGGGGCAGTGGGTTGTGACCTCGTTCGAGAGTCTGCCCCGGGGCCCCGGCGTGGCGGACCGTGAGTACTTCAAGTTTCACCAGCAGAATGTGTCGTCCGTGGCGCACATCGGCCCGGCCATTCGCAGCCGGGAAAACGGCGAGTGGATCATTCCGGTTTCCAAGCGGGTGAACGACAAAAACGGCCAGTTCGAGGGTGTGTTACTGGCCGGGATCAAGATGTCGTACTTCGACCAGTTCTTCAAAAGCTTCAGCATCGATGACAACGGCTCGATGTTCGTGGCATTGACCGATGGAACGCTACTGGCGCGCCGACCGTTTGTGGAGTCGCAGATCGGCACGTCATTGGCCCAGGGCGAAATCTTTCAGACACTCCTGCCCCAGTCGCCTTCCGGCAACGCAATGTTCTCGTCGGTGGTAGATGGCATCGTCCGTTTGTATGGGTACCGGCAGTTGGAGGCTTACCCGCTGGTCGTCTCCGCGGCATCGTCCAGGGATTCGATTCTGGCGGGATGGTATGACACGGCGTTTCGTTCCTGTGCCGTCGTCGCGCTGGTCGTGCTCGTCGTGGGAGTGTTCGGCTGGGTATTCATCCGTCAGGTGCGCGTCGGCGAACGGGTCGAGGCGGATTTGCGCCAGGCCCAGCAGGCACTGGAGTTGATCGCCACCCATGACAGCCTGACCGGTCTGGCCAACCGCCGATTGTTCGAGCGGGCGCTGGATATCGAGTTCGGACGCGGCGCGCGCCAGCAGAGTCCGCTGAGTCTGATCATGCTCGATATCGATTACTTCAAGCGCTACAACGATACCTATGGCCATGTGGTGGGGGACCACTGTCTGGCCGAAGTGGCACGGGCGGTGAAAGGTTGCTGTCACCGCAAGGCCGACCTGGCGGTGCGCTACGGCGGGGAAGAGTTTGCGGTCTTGCTGCCTGACACCGACCTGCACGGTGCCATGACCATTGCCGAACAGATCCGTCGCAGTGTCATGGGCAAGAACATCAGCCACACAGGCTCGCCCACGGGGTACATCACGGTCAGCCTTGGCTGCTATTCGTTTATTCCGACGGGGCGTGACAGCATGGACGTGTTTGTCCAGCGTGCGGACGCGGCGCTGTATCAGGCCAAGCATTCGGGGCGAAACCGCTCGGCGGTGTTGTCGATGGAGGGGGGCGTCGAGGCGCTGTTGCGTTCGGATCGTTGAAGCGCTTGCCGTTGTTTCATCGGCGAAACACCCCGGCGAGCCGGCCGTCCGCCTGTCAGAACTTGTTCATTTGATCGTCTAGAGTTGCGTTAGCTCTGCCGAGTCCGGCAGGTCTCCCTATCGTACGGACGATCGCCAATATGTTGATAACCCAAGTATTGACCGCCGTTGCTATCACCGTTGCAGCCTCCGCTATCTTTCCAATGGCCAGTCACGCGCAATCGAAACTCACAGCCGAAGAGGCTCACGCCATCGGCGTTGACGCCTACGTTTATTTCTACCCGCTGCTGACCATGGACATCACCCGCCAGCAGTTCACCAACATCGAGCCGGGCAAGGAATTTGGCAAAGGCCCGATGAACATGTTTGTCAGCGTGCCGCAGTACCCGCCCGCAAGTTTCAAAGGCGTGGTGCGCTCCAATTTCGACACCTTGTATTCCATCGCCTGGCTCGACTTGACCAAGGAGCCGCTGGTGATTGCCGCGCCCGACACCGACGGGCGTTTCTATCTGCTGCCCATGCTCGACATGTGGAGCGACGTGTTTGCCTCGCCCGGTTGGCGTACAACGGGCACCGACGCCGGGCAGTTTCTGGTGACACCTCCGGGCTGGACCGGCGCGGTACCCGCCGGGCTGGATCATCTGCCGGCGCCTACGCCTTATGTCTGGGTCATCGGCCGCACCAAGACCGACGGCGCGGCGGACTACGCGGCGGTGCACAAGATCCAGGCCGGTTATACGATCACGCCGCTGTCGCGGCTGGGCAAGGGCGAGGAGCCGGTCAGCGTCAAGATCGATCCGGCCGTGGACATGAAAACCCCGCCGAAGATCCAGGTCGACACCATGTCGGCGGCCAAGTACTTCGCCTATGCCGCCGAACTGCTCAAAGTGCATCCGGCCCACAGCACCGATCAACCGATGCTGGCGCAGATCAAGCGAATCGGCATCGAGCCTGGCAAGCCGTTCGACATGGAAGCGCTGGCCCCTGAAATCAAAGCCGCGTTGCAAACCGTGCCGGAAGAAGCCCAGGCGTTGATGAAGTGGAAAGTGGAAACCCTGGCGCGGGTGGTCAACGGCTGGTCGATGAACACCGACACCATGGGCGTCTATGGCAACTACTACCTCAAGCGCGCGATCGTCGCTCAGGTCGGGCTCGGCGCCAACCTGCCGGAGGATGCGATTTATCCGTTGAACCTGGGCGATGAAAACGGGAAGGCCCTCGATGGGGCGAACAAGTACGTGCTGCATTTTCCAAAGGGCCAGACCCCGCCGGTGAACGCGTTCTGGTCGGTCACGTTGTACGATCCTGAAGGCTTCCAGGTCGGCAACGAACTCAACCGCTTTGCGGTGAGCAGCTGGATGCCGTTCAAGAACAATGACGATGGTTCACTGGACATCTATTTCCAGAACGAAAGCCCCGGCAAGGCGCTTGAGGCCAATTGGCTGCCGGCGCCCAAAGGGCCGTTCAACCTGACCATGCGCCTGTACGGGCCGAAGGCCGAGGCGTTGAACGGCAAGTGGAACCCGCCGCCGGTCAAGCAGATGTAGCTATCCGGTAACGGAAGCAGCCGACGATTGCTTACCATCGGCTGCCTGTCCCGCCGCCGGCACCACCGGTTCCACCGCCCGCCGGTCCGGTGCCGCCACCGGCACCCGAGCCTGAGCCAAATCCGTTGGCGCTACCTGCACTGCCGCGTGATGAGCCGGTTGCGCCACCGTCACCGGCATTACCGCCAGAGGGGGCGGTGGGCGTGTTGTCAGGTGGCATGACAGGGCCACTGGTTGCACTGGACTTGATGCCTGTCGCATCAGCGTCATCGCCGGATGCTGCGAAGGTCACCAGGGATGCCGCGCAGAGAAGTCCGCCCAATACCAGCGAAGTGATTTTGATGTTCATCAGAGTCCGCCTCCAGAAATTGAGTCGTTACCTGACATTGGTGTGACGGGCGGGGAGATTGGTGCCGGCTGGATGACGAGTGGCCATCATTGTCGGCAAAGGTTGGCGAACAACACTGTGGGAGCGAGCCTGTCAGTCGACATCCAGGCTGGATGATGCACCGCTTTCGCGACCAGCCTCGCTCCCACACATTGGCTTGCACCTGTGAGGACGTTATTCCGCCAGCTTCAGCTCCAGATTCTGCCTGACCTGCGGCCACTCCTCTGCAATGATGCTGAACCGCACCGAATTGCGCTTGCGCCCGTCGGGCATGATGCGTTCGTGGCGCACGATGCCTTCCTGCTGCGCCCCAAGCCGCAGGATCGCCTGGCGCGATGCCTGGTTGTTTTCGTCGGTGGTGAACTGCACACGCACGCACTCCAGTGCCTCGAACGCATGGCGCAGCAGCAGATACTTGGCTTCGGTATTGACGAAGGTTTTCTGCCAGCGAGCCGAGATCCAGCTACTGCCAATTTCCAGCTTGCGGTTGATCCGGTCGATCTTCCACAGGCGGGTCGAGCCAATCACCTCGCCAGTCTCTTTCAACACAATGACGAAGGGCAGCACTGTGCCGGCATCGCGGCCATCCAGAGCTTTTTTCAGGTAGGTGTCGACGGTGCCGGATGAGGGGACGACGGTGACCGTCAGGTTCCACAGTTCACCATCCGCCGCGGCGTGCACGAGGGCGTCGGCATCGGTGTATTGCAGCGGGCGCAGGCTGATTCGGCTGCCTTGCAGGGTGGTCTCTATCATCTGGGGGTTTCTCGGCAGACGGATCGGGTGTCGGCGTCTATTACGCCGTACCAGTGTCAGCCAACGCAACCACTGAAAAGCATCGCGGTCACAACCTCGACACCCAGCCAAACGGACCGGTGGCCATGAAAAAACTGCGAATCGCGACCTTCAACATCAACGGCATGCGCGCCCGGTTGCCGAACCTGCTGGCCTGGCTTGAGCGCGAACAACCCGATATCGCCTGTTTGCAGGAGCTCAAGTCGCTCGACAGCGCCTTTCCCGCCGCCGAACTCGAGGCGGCAGGTTACGGCGCGATCTGGCAGGGGCAGGCATCCTGGAACGGGGTGGCGATTCTGGCGCGGGATGCGCAGCCGCTGGAGAGTCGACGCGGGTTGCCGGGCGATGACAGCGACACTCACAGTCGGTATCTGGAAGCCGCCGTGCATGGGGTGCTGGTGGGCTGCCTGTACCTGCCCAATGGCAACCCGCAGCCGGGACCGAAGTTCGATTACAAACTGGCGTGGTTCGAGCGGCTGATCCGCCACGCGCAGACGCTGCAGGGCAGCGACCATCCCGTGGTCCTGGCTGGAGACTACAACGTGGTACCCACCGATCTGGACATCTACAACCCGCGCTCCTGGCTCAAGGACGCGTTGCTGCAACCGGAAAGTCGCGCGTGTTATCAGCGTCTGCTGGATCAGGGATGGACCGATTCCTTGCGACATTTGTATCCGGAGGATCGCCTCTACACCTTCTGGGATTATTTTCGCCAGCACTGGCAGAAGAACTCCGGGCTGCGTATCGACCATCTGCTGCTCAACCCGGTGCTGAGCCCTTACTTGCAGGACGCTGGCGTCGATGCCTGGGTGCGCAACGAACCCCATGCCAGCGATCATGCGCCGACCTGGATTCAACTGGACTCGCGCAAGCGCCGTTGATTTGTTCTGCAGGGCGATTGGCTAAATCAATTGTCGGCGACAACGCTTCATCCCTTATACATAGCGTCCATTGGCGGAACGATCCGCAGCCTCCCGTGCATAAGGACTGAACGATGAGCGAACCACGCCTGACGAACCTTGCGCTGTACCTGCAACGGCTGGGTTTTGATGCGCCCCCCGCGCCGACCCTGGAGACCTTGCGACTGCTTCAATGGCGTCACACTGGCGCTTTCCCGTTTGAAAACCTCACAACGCTGTCGGGGGAGCCGGTGTTGATCGATTTGCCATCGATTGAACGCAAGGTCCTGCACGACGGGCGCGGCGGGTACTGTTACGAACTCAATAATCTGTTCCTGGCCTTGCTTCAAACATTGGGATTCGATGCGCGTGGCATCAGTGGTCGCGTTGTCATGGGCCAACCTGAAGGCGCCTGGACGGCCCGTACCCATCGCCTGAGCCTGGTGACGCTGGGCGGCGTGCGCTACATCACCGACGTCGGCTTCGGCGGCATGGTGCCCACCGCGCCGTTGTTGCTCGATAGCGCGGCTGAGCAGGCCACTCCCCACGAGCCCTATCGCATCGAGCAACATATCGATGGCTACACTCTTCGCGCCAAGGTGGGGGATGAGTGGCGTGCGATGTACATCTTCGACCTGCAACGCCAGGAAGACATCGATTACACCGTCGGCAACTGGTACGTCTCGACCCATCCCGAATCATCGTTCGCCAGACAGTTGATGGTGGCGCGGACCGGGGAAGGGTGGCGACGTACGCTGAACAACGGCAGTTTTGCGATCCATCGAATGGGCCAGGACAGCGAACGCCAGCAAGTGGCCAACGTGCAGGAATTGGTCGCTTTGCTGGAAAGCGAATTCGGTATTCGTGTGCCCACCAGTGCGACATTGCTGCGTACGCTCGGGCGCTTGATCGAGCCGCAATAAACACCTGATCGTGCACACAAAAAAGGGGCAGATTGATTCAATCTGCCCCTTTTTGCGTCAGGTCTGGGGGCGAGCATCAGGCTCCATCACGCGCTGGATTTCCCTGAGGGCTTCCGACAGTTTTTTCTCCAGGCTTTTCAACTCGGAAGATTTGATCCCGCTTTTGAGGTGCCCGGTCGTGTCGGACGCTGTGACTTTGCTCTGGTCTGCCAACAGCGCCCGGCGCAGGGTGTGGTTGATGGCGGTCTGGTAGCCATACCCCTCACTTTCGGCCAGTGCGCGTGCAGCCTCGATGACGACATCATCGAGCATGATGGTGATTCGGGTCTTGCCTTTGGCGGAGGCAATTGCCCCGCGCCTGGCATGGCTGAAGTCGTACTCATCTTTCATCGGTCAAGCCTCCAGATACTGGCGGCGCTCGTTTTTGCTGGCGAGGCGCGCAGAAATTACTCGAACGAAATTCGGCTCTCGGTAGGTGTACGCAACCACTAGCAAACGCCCTTTTCCATCCAGGCCGATGGTGATCCAGCGCGGTTCATCATGGTGATCGTCCCGAAGCGTCAGGGCACGTTCGTCATGAAACACAGGTTCTGTCTCGGCAAGGCTGAGGCCCTTGTGCTTGAGTTTGTTGGCTGCGTTCTTTGCCTTGTGGTACTGAATTTCGAATGACTTCATTATGCATACTTTATATGTATATGAAAGGAGAGGACCACGACCGATGGTCGACAGGAGCTGAAAAGACTAGCGGGCGGAGGAGAATGGCCCGGGAGGATGTATTTCAAGGTTTGATGCGCAGTGGCACACAGTCTGCATGACCAGCCGTTCATAATTTGAATGGCAAGTTGTATACAAGTCTATGGACATTTGTCCTGACTCTTGCATACAGTGTGCGCATAACAAAAACCAGGGAACCCCCTAACATGAAAACGCCCCATGTTTCACACCAACGGCCCGAAGACGAAAACCTCGGGATCGGCGCGAATATGGCTTACGGCCTGCAACATGTTCTGACCATGTACGGTGGCATCGTCGCGGTGCCTTTGATCATTGGTCAGGCTGCCGGGCTGTCGCCGGCGGACATTGGTTTGTTGATTGCTGCTTCATTGTTTGCGGGGGGGCTGGCCACGTTGCTGCAAACCCTGGGCTTACCGTTTTTTGGTTGTCAGTTACCACTGGTTCAAGGCGTGTCTTTTTCTGGCGTCGCGACCATGGTGGCGATTGTCAGCAGTGGAGGTGAGGGCGGGTTTCAGTCGATTCTGGGGGCGGTGATTGCGGCGTCCCTGATCGGGTTACTGATCACGCCGGTGTTCTCTCGGATCACCAAGTTCTTCCCGCCGTTGGTCACGGGGATCGTGATCACCACCATCGGTCTGACGTTGATGCCGGTGGCGGCGCGCTGGGCCATGGGGGGCAACAGCCATTCCCCGGAATTTGGCAGCATGGCCAATATCGGCCTGGCGGCGGTGACGCTGGTTCTGGTGCTGTTCTTGAGCAAGATCGGCAGTGCGACCATCTCCCGCCTGTCGATCCTGCTGGCGATGGTCATCGGCACGATCATCGCGGTGTTCCTCGGCATGGCTGACTTCTCGTCCGTGACCCAGGGGCCGATGTTCGGTTTCCCCACGCCGTTCCATTTCGGCATGCCCACCTTCCACTTCGCCGCGATCCTGTCGATGTGCATCGTGGTGATGGTGACCCTGGTGGAAACCTCGGCGGACATCCTGGCGGTCGGTGAAATCATCGACACCAAGGTCGACTCCAAGCGCCTGGGCAACGGCCTGCGTGCCGACATGTTGTCGAGCATGATCGCACCGATCTTCGGCTCCTTTACCCAAAGCGCCTTCGCCCAGAACGTCGGGCTGGTGGCCGTGACTGGCATCAAGAGTCGTTATGTGGTGGCCACCGGCGGCCTGTTCCTGGTGATTCTCGGCCTGCTGCCCTTCATGGGGCGGGTCATCGCCGCCGTGCCGACTTCCGTCCTGGGCGGCGCCGGGATCGTGCTGTTCGGTACCGTAGCCGCCAGTGGCATTCGTACGCTGTCCAAGGTTGACTATCGCAACAACGTCAACCTGATCATCGTCGCCACCTCCATCGGTTTCGGCATGATCCCGATTGCCGCACCGAACTTCTACGACCACTTCCCAAGCTGGTTCGCCACCATCTTCCACTCGGGCATCAGTTCCTCGGCCATCATGGCTATCGTGCTGAACCTGGCCTTCAACCACCTCACGGCCGGCAACTCCGACCAGCAATCGGTGTTTGCGGCAGGGACCGAGCGGGTCTTGCGTTATCAGGATCTGGCGGCATTGCGCGAAGGGGATTACTTCAGCGACGGCAAGCTGCACGACTGCGACGGCAAGGAGATTCCGGTGGTGGAGTTGGATCACGGGCATGGCGAGCCACGACCTGTGCATGCCAAAAGCAGTGAGCATGTCTGACGCTCGTTGCCAATGAAAAGGGCCGATCTGTTGAATAGACAGATCGGCTTTTTACTTTTTCAAGCGACCACAAAAAAGCCCCTGAATCTTTCGATTCAGGGGCTTTCAGTATTGCTGTCTGGCTCCACGACCTGGACTCGAACCAGGGACCCAGTGATTAACAGTCACTTGCTCTACCAACTGAGCTATCGCGGAATGGCGCCTATGTTACTGATTCAAAAAGAGAAGTCAAGCATCTGATCGCAAATGACGGATTCGATGGGACGGGCGGTGGTTTATCGGTCATTGGCGGTTACCAGAATTGCACCAGAGGACTACCATGGCCGCCCGGAAGTGGTCACACGCGCTACCGGCCATTCGCCGATAAAGGTACGCGCCATGATTGACCCAAGCATCACATCCGCAATCACCGAGGTGATCGCAAGAACCTCGCACAGATCAGCCTGCCCAAAGGGGTCGGCCCGCACGCCGAGAAACTGTTCGATGCGATCACTCAGGCCAGCACTGCGGACCAATTGAACCGCGCAGGCGGCAAGGCCGAAGGTTTTGTCCTGGGTCTTGAAAGCACCAAGGCGATCAAGAGTCAGGTGGCTGAATCTCTCTATGTCGCCTTTGACGATGCGGCCACTGAGCGTGCGACTGAACTGGTCTAGCCACCGAAGGTAATCGTGCCCAGCATCAGTTTGGCGTAAAGCGCCGTGGCGCCCAGTTGCACCAGCCACAGCGCCAGGCCGCCAAGAAACACGCCGGCTGCGACTTGCATCACCAGGTTGTTGCCGCCGCGTTTGGCCGGGGTGCGGGGGATGAAGTCATCCAGGTCGTCACGGTCACCGCGGTCAGCGCGTAGGTCATCGATTTTCATGTGGGTTCTCTTGGAAATTCAGGGTGTACGCAAATTCAATGTGGGAGCGAGCCTGCTCGCGAAGGCGATAGTCAATTCAAAACGTCATCAACTGGACTGACGCTTTCGCGAGCAGGCTCGCTCCCACAGTTGATCTGCGTAGAGTTTAGAGGGCTTGGTTGGCGGTTTGAGAAATTTCTGGAGCACATAAAAAACGGGAAGCCCGCAAAGGCTTCCCGTTTTCATGTCACAACGCGGTTCAGATCACCTGAACGATCGCATCCGTCACCACCTTGATGTTGCTCTGGTTCAGCGCAGCCACGCAGATGCGTCCGGTGTCCAGGGCATAGATGCCGAACTCGTTGCGCAGGCGGTGAACCTGTTCAACGCTCAGGCCGGAGTAGGAGAACATGCCGCACTGACGACCGACGAAGCTGAAATCGCGCTGAGGCGCTTTCTGTGCCAGCAGGTCGACCATCTGGGTGCGCATGCCACGAATGCGCAGGCGCATTTCGGCCAGTTCGGCTTCCCACTGGGCGCGCAGTTCCGGGCTGTTCAGCACCGCGGCGACAACGCTGGCACCGTGAGTCGGCGGGTTGGAGTAGTTGGTGCGGATCACGCGTTTGACTTGCGACAACACGCGTGCGCTTTCTTCTTTCGATTCGCTGACGATCGACAGGGCGCCAACGCGCTCGCCGTACAGCGAGAACGACTTGGAGAACGAGCTGGAAGCGAAGAAAGTCAGGCCCGACTCAGCAAACAGGCGTACGGCAGCGGCGTCTTCGTCGATGCCATCGCCGAAGCCCTGGTAGGCCATGTCGAGGAAAGGCACGTGGCCTTTGGCTTTAACGACTTCCAGGACGTTTTTCCAGTCCGCCGGGCTCAGGTCCACGCCGGTCGGGTTGTGGCAGCAGGCGTGCAGCACAATGATGGAGCCGTTCGGCAGCGCGTTCAGGTCTTCCAGCATGCCGGTACGGTTCACGTCGTGGGTAGCGGCGTCGTAGTAACGGTAGTTCTGCACCGGGAAACCGGCGGTTTCGAACAGTGCGCGGTGGTTTTCCCAGCTCGGGTCGCTGATCGCCACGACGGCGTTCGGCAGCAGTTGCTTGAGGAAGTCGGCACCGATTTTCAGTGCGCCAGTACCGCCAACGGCCTGGGTGGTGATGACACGACCAGCGGCGATCAGTGGCGAATCATTGCCGAACAGCAGTTTTTGCACAGCCTGGTCGTAGGCGGCGATGCCGTCGATTGGCAGGTAGCCACGGGAAACGTGTTGAGCGGCGCGAATGGTTTCGGCTTCGACAACGGCGCGCAGGAGTGGAATTTTCCCCTCCTCGTTGCAATAAACACCGACTCCCAGGTTGACCTTGTTGGTACGGGTATCGGCGTTGAATGCTTCGTTGAGGCCCAGGATTGGATCGCGTGGTGCCATTTCGACAGCGGAGAACAGGCTCATTTTTGCGGCGGCTCTGAATGGAGAGTGGAGGGACGTGTCGCGCTCCAGCCGAATGCACTAGAGCGGTGCACAAACGGGGAGCTAGTATAGAGGCCATCGGCGATCGATGGCGACAGACGATTCGGCTTTTACGGTAAGTTTTTCCTATTATTTTTCGACCGTTAGTCGATTGGCTGCGGCGAAGACATTGAGGGATGTAGGACGTTTGCCTTGAAAGCGCGGGCAATCGACACCACATTGAGCACAATCCAGTTTTTTCCTCGGGCGACCTGTGTCGTTTGCGGCCTTTTCCGTTCCTGCCGGTTTGACTGCGCGGGAGCGATTCCCTGCTCCGAGAACCGAGAGGTATGCATGTCTGAATTTCAGCTAGTCACCCGCTTCGAGCCTGCCGGCGATCAGCCGGAAGCCATCCGCCTGATGGTCGAGGGCATCGATGCCGGGCTGGCGCACCAGACGCTGCTCGGTGTGACCGGCTCGGGCAAGACCTTCAGCATCGCCAACGTCATCGCCCAAGTGCAGCGTCCGACCCTGGTGCTGGCGCCGAACAAGACCCTGGCTGCGCAGTTGTACGGCGAGTTCAAGGCATTCTTCCCGAACAACGCCGTGGAGTATTTCGTTTCCTACTACGACTACTACCAGCCCGAAGCCTACGTGCCGTCCTCGGACACCTTCATCGAAAAAGACGCCTCGATCAACGACCACATCGAGCAGATGCGCCTGTCCGCGACCAAGGCACTGCTCGAACGCAAGGACGCGATCATCGTCACCACGGTGTCGTGCATCTACGGCCTGGGCAGCCCGGAAACCTATTTGAAGATGGTGTTGCACGTAGATCGCGGCGACAAGCTCGATCAGCGCGAACTGCTGCGGCGCCTCGCCGATCTGCAATACACCCGCAATGACATGGAGTTCGCCCGCGCGACTTTCCGCGTGCGGGGCGACGTGATTGATATCCACCCGGCGGAATCCGATTTCGAAGCGATCCGCATCGAGTTGTTCGATGACGAAGTGGAAAGTCTGTCGGCCTTCGATCCGTTGACCGGCGAAGTGATCCGTAAATTGCCGCGTTTCACTTTCTATCCGAAAAGCCACTACGTGACGCCGCGGGAAACCCTGATGGGCGCCGTCGAGGGGATCAAGGTCGAGTTGCAGGAGCGTCTGGAATACCTGCGCTCCAACAACAAACTGGTGGAAGCCCAGCGTCTGGAGCAGCGCACCCGTTTCGACCTGGAGATGATCCTCGAACTGGGCTACTGCAACGGCATCGAAAACTACTCGCGCTATCTGTCCGGCCGCGAAGCCGGGGCGCCACCGCCGACGCTTTACGACTATTTGCCTGCCGATGCCTTGCTGGTGATCGATGAGTCTCACGTCAGCGTGCCGCAGGTCGGTGCCATGTACAAAGGCGACCGTTCGCGCAAAGAAACGCTGGTGGAATACGGTTTTCGCCTGCCGTCGGCACTGGATAACCGGCCCATGCGTTTCGACGAATGGGAAAGCATTAGCCCGCAGACGATCTTCGTCTCGGCGACCCCGGGTAACTATGAGGCCGAGCACGCCGGGCGCGTGGTTGAACAAGTGGTGCGCCCGACCGGTCTGGTGGACCCGCAGGTGGAGATCCGCCCGGCTCTGACCCAGGTCGACGACTTGCTCTCGGAAATCACCAAGCGTGTGGCGGTCGAAGAGCGGGTGCTGGTCACGACGCTGACCAAGCGCATGGCCGAAGACTTGACCGATTACCTGGCTGACCACGGCGTGCGCGTGCGCTACCTGCACTCGGACATCGACACCGTCGAACGGGTGGAAATCATCCGCGATCTGCGCCTGGGCACCTTTGATGTGCTGGTGGGGATCAACCTGCTGCGCGAAGGCCTGGACATGCCGGAAGTGTCGCTGGTGGCGATTCTCGATGCCGACAAGGAAGGTTTCCTGCGTTCCGAGCGTTCGCTGATCCAGACCATCGGCCGGGCGGCGCGTAACCTCAACGGTCGGGCGATTCTCTATGCTGATCGCATCACCGGGTCCATGGAGCGGGCGATCGGCGAAACCGAGCGCCGACGCGACAAGCAGATCGCCTTCAACCTGGCCAATGGCATCACGCCCAAAGGGGTGTTCAAGGACGTTGCCGACATCATGGAAGGCGCCACCGTGCCGGGCTCGCGCAGCAAGAAGCGCAAGGGCATGGCCAAGGCGGCCGAGGAAAATGCGAAGTACGAAGCCGAGTTGCGTTCCCCGGGTGAGATCGCCAAGCGCATCAAGGCGCTGGAAGAGAAGATGTATCAGCTGGCTCGCGACCTGGAATTCGAGGCTGCGGCGCAGATGCGTGACGAGATTGCCAAGTTGCGGGAGCGGTTGATTACGGTTTGAGATGTGCGTTGAGTGCGCGGGCCCCTTCGCGAGCAGGCTCGCTCCCACAAGGTTTCGCGTGAGCCCTGTGGGAGCGAGCCTGCTCGCGAAGGGAGCGACTCGGTCTCAATGCGCTTCCCCGGCCTTCAATCCCGCCGGCAGCTTTTTGGTCAACAACACCGCCAGCATGCTGATCCCCAGCGCAATCCCGACAAAATGAAAGGCATCGTTGTAAGCCATGATCGACGCCTGCTGGTGGGCAATCTCGCTGAGCTTGCCCAGCGCCGCCGTTTCATTGCCCAACGTATTGGTCAATGACGCCAGGCGCTCGGCCACCTGCGGGTTGCTCGGCACAATGGACTCGCGCAGATAATCAAAGTAGGTCTTGGTGCGCGCATCCAGCAGCGTGGCAAGGAGGGCGATGCCGATGGCGCCGCCGAGGTTGCGCAGGATGTTGAACAGGCTCGACGCCGAGCCCGCATCCTGGGGCAGGATGTACGCCGTGGCGATCAACGAAATGGTGACCATGATCAGCGGTTGCCCCAGCGCGCGGATGATCTGGATCTGATTGAACTGCGGCCCGGCGAAGTCCGGGTTCAGCACCCCCGATGAAAAACTCGCCAGCCCGAACAGGCCGAAGCCAATGGTGCACAGCCATTTCGGCGACACAACCTTCATCAGCTTGGGCACCAGCGGAATCAAAAACAGCTGTGGCACACCCATCCACATGATCACTTCACCGATCTGCAGGGCGTTGTAGTTCTGGATCTGCGCCAGATACAGCGGCAGCAGATAGATCGAGCCATACAGCCCAACCCCCATTCCGACACTGGAAATGCTCGATAAACCGAAATTCCTATTACCAAGGATGCCGAGGTTGATCAGCGGATTGGGTTTGGAAAACTGCACGATCACAAAGGTGATCAGGCTGATCAGGGCGATGCTGCCAAGCATCACGATCAGGTCCGATTCGAGCCAGTCCTTGCGATGGCCTTCCTCCAGAAATACCTGCAAGCAGCCGAGGCCGACGCCGAGGGTGACGATGCCCATGTAGTCAGTGCTTTTGAGCAATTCCCAATGCGCTTCTTTCTTCTCCAGGCCATACATCAGGCCGGCGATCATGATCAGGCCGGGCGGTATGTTGATGTAGAAAATGTATTCCCAGCCCCAGTTCTCGGTCAGCCAGCCGCCGAGGGTCGGGCCGATGGAGGGGGCGAAGGTGGCGGTCATGGCGAACATCGCCATGCCTTTGGCGCGGTGATGCTCGGGCAGTTTGATCAGGGTCAGGGTGAACGCCAGCGGAATCAGCGCGCCGCCCGTGAAGCCTTGCAGCGCACGAAAGACGATCATGCTTTCCAGGCTCCAGGCCATGGAACACAGCAGCGAGGCGACGAGAAAACCGAGGGACACCCACACTGCCAGGCGCCGCGCCGACAGCAGCTGCACCAGCCAGGCGGTCAGCGGGATCATGATGATCTCCGCGACCAGGTACGAGGTGGAAATCCACGAGCCTTCTTCGAGGGTCGCCGACAGCGCGCCCTGAATATCCTTGAGCGAGGAGTTGGTGATCTGGATGTCGAGCACCGCCATGAAGGCGCCGAGCATCACACTCATCACCGCAATCCAGTCCCGCCGGGTCGGTTCCCCGACCGGGCGGATCAGTTGATCACCGGCCATCGTCTGGCGTGTCTTGGCTGTTCACCTTGGCCGTGACAACTTCAGGGGCGTCCTTGATGTTCACTGTGGCAGTGACCGACATGCCCGGCCGGATCTTGCCGCGCAGCGGATTGTTGGCGGCGAAGGTCAGTTTGACCGGAATTCGTTGTACGACTTTGGTGAAGTTGCCCGTGGCATTGTCCGGCGGCAGCAGGCTGAACTGTGCACCCGAGGCGGCGAACAGGCTGTCGACCCGCGCTTCGATCGGCGTGTCGCCGTAGGCGTCGAAGGTCAGCTCGGCTTTCTGGCCGGGTTGCATGTGGCCGATCTGGGTTTCCTTGAAGTTGGCCTGAATCCAGATGTCTTCATCGGGCACGATCGACAGCAAGTAGGCGCCGGCCTGCACGTACTGGCCTTCGCGGGCCGAGCGTTGGCCGATCAAGCCACTTATAGGGGCGTGAATTTCACTGCGGGTCAGGTTCAATTCGGCCTGGGCCAGATCGGCCTTGGCGTTGGCGATCTGCGCGTCGAGGCGTTTGATCTCGGCGCCCAACGCGTTGACTTGCTGGCGCTGAGCCTGGGCATCGGCCTGGGCTTTGCTCAGTTGCGATCGGGCGATATGGGATTCGGCGGAGAGGGTGGTCACCCGTTCTTCCGACACATAGCCGGGTTTGCGCAAGGTCTCTGCCCGGTTCAAGTCAATCTGCGTGCGACCCAGGCTCGCCTGGGTGGAGGCGACCTGCGCATCGCTGGCGGCAATCAGGCTGGCTTGTTGAGTCAGTTTGCTCTGGGCCTGCAGGCGTTCGGCCTGGCGAGTGGCGAGAGCGGCGTTGGCACGGTCGACGGCGAGGCGGAAATCATCGCCTTCGAGCCTGATCAGCAACTGGCCTTTCTCGACGTGCTGGTTGTCCTGTACCAGCACCTGATCGATACGTGCGCCCAACTGGCTCGACACGCGGGTGATCTCGCCCTGGACATACGCGTTGTCAGTGCTTTCGTAGAACCGTCCTTTTAAAAACCAATGGGCAAAAAAGCCCCCGGCAACCAGCAGGACAATCAACAGGAACAGAAACAGGCGACGCTTGAGTTGGGCAGGCATGGGGCAAACTGTAGTCGAGAATATGTAAGGAAAGTTATCAGCAGGTGAATCTGGCATACAGCCGATAAACGGTAAATGCCATCGGCTGATATTCGGTCATTCACCACGGCATACGGACATTACAGTCGCAACCTTGGCTTAAATGCCCTGTTCGCTGGAGCGGGGCGGGTGTCGCCTGTTACCATTCGCCTCTTGTTAAATCTTTGCTTTTTATTCTTTTCGAGACATGCCATGACCACCGTCCGCACTCGCATCGCGCCATCGCCTACCGGGGACCCCCACGTAGGCACCGCTTACATCGCATTGTTCAACTACTGCTTTGCCAAGCAGCATGGCGGTGAGTTCATCCTGCGGATCGAAGACACCGACCAGTTGCGTTCGACCCGCGAATCCGAGCAGCAGATTTTCGACGCCCTGCGCTGGTTGGGCATCGACTGGAGCGAAGGCCCGGACGTTGGCGGTCCGCACGGTCCATACCGTCAAAGCGAGCGTGGCGACATTTATCAGAAGTATTGCCAGCAACTGGTCGATATGGGCCATGCGTTCCCATGCTTCTGCACCGCCGAAGAGCTGGACCAGATGCGCGCCGAACAAATGGCCCGTGGCGAAACCCCGCGGTATGACGGTCGCGCCTTGCTGCTGTCCAAGGAAGAAGTCGCGCGTCGCCTGGCCGCTGGCGAGCCGCACGTGATCCGCATGAAGGTGCCGAGCGAAGGCGTCTGCGTGGTCCCGGACATGCTGCGTGGCGATGTCGAAATTCCATGGGATCGCATGGACATGCAAGTCCTGATGAAGACCGACGGCTTGCCGACGTACTTCCTGGCCAACGTGGTCGATGACCACCTGATGGGCATCACCCACGTATTGCGTGGCGAAGAGTGGCTGCCTTCGGCGCCGAAGCTGATCCTGCTGTACGAATACTTCGGTTGGGAACAGCCGGAGCTGTGCTACATGCCGCTGCTGCGTAACCCGGACAAGAGCAAGCTGTCCAAGCGCAAGAACCCGACCTCGGTGACGTTCTACGAGCGCATGGGCTTCATGCCCGAAGCGATGCTCAACTACCTGGGTCGCATGGGCTGGTCGATGCCGGACGAGCGCGAGAAGTTCTCGTTGCAGGAAATGGTCGACAATTTCGACCTCAAGCGCGTTTCCCTGGGTGGGCCGATTTTCGACATCGAGAAGCTGTCGTGGCTCAACGGCCAATGGCTGCGCGACCTGCCTGTGGAAGAGTTCGCCGCACGCGTGCAGAAGTGGGCATTCAATTCCGAATACATGATGAAAATCGCGCCGCACGTGCAGGGCCGGGTTGAAACCTTCAGCCAGGTCGCGCCGCTGGCCGGGTTCTTCTTTGCCGGTGGTGTGAATCCGGACGCCAAGCTGTTCGAGTCGAAGAAGCTCTCGGGTGATCAGGTGCGTCAATTGATGCAGTTGATCCTGTGGAAGCTGGAAAGCCTGCGTCAGTGGGAGAAGGACAGCATCACGGCCACGATCCAGGCCGTTGTCGAGTCCCTGGAACTGAAGCTGCGTGATGCCATGCCACTGATGTTTGCTGCGATTACAGGGCAAGCCAGTTCGGTATCGGTACTCGATGCGATGGAAATCCTCGGTCCGGACCTGACCCGTTTCCGCTTGCGCCAGGCGATTGACCTGTTGGGCGGCGTGTCGAAGAAAGAAAACAAAGAGTGGGAAAAGCTTCTCGGCGCGATCGCCTGAGACGCTGTATGAAGGATTGATGGCCATTGTGCGTGCCGACATTGGACGCAGAGTGGCCATCAGACCCCGGATTTTCGGGGGAGGGCGGTAAGTGGTTGTTATGTCGGCAAAAAATTTTAAATTTTTTGAAAAATAAGTTTGACAGCCTTTCGATACACCCTTAAGATTCGCCCCGTCCTCAGCGATGACATCAACGATGAGGGGCTATAGCTCAGCTGGGAGAGCGCTTGCATGGCATGCAAGAGGTCGACGGTTCGATCCCGTCTAGCTCCACCAATTTACACTTCAAGGCCTGGCCACACCGGCCTTGAAGCGATCAACACTCAGCGTTGATCAGTTGTATAGAAGGGTTTGCGTCCCCTTCGTCTAGTGGCCTAGGACACCGCCCTTTCACGGCGGTAACAGGGGTTCGAGTCCCCTAGGGGACGCCAGTTTTACAGAAGTGATGTTGCAAGATGTCGCTCCGCCGAGAGGCGAAAAATCCGGGGCTATAGCTCAGCTGGGAGAGCGCCTGCATGGCATGCAGGAGGTCAGCGGTTCGATCCCGCTTAGCTCCACCAATTTACAGTTCAAGGTCTGGCCACACTGGCCTTGAATCGATCAGCTCTCAGCACTGATCAGTTGTATAGAAGGGTTTGTGTCCCCTTCGTCTAGTGGCCTAGGACACCGCCCTTTCACGGCGGTAACAGGGGTTCGAGTCCCCTAGGGGACGCCACGATTACCCGCTATGCGGGATTTTATAAGGGTCATTCAATTATTGAATGGCCCTTTTGTTTGTCTGGCGTTTGGCCAAATCTCCCTATTTCTCTCAAACTGTTCTTCAGACCAGCGGTCACATCCACGACTTGCAGAAAATTATTATGAGAATAATATTCTAGTCGTAATATTCGGAGGCAACGATGAACGATAAAAAAGCTCAAACCCGCGAACGCATCCTCAAGGCCGCCAGCGCAGCGCTGATCCAGCGCGGCCCGGCCGAACCGAGCGTGGGCGAAGTGATGGGCGCGGCCGGCCTGACCGTCGGCGGTTTCTATGCGCACTTCGAAAGCAAGGACGCGATGATGCTGGAGGCCTTCAAGCAATTGCTGGGTCGCCGTCGTGACTTGATTGCCGACATGGATGCCGAGTTGACCGGTGAAGAGCGCCGCGCCCTGGTCGCTGCGTTCTATCTGTCGCGCAAACATCGTGATTCCAGCGAGTCTGCGTGCCCGATCCCGGCCTCGATCGGAGAACTCGGACGTTTGCCCGAGACGTTCCGGATCGCGCTGAACGAGCATTTGGAGCTGATGGTCGCGCAGTTGGCGGCCAGTCCTGAAGATACCGATAAAGCATTGGCCGACATGGCCTTGATGGTGGGCGGTCTGGCGCTTGCACGGGCGCTGGGGCCAGGTGATTTATCCGATCGATTGCTGCGCGCTGCCAAGTCGGCGGTGCGTTGACCTGAAGGCAGCAGCCTGAGGAGAGAGCGATGAGCACGTTGAAGTGGGTTCGTGGCGTTAATGGCACCTTGGGTTGGTTTGCTCCAAAACTGGTCGCAAGTAAAATGCGACTGGCGTTCATGACGCCGCGGGACTTTCCACCGCGTGACTGGGAATTGCCGCTCCTGGCGAAATCCGAACGAATCACTTTGCGTTTCGGCCTCTCGGCATTGCGCTGGGGGCAAGGGCCGACGGTGATGCTGATGCACGGCTGGGAAGGCCGGCCGACACAATTTGCCAGTCTCATCACCGCGCTGGTTGATGCCGGTTACACCGTGGTTGCCCTCGATGGTCCGGCACACGGTCGCTCGCCAGGCACCGAGGCCAATGTGGTGTTGTTTGCACGCGCCATGCTCGAAGCCGCCGCTGAATTACCGCCGCTGCAAGCCGTCATCGGTCACTCCATGGGCGGTGCCAGCGCCATGCTTGCCGTGCAATTGGGCTTGCGTACCGAAACCCTGGTCAGCATTGCTGCACCGGCACGGATCCTTGGCGTGCTGCGTGGGTTCGCCCGTTATGTGCGATTGCCACCCAAGGCCCGCTCCGCCTTCATTCGCCAGGTCGAGAAAGACGTCGGCATGCGCGCAGCGACGCTGGATGTCGCGCACTATCAACTCGACATGCCCGGCCTGATCGTCCATGCCGAAGACGATGATTTCGTCCCGGTCAAGGAATCGCAATTGATCCACGAAGCCTGGTTCGACAGTCGCCTGTTGCGCCTGGAAGAGGGCGGTCATCAGCGGGTACTTGCTGATCCCCGGGTGATTGATGGCGTGTTATCACTACTGGCCGGCCGCAGCCTGCAATCGCGCCAATCGGCCTGAGCTTCCGTTACACTGCCCCGGTCGAAATCATCTGACCGGGAGTGGGGCATGGGCTGGGATCGGGCAACGCCATTTATCATTGATCTGCAAGTAGGCGCCGAAGACATCGACGGGCTGGGGCATGCCAATAACGCGGTGTACGTGACCTGGCTCGAGCGCTGTGCCTGGCGCCACTCCCAGCGCCTTGGCCTGGACCTGGTCGAATATCGTCGACTGGACCGGGCAATGGCGGTGGTGAGGCACGAGATCGATTACCTGGCAGCCGCCTATGAAGGTGACGAACTGCAATTGGCGACCTGGATCGTCGATTGGGATCAGCGCCTGAAAATGACCCGTCACTTCCAGTTGAAGCGCCCCAGCGATAATTCGACGCTGTTGCGTGCGCAAACCACCTTCGTCTGCATCGAACTGTCCACCGGCAAGCCCAAGCGCATGCCGGCGGAGTTCATCGAGGGCTATGGCCCGGCGTTGCTGTCGCAGAATCCGGAAGCAGCCAAAATCTAAATGTGGGAGCGGGCTTGCTCGCGAAAGCGGCGTGTCAGTCGACATCATTGTTGAATGTTCACCCGCCTTCGCGAGCAAGCCCGCTCCCACAAGGAATCTGCGGTCTTTCGCATAATCCAGTAAACTGCCGCACGTTTTTCGTTGAGTGTGTTTTTCATGCAAATTGCTTTGGCGCCCATGGAGGGGTTGGTCGACAACATCTTGCGCGATGTGCTGACCCGTGTGGGCGGTATCGATTGGTGCGTGACCGAGTTCATTCGGATCAACGATCAGTTGCTGACACCTGCCTATTTCCACAAGTTCGGTCCTGAGTTGCTGACCGGTGCCCGCACGGCGTCAGGCGTGCCGCTGCGTGTGCAACTACTCGGATCGGACCCGGTGTGCCTGGCGGAAAACGCCGCGCTGGCCTGCGAGTTGGGCTCCGAAGTGATCGACCTTAACTTCGGCTGCCCGGCCAAGACCGTGAACAAGTCCCGTGGCGGCGCGGTGCTGCTCAAGGAACCCGAGCTGCTGAATCGGATCGTCGAACATGTCCGTCGCGCTGTTCCAGCGCACATCCCGGTCACTGCCAAGATGCGCCTGGGCTTCGACAGCCCTGATGGTTCGCTGGTATGCGCCACGGCACTGGCCGAAGGCGGCGCGGAGCACATCGTAGTTCATGCGCGTACCAAAACCGATGGCTACAAGCCACCGGCGCACTGGGAATGGATTCCCCGGGTGCAGGACGTGGTCAAGGTGCCGGTGTTTGCCAATGGCGATATCTGGAGTGTCGAAGACTGGCGCCGCTGCCGCGAGATCAGCGGCGTGGAAGACATCATGTTGGGGCGCGGCCTGGTTTCGCGTCCGGACCTGGCCCGGCAAATCGCCGCGGCGCGGGCGGGCGAGGAGGTCGTGGAGATGACCTGGGCCGAGCTGCTGCCGCTGCTCCAGGACTTCTGGTTGCAAGCCAAGGCGCAAATGACGCCGCGCCAATCCCCGGGTCGCTTGAAGCAGTGGCTGGCGATGCTGACCCGTAATTATCCCGAGGCGGTAGAGCTGTTCACCGTCCTGCGTCGTGAGACCGAACTGGATCAGGTCTCGCGTTTGTTGGGATTGCAGGTAGCTGAAGCGGCCTGAAAAAATCTGAAAACACTCTCTTGAAAAGTAATCAGCGGTCCCTATCTAAGGGTTACGCGATGCCGAATTCGGGTCGCGGAGACAAAAAACCTTGCTGATTGTTTTCAGGAGATTTGAACCATGACTACTGCATTTTCCCTGGCGCCTCTGTTCCGTTCCTCGGTAGGTTTCGATCGTTTCAACGATCTGTTCGAAACTGCCCTGCGCAATGAGCCTGGCAGCACTTACCCTCCCTACAACGTCGAAAAACATGGCGACGATCAATACCGCATCGTTGTGGCGGCAGCCGGTTTCCAGGAAGAAGACCTGGAGCTGCAAGTGGAGAAGGGTGTGCTGACCATCAGTGGCGGCAAACGTGATGCCAGTGAAGGCGTGACCTTCCTGCATCAAGGCATCGCCCAGCGGGCCTTCAAACTGTCCTTCCGTCTGGCGGACCATATCGAAATCAAGGCCGCCGACCTGCGCAACGGTCTGTTGAGCATCGACCTGCTGCGAGTCATCCCGGAAGAGGCGAAAGCCAAGCGCATCCCGATCAACGGAGCGCAAAAACCGGCTCTGCAACACTAAGCCGGAATAACAAAAAGGGCGCCATTGGCGCCCTTTTTTGTGTCTGGAATTAACGTTGTCCAGTCGACGTTGCAGCCTTCACAGCACGCGGATGCCGGGACGAAAACAGCAGGCCGCTCGCGATCTGCCAGATCACCGCAAACGCACCCACCAGAAACACAATGTCGCCGAAAGTGCGAACCCAGCGCAGCGTTTGCAACAGGTCTTGCTGCATGAACGCTTCGCTGCGGGCATACCACAAGCCCTGGCTGGCGCTCGCGTAGAACTGCAGGATACCGATGGGCAACAGGCTGGTGACGATCATCAGCATCAGGCCGCCATTGAGCCACCAGAAGCCGGTGCTCATCAGGCGATCATTGAACTGCAGGTTCGGTCGCAGGTAGCGCAGGATCAACAGGCTGAAACCCAGCGCCAGCGAGCCGTAAACCCCGAACAGGGCCGCATGTGCGTGCAAGGGCGTGGTGTTCAGGCCCTGAATGTAATACAGCGCAATCGGCGGGTTGATCAGGAAGCCGAATACGCCGGCACCCAGCATGTTCCAGAACGCGGTGGCGATGAAGAACTGCAACGGCCAGCGAATCTGCGCCATCCACGCGGCGCGCTCCTTGAGGCGCCAGTTTTCCCAGGCTTCATGGCCCAACAGGATCAAGGGCACTACTTCCAGGGCGCTGAAGGTGGCGCCCACGGCCATTACCGGCGTGGTGGTGCCGGCAAAGTAGATGTGGTGAAAGGTGCCGGGTACGCCGCCGAGCATGAACAGCGAGGCCGAGCCGAGGGTGGCGGTGGTGGCCAGGCGTTTGGAGACCAGCCCCATACTGGTGAAAATGAAGGCCAGTGCGGTGGTGGCGAAGACTTCGAAGAATCCTTCGACCCACAGATGCACCACCCACCAGCGCCAATATTCCATGACCGAAAGGTTGGTACGCTCGCCATAGAACAGGCCTGCGCCGTAGAACAGACCAATAGCCACCACGGACGCCGCGAGCAGCGCCAGCAGGTTCTTGTCGCCGGGCTGGCGCAGGGCAGGGACCATGGCGCGCAACATCAGCACCAGCCAGAACACGATCCCGGCGAACTTGGCGATTTGCCACAGGCGGCCCAGGTCGACGTATTCGTAACCCTGGTGACCGAGCCAGAAGCTCCATTGCGCCGGCATCAGTTGTGCGATGGCGAGGAAGTTGCCCGCGTACGAACCGACGACCACCAGCACCAGCGCCCAGAACAGGATGTCAACGCCGAGTTTCTGCCATTTCGGGTCTTTGCCGCCGTTGATGAACGGCGCCAGAAACAGCCCCGCCGCGAGGAACCCGGTGGCGATCCAGAACATGGCGCTCTGCAAATGCCAGGTCCGCGTCAGCGCATAGGGGAACCATTGCGACAGCGGCAGCCCATAGAAATCCTGGCCCTCGACCGTGTAGTGCGCGGTCACGCCGCCCATCAGCACCTGAAAGCCGAACAGCGCACCGACCAGCAGCAGGTATTTGCCCAGGGCCTTTTGCGAAGGCGTGAGTTTGATCAGGCTCAGCGGGTCCTTGGCTGGAACCTTGGGCTCGCCTTCTTCGTGGTTGCGCAGGAACGCCCAACCCCAGACCAGAAAACCGATGCCCGCCAGCAGCACGACAATGCTGACAATCGACCAGACCACGTTTTCGGCGGTCGGGTGGTTGTCGATCAAGGGTTCGTGGGGCCAGTTGTTGGTAAAAGTCGCGGTCTGACCGTCGCGTTCGGTGGCGGCGGCCCAGGCCGTCCAGAAGAAAAAGTACGTCATCTGCTGGCGCCGGGCGGCGTCGGGCAGGGTGTTTTCTTTCATGGCAAAGCTTTTGCGGCTGCCCTGCAGCGACACGTCGTTGCCAAACAGTGCGTGGTAATACGCAGCGGTTTGCGCGATGGCCTGGACGCGCCGCTCGCTGAGCACCAGCGTGCCATCGACCAGCCGATTGCCACGGTACTCGCGTTTGAGTTGATGACGCAGCAGGGCCTGCTGATCGTCATCGATGTCCCGATACGCCTTGGCGTAGTTCTGCTGCGCCGCCAGGTCCAGCCAGGCGAGCAGTTCGCGGTGCAGCCAGTCGGCCGTCCAATCCGGCGCCTGATAGGCGCCATGGCCCCAGATCGAGCCTAGCTGCATGCCACCGATGCTCTGCCACGCGGTTTGACCGTCGAGAATGTCGGCGGACCGGAACAGGATTTTTCCTTCGGCGTTTTGCACCTGTTCGGGAATCGGCGGCGCCTGCCGGTAAATCTCGTGGCCGAACCACCCGAGCAGGCAGAAGGTCACGCCGAGGACGCCAATCAGCGACCACCATAATTTGCGGTATTCACCCATGGATCACCTCCATAAAAAAAGCGCCCGCATAACGGGTATGCGGGCGCAGAAAACCCGGCCCTGTGATCGGGAAGAGTGGCCGGGGTGTAACGCGGGAGAATGATCGGCTGCCGCGATCACTCATCGGCGGATCGGGATGTTGGTCCGTTGGCCGATTGCGTGGGATCCAATTTACGGCGCGACAGCAATGGCGTCACTCGTACACAGGGTCAGCGGGGTTATGTGTGGGTTTAAGCAATTCATACATAGGTATGAAGGGGGCTTACTCGTAGGAACACCCGACGCCAATGTGGGAGCGAGCCTGCTCGCGAAAGCGGTGAGTCAGTCAATCTTGATGTCGACTGACACGCTGCCTTCGCGAGCAGGCTCGCTCCCACCTATGATCGGTGCCCGGACTTTATCTCAGCAGTTTCTGAAACTCTTCCACCGGCAACGGCTGGCTGTGCAGATAGCCCTGATAGAAATGACAGCCCAACCCCTGCAGGAACTCAAGCTGCTCGGGCGTTTCCACACCTTCGGCAATCACTTTCAATTCCAGGCTGCGGGCCATGGCAACGATGGCGCGGATGATTTCGGCGTCGTTGGGGTCGGTGGTGGCATCGCGAATGAACGACTGGTCGATTTTCAGCGTGTCCACCGGCAGGCGCTTGAGATAGGTCAGTGAGGAGTAACCGGTGCCGAAGTCGTCCATGGCAAAGCTCACGCCGAGTTTTTTCAGGCGGCGCATTTTATTGATGGTGTCTTCCAGGTTCTGGATGACGATGCCTTCGGTGATTTCCAGCTTCAGCATCGAGCAGGGCAGGCCGTAGTGGGCGAGGCTCTCTTCGATGTGTTCGACGAAGTCATTCTGGCGGAATTGCCTCGGGCTGATGTTCACGCACAGGCTGAAATCCTGAGGGTCCACCAGGCCGTTGGCAATCAGTTGCCTGAAGGCCTGGCAGGCTTCATCGACGATCCAGGTGCCAACCTCCAGGATCAAGCCGCTGTCCTCCAGCACCTTGATGAACTCCGTGGGCGATTGCGCGCCGAGTTCCGGATGGTTCCAGCGCACCAGTGCTTCGGCGCCGACGATGCGGTTGTCCCGGGCATCGAGTTGGGGCTGGTAGTGCACGCGAAATTCGCCCCGGGACAGGGCCAGGCGCAGATCGGTCTCCATGCGCAGGCGTTCGCTCGCGGCCTTCTGCATGGTGTTGTGGTACATCTGCGCGGTATTGCGTCCCGAATCCTTGGCGCGATAAAGCGCGATGTCGGCGCGCTTGAGCAGGTCGGTCGGCGTCGAGCCGTGATCGGGAATCAGTGCGATGCCGATACTTGGCGTCACTTGCAGGCGCTGGCCGTCGAGGAACATCGGCTCGGACAGCAGTTCGCGCAAGGTGTCGGCCAATTCCCGCACCTGGATGGTGACATCGTTGCGCGACCCTTCGAGGCCGCTGAGCAGGACAACGAATTCGTCACCGCCCAGGCGCGCGACGGTGTCTTCCATGCGCACGCTGGCCTCAAGGCGCGCGGTGATGATTTTCAGCACGGTATCGCCCACCGGGTGCCCGAGCGAATCGTTGATGTGCTTGAAGTGGTCGAGGTCGAGAAACATCAGGGCGCCGCGCAGGTTGTGGCGTTTGAGCAGGGCAATCTGCTGGCTCAGGCGATCCATCAGCAGTGCGCGGTTGGGCAGGTTGGTCAGCGGGTCGTGGTAGGCCAGGTGACGGATCTGTGCCTCGGCGTTTTTCAGCAGGCTGACGTCCCGCGCAGTCAGCAGCAGGCATGCGGTTTCGTTGAGGGTGATCGGCTCCACCGAGACTTCGACGGTCAGCAACTCGCCGCGCTTGTTGCGCCCGAGCATCTCCTGGTGATGCACCCGGCCCTTGATCTGCAGCTCGGCCAGCAGCGCCGAGCGTTGTTTCTCTTCGGCCCAGATCCCGACCTGGTACACCGTGCGGCCGATCACTTCATCGGCGCGATAACCGGTCAGGCGGCAGAAACCATCATTGACCTCCAAATAGCGTCCGGTATCGCGCTCGGTGATGGTGATGGCGTCGGGGCTGGAGTGAAACGCCTTGGCGAACTTCTCTTCGCTGGCCTTGAGTGCCGCTTCCGAACGTTGCTGCTGGGTAATGTCGCGCAAGGTGGTGACGATGCATGGCTGGTCGCCGACGCTGATCTGGCGGCTGGAAATCACGCAGGTCAGTGATTCCCCATCCTTGTGCTGGACAATGATCGCCACGTTGTTCAGCGCTTGTTCGCGGATCACCTGTTCGATGCGTTGCAAGCTCTTCGCCGAGGCGTCCCACAGGCCGATTTCGTCGGCGCTGCGACCAATCACATCGGCCGCGGTCCAGCCGAAGGTCTGGGTGAAGCTTGAGTTGATCTCAATGAATTGCCCGGTGTCCTGGTGGGTCACGCAGATCGGATCCGGACTGACCTGGAACAGCGTGGCGAATTTCTCTTCCGAGGACACCAGCTGTTGTTCGCGTTCGACCTGGTCGGTGATATCGAGCAAGGTGCCGGCCATGCGCAGCGGCACACCGTTTTCATCACGGTAGAGCCGGGCACGGCTTTCCAGGTAGCGCGAAGTGCCATCGGGCAGTTGCACGCGATACGTCAGCTGATAGTTGCCGGCCGGGCCTTCGCGCAGAGTGCGATAGGCGTCGCGCATGGAGCTGCGCTCTTCGCCGGGCACACCTTCGAAAAATTCTTCGAAGGACTCATGGAAGGGCTTGGCTTCCAGCCCGTGCAATTGCGCGGCGCGGGCCGAGCCATAGAGCATGCCGCTGGGAATGTGCCAGTCCCAGGTGCCCAGTTGCGCCGAATCCAGCGCCAGGTCGAGGCGTTCCTGGCTGTCTTTCAGCGCGTGCTCGGCCGCTTTGCGTTCGGTGGTGTCGAGGAAGGTGCTCAGCAGATAGGGTTGACCTTCGAGTTCGACCTTTTGCGCGCTGAGGATGCCATCGTGGATCTGGCCGTTGCTGGCACGGAACTGCACCTCCATGCTGGTCAGTTCGCCTTTGGCCTTGGTGGCCTTGACCAGTTCTGCCCGTTGTTCAGGGTGAACCCATAGACCCAGTTCCAGGGTGGTGCGGCCAATGGCATCCTGCACCGGCCAGCCGAAGAGGCTTTCGAAATACTGGTTGGCTTCGGTGATCAGGCCGTCTTCCTGGCGAGTGAGCAGTACCATGTTCGGGCACAGGTGAAACAGCGTGGCGAAGCGCTTTTCGGAACTGCTCAGCGCCTGCTCGCGCTGGCGTTGGTGGGTGATTTCGCGGATCACGCCGATCATCCGTGGCCGACCATGCTTGTCCGGCAGCAGGCTACCGTTGATTTCGAGCCAATGCAGGCTGCCGTCAGGCCAGCGAATGCGGTGATGCATGGCCTGCTCAAGCGGTGCGCCGGCGATCACTGCATGGAAGGCGCGCACGGTTTTTGCCCGGTCCTCCGGTGGCAACAGGTCGAGGTATTCCAGATCGGCCGGTAAGGGTTGGCGCGGATCGAAGCCGAACAACGCCTGCGTACCCCGCGACCAACTGATCTGTCCGCGCTCGATATCCCAGTACCAGGCACCCAGACGCGCACCGTTCAGGGCGGCCAGCAGTTGAGGGGCACTCTCCCAGCTCTGCTCGGAACGTCTGGGGTCAATTGCCTGAATTCGCGGCATCGGCGGAATACGGTCAACAGATTTCGGCATTGGCAAGCCTTGGGCTGAATGGGCATTTGGCACAGGATTTCACGGCTTTACAGGCGTAGCACACGTCAGCCTTGAGTCCCTGGCAGATCGATTTGAGCGTCCAGCAAGGCCATGAAGGCCCGTGCTGCATTCGATAGCGTCCTTTCGGTGTGCAGGATATAGCCTAGCTGGCGAGACAGTTGTATGCCCGGCAAGGGTATTCGTGCAACCTGATCATCGAGCATGGTGCGCGGCAGGACGCTCCAGGCCAGGCCAATCGACACCATCATCTTGATGGTTTCCAGGTAGTTGGTGCTCATGGCGATGTTCGGCGTCAGGCCCTGGGCTTCGAACAGGCGCTGGACGATATGGTGGGTAAAGGTGTTGCCGCCGGGAAACACCGCCGGATGGCGGGCGATGTCCGCCAGGCTGACCTTGCCGTTGTTGAGCAGTGAATGTTCCGGGGCGACCACGAAATCCAGCGGGTCGTCCCACACCGGCGTCGCCTTGACCAGTGCGTGGGGTTCGGGCGCCAGGGTGATGACCGCCAGTTCCGCGCGGCCATGCAGGATTTCCTCGTAGGCCACTTCCGAATCCAGGAACTGGATATCCAGTGCGACATCGGGGTAGCGGCGGGTGAACTCCCTTAATAAAGGTGGCAATCGGTGCAGGCCGATGTGGTGACTGGTGGCCAGGGTCAGACGACCGGTCACCTCACCCGTGAGGTTGGTCAGGGCGCGGCGCGTATCATCAAGGACGTTGAGAATCTGGTAGGCGCGGGGCAACAGGGCGCGGCCGGCCTCGGTCAGGCCGACTTCGCGACCCAGGCGATCGAACAGGCGCACCTTCAATTGTTGCTCCAGGCCGGCGATGCGCTTGCTGATGGCAGGCTGAGTCAGATGCAGGCGTTCGCCCGCGCCGGAGAAGCTGCCAGTCTCGGCGATGGCAATAAAGGCATTGAGATTGGCCAGGTCCATGGATGTATTCCAGTTGGTTATCCAAAGCATAAAAAATATGAATTTGAGTTATTTAATGTAACCCCATAGGATCAGCCTCACAAGCCAAAGGGTTATTGAATCACTCAAGACCCAGGGCATAGAAACAAGCTGATGAGGAAACCGTCTGATGGCCGGCAAAACGCTCTACGACAAGCTCTGGGATTCGCATTTGGTCAAGCAGCGCGACGATGGCTCTGCGCTGATCTACATCGATCGTCACATCATTCATGAAGTGACCTCGCCGCAAGCCTTCGAAGGCCTGCGTCTGGCCGGGCGCAAGCCGTGGCGCATCGATGCCAACATCGCGACCCCGGACCACAACGTACCGACCACGCCGGAGCGCAAGGGTGGCATCGAAGCCATTGCCGACCAGGTCTCGCGTTTGCAGGTCCAGACCCTCGACGATAACTGCGACGAATACGGCATCGTCGAATTCAAGATGAATGACGTCCGCCAGGGCATCGTCCACGTCATCGGCCCGGAGCAGGGTGCCACCTTGCCGGGCATGACCGTGGTCTGCGGCGACTCCCATACCTCGACCCACGGTGCGTTCGGTGCCCTGGCCCACGGTATCGGCACTTCCGAGGTCGAGCACGTGCTCGCCACCCAGTGCCTGGTCGCCAAGAAAATGAAGAACATGCTGGTGCGCGTCGAAGGCCAATTGCCGTTTGGCGTGACCGCCAAGGACATCGTCCTCGCCGTGATCGGCAAGATCGGCACCGCCGGTGGTAACGGCCACGCCATCGAATTCGCCGGCAGCGCGATTCGCGATCTGTCCGTCGAAGGCCGCATGACCATCTGCAACATGTCCATCGAGGCCGGCGCTCGCGTAGGTCTGGTGGCCGCGGACGAAAAAACCGTGGCTTACGTGAAGGGCCGTCCATTTGCCCCGAAAGGCGCGGAATGGGATTTGGCCGTCGAAGCCTGGAAAGACCTGGTGTCTGACGCTGATGCGGTGTTCGACACCATCGTCGAACTGGACGCTACCCAGATCAAGCCACAAGTCAGCTGGGGCACCTCGCCCGAGATGGTCTTGGCTGTGGATCAGAATGTGCCGGACCCGGCCAAGGAAATGGACCTGGTCAAACGCGGATCCATCGAACGCGCCTTGAAATACATGGGTTTGACCGCCAATCAGGCGATCACTGACATTCAGCTGGACCGCGTGTTCATCGGTTCCTGCACCAATTCGCGGATCGAAGATTTGCGCGCTGCTGCCGTTATCGCCAAGGGCCGCAAAGTGGCATCGACCATCAAGCAGGCCATCGTGGTGCCGGGCTCGGGCCTGGTGAAGGCACAGGCGGAGTCCGAAGGTCTGGACAAGATTTTCCTCGAAGCCGGTTTCGAATGGCGTGAGCCGGGCTGCTCGATGTGCCTGGCGATGAACCCGGACCGTTTGGAGTCGGGCGAGCATTGCGCTTCCACGTCGAACCGCAACTTCGAAGGCCGTCAGGGTGCCGGTGGTCGTACCCACCTGGTCAGCCCGGCCATGGCCGCCGCCGCCGCTGTAAACGGTCGTTTCGTCGACGTCCGTGAATTGATCTAAAGGAGCGCAGCATGAAAGCTTTCACCCAGCACACTGGACTTGTCGCGCCTCTGGATCGTGCCAACGTCGACACTGACCAGATCATTCCGAAACAGTTTTTGAAGTCGATCAAGCGCACCGGTTTTGGTCCGAACCTGTTCGACGAATGGCGCTACCTGGACGTGGGCCAGCCGTATCAGGACAACTCCAAGCGCCCGCTGAACAAGGATTTCGTCCTCAACGCCGAACGCTATCAGGGCGCCAGCGTATTGCTGGCCCGCGAGAACTTCGGTTGCGGTTCCAGCCGCGAACACGCCCCATGGGCACTGGAAGAATACGGTTTCCGCAGCATCATCGCGCCGAGCTACGCCGACATCTTCTTCAACAACAGCTTCAAGAACGGCTTGCTGCCGATCATCCTGAGCGACGCTGAAGTCGATGAGTTGTTCAAGCAGGTCGAGGCCAACCCGGGCTATCAGTTGCAGATCGATCTGCAAGCCCAGACCGTGACCCGTCCGGACGGCAAGGTGTTGAATTTTGAGATCGATGCCTTCCGCAAGCACTGCCTGCTCAATGGCCTGGACGATATCGGCCTGACCTTGCAGGACGGTGATGCGATTGCGGCGTTTGAAGCCAAGCACCGTGCGAGCCAGCCTTGGTTGTTTCGCGACGCGTGATTTTGCGTAAGGCGTGATGACGCCTTCGCGAGCAGGCTCGCTCCCACATTTGAAATGCATTCCATTGTGGGAGCGAGCCTGCTCGCGAAGAGGCCCGAACAGACACAGCAAGACTCAACCCCAAAAAGGAAGTCCCCCATGACCAGCACCGCCCAGCACAGTCAGGTAGTCCAGAAGCAATTCGGTGAACAGGCCGCGGTCTACCTGAGCAGCGCCGTCCACGCTCAAGGCACCGAATTCGCACTGCTACAGGCCGAACTGGCGGGGCAGGGCGATGCCCGTGTGCTGGACCTGGGCTGCGGGGCAGGGCACGTGAGTTTTCACGTGGCTTCGCTGGTGAAAGAAGTGGTGGCCTACGATCTGTCCCAGCAAATGCTCGACGTGGTGACAGCGGCTGCGATTGAGCGTGGCTTGAGCAATGTGACAACGGTCAACGGTGCCGCCGAGCGCCTGCCATTCGCCGATGGTGAGTTCGATTTCGTATTCAGCCGCTATTCGGCGCACCATTGGAGCGATCTCGGCCTGGCCCTGCGGGAAGTGCGCCGGGTGCTGAAGCCGGGTGGCGTGGCGGCGTTCATCGACGTGTTGTCACCGGGCAGCCCGTTGTTCGACACTTACCTGCAAAGCGTCGAAGTGCTGCGCGACACCAGCCATGTGCGCGATTATTCCGCCGGCGAGTGGTTGCGTCAGGTCAGCGAGGCGGGGTTGCATACCCGCAGTACCACCCGTCAACGGCTGCGCCTGGAGTACAACTCCTGGGTCGAACGCATGCGCACTCCGCAGGTGATGCGCGCGGCGATCCGCGAGTTGCAGCAGTCGATGGGCAACGAAGTACGCGAATATTTTGAGATTGAGGCCGATGGTTCGTTCAGTACAGATGTATTGGTGCTGTTCGCCGAAAAATGAGCCCCGAGCGATAAGAATTTTTCCGGGCGCGCCCTCGGGCGCACCGACTGATGACATGAGGAAAGCATGAGCAAGCAGATTCTGATTCTCCCAGGTGACGGTATTGGCCCGGAAATCATGGCCGAAGCGGTCAAGGTGCTGGAACTGGCCAACGACAAGTTCGCCCTGGACTTCGAGCTGAGCCACGACGTGATCGGCGGCGCGGCCATCGACAAGCACGGCGTGCCACTGGCCGATGAAACCCTGGAACGTGCCCGTGCGGCCGATGCCGTGCTGTTGGGCGCCGTGGGCGGCCCGAAATGGGACACCATCGAGCGTGACATCCGTCCTGAGCGTGGTCTGCTGAAAATCCGTGCACAACTGGGCCTGTTCGGCAACCTGCGTCCGGCGATCCTGTACCCCCAATTGGCTGAGGCTTCGAGCCTGAAGCCGGAGATCGTGTCTGGCCTGGACATCCTGATCGTCCGCGAGCTGACCGGCGGTATCTATTTCGGCGCGCCACGCGGCACCCGTACCCTGGAAAACGGCGAGCGCCAGTCCTACGACACCCTGCCGTACAGCGAAAGCGAAATCCGTCGCATTGCCCGTGTCGGTTTCGACATGGCCATGGTGCGCAGCAAGAAGCTGTGCTCGGTGGACAAGGCCAACGTGCTGGCGTCCAGCCAGTTGTGGCGTGAAGTGGTCGAACAGGTGGCCAAGGATTACCCTGAAGTCGAACTGAGCCACATGTACGTCGACAACGCCGCCATGCAGCTGGTGCGTGCACCGAAGCAGTTCGACGTGATCGTCACCGATAACATGTTCGGCGACATCCTGTCCGACCAGGCCTCGATGCTCACCGGTTCCATCGGCATGCTGCCGTCGGCGTCCCTGGACACCAACAACAAAGGCATGTACGAGCCGTGCCACGGTTCGGCGCCGGACATTGCAGGCAAAGGCATCGCCAACCCGTTGGCGACCATCCTGTCGGTCTCCATGATGTTGCGTTACAGCTTCAATCAGCAGGCCGCCGCCGATGCCATCGAGAAAGCCGTCAGCCTGGTGCTGGATCAGGGCTTGCGCACGGGTGACATCTGGTCGGCCGGTTGCACTAAAGTCGGTACGCAGGAAATGGGTGACGCAGTAGTCGCCGCGCTGCGGAATCTGTAATCTCTCGGGCCCGCTGCCCATTTCACCCCCGAAAGCAGCGGCCCACATTTCAAGAAGGTGTAGTTGCGATGAAACGTGTAGGTCTGATCGGTTGGCGCGGTATGGTCGGTTCCGTGCTCATGCAGCGGATGCTGGAAGAGCAGGATTTCGATCTTATCGAGCCGGTGTTTTTCACCACTTCCAATGTCGGTGGCCAAGGCCCGTCCGTGGGCAAGGACATTGCTCCGCTCAAGGACGCTTACAGCATTGAAGAGCTGAAAACCCTCGACGTGATTCTGACCTGCCAGGGTGGCGACTACACCAGCGAAGTCTTCCCGAAGCTGCGCGAAGCCGGCTGGCAGGGTTACTGGATCGACGCCGCCTCCAGCCTGCGCATGCAGGATGACGCGGTCATCGTTCTGGACCCGGTCAACCGCAAGGTCATCGACCAGCAACTGGATGCGGGCACCAAGAACTACATCGGCGGCAACTGCACCGTCAGCCTGATGCTGATGGGCCTGGGCGGCCTGTTCGAAGCCGGTCTGGTGGAGTGGATGAGCGCCATGACCTATCAGGCGGCATCCGGTGCCGGCGCGCAGAACATGCGTGAACTGATCAAGCAAATGGGCGCGACCCACGCTGCTGTCGCCGATCAACTGGCCGACCCGGCCAGCGCGATCCTCGACATCGACCGTCGTGTCGCCGAAGCCATGCGCAGCGACGCGTACCCGACCGAAAACTTCGGTGTACCGCTGGCCGGCAGCCTGATCCCGTGGATCGACAAGGAATTGCCGAACGGCCAGAGCCGCGAAGAGTGGAAAGCCCAGGCCGAGACCAACAAAATTCTCGGTCGCTTCAAGAGCCCGATCCCGGTGGACGGCATCTGCGTGCGCATCGGCGCCATGCGCTGCCACAGCCAGGCGCTGACCATCAAGCTGAACAAAGACGTGCCGATCGCCGATATCGAAGGGCTGATCAGCCAGCACAACCCATGGGTCAAGCTGGTGCCGAACAACCGCGATATCAGCATGCAGGAGCTGAGCCCGAACAAGGTCACCGGCACACTGAACATCCCGGTTGGCCGTCTGCGCAAGCTGAACATGGGTTCGCAATTCGTCGGCGCGTTTACCGTCGGCGACCAACTGCTGTGGGGCGCGGCCGAGCCGCTGCGTCGCATGCTGCGGATCCTGCTCGAGCGTTGATTGTTTGAAGCGATGAAAGAACCCGTGCCTTGAAAGAGGTGCGGGTTTTTTTATGGGCGTTGGGTCGTCTGTCAAACCGCCATCGCTGGCAAGCCTGCTCCCACAAGGTCGTGCGCGTTTTCAAAATTGGCGTACAACCTGTGGGAGCTGGCTTGCCAGCGATGAGGCCATCACAGCCACCGCAAACCCTTGGCAGAATTGCCTGCATGCCCCCCACCCGGTAAAGTGCCGCTCCCCCCGTTTCGCCAGAGGTAGAACCATGAGCCAGTCCTTCGATATTGCCGTGATCGGCGCCACCGGCACTGTCGGCGAAACGCTCGTGCAGATTCTTGAAGAGCGTGACTTCCCGATCGGCAATCTGCACCTGCTGGCCAGCAGCGAATCTGCCGGCAGCTCGGTGCCGTTCCGCGGCAAGAACGTGCGCGTGCGGGAAGTCGATGAGTTCGACTTCGGCAAGGTGCAACTGGTGTTCTTCGCCGCGGGCCCGGCCGTGACCCTGAGTTTTGCCGCGCGCGCCACGGCGGCCGGTTGCTCGGTCATCGATCTGTCCGGTGCCTTGCCGTCCGACCAGGCGCCGCAAGTCGTGCCGGAAGCCAATGCCAACGTGTTGGCCAGTCTGAAGAAGCCGTTTCAGGTCAGTAGTCCGAGCCCATCGGCCACCACGCTGGCGGTAGTGCTCGCGCCGCTGTTGGAGTTGCTCGATTTGCAGCGCATCAGCCTGACCGCCAGCCTGGCAGTATCGGCCCAGGGCCGCGAAGCCGTGACTGAGCTCGCCCGGCAAACTGCAGAACTGCTGAATGTGCGGCCGCTGGAGCCAAAATTCTTTGATCGGCAGATGGCCTTCAATCTGTTGGCCCAGGTCGGCAAGCCGGACGAACAAGGCCATACGCTGCTGGAAAAACGCCTGGTGCGGGAGCTGCGTCAGGTCATGTCGCTGCCTTTATTGAAGATTTCCGTCACTTGCATTCAAGCCCCGGTGTTTTTTGGCGATAGCTTTAGCGTGACCTTGCAGTCTGCAAGCGAGATCGACCTCGCGAAAGTCAACGCTGCGCTGGAGGATGCCCCCGGTATCGAGCTGGTTGAAGCCGGCGATTACCCGACACCGGTCGGCGACGCGGTAGGGCAGGATGTGGTCTACGTGGGGCGCGTTCGTCATGGAGTCGACGACCTGTCGGAACTAAATATGTG
Source organism: Pseudomonas sp. C2B4 (assembly GCF_013359695.1). Classification (GTDB taxonomy): domain Bacteria; phylum Pseudomonadota; class Gammaproteobacteria; order Pseudomonadales; family Pseudomonadaceae; genus Aquipseudomonas. The sequence continues at coordinate 191,407 of NZ_JABFMU010000006.1, forward strand.
GCTGACGTCAGATAACGTACGCAAGGGCGCCGCGCTCAATGCTGTGCAGCTGGCCGAATTGTTGATAAAAGACCTGCTGTAAAAGATACTTGGCAACAAATTTTCGAATGGTTCCGGGTGGGCGTTATGCTTGGCCGGAATGCTGAAGGCAAGCCACCCTGTGGGGCTTTCCGGGGCATGCATGAAACGATCGCGCGCGACGACCCTTCGCCGCCGCGCGCAATGCCTTGCGGCAGCGACAATCATCACCTTCTCGCTGGCCGAGGAATGTTCAAACTAAGGATGAGCTATGGTTCAAGTTCGCAAACTGGTGTTAGCAATAGCGGCCGCCTCGGCGCTGTCCTCCGGTATGGCGCATGCCCTCGGGCTCGGGGAATTGACCCTGAAGTCGACGGCGAACCAGCCGTTGGTGGCGGAAATCGAGTTGCTAGACGTCAAGGAACTCACCGCTGCCGAAGTGGTGCCGAGCCTGGCTTCACCTGAAGATTTTGCCAAGGCCGGTGTCGATCGCCAGGCGTTTCTCGACGACCTGACATTCACCCCGGTACTCAACGCCAGCGGCAAAAGCATCCTGCGTGTAACCTCCAGCAAGCCCCTGTCCGAACCGATGGTGAAATTCCTGGTTCAGGTGATGTGGCCCAACGGCCGGCTGCTGCGCGATTACAGCGTGCTGCTCGATCCGTCCAAATTCTCGCCGCAGACCGCTGAAGCGGCTGCGCAACCTGCACCGACCCAAGGCACAACGCCAGTCACTGGTGCGACCAAGCCAACCCAGTACACCACCCTGCCGCGCGACACCCTGTGGGAAGTCGCCGCGAAGGCGCGTAATGGCGGGTCGATTCAACAAACCATGCTGGCCATCCAGGCGTTGAATCCGGATGCCTTTATCGACGGCAACATCAACCGCCTGAAAACCGGGCAGGTGCTGCGCCTGCCGGATCAGGCGCAAAGCACCAGCCTGCCGCAACCCAAGGCCATTGCCGAAGTGGCTGCGCAAAACACCGCCTGGCGTCAGGGACGTCGATATGTCGCCAAGCCCGGTTCGGGTCAGCAGCAACTCGATGCCACCAACCGCGGTCGCGGAGAGACGGTGTCGACGCAGACCGGTCAGGACAAACTGAGTCTTGTTTCCGCAGAGTCGGGCAAAGCACGTGGCAAGGGGGCGGCAGGTGACGCGAAGGCCCTGAGCAACAAACTGGCGGTTACCCAGGAAAGCCTCGACACGACCCGTCGTGACAATGCGGAACTGAAAAGCCGCATTTCCGATCTGCAAAGTCAGATGGACAAGCTGCAACGCCTGATCGAGTTGAAGAACAATCAGCTGGCCAAGCTGCAGGCTGAAGGCGCAGCGGGTGCACCAGCTGCTGCTCCTGCAGCGGCCGCGCCGGCGATCACCGCTGAATTGGCGGCCAACCCGGCCGCAACGCCTGCCGAACCTGTGCCTGCAGCGCCGGCTCCAGCCACACCTGAAGCGGCTGCTCCGGCTACGCCCGAGCAACCGCTTGAGCCCGCACCGGTAGCCTCCGATGAGCAGAAATTCAATGAATTGCTGACCAATCCGTGGCTGTTGGGCTTGGCGGGTGGCGGGGCAGTCGTGGTGTTGCTGTTGCTGTTGTTGCTGGCTCGTCGCCGTAAAGCCCAGCAGGAAGCCGAAAAACATCTGCGCATGGCCCGTGCCCTGGCCGAAGAACAGCCGTTTTCTGCCGACTTCGACATGCCGGACAGCAGCTTCGAAGGTCTGGAAGTTCCACCGCCAAGCGTGAAACTCGCGAATGTGCCGCCGCCTGCTCCGGCCCCAGCCCCGGTGATTGCGCCTGTTGTCGTTACGCCACCGATCGCCGCACCGCTGGTAGCGCCGGCCGCCGAGCGTTCCGACGACGTGTTGGGCCAGGCCCAGTCGCACATCGCTGCGGGCCGTCTGAATCAGGCCGCCGCGCTGCTGGAAGAGGGCGTCAAGCAAGAGCCGCAGCGCAGTGATGTTCGCCTGAAGCTGATGGAAGTCTACGGTTTGCAGGGCGACCGCGATGCATTCGTGGTTCAGGAGCGTCAGTTGGTGGCCAATGGCGATAATTTCGCCAAGGTCGAGCAACTGAAAAGCCGTTTCCCGGCCATGGCACTGGTCGCTGCGGGTGGTATCGCCGCGGCTGCCGTCGCTGCCGAGCTGGACGCGCAATACGTCAAGGACCTGCTGCTGGACGAGCCGCCAGCCGCGGCGCCGGCCGATGACGATCTCGACAGCGCCTTCGACCTGAGCCTGGATGATCTGGAGAACATTACTCCAGCAGCCGATACACCCGCACCGCAGCAGGAACCGGTTGCGGCGATGCTGGACGAGGCAAAAGCCTCGGCGCCGGCCGATGACGATTTTGACAGCGCCTTCGATCTGAGCCTGGACGATCTGGAAAACATTACGCCAGCCGCCGTTGCACCGGCTCCGCAGCCGGAGCCGGTTGCGCCGATGCTGGACGAGGCGCCAGCTCCTGTGACAGTCGATGACGATTTTGACAGTGCCTTCGACCTGAGCCTGGATGATCTGGACAACATTGCGCCTGCAGTCGTTGCGCCAGCACCGCAACCGGAACTTGAGCCGGAAGCGACCACCCTCGACGAGCTGGAAGATTTCCCGCTGGACGACGATTTGAGTTTTGATTCTGTGTTGCAGCAGCAGACTGAAATCAGGGAGAACCTCGACAATCTGTCAGATTTCGATCTGGACATGGATCTGGGTGGCGAAGCTTCGCCAGAGACCCTGGCCGAAGACGATTTTCTGCTGAGCCTGGATGACGACCTCAAGGACCTGCCCGTTGCCGAAGCCCCGACGGCTCCGGCAGCCCCGGAAGTGACGCTGGACGATCTGGAACTGCCGGCCGATTTCGATCTGTCCCTGGCTGACGAGATGGACGCTCCGGAAGCACCGGACGCATTTGCCGCCGAGCTGGATGACGTCAACGCCGAACTGGAGCGTCTGTCCCAGAGCCTCAGTGAACCAACCTTCACTGTGGATGACGCCCTGGCGACCGTGGACGACGAGCCGGAATTCGATTTCCTGTCCGGCACCGACGAGGTCGCGACCAAGCTCGATCTGGCTCAGGCCTACATCGACATGGGGGACACCGATGGCGCCCGGGACATTCTCAATGAAGTGGTGACCGAGGGTGACGACGGCCAGAAGAATGAAGCCAGGGAAATGCTTTCTCGTCTGGCTTGAGTGATCGAAGCAGGTAAAAACAAAACGGCAGCCCGATGAGGCTGCCGTTTTTGTTTTTGGCGTTGGTGTGATGGTGTCCGTGAGGCCGCTTTCGCGAGCAGGCTCGCTCCCACAGTGGATCGGGGTTGCCCGCCCTTTGTGTCCTTACGCCAATCCCTGTGGGAGCGAGCCTGCTCGCGAAGGGGCCGTCACATTTGACACTGTACCGACTGTTGCACTGGCATCCCCGCCTGACAGCCTTATAATGCCCGCCATTGCGTACATCAGCAGGCTGTTCTCCTTGGCAAATATAGATAACCCGGCCGCCGAAATGGCGGCCGACGGCTTTTTCCGGGTCGCGTTGGGTGTGGAATACAAAGGCTCGCGCTATCGCGGCTGGCAGCGCCAGGCCTCCGGCGTGCTCACCGTTCAGGAAACCCTCGAAAACGCCCTTTCCAAAGTCGCCGACTCACCGGTTTCACTGCTGTGTGCCGGTCGTACCGATGCCGGGGTGCATGCCTGCGGACAAGTGGTGCATTTCGACACTCAGGTAGAGCGCTCGATGAAAGCCTGGGTCATGGGTGCCAACATCAACCTGCCGCACGACATCAGTGTCAGTTGGGCCAAAGTCATGCCCGCGCATTTTCATGCGCGGTTCAAGGCCATCGCCCGGCGTTATCGCTATGTGATCTACAACGATCAGATCCGTCCGGCGCACCTGAACGAAGAAATCACCTGGAACCATCGTCCGCTGGACGTCGAGCGCATGGCCGAAGCCGCTCAGTACCTGGTGGGCATCCATGACTTCAGCGCCTTCCGTGCCGGACAGTGCCAGGCCAAGTCGCCAATCAAGGAGCTGCATCACCTGCGCGTCACCCGTCATGGCAAGATGATCGTGCTGGATATCCGCGCCAATGCCTTCCTGCACCACATGGTGCGCAACATCGCCGGTGTGCTCATGACCATCGGTGCCGGTGAGCGCCCGGTGGAGTGGATGAAGGAAGTGCTGGAGAGCCGGATACGCCGCTCCGGCGGGGTGACGGCGCATCCGTTTGGCCTGTATCTGGTGCAGGTCGAGTACCGGGACGAGTTCGAATTGCCCGAGCGTTATATTGGTCCGCACTTCCTCACGGGATTCTCCGAACTTGACGGCTGACGCCCTCGAACGCTTTTGTTACCATCCGGGACTTTCTCGGATTTGCCGTGGGGTTTTATCGACATGTCAGCCGTTCGCAGCAAGATTTGCGGGATTACCCGCATAGAGGATGCGTTGGCAGCGGTCGAGGCCGGGGCCGATGCCATCGGATTCGTGTTTTATGCCAAGAGCCCGCGGGCGGTCACGTTCCAGCAGGCGCGCGCGATCATCAAGGCGTTGCCGCCGTTTGTCACGACCGTGGGTTTGTTCGTCAATGCCAGCCGTTGCGAGTTGGGAGAGATTCTCGACGCCGTGCCACTGGACTTGCTGCAGTTCCATGGCGATGAAAGCGCTGAAGACTGCGAAAGCTGGCATCGTCCATACATCAAGGCGTTGCGGGTCAAGGCCGGTGACGACATCGCTGCCGCTTGCAAGGCTTATCCAGGCGCCAGCGGTATTCTGCTTGACGCCTATGTCGAAGGAATTCCCGGCGGAACTGGTGAAGCGTTCGACTGGTCACTGATACCGCAAGGTCTGAGCAAGCCGATCATCCTGGCGGGCGGGCTGACGCCGGATAACGTTGCCGGGGCCGTTGCACAGGTTCGGCCTTATGCCGTGGACGTCAGTGGCGGGGTAGAGGCGAGCAAAGGCATCAAGGATCACGCGAAGATCAAGGCGTTCATCAAAGCGGCACGCGGATGATGTGACGGCTGGCACACTGCCGCCGTCCACTGCACTGTACAAAACGGCTGAGGATTGATGGGTGGTACGCAGGTCACACTTTTGACCCGGCCATTGATCAAACATCGCCGCACACATGAATTTAGCTTTAGGGCATACGCGGGGCTGCGAACCAGAGCGTTCGGGCCGCCGGTACTGGAGAAAGAAAGCATGAGCAACTGGTTGGTAGACAAACTGATCCCTTCGATCATGCGTTCCGAGGTCAAGAAGAGCTCGGTGCCTGAAGGTCTTTGGCACAAATGCCCGTCTTGCGAGGCTGTGCTGTATCGTCCGGAGCTGGAAAAGACCCTGGACGTTTGCCCAAAATGCAATCACCACATGCGTATTGGTGCCCGCGCCCGTATCGACATTTTCCTCGACGCCGAAGGTCGTGCCGAACTGGGCGCGGACCTGGAGCCGGTTGACCGTCTGAAGTTTCGTGATGGCAAGAAGTACAAGGATCGCCTGACCGCTGCGCAAAAGCAGACGGGCGAAAAGGACGCACTGATTTCCATGAGCGGTACCCTGCTGGGCATGCCTGTAGTGGTTTCGGCGTTCGAATTCAACTTCATGGGCGGTTCGATGGGTGCCATCGTCGGCGAGCGCTTTGTGCGCGCCGCCAACTACGCGCTGGAAAAGCGCTGCCCGATGATCTGCTTCTCCGCCTCCGGTGGTGCGCGGATGCAGGAAGCGCTGATCTCGCTGATGCAAATGGCCAAGACCTCTGCGGTCCTGGCGCGTCTGCGTGAAGAAGGCATTCCGTTCATCTCCGTGCTGACCGACCCTGTCTACGGCGGTGTTTCTGCCAGTCTGGCGATGCTGGGCGACGTCATCGTCGGCGAGCCGAAAGCCCTGATCGGTTTTGCCGGTCCGCGCGTGATCGAGCAAACCGTGCGCGAAAAACTGCCGGAAGGCTTCCAGCGCAGCGAGTTCCTGCTGGAGCACGGCGCGATCGACATGATCATTCACCGTCAGGAACTGCGTCCGCGCCTGGGCAACCTGCTAGCGCAAATGATGGGCCTGCCGACGCCGAAGTTCGTCGCCGCACCAATTGAACCGATCGTCGTCCCACCGGTGCCTGCGAGCATATGACCGAACGTACCCTTGGCGAATGGCTCGCCTACCTTGAGCAGTTGCACCCTTCGGCCATCGACATGGGCCTTGAGCGCTCGCAACAGGTAGCGTCCCGCATGGGACTGGGCAAGCCGGCGCCTCGGGTCATCACGGTTACCGGCACCAACGGCAAGGGCTCCACCTGTGCGTTCGTGGCTTCGTTGCTGCGGGCCCAGGGCCTGAAAGTCGGTGTCTACAGTTCCCCGCACCTGCTGCGTTACAACGAGCGGGTGCAAGTCAATGGCGTCGAAGCGACTGATGCCGAGCTGTGCCAGGCCTTCGCAGCCGTGGAGGCGGGGCGCGGCGACACGTCCCTGACCTATTTCGAGATGGGCACTCTGGCGGCGTTCTGGCTGTTCCAGCAGTCGGGGCTCGATGCTGTGGTGCTGGAAGTCGGACTGGGCGGGCGTCTGGACACCGTCAATGTGGTGGATGCCGACATGGCGCTGGTCACCAGCATTGGCGTCGATCATGCGGATTATCTGGGGGATACCCGTGAATCCGTGGCCTTCGAGAAGGCCGGTATTTTCCGCCAGGGCGCGCCTGCGCTTTGTGGCGACCTGAATCCTCCGCAACCCCTGCTGGACAAAGCGCGCGAGCTCAATTGCCCGTTTTTCCTGCGTGGGCGCGATTTCGACCTTGGGGTCACCGATCACAACTGGCAATGGCGCGGTATCGATGCCTCGGGTCGTGTGGTCGAGTTGCACGATCTGCCCTTGCTCGATCTGCCGATGGAAAACGCCGCGCTGGCGTTGCAGGCGTACCTGCTGCTCGGTTTGCCATGGGGTGACGCGCAGATTATCCAGGCGTTGCAAGCGACGCGGGTGGTGGGTCGTCTCGATCGCCGGCAGTTTGACTGGCAGGGCAAGCGCATTAATCTGTTGCTGGATGTGGGGCATAACCCCCATGCGGCAGAGTATTTGGCCCGGCGCCTGGCCAGTCGGCCACCGGTTGGCAAGCGTCTGGCGGTTTTCGGCTTGTTGGCGGACAAGGATCTGGATGGTGTTATCGAGGAATTGAGTGCTAGTGTCGAGCACTGGGCTGTCGCACCGCTGGATTCCCCGCGGGCACGGCCGGTAGTCGACTTGCAAGCGGCGCTGCTCAAGCGTGGTGCTTCGGTAACGTCCTATGGCAGCGTGGCCGCCGCCCTGGAAGGGCAGTGCGCGCTGGCGACGAACGACGACGAAATTCTGTTGTTCGGATCATTTTATTGTGTCGCCGAGGCCCTGGATTGGCTGGCCCGGCGCTCCACGGAGGAAGCGGCAAATGGCATTGCTGGATAAGGCTTACAAACAGCGCATGGTTGGCGCCCTGGTCCTGGTGGCATTGGCCGTGATTTTTCTGCCGATGCTGTTTTCCCGTCAGGATGAGCAGCGCCAGGTAACGGTTGAGGCCCCGGCTGCGCCGCAAGCGCCTGCGATGCCGCAAGTGCAGGTTGAGCCGGTGGTGGTGCCTGAGCCGCAAACCTTGCCTCAGGAGCCAGTGCCGGGCGATGACGATATCGCTCAGGACGTACCAGCAGCGCCCACCGTTCCTGCTGTGCCCGCTGTCCCAGCCCCGGCCCCAGCTGCCAAACCCGTCACGCCAGCTCCGGCAGCGGTGCCAGCACTGGCAGCCAAACCTGCAACAGCGCCAGCCCAGCCCATCACGGCTGCGCCGGGCAAGCCAGACACCACCCAAAGCCGTGTCGACGCCAACGGCCTGTCGGTCAGTTGGTCGGTGCAGCTGGCCAGTCTGTCCAACCGTGAAAGTGCGGAAAAACTGCAGAAAACCCTGCGTAGCCAGGGTTACAACGCTTACATCCGTTCCGCTGACGGCAAGAATCGGGTGTTTGTCGGGCCGCTGATCGAGCGCGCCGAGGCCGATCGTCTGCGTGACTTGTTGAACCGCCAGCAGAACCTCAAGGGTTTTGTCGTGCGCTTTCAGCCAGAGCGCGGCTAAATCTATCGCCCCGATTTGAAATGCACTGACAATCGCAGCTTACCGATCAGCATGGGCTCTGCTAAAATGCGCCGCCTTATCCGTCTGTAGGCTGCACTGTGCCATTTACCTGGGTTGACTGGGCGATCGTTGCAATCGTCGCCATCTCCGCATTGATCAGTCTGAGCCGCGGCTTCGTCAAGGAAGCGCTCTCGCTCGTGACCTGGATCATCGCAGGAGTCGTTGCCTGGATGTTCGGTGGCTCATTGTCCGAGTACCTCGGCGCGTATATTCAAACACCTTCGGCTCGCGTGATCGCGGGCTGTGCCATCATGTTTGTCGCCACCCTGGTGGTAGGCGCAATGATCAATTATCTGATCGGCGAGTTGGTACGTGTCACCGGACTGTCCGGGACCGATCGATTCCTCGGCATGGCCTTCGGCGCCGCGCGTGGCGGGTTGCTGGTGGTCGTGGCGGTCGGGCTGTTGAGCCTGGGGCCGGTACAGCACGACGAGTGGTGGCAACAGTCACAGCTCGTGCCAAAATTTCTATTGGTCGCAGACTGGTCCAAAAACCTGATTCTCGGGTGGAGCAGTCAGTGGCTTGCCAGCGGAATCAGCGTACCCGCTGATATACCGTTCAAGGAGCAACTCTTGCCGATGGCCAAAACGCCTCAGTAAGTGGTGCTCAGTTCAGATCCATTAAGTAGGGGTTGCGTCGCATGTGTGGCATCGTCGGTATCGTCGGTAAGTCGAACGTCAATCAGGCGCTGTATGACGCGCTAACCGTCCTCCAGCACCGCGGCCAGGACGCTGCCGGTATCGTGACCAGCCATGATGGCCGGTTATTCCTGCGCAAGGACAATGGCCTGGTGCGTGACGTGTTCCAGCAGCGTCACATGCAGCGCCTGGTCGGTCACATGGGCATTGGCCATGTGCGTTATCCGACCGCGGGCAGCTCGACGTCGGCCGAAGCTCAACCGTTTTACGTCAACTCGCCTTACGGCATCACCCTGGCGCACAACGGTAACTTGACCAACGTTGAACAACTGGCCAAGGAGATTTACGAATCTGACCTGCGCCACGTCAACACCAGTTCCGACTCGGAAGTGCTGCTCAACGTGTTTGCACACGAACTGGCCCAGCGCGGCAAGTTGCAGCCAACCGAAGAAGACGTGTTCGCCGCCGTCACTGACGTGCACAACCGTTGCGTCGGCGGTTATGCCGTCGTCGCGATGATCACCGGCTACGGCATCGTCGGTTTCCGTGATCCGCACGGCATCCGTCCGATCGTGTTCGGCCAGCGTCACACCGACGAAGGCGTCGAGTACATGATCGCCTCCGAAAGCGTGTCCCTGGACGTGCTCGGTTTCACCCTGATTCGCGACCTGGCACCGGGCGAAGCGGTCTACATCACTGAAGACGGCAAGCTCCATACCCGCCAGTGCGCGACCAACCCGTCCCTGACCCCGTGCATCTTCGAACACGTCTATCTGGCGCGTCCGGATTCGATCATTGACGGCGTGTCCGTGTACAAGGCGCGTCTGCGCATGGGCGAGAAGCTTGCCGAGAAGATCCAGCGCGAGCGTCCGGATCACGACATCGACGTGGTCATCCCGATCCCGGACACCAGCCGCACCGCAGCCCTGGAGCTGGCGAACCACCTGGGCGTGAAATTCCGCGAAGGCTTCGTGAAGAACCGCTACATCGGCCGTACCTTCATCATGCCGGGTCAGGCCGCACGGAAAAAATCCGTACGCCAGAAGCTCAACGCCATCGAACTGGAATTCCGCGGCAAGAACGTGATGCTGGTGGACGATTCGATCGTGCGCGGCACCACCTGCAAGCAGATCATCCAGATGGCACGGGAAGCCGGCGCGAAGAACGTTTACTTCTGCTCCGCAGCACCGGCCGTGCGTTTCCCGAACGTCTACGGCATCGACATGCCGAGTGCCCACGAACTGATCGCCCACAATCGTTCGACCCAGGACGTGGCCGACCTGATCGGTGCCGACTGGCTGATCTATCAGGACCTGCCTGACTTGATCGAAGCGGTCGGTGGCGGCAAGATCAAGATCGAGAAGTTCGATTGCGCGGTGTTCGACGGCCAGTACGTGACCGGCGACGTCGACGAGGCCTACCTGAACAAGATCGAACAGGCACGTAACGATGCCTCCAAGGTCAAGACCCAGGCGGTCAGTGCGATCATCGATCTGTACAACAACTGAGTTTCTACCGGCCCTGAGGGGCCGGTTTTGTATCCGGCTTTTAATTACGAGAATAGGGAAAGGAGTGACAGCATGAGTCAGGATTGGGATGCCGGTCGGTTGGACAGCGACCTCGAAGGCGTAGCGTTCGATACCCTGGCCGTACGTGCCGGTCAGCACCGTACGCCGGAAGGCGAACACGGTGATCCGATGTTCTTCACTTCCAGCTATGTGTTCCGCACCGCCGCCGACGCGGCTGCTCGTTTTGCCGGGGAAGTACCGGGCAACGTCTACTCGCGCTACACCAACCCCACTGTGCGCGCCTTTGAAGAGCGCATTGCCGCCCTGGAAAGCGCCGAGCAAGCCGTGGCCACCGCCACCGGCATGGCCGCGATCATGGCCGTGGTAATGAGCCTGTGCAGTGCTGGCGATCACGTGCTGGTGTCGCGCAGCGTGTTTGGTTCGACCATCAGCCTGTTCGAGAAGTACTTCAAGCGTTTCGGCGTCGAAGTCGACTACGTGCCCCTGGCGGATCTTTCCGGTTGGGATGCTGCGATCAAGCCCAACACCAAATTGCTGTTTGTCGAGTCGCCATCCAACCCGCTCGCAGAGCTGGTGGATATTGCCGAACTGGCAAAAATCGCTCACGCCAAAGGCGCGATGCTGGTGGTCGACAACTGCTTCTGCACCCCGGCGTTGCAGCAGCCGCTGAAGTTGGGCGCGGACATTGTCGTGCATTCGGCCACCAAGTTCATCGACGGCCAGGGCCGTTGCATGGGCGGTGTCGTGGCAGGTCGCAGCGAGCAAATGAAGGAAGTGGTTGGTTTCCTGCGCACCGCCGGGCCGACCCTGAGCCCGTTCAACGCCTGGATCTTCCTCAAGGGCCTGGAAACCCTGAACCTGCGGATGAAGGCGCATTGCGCCAACGCCCAGCAGCTGGCCGAGTGGCTGGAGCAGCAGGACGGTATCGAGAAAGTCCATTACGCCGGCCTCAAGAGCCATCCGCAGCACGCGTTGGCCCAGCGCCAGCAAAAAGGTTTCGGTGCCGTGGTGAGTTTCGAGGTCAAGGGTGGCAAAGAGGGCGCCTGGCGCTTTATCGATGCGACCCGGCTGATTTCGATCACCGCCAACCTGGGCGACAGCAAAACCACCATCACACACCCGAGCACCACCTCCCATGGCCGTCTCGCGCCACAAGAGCGTGAGGCCGCGGGCATTCGTGACAGCCTGATCCGCATCGCGGTCGGCCTGGAAGACGTGGCAGACCTGCAAGCCGACCTGGCGCGCGGGTTGGCTGCCTTGTGATCGAGTTGTCCACGCCAATCGGCTCCAATGGCCGTGTAGCGCTGGTGACCGGCGCTGCGCGGGGCATCGGGCTGGGCATTGCGGCCTGGTTGATCAGCGAAGGCTGGCAAGTCGTGCTGACCGACCTGGATCGAGTGCGTGGTTCGAAAGTGGCGAAGGTACTGGGCGAAAACGCCTGGTTCATCGCCATGGACGTCTCGAACGAAGGGCAGGTGGCGTTGGGGGTGGCCGAAGTGCTGGGGCAGTTCGGGCGTCTGGATGCGCTGGTGTGTAATGCGGCCGTGGCCGATCCGCACAACATCACGTTGGAAAGCCTTGAGCTGGATTACTGGAACCGGGTGCTGGCGGTCAATCTCAGCGGGCCGATGCTGCTGGCCAAACACTGTGCACCCTACCTGCGGGCTCACAATGGGGCGATCGTCAACCTGGCTTCGACCCGTGCGGCGCAGTCTGAGCCCGATACCGAGGCGTACGCGGCGAGCAAGGGCGGGTTGTTGGCCCTGACTCATGCGTTGGCCATCAGCCTCGGCCCGGAGATTCGCGTCAACGCGGTCAGCCCCGGCTGGATCGATGCGCGCGACCCTGCTGTACGCCGTGCCGAACCGCTGGCCGACACCGATCATGCGCAACACCCGGCGGGCAGGGTAGGGACGGTCGAGGACGTGGCGTCGATGGTGGCCTGGCTGCTGTCGAAGAACGCCGGTTTCGTCACGGGGCAGGAGTTCGTGGTGGACGGCGGAATGACCAAGAAGATGATTTACAGCGAGTAGATTGAACTGGGGCTCAGGCACTGATGTTGAATGTGCCGCCGACTTCGCGAGCAGGCTCGCTCCTACATTGGAAATGCGATCCACTGTGGGAGCGAGCTTGCTCGCGAAAGCGATCGACACTGTACCGATTGAAAGAATTTTGTCTTTTTCAGAAAAACTTCAATCCTGCTATTGACTTAGGTTCTCCACCTGCGTAAATTTCGCGGCCTCGGAGATGCAAACGGGTGATTAGCTCAGCTGGGAGAGCGTCTGCCTTACAAGCAGAATGTCGGCGGTTCGATCCCGTCATCACCCACCACTCCCGAGAGTCTTGCGAAAGCAAGATGGAAGCTGAAATGCCTCCACCGACGCGCAGCGGTAGTTCAGTCGGTTAGAATACCGGCCTGTCACGCCGGGGGTCGC
>NZ_JABFMU010000070.1 GCF_013359695.1 Pseudomonas sp. C2B4
GTGGTGGTGGTGGTGGTGGTCCAGAGATCAGCTGGGAACTCGAGAAGGCGGTTGCTTCACCTTTGAATCAAGAGGAAATACATAACCTGGTTTTGACAGAAGACTATATTCGAGGGCCGTTAGCTCTTTATGGGCATTTTCGGGAACCGCCATATGGAACTGAGTTTAAAGGGGGGGAACTTGAGGCGAGAAGTCTATTTAATGAATGGTGTCAAGTTATAGGGCTTGAAGAACAGGATGATGTTGTAGTGATAAATTGGGTGAAAGGGTTTAAGAAAGAATGGGTTAATAATGATGACGCTATACTAGGGCGCGAATCTTGGAGTGATTACTTTGATGCGGGTTTGGAGTGGTGGGGCGTGTGGTGTCTCACGATTTGGAATCCAAAGCGACGAACTCTCAGCGCATTGATTGCGAGCACTACAGACTGATGTAGTGTTGTTTAAATCTCATCTTATGGGCCACGAAATTTCTGGGCAAGGTCGTCGGAAGTTTCCTTCAATTTGTAGCGGCTTTCATGAACTGGTGCAAGATGAGTTCACCCTATTGCCTTTGGTGGTCACTGAAGATTCAGTGGTGGGGTGTAGGAACCCTTCAGTCATCGGAAACGCGTAGCGTCGACACCTGATTTGCGGCCGTCATTTCACGTCCGTAAAATCTGCTGCGGCGGTTGTACGCGGGCACGTTTCGGCGTGGCCGGGTTCTCCGATGCTCGGTATTCCTACCCCGCGTATAGCTGCCACCCCAAGCCTGTAGGAAGGCTGATGGCTGCTCCCACGTCGGAGGTTTAAAATGCCAACACTTCATCCCGATCCACCCTACGAAAAACCAATCCCCCACCCCGAAAACCGCTTCATGGCGCTCACCAGCAACTGCTGCGAAATGCCCACCCTGTTCGTCGATACCCATGCACCGCTCGACGTTCTGACCGACGCTGCCAACTATCGAATCCGGGCTGTCACCCAGGTGCTGGAAAACCTGTCCATGCGTGGGTCGGTGGAGTGTGAGTCGTTCATTCTCAGTGATTTTGCCTTGCTGTGCGCCATTCCGTTGCGGGATGGGTGTGATGTGTTGGATGTGGTTGGGTGGCGGTTGCGGGGGAGGCCTGGCCAGTAATTAATTTTGGATAGTGGTGTTGTTTGAGCGGACGCCATCGCGGTGCAAGCCCGCTCCCACAGGGACCTGCGCTGAACTTGTGGGAGCGTGGCTTGCCCGCGATGGCGTCCGTCTGTTCACCGATGACCTGTCAGCATTGCAACTTCAGGCCCCGTCACCGCCAAACTATCAATCACATGCACGCTATACCCCGGCACATTCTTCGCGTGGTGCTTGGCCTGTGATGCCATTTCCGCCAACTGGCTGGCGTCGATTGTCCCGCAAGCCTCGGGGTGCAGATGCACCACGCCGATGGACAGGGACAGCAGCGGGAACTCCTGGCGCACGCCCTGGCGGTTGGGGGCGATGAAGCAGCCGGCTTCGAGGTGTTCGCTGCGGTAGAAGCGTCGGCACTGGCTCTGGAAGTCGTCCAGCAGCTGGTTCAAACGTTTGCGCCAGTCTTCCGGACCGAGCACCAACAGGAAGTCGTCGCCGCCGATGTGGCCGACGAAGTCGCGGGATGGATCGACGCGGTCGTTCAGGCACTGCGCCAGGCACAGCAGGACTTCGTCGCCACGGCCGTAGCCGTAGATGTCGTTGAAGGGTTTGAAGCTGTCGATGTCGACGTAACAGATCACCGATTCGCGCTTCTGTTGTAGCAGGCGCGTGAGGCATTGCTGGATCGGCACGTTGCCCGGCAACAGGGTCAGCGGGTTGGCGTAGCGGGCCTGCTGGATTTTCAGTTCGGTGATCAGTTTGAGCACATCAATCACCCGGCCCAGTCCCAGATAGCCGCCGTTGAGGGTGATGATGAAATCTTCTTCAATGCGTTGCCGGGCGCGGCTGGTGATCAGGCGGCTGACCTGTTGCAGCGACTGGCTCATTTCGACGGCGAGGAAGTCATCGCTCATCAGGCGGCTGATGGGCTTGCGGGCAAACAGGTCGGTGGCAAACGGCTTGAGCAGGGCGTCCGAGAGCGAATGCCGATGGACGATACCGCAAGGCTGGCCTTGCTCATCCAGCACCGCCAGCGAGTTCAGGTTGGCTTGGCGACGGAAGGCTTCCAGGACGTTGGCGGTTGGGGTGTTGCGGCCCACCGCCGGTTGATCGTTGAGCAGGGCGCTGAGGTCGCTGGCATCATCGCTCAGCGCCACGGCGGTGTTGTCCTGTCGCGGCATCAGGGTTCGGGCATCCCGGGGCGGGTGCTCTTGAGGGCGGCAGAGCAGATAGCCCTGGACCAGATCGACGCCCATTTCGGTCAACACGGCCAATTCCTCTGGCAACTCGATGCCTTCGGCGATCACCTGTGCCCGCGAGGCCTTGGCGATTTGCAGGATCGAACCGACGAATTCGCGTTTGAGCGCATCCTGATGAATGCCGTCGATGAAGTGTCGGTCGATCTTCACGTAGTCCGGGCGCAGTTCGGACCACAGACGCAGACTGGAATAGCCCGCACCCAAGTCATCGAGGGCAATGGAAAACCCCATCGCCCGGTAGTGATGCAGGGCGGTTTGCAACAACTGGAAGTCGTCGATCGGGGTCTGCTCGGTGAGTTCGATCACCACCTGGCTTGGCGGGATGCCGAAGTCTTGCAGCAGTTGCAGGGTACGACCCGGTTGGTGCGCGGCTTCGAGCAGGGACTCCGGCGATACGTTGAGAAAGAGTTTGCCGGGCAATTGCTGTTCGTTGAAACGTCGGCAGGCGCTTTGCCGACAGGCGATTTCCAGTTCGCTCAAACGCCCGGCCTGACGGGCAACGGCGAACAAGGCGATGGGGGAGTGCAGCGGGCTGTTGGACGGGCCGCGGCTGAGGGCTTCGTAGCCGAGAATCCGTCGCTCGGAAAGGCTGATGATCGGCTGGAACAGACTGTGCAAACCGCCTTGAGTGAGGATTGAACTCAAGGCACCCAGCTGTTCGGTTGTGGTCATGGCGATCTCTGGCGATAAAAAAAGGACTGGGCATGCTCTTGGTAAAAGAGCACGCCCAGTCCTTTATTTCACGACAGAATGATGACTGTTTGATGAAGCTCCGGGGAGCTTCAGCATTAAATTGCCATCATTGCGCGTCAGTGACTCAGTGCTTGGCCACCGCGGTGTTGAGCTTGAGGTAGTCCAGCAGAATGCGCCCGGTTTCACTCAGGTAGGCGTCATCTTCTGGCTTGGTCTTGTCCGGCTCGGCCGCGAGGGCGTCTTCGTCTTCTTTCTTAAGCTCTTTGAGCGGCTCTTCGCCCTTGGCCTTGCGACGGATATTTTCCATGGCCAATTGCTTGGCTTCGATATCGGCGTGCTGGGCGCGACGATCGGCTTCGTTGAGGCTGACGGTTTTCTCCGTCATCAGTTTCTGCGCCAGGGCCAGTTTGTCGCGAATGTAAACGAACTCCGCGTCCTTGGCCGTACGCACGTCATGCTCGGACTTGAGCTGGGTGATGTACGGTTTGAACGGGTCGACCGCCGGTTTGATCGCCGCGCGGATGGTGTCCCACGGCATGGCTTCCGGCAGGGCGCTTTCGCCGATTTCCTTGGTGTCGATGATCGACGGGTAATCGATGTCCGGCAGTACCCCCTGATGCTGGGTGCTCTGGCCGGAAACCCGGTAGAACTTGGCCAGGGTCAGTTTCAGCTCGCCATGGTTAAGCGGCTGGATGGTCTGCACGGTGCCTTTGCCGAAGGTCTGGCCACCGATGATCAGCGCGCGGTGGTAGTCCTGCATGGCGCCGGCAAAAATCTCCGAAGCCGAGGCGGACAAGCGGTTTACCAGCAATGCCATCGGGCCTTTGTAGAACGCACCCGGGTTTTCATCTTCCAGCACATCGACGCGGCCATCGGCGTTGCGTACGAGTACGGTCGGGCCTTTGTCGATGAACAGGCTGGTCAGCTCAGTGGCTTCCTGCAAGGAGCCACCGCCGTTGTTGCGCAAGTCGATGACCACGCCGTCGACCTTGTCTTTCTGCAACTCGGTCAGCAGTTTCTTGACGTCGCGAGTGGTGCTCTTGTAGTCCGGATCACCGGCACGGAATGCCTTGAAGTCCAGATAGAAGGCCGGGATCTCGATGACGCCGAGTTTGTAGTCCTTGCCATCCTGCTTGAGGTTAAGCACCGACTTCTTCACGGCCTGGTCTTCAAGCTTCACCGCTTCGCGGGTGATCGGCACGATCTTGCTGGTCTGGTCGTTCGGCGCATTGCTGGCCGGGATCACTTCCAGGCGCACCACGGTGCCTTTCGGGCCGCGGATCAGCTTGACCACTTCGTCCAGGCGCCAGCCCACCACGTCGACCATCTCTTTGTTGCCCTGGGCAACGCCGATGATCTTGTCGGCCGGTGCAACCTGCTTGGTCTTGTCTGCCGGGCCTGCCGGCACCAGGCGCACGACTTTCACTTGATCGTTGTCGCTCTGCAACACGGCGCCAATGCCCTCCAGGGACAGGCTCATGTTGATGTCGAAGTTTTCCGCGTTATCCGGCGACAGGTAGTTGGTGTGCGGGTCGTAGGACATGGCGAAGGTGTTGATGTACGCCTGGAAGATGTCTTCCGCGCGGGTCTGGTCCAGACGCGCCAACTGGTTCTTGTAGCGCTTGGTCAGGGTTTCCTGGATCTGCTTGGAATCCTTGCCGGCGATCTTCATCCGCAGGACTTCGTCCTTGACGCGCTTGCGCCACAGGTCATCGAGTTCGGCATTGGATTTGAGCCAAGGGGCGTCCTTGCGGTCGACCAGCAAGGTTTCCTTGGTGGTGAAGTCGATTTTGTCGACGCCCTTGTTCAGCTCGGCAAGGGCAAAGTCCAGACGCGCCTTGACGCGGTCCAGGTAGCGCTTGTAGATGGTGAACCCGGCGTTGAGGTCGCCGCTCTTGAGGAAGTCGTCGAATTGCGTCTTCCACTTGTCGAACTCGGCAATGTCGCTGGCCATGAAGTAGCTGCGCGACGGGTCCAGCAACTTGAGGTAGCTGTCGTAGATGATTACCGAGCGCGCGTCATCGAGCGGCGGTTTGCTGTAGTGGTGGCGCTTGAGCAGTTCCACGACATTCAGACTGGCGATGACTTCGTCACGATCGGGTTGAAGTTTGTCCCAGCTGTTGGCTGCGAAAGATTGGCCCGACAGCGGCAACAGGCCGATACCGATGAATAGGGCGAGGGCGGTACTGGGGAACAAACGCTTCATGTTGATTCGACGCGGGGACAATTGATAACGCATATTAGGCCGTCTTTGAAGTCGCCGGTTCCACAAGGGCCGGTCGCATAATGCAAAAAGCCCGGCGCTACAGCTTCGGGCTCAGTCCAGACTCACTATGGAGGCACTGTGAAAGCATTGCAAGGCGTTGACGGTCAAGTGGAGTGGGTTGAAGAGCCAAGTCCTACATGCGATGTAGGACAAGTCCGCATTCGAGTGGCGGCTGCGGGACTCAATCGCGCCGATTTGTTGCAGAAGGCCGGTCTTTATCCGCCGCCGCCAGGGGCCAGTCAGGTGCTCGGCCTAGAGTGTTCCGGCGTGATCACCGAGGTCGGCCCGGGCTCTTCGTGGCAGGTGGGAGATCGGGTTTGCGCCTTGCTGGCCGGGGGCGGGATGGCTGAAGAAGTGGTTGTCGACGGACGGCACGTGTTGCCAGTTCCCGACGAAATGTCATTGGCCGAAGCCGCCGCGTTGCCGGAAGTGTATGCAACCGTCTGGTTGAATGTGTTTCAACTCGCCGCGCTCAAGCCCGGTGAAAAAGTTCTGCTGCACGCCGGAGCAAGTGGGATCGGTTCAGCAGCCATTCAGCTGTGCAAGGCGTTCGGTAACCCGTGCTGGGTCAGTGTCGGTTCCGCCGAGCGCCTGGCGTATTGCGAAGCGCTCGGTGCCCAGGGGGGCGTGGTGCGCACCAGCGATCTGGAGAGCCTGAGCGACCTGGGGCCGTTCGATGTCATCCTCGATCCGGTGGGCGGCAATTACGCGGCGCTGAACCTGAAACTGCTGGCCGCTGACGGTCGTTGGGTCCTGATCGGCCTGATGGGCGGTCGCGAGGCGAAGCTGGACCTTGCGCAGGTGCTGGCCAAGCGTGTGCAGCTGTTGGGTTCGACCCTGCGCAGTCGTGACGATCAGTTCAAGGCGGATTTGTTCAGCGATCTGAGCCAGCATGTCTGGCCGCTGTTTGCCGAACAACGCCTGAGCCCGCAATTGGCCAAGGCCTTCCCGATCAAGGATGCCGAAGCGGCGTTTGCGGAGTTGGCGAGTAACAAGGTGGCGGGGAAGCTGGTGCTCCTGATCGACGAAAGCCTGATCTGACACCACAAAATCTTGTGGGAGCGAGCCTGCTCGCGAAGGCGGTGTGTCATTCAACAGATGTGTTGACGATAAGACCGCTTTCGCGAGCAGGCTCGCTCCCACAGGGGATCCGGGCTATTTCCAGATATGGATCGGCCAGCCGGCTTTTTCCGCATGCTCCAGCAGTACCGGGTCCGGGTTCACCACGTGCGGGAAATCCACCTTCGACAACAACGGCAAATCATTGCGTGAGTCGGAATAGAAACTCGCACCCTCCAGGTTTTCCTCTTCGGCATCCAGCCACTCCAGCAGCCGGGTGATCTTGCCTTCACGGTAGGTCAGGGTGCCGACGGTGTGGCCGGTATACACCCCGTGCGCCACTTCCAGCTCGATCCCGAGAATCTCGTCGATGCCCAGGCGTTCGGCAATCGGTCCGACCAGGTGCACACCCGAAGCGGAGATCACCAGGATGCGGTCACCCGCCTTGCGATGGGCGGCGATGGCTTTGGTGGCGTCGCTGAAGATGATCGGTTCGATGAAGTCTTCCACCCACGGACCGACCAGGTGCTCGACTTCTGCCGGCGTTCGACCGATCAGCGGCTCGAGGCTGAAGGTCATGTAGTCCTCCATCGCCAGGTGGCCTTTGCCGTAGGCGTCCATCAACTCCCTGTCGCGACGCAGGAAGGATTCGCCGTCGACCCAGCCGAGGCGGACCATTTGCTCACTCCAAAGCGAGGCGCAATCGCCGTGGATCAGGGTTTCGTCCAGATCAAAAATTGCCAGGGCCATCAGTGCAGTTCTCTCTTCAGCGTCAGCAAAGGCATCAGGCTACCTCACACAGGGCCGTCGGATCGATGGAAAGCGCCAGGCGCTGACCATCGGGATGCAAATCAGCGCCCGAGCGGTTGAGCACATCCACCACCAACTCCACGCCTCGGGCTTCGATGCGGTAGCGAATCACGTTACCCAACAGGCTGTGACTGCGCACTTGGGCGTCCAGCTCGCCGTTCAGGCTCAGTTCGATGGCCTCGGGGCGAATGGCGATGCGATGGTTGATCGGCCGCTGCAGCAGTTTCGTGGCGCTCTCGGCGTCCAGCAGGTTGTAGTTGCCGATGAACCCGGCGGCAAAGACATCCACGGGCGCGGTGTACAGGGTTTCGGCGTCGCCGCTTTGTACGATTTTTCCCTGGTTCATCAGGAAAATCCGGTCAGACATGGTCAGGGCTTCTTCCTGATCGTGTGTGACGAAAATCGTGGTCAACCCCAGTTCGCGCTGGATCTGACGGATCTGTTCGCGCAGGTGCTTGCGAATCCGCGCGTCGAGGGCCGACAGCGGCTCATCCAGCAGCAACAGCCGTGGCCGGGTCACCAGGGAGCGGGCGAGGGCAACGCGCTGGCATTGGCCGCCGGATAGCTGATGCGGGTAGCGGGCGGCAAAATCCTGGAGTTCCACCAGTTTCAGCACTTCGGCGACGCGTTTCTGGCTGTCGTCGGTGTTGACCTTCTGCATGCGCAAACCGAAGGCGACGTTTTGCTCGACGGTCATGTTGGGGAACAGTGCATAGCTCTGGAACACCATGCCGATCCCGCGTTTCTGCGGGCTCAGCGGCACGATATCAACGCCATTGAGCAGGATCTTGCCGCCATCCACCGGGGTCAGCCCGGCGATGCAGCGCAGCAGCGTGGACTTGCCGCAACCGGACGGGCCGAGCAGGGTGACGAATTCGCCTTTCTGGATTTCGCAGTTGATGTCGCTGAACACCGTGGTGCCCGCGTAATTCTTTTGAAGATGTTGGACGCTGACATAGCTCATTCGCTTTTGTCCCTGTTCAAAATATTGGCCGCCCAGGTCAGAACCAGTACGAAGAAGAAGTAGGAAATCACCAGCGCACTGGTGAAGTGGCCGCTGCTGTTGCGCATGTTGTTGAGGTAAACCTGCAAGGTTTCGTAACGGGTGCCGACGAGGATGTTGGCGAACACGAATTCGCCGAACAGGAACGAGAACGACAGCAGCAACGCCACCATCAGGCCCTTGCGCAGGTTCGGCAGTACCACCAGGATCGCCGCCTGAAAGGTGCTGGCGCCGAGCAGTTGAGCGGCGTCCATCAGGTCGCGCAGGTTGATCGCTTGCAGGTTATTGGTGATCGCCCGGTACATGAACGGCAGGGCTACCGTGAAGTAGCAACCGATCAGAATCCACGGCGTACCAACCATGGCGAACGGTCCGGAACCGTAGAGCTGCAGCAGCCCCACCGAGGACACCACCGGTGGCACGGCAAAGGGCAGCAGGATGAGGATGTTCATCAGCGCATCGAGCTTCGGGAAGTGGTAATGCACCACGAACAGCAGCGGCAGAATCAGCACCACTGACAGGATCAGCGAGCCGATGCAGACCAGCAGCGATTGCCCGAACGCCTCGAGAAAACGCGGGTCGCTCCACAGCTGCACGTACCATTTGATGCTGAAACCGCTGGGCAGAATGGTGGCCGACCAACTGCTGGAAATCGAATAGATAAAGGTGCCGAGCAACGGCAGCAACAGAATGGCAAACAACAGGTAGACCACGACCCGGTGGTAGATGCCGACGGGGCCTAGTTCAGCGCGAGACATGGTAGCTCCTCTTCAGCAGCAGCTGATGCACGACGGTCACCAGGGTCATCAAGGCCACCAGCACCACGGCCAGGGCGCTGGCCAGGTTCGGGTCCAGGGAAATATCGCCCGAGACCATCGCCGCGATGCGGATTGGCATGACGTTGAAGTTGCCGGTGGTCAGGGCGTACACCGTGGCGTAGGCGCCGAGGGCATTGGCGAGCAGGATCACGAAGGTACCGAGCAGTGCCGGAGTCAGCACCGGCAGACCAATGTGGCGCCAGAACTGCCAGCCGTTCGCACCGAGCAGCGCAGCGGACTCGCGCCAGTCTTCGCGCAAGGCGTCGAAGGCCGGGTAGAGCAGCAGCACGCCAAGGGGAATCTGGAAGTAGGTGTAGAGAATGATCACCCCGGTTTTCGAATACAGGTTGAAGTCCTGAATGATGCCGGCCTGCTTGAGCATGATGGTGAAGCTGCCGTTGAAGCCCAGCAAAATGATGAATGCGAAGGCCAGGGGCACACCGGCGAAGTTGCTGGTCATGTTGGCGAAGGCGTTGACGAAGTTGCGCAGTTTCGAGTCGACCCGGCGCAAGGAATAGGCCCCGAGCACGGCGATGATGATCCCGAATACGCTGGACCAGAAACTGATCTCGAGGCTGTACTGGATCGCCTGCATATAGAACTTCGAATTGAATATCCTGGTGAAGTTGGCGATGCCCCAGCCGAACTCTTCCGATTCCAGGCTGTTGATCATCACCCACGCCAGCGGGGCGATTTCGAACACGATGAAGAACAGGGTGAAAGGTACCAGGCACAAGGCTGCCAGCCATTTGCCGCGAGTCATGGAGGTCACTTGAGCAGCTCCCGGCACACGGGTTTGTCGTGGGGCACGCCCAGCAGTTCGCAGACAGTGCCGCAGATCTCGGTCTGTTTTGGCGTGGCGCTGACGTTGAAACTGAATGCATCGCCGAGCACGAACAGCGGCACTTCACGTTCCTCGGGCAGCAGGCCGTTATGGGAGCGGTCGTTGTTCATGCCATGGTCGGCGGTCACCAGCACCTGGTAACCGGCGTCGAGCCAGCCTTGCAGGTAGTCGGCGATGATGATGTCTGCCGAGCGGGCGCTGTTGCGGTATTGCGGGGTGTCGAGGCCGTGCTTGTGCCCGGCGTCGTCGATGTTCATGGGGTGCACCAGCAGGAAATTCGGCGCATGGCGCAGGCGCAGGTTTTCGGCGTCGGCAAACAGGTGCGAGTCGGGGTAGTGATCGCTCCAATAGAAATGCCCGTGCTGGATCGGTAGCGCAGGGTCGTTGGTATGACGGTCCCGGGCCGCCACGAACGGCGAGCGGTTATACAACTCACTGACCCAGTGGTAAGCCGCCGCTGCAGTTTTCAGGCCGGCGTCGGTGGCGTAGTGATAAATGCTGCGCTGGTTGGACAGGCGCGAGACGTTGTTGTGAACGATGCCGCTGTCGATCGGTGTGACGCCAGTCAGGATGCATTCGTAAAGCGGTCGGGACAGGGCCGGCAACGCACACTCCAGTTTGTAGAGCGCTGCGCGTCCTGCGCTGACGTAAGCCTGCAGGTGCCCCATGGCGTGGCGCGCGACTTCGTAGTTGAGGCCGTCGAGCACGACAAGGATGACGTTGTGCTTCATAGGGGCAAAAACTCCGCAAAACAAAAAATCGGAAATCTCGAAATCAACACAACCCCTTGTGGGAGCGGGCTTGCTCGCGATAGCGGCGTGTCAGTCGACATCAATGTTGAATGATCAACCGCTTTCGCAAGCAAGCCCGCTCCCACAGGGGTCTAGAGCGTTATTTCATTTCGACGATGACTTCTTCGTTCCACTTCTGAGGCAGGGCCTTGGAAGTCTTCTCCCACGCATCCGCGTCCTTGATCGGCGTGACCTTTTTGTACTGCTCGTTTGGCAGCAGTTTGGCCTGGATCTCGGCTGGCAGGGTCAGGTGCTCGGCACGGATCGGACGGGCGTTGCCCTTGGCCAGGTTGATCTGGCCGGCGTCGCTGAAGATGTACTCGCGGGCCAGCTTGGCGGCGTTCGGGTTCTTGGCGTATTTGTTGATGATGGTGGTGTAACCGGAAATGACCGAACCGTCAGATGGAATCAGTACGGTGTAGTCATCCGGGTTGGCCATCTTGGCCTTGTAGCTCAGGCCGTTGAAGTCCCAGACCACGCCGACTTCGATCTCGCCTTTTTCCATGGTGGCGATGGTCGGGTTGGCCATCGACAGGCGACCTTGCTTGGCGATGTCGGCGAACAGGTCCAGTGCCGGCTTGAGGTTCTTCTCGTCGCCACCGTTGGCGAGCGCGGCAGCCAGAACACCGTTCGCGGCTTGTGCGGCGGTGCTCACGTCACCGATGGACACCTTGTATTTGCCGCCCTTGAGGTCAGCCCATTTGGTCGGTGCTTCGGAACCGTGCAGCAGCTTCTTGTTGACGATGAACGCGATGGTGCCGGTGTAGGCCAGGGCCCAGTGACCGTCCTTGTCTTTGGCCCAGGTCGGCACCTGGTCCCAGGTCGATGGCTTGTAAGGCTGGGTAACGCCCTGCTTGACCGCGATCGGGCCGAAGGCCGCACCGACGTCACCGATATCGGCGCTGGCGTTGTCTTTTTCCGCGGCGAACTTGGCGATTTCCTGAGCCGAGCTCATGTCGGTATCGATGTGTTTGAGGCCGTAGTTCTTGGCCAGGTCGGCCCAGGTGTCTTTCCAGTTGGCCCAGTCATCGGGCATGCCGACACTGTTGACCGCGCCTTCTTTTTTCGCAGCGGCTTCCAGGGTTTTCAAATCATCAGCCGCCATGGCGGCGGTGCACATGGCAATGGTCGAACCTAACAGTGTCGCCAGGAAAAGCTTTTTCATTCCGAAGCTCCTATGGGTGTTTTCAACGCTGCGATTGCGGTTGTGTTGGTCTAGGTCAGCAATACCTGAGCCAATCTAAGGACGTTCGATGACACTTTGATGTCGTTCGTCGCCCGGTCTGGCTTTTTTCGGCCCGACATTGGCGGGTGTCCGGTAAGCGTAGACCATCGGCAAAAGCCCGCCGCGCAAGGGACTTGGCCGATGTATTGCAGGTTTTTGGAAGGCTGGCGCAGATGACCGTTCGGTGGTTTGTCATCTCTCAGTCATCTGCACTGCCTACGCTTGCAGGATGTTTAAAGAGCCGGTTGGGTGTGCGGTTCTGCCCCGAAACAGTGCTGGTCTAGTCCAGATAGGTAACGTTGATGCGTGATGAGGCAACAAAAGCGGTGACCGCCATTGGCCAGGTACTCCAGGAGCAGCTTGATCACGGGTTGCTCGCGCCCGGAAGCAAACTGCCGGCCGAGCGCAAGCTCAGTGAGTTGTTCGGGACTACGCGGATCACTGTGCGCGAGGCATTGCTACAACTGGAGGCGCAGGGGCAGATTTATCGTGAAGAGCGACGCGGGTGGTTCGTTTCGCCGCCGCGCCTGGCTTATAACCTGATGCAGCGCAGTCACTTTCACGCGATGGTCAGCGCCCAGGGCAGAGTGCCCTCCACCGAGGTGATCTCTGCACGGTTGCTGCCGGCGTCGGCGGCAGTCTGTGCCTGGCTGCAGTTGCCGGCGCTGTCGAGCGTCATTCAGATCTGCCGTTCACGGCGCATCGATGGGCGACTGGTGCTGTACGTGGAGCATTATCTGAACCCGCAGTATTTTCCGGGGATTCTGGATTTCGATTTGAACCAGTCGATCACCGAGCTATATGCGCGACACTACGATTTGCATTACGGGCGGGTGCGTTTCGAGATTGTGCCGACGGCGTTGTCGGTGGACGCGGCGGCGGCGTTACGGGTATCGGTGGGCAGCCCGGGGTTGCGCATTGCGCGGGTCAATTACGATCAGCATGAGCGGTTGATCGATTGTGACCTGGAGTTCTGGCGGCATGATGCGATTCATGTCGGGGTGGATGTGGTGTAGGAAGTGATACCGCGTCATGCCCTTCGCGAGCAGGCTCGCTCCCACAGGAGATCTTCAGCGCGACATAGATCCATTGTGGGAGCGAGCCTGCTCGCGAAGGCGGCCGAAAGCCCATCATGTATTAAGCGGATAAATCTTTCTGCGGGCCACCGCCAGCCGTAATCACCTGCACACTCATCCGCGGCGTCGCCAGGTCCATCCCCGCTTCATCCAGGTGCCGTTTCAGCGACAGGTTGAACGCCCGGGACACTTCCCACTGCTTGATCGGCGCGGTCTTGAAGCGGGCGCGCAGGATCGCGTTGCCGGACTCGAAACTTTCCACGCCCTGAATTTCCAGCGGCGACCAGATGTTGCGGCGTTGCAGCGGATCGGTGCGCATTTTCTGGCCGACTTCGCGCATCAGTTTGATCGCGTTGTCGATGTCCATGCTGGCCGGTACGGCGACCCGGAAGATCGCGTAGCCGAACTCCCGGGAGTAGTTCTTGATGCTTTTGATTTCGCTGAACGGAATGGTGTGGACGATACCGTCGATGTCGCGCAGGCGTACGGTACGAATGGTCAGGCCTTCGACGGTGCCCAGGTGGCCGCCGACGTCCACGTAGTCGTCGATGGCCAGGGAGTCTTCGATGATGATGAACAGGCCGGTGATCAGGTCGGCCACCAGCGATTGGGCGCCGAAGCCGATGGCCAGGCCGATCACGCCGGCACCGGCCAGCAGTGGCGTGACGTTCATGCCCATGTTCGCCAGGGCGACGATCAGCGCAATGATGAAAATGGCCACGAACAACACGTTGCGGATCAGCGGCATCATCGTTTGCGCGCGGGCGTTGGCCAGGCCTTTGCGCGAGCGGGTGAGGGCGTGGTGCACGGCGGTGTCGCTGAGGATCCAGATCAGCCAGGCAAAGATCAGCGTGCCGCTGAGGCTGAACAGTTTGACGCTGATCTCATGGCCTTCACCTTCAGTGAAGGCAATCAGTGACATGCCCCACACCCGCAGACCGAGTTCGATGAACGCCAGCCAGACCAGCAGATGGGCGAGGGTGTAGAAGAAACTTTTCAGGCGCTCGGAATACAGTGCGTGGCGCTTCACGCCGCGTTGTGGCTTGAGGGCATGGCGGCGCACCAGGCCGTTGATGACCATGCACAGTACCAGTAGCACGGTGCAGATCAGCGACTGACGCAGCGCAGTGCTGGTGTCGCCGGCCGAGACGAAGGTAGCAAACAGCGAAATACCCACCAGGACCAGCGCCGGCACGAACCAGAAGGTGCCGAGAATCTCGATGGTGTCGCTGAGGGCGCGGCGGGTCAGGCGCCGGGACAGGGGCTGATTGCGGATCAAATGGGCAATCGGCCGGCGGAAGCGCAGGATGAACAACCCGGTGGACAGTGCCGCCAGGACGTTGGCCACGGTAGCGGCGGTATGCGCCAGATGCATGCCCAGGCTTTGGATCAGGCGCGGATCGTTCAGGGCTTCACCGAAAGCGGCGAAACTGCCGATCAGCCACAGCGGACGGAAAGCCTGATGGCGCAGGATGTACAAGGCGCGGTGACGGTGCGGACCGTCGAGCAGGGAAAAGGCGATCACACAGATCGCCGAAAAGCAGGTGCCGACCACCAGTGCATAGGCCAGCACCATGGCCAGGCTCTTGCCCAGCGATGAGGGCAGGGCGTAGCTCATGTAGACCGTGATGACCAGGGCGATCAGCCATGGACCGAGCTTGCGCAGGGCAAAGCGCAACATGTCCAGGGCCCTGGGGTGTTGCGGCAGTTCTTCGGTCAGGCCGAAACGCATGCGTACCCGATGGCTGACCCAGATCAGCGCCGCCGCCAACAGGCTCCACACCATCAGGATCATGGCGAAGGCGAAAATGATCGGTAGCCACTCGTTGGCCGGCAGCACCAGTGCGGTCAGTTCGTCCCTGGCCAGGTCGAACTCGTTGGACCAGCGGGTGAGCGGGCTATCGGCACCGGTAAATTGTTTCTCGAAACTGGCCAGGGTCCCGCCAATCAATCCCAACACGCCTTCTTCGGTGGTCGGTTGGGCCTTTTTCGTGGCGTCGCGCAGTTTCTTCAGATCCGCCAGCAATTTGGTGCGTTGCTGATCGTTTTCCAGGGACTTGATCACTTCGTCCAGGGATTGCCCGAGGGGTTCCTGTGCCTCCGGCTGGGCTTTTGCCGAACTGTTGAGCAGGCTCGGCAAACCGGCCGCCTGGGTCTCTGCCATCGGCAGCAGGGTCATCAGGCAGACAAGGAGAAAGCATGGCAGGGCAATAAGACGAGCGAACACTGGGCGGTCAACCTCGGAGTGAGCGGGTCGACCGAGTGTACGAGCCCGTCAAAATCAATGCGAGTCGAGGAAGGATTTATTCGTTGAGTTTGGCGAGGATCTTGATCACCACGGTGGCGAGGATCGTCAGCATGCCGATCCACATGGCGAACACCCCGGCGTTCTTGTCACGAAAGTTGAATCCGATTGCCAGCAGGATCATCCCGGCGAGAATCGGGACCAGCATGGCGTGGAAGGAGGACATCGAGATCATGGTGACTGCCTTGTCGGAAGGGATGGTTGAAGTCTAGGTGGCTTTTTGCAGGGTGGTTGGTGACCTTGTGGCGAGGGGATTCATCCCCGTTCGATCGCGAAGCGGTCGCAAAGCCAGAGAGTGCGGTCTTTCTGGAAGTCCGCGTCAATGGGGGATGGGGCTGCTGCGCAGCCCAACGGGGATAAATCCCCTCGCCACAGGTTTTTCAGCGATTACGGCAACTCGCGGCACGCGTAGAACGCGCTCAGCACTTTGACCAGGTGCGCCAGGTCATGGCTGCCGCACAGCTCGCGGATCGAGTGCATGGCGAAGGTCGGCAGGCCGATGTCCACGGTGCGCACGCCCAGGTGGCTGGCGGTGATCGGGCCGATGGTCGAGCCGCAACCCATGTCGCTGCGCACCACAAAACTCTGCACCGGCACTTCTTCGGCCATGCACAGGTGCCGGAAGAACCCGGCGGTTTCGCTGTTGGTGGCGTAGCGCTGGTTGCTGTTGACCTTGATCACCGGGCCGGCGTTGAGCTTCGGGCCGTGGTTGGCGTCATGCTTTTCAGCGTAGTTGGGGTGTACGCCGTGGGCGTTGTCGGCGGAAACCAGCAGGGATTTCTGGATGGTGCGTACGAATTCGTCACCTTCAGGCAACAGGCGGCGCAGCGTCTGCTCCAGCATCGGACCGTCGGCCCCGCAGGCCGAGCACGAGCCGACTTCTTCGTGATCGTTGCACACCAGCACGCAGGTTTCGTCGGTGTCGGCGGTCAGCAGCGCTTGCAGGCCGGCGTAGCACGACAGCAGGTTGTCCAGGCGCGCGCCGGCGATGAAATCACCATGCAGGCCGATGACGGCAGCGCTTTGCGTGTCGTAGAAGCTCAGCTCGTAATCCAGCACGACATCGGCATTCAGGCCGTGTTCGCGGGCCAGTTGATCGGTGATCACGGCACGGAAATCCACGCGCTCGTCGCCGGCAAATTGCGCGAGGACCGGTGGCAGCTCGGTCTGGGCGTTGATCGCCCAACCCATGTTGGCTTCACGGTTGAGGTGGATCGCCAGGTTCGGGATGATCGCGATGGGGGCCTTGAAGTCGATCAGCTGGCTTTCGACCTTGCCGTCACGACGGAAGGTGACACGGCCGGCCAGGGACAGGTCGCGGTCGAACCACGGCGCCAGCAGGGCACCGCCGTAGACTTCGACGCCCAGTTGCCAGAAGCCCTGGCGTTGCAGCTCCGGTTGAGGCTTGACCCGCAGGCACGGGCTGTCGGTGTGGGCGCCGACCAGGCGAATGCCACCGTGCAGCGGCGAGTGACGGCCCATTTTGATCGCGACGATCGAAGAGTCGTTACGGGTGACGTAGTAGCGACCGTTGGCTTCGGTGTGCCATGGCTCGCGCTCGTCGAGACGTTGATAGCCCGCTGCTTCCAGACGCTGGACAAGGCTGGCGGTGGCATGGAACGGGGTAGGGGAGGCCTTGAGGAAGTCGATCAGGCCTTGGTTCAACTCTTCGCGCATAAGTAGCTCCAGACAGCAATGGCGCCAGTTTAACGTATTGGTCAGGGAATTGGCGGTGGAGTACGGGTGGGTTGTACCCAAGATTGAGCCAGAAGACGACCCCCCTGTGGGAGCGAGCCTGCTCGCGAATGCAGAGTGTCAGTCGCTATTGATGTCGACTGATACTGCGCTTTCGCGAGCAGGCTCGCTCCCACAGTTTTTGATTTCGGTGACCGTTAGAACGGTGCCGGGCACTCGAAGCGCAAGCGTTCGCCGGTCTGGGGATGAGTGAAGCTGAGCATGCTGGCATGCAGGCACAGGCGCGGCCAGGCGGCCAGGGCTTGTTCATGGGCATAGAGCCCATCGCCCAGCAGCGGGTGGCCGATGGAAAGCATGTGCACGCGCAATTGGTGCGATCGGCCGGTGATCGGCGTGAGTTCCACGCGGCACCAGTCGCCACAACGTTCCAGCACCCGCCAGAAGGTCAGGGCATGTTTGCCGAATTCATGGTCAACCACATGGCGCGGCTTGGTCGGCGGATCGTAGCGCAGCGGCAAGTCGATGCTGCCGCTGTCCAGCTCCGGTTGGCCCCAGCACAGAGCGGTGTAGGCTTTTTCGGTTTCACGGTCGTGAAATTGCCGGGACAGTTCGCGATGGGTATCGGGATCCCGGGCCAGCAGAATGATGCCGGAGGTTTCCCAGTCCAGGCGATGGACGATTCGCGCTTCCGGGTAGCCGTTTTCCTGCAGGCGGGTAATCAGGCAGTCCTTGTTGTCGTCGGCCCGGCCGGGGACGGAGAGCAACAGGGTCGGTTTGTTCACCACCAGCACGGCAGCGTCCTGATGGATGATGTGGACGTTGGACAACGGCATTAAAACAGCCTCGTTACAAATGCCAACGGCGGTTCAGGCCCATTCCGGTTATGGAATGGGCCTGAACCGCCGTGGCTCCAGCCGGATCGACTCAGCGATCTGGCAGGGTGATGTTGAGTTCCAGAATCGAGCAGCTGCCCTGGCTTTCCAGTGCGACATGCACGTCATCGGACCCGATGTTGACGTACTTGCGAATCACCTCGACCAATTCCTTCTGCAAGGCTGGCAGGTAGTCCGGGGTGCTGCGTTGGCCGCGTTCGTGCGCCACGATGATCTGTAGACGCTCTTTCGCTACCGACGCGGTGCTTTGCTTTTTGTTGGCACGAAAGAAGTCAAAAAGGTTCATTGCTTAGTTGCCTCCAAACAGGCGCTCGAAGAATCCCTTCTTCTGTACATCGAGGAAACGATGGTCCACGGTCTTGCCCAGCAGGCGGTCAACGGTATCGCTGTAGGCCTGGCCGGCATCGCTCTGGTCGTCGAGGATCACTGGAACGCCCTGGTTGGATGCCTTGAGCACCGCCTGGGATTCCGGGATCACGCCGAGCAGGGCCACCGAAAGGATTTCCTTGACGTCTTCTACGCCGAGCATTTCGCCTTTGCTCACACGCTCCGGGTGATAACGGGTAATCAGCAGGTGTTCCTTGATCGGGTCTTCGCCGCGTTCGGCGCGACGGGATTTGCTGGCCAGCAGGCCCAGCATGCGGTCGGAGTCACGAACCGAGGACACTTCCGGGTTGGTCACGACGATCGCTTCATCGGCGAAGTACATGGCCAGGTGGGCGCCTTTCTCGATGCCCGCTGGGGAGTCGCAGACCACGAACTCAAAGTCTTCCTTGAGTTGCATCAGGACTTTTTCCACGCCTTCGACGGTCAGCGCGTCTTTGTCGCGGGTCTGGCTGGCGGCCAGCACGTAGAGGTTTTCCAGGCGCTTGTCTTTGATCAGGGCCTGTTGCAGGTTGGCTTCACCGTTGACGACGTTGACGAAGTCGTACACCACGCGGCGTTCACAACCCATGATCAGGTCGAGGTTACGCAAACCGACGTCGAAGTCGACGATCACTGTTTTGTGGCCGCGCAGAGCGAGGCCGGTACCGATAGCGGCGCTGGTGGTGGTCTTACCCACACCACCCTTGCCGGATGTAACCACGAGAATCTTGGCCAAGGTGTTTCACCCCTAAGGAAAAAGGACTTTTAGCCCCTGAAAAACATCTCTTGAAAACTACTGCAGTCGGACAGCCTGGGCTGGAATTCGGTTCTGGGCGGCGTTTACCCCCGGTAAACACTGCTTTTGGCCTGTTTCCTACTTCGTTTGAGCCGTTTTCGCTACGTTTCAGAGATGCTTGGAAAATGCGGCAGTATCCGTTAAAGCCGAATGATGTTCAACACATCGCCCGACAGGCTGACCTGTACGCCCGAACCCCATAAAGGGTCGCGACGCAGATCTTCGGACACCTTGTAATGACCTGCGATGGAGACCAGTTCAGCGCTCATTTGCTGACAGAAAATCCTGGCTTTCGTGTCGCCTTTGACCCCGGCCAAGACACGACCGCGCATGGGGCCGTATACATGGATGTTCCCGTCGGCGAGAAGTTCCGCCCCCGGGCTGACGGAGGAGATCACCACCAGATCGCTGCCCTGGGCATAAATCTGCTGTCCGCCGCGTACGGGCGAGGTGATGATTTTCGTCGGCTTGATGGTTGGCTCCGGCGGTTTTTCCGGTTTTTTTGCCACAGCGCCTTCGTTCAGGTCCAGCGAACGCTCACGGGCGCCGGACGGTGGCAGCACCGGCAGGTCGACCGCGATGGCGGCGGCGATGTCTTCGATGCGGCTGGCACGGATCGCCAGGGTGCGCAGGCCGTGCTGGCGGCAAATGCGCATCAGGCCCGGTAAATCGACCACGCCTTCGTTGGGCGCAAGCTTGTCCAGGGCCAGCACCAGCGGTGCATTGCTGAAAAAACCTGGGGCCTGGGCGACCTTGGCGGCCAATTGCCGATCGAGGCCTTCGAGGTCGTTACGGGCCAGTTCCAGCACCGTAATGGCGAGCATGCTGCCCTTCAGCTGGAACACGGGATCTTGGTCTAGCGGTTCGGTTTGGCTCATGGTCGGCATACAACGACTTGTCACTAAAAGTGCCGAGACTTATAACGAGAACGCCCGCGGGCCGCAAGCCGGGTCGAACGATGTAGAATGCGCGGCCATTGTCTTTGCGGAAGCTGTAATGGATCGCCCGAGTTTTAGAACGACCTTTCTATCTCCACGTTTCTGGCCGCTGTGGTTGGGCCTTGGGCTGTTGTGGCTGATTGTCCAGTTGCCGTACCCGGCATTGCTGTGGATCGGTCGTGCCCTGGGTGCCTTGATGTATCGGGCGGCCGGCGACCGACGGCGCATTGCCAAGCGCAATCTGGAGCTGTGTTTCCCTGAAAAGACCGCGGCCGAGCGCAAGCGTCTGCTCAAGGAAAACTTTGCCTCCACCGGCATCGCTTTTTTCGAGATGGCGATGAGTTGGTGGTGGTCGCGCGAGCGCCTGGCCAAACTGGCCCACATTGAAGGGTTGGAGTATTTGCAGCAGGCCCAGCGCGAGGGCAAGGGCGTGATCCTGATGGCCGTGCATTTCACCACGCTGGAAATCGGCGCCGCGCTGCTTGGCCAGCAGCACACCATCGACGGCATGTACCGCGAACACAAGAATCCGTTGTTCGACTACGTCCAGCGTCGCGGTCGCGAGCGGCACAATCTCGATTCCCTGGCGGTGGAGCGCGAAGACGTACGCGGCATGCTCAAACTGCTGCGCTCGGGCCGGGCGATCTGGTATGCACCGGACCAGGACTACGGCGCCAAGCAAAGCATTTTCGTGCCGTTGTTCGGCATTCAGGCGGCGACCGTTACCGCCACCAGCAAGTTTGCGCGCCTGGGCAAGGCGCTGGTGGTGCCGTTCACCCAGGAACGCCTGGCGGACGGCAGCGGCTATCGCCTGGTGATCCACGCGCCGCTCGAAGGCTTCCCGGGGGAAACCGAGGAAGAGGACTGCCTGCGCATCAACCAGTGGATCGAAGGCGTGTTGCGCGACTGCCCGGAGCAATACCTCTGGGCCCATCGCCGCTTCAAGAGCCGTCCACCGGGCGAGCCCAAGTTGTACGCCAAACGCGGTTGAATCCCGCTCCCCTGTAGGAGCGAGCCTGCTCGCGATGAACGCCCAGACACCACGGGCTGTCAGACAACCTGCGTTATCGTTGACGACCATCGCGAGCAGAGCTCGCTCCTACAGGGAGCCGGTCGAAATATCGAAATCCCATCAAGCACCATGGAGAGATGTGCATGAATCCCGCTGAACCGGTTACAGGGTTGATTCTATCCGGCGGCGGGGCTCGGGCGGCCTATCAGGTGGGTGTGCTGGCGGCGATTGCCGAGCTGCTGCCATTGGGCGCGGACAACCCCTTTCCGGTGATCGTCGGCACCTCCGCCGGGGCGATCAATGCGGTCAGCCTGGCCAGTGGGGCCACGGACTTTCGCGCGGCCATCGAGCGCCTGACCGCTTTCTGGCAAGGCTTTCGCAGTCATCTGGTGTTGCGTAGCGATTGGCCGGGCGTGATCCGTCAAGCCAGTCGCTTTGTCAGCCACAGTTTGCTGGGCCTTGGCGCCCAGGTGCCGGTGGCGCTGCTCAACAGTTCGCCACTGCGCGGCCTGCTCAACGAAAAATTGCACATGCACGGCATTTCCGAAGCCATCGCCCAAAAGCAATTGCAGGCGGTGGCGGTGACGGCGTTCGGCTACGAGTCCGGCCAGGCCGTGACGTTCTATCAGGGTGGCGGCACCATTGATGCCTGGTTGCGCCATCGTCGGGTGGGCGTGCCTACCCAGCTGTCCGTTGAACATCTGCTCGCCAGTTCGGCCATCCCCCTGCTGTTCGCCCCGGTGAAGATCGGCGAGGAGTATTTTGGCGATGGCGCGGTGCGCCAGTCGGCACCGATCAGCCCGGCGCTGCACCTGGGCGCCAGCCGTGTCCTGGTGGTGGGCGTCAGCGGCAACCCCCGTGGCGTCGATCCGGAGCAACCGCTGCAACGTGCCTGGACCGGCCAGCAGCCGACTCTGGCGCAGATTGGCGGGCACATGCTCAACAGTACGTTCATTGACAGCCTGGAAAGCGATATCGAGCTCTTGCAGCGCTTGAATCAGTTCAGTCGACTCATGCCCGATGGCACGCCGATCCGTACGCTGGGGGTGGCGCCAGTGGAGGTGTTGGTGATTTCACCGAGCCAGCCGATCGACGAGATCGCCGCGCGCCATCGCCAGGAGCTGCCAGCGGCGCTGCGCCTGTTCCTGCGCGGTCCGGGGGCGACCAAGACCAGCGGGGCGGGGGTGTTGAGTTATCTGTTGTTCGAGGCGGGGTATTGCAGCGAGTTGATTGATCTGGGGCGGCGGGATGCGTTGGCCAAGAAGGACGAGTTGTGCCGGTTTCTGGGGTTGGCGGAGCCGGTGGTGTCGGCCTGAGATTGGCGGTGCGGCATTCGCGAGCAGGCTCGCTCCCACAGTTGACTGAGTTTCAATGTGGGAGCGAGCCTGCTCGCGAAGTTTTTCACATCAGAAGTGAACCTTGACCAGGAAGCTGGTCACGCTCTGATCGGTCTTGAAGCCCTGGCTGTCTTCGATCCCGTACTTGTTCTTCCAGTAGTCGTACTCGACACCCACGTACAGCTGCTTCTCGCCCAGATTCAGCGCCTTGCCCAGGTCGTACTTGATCTGCGGGTTGAAGTGCAGGTTGGCGTGGTATTCGCCTTTCTTGTTCACATCGTTGTCGACCACCCAGTCCATGAAGCCGTCGATCAGGATGCTCGAATCGCCCACCGGGATGGTGTAGGACCAGACAGGGGTGATCTGCCAGATATCGTCGCCCGGGCGGCTGCCTTCGGTGTGACGGTTGTAGAAGTTCAACTGGAAGTAGTCGAAGCCCGGGATGGCCAGGTCAAAGCCAGGGCCGATCAGGTAGGACTCGGTATCGTCTTCACCGAACTCGTAGGTCATGGCCAGCAGCACGTCCTTGATCGGGCCGAACTCCAGCTTCTGGTCGAAGATCTTGCCGAACGACAGGCGCGGGCTGAATTCGCCGTAGTAAGTGTTTTCACCGGCGAAGGCATCTTCCTTGCCGTTGTAGAAGATCTTGTCGACGAAGAAGAAGTTGTCGCCGTATTTCCAGCCATCGGCGTGTTCGAAGGTCACGGTCTGCTGGATGCGCGGATTGACCTGGAAGTCCTTGCCATAGAGGTAAGTCAGGCTGTTGTTCTGCCATTGCAGCAAGTCGCCTGCCATGGCCTGACCCCCTGCCAGCATCGATCCCGCCAGCATCAGGCTAGTGCACGTGCGTTTCATTCGGTTGCTCCCAAAAAGTAGTGATTTCATGTTTTTTTAAGGTCGACGCTCTGGTGTGGCGCCTTTTTCTGTAACGGCAAAAAAAATCATCCATGCGGTCAGCTTTAGTGCTGTCAGCAAACGCTGCGCCAAGGCTTTCGAAAACAAAAAAACTCCCGCTCGGCTGCTCAAAAACAGTCGATTGAGAGTGATTGGGGAATGCCTTGGTACCGTCCAGTGCCGGGATAAGTTGGCTTTCTGGTCAGGAATTAAATCCGGGCTTTTTTTTAAAGCGGATTCAGGCGGCCGCGGAGAATACTGACTCCTTGGCCAGGTCTCAAGTGCCCCGCAACAGCGCACCGACGACAGGTTTGGGGCACGGTTGCGGATCATCTTAGAAATGCACCTTCAGCAGCAGGCTGGTGGTGTTTTCGTTGGTGTCGAGGTTGCGGTTGTTCTCGATGCCGTATTTGTCCTTCCAGTAGCTGTATTCGATACCGGCATACACCTGCTTCTCACGCCAACCCAAGGCTTTACCCAGGTCATATTTGATCTGCGGGTTGAAGTGCAGGTTGGCGTGATAGGTGCCGTGCGAGTTCTGGTCGTTGTCCGTGACCCAGTCGATGTAGCCGTCGATCAACAGACTCGAATTGCCCAAGGGCAGGGTGTAGGACCAGGCCGGTGTGATCTGCCACACGCCATCGCCGGGACGCGAGCCTTCGGTGAAGCGCTGGTAGATGTTCAGGGTGACAAAGTTGAAGCCAGGCACCTTGAGATCAAAACCTGGACCGATCAGATAGGCCTCAGTGTCGTCTTCACCATTCTCGTAAGTCATGGCGAGCAGCACGTCCTTGATCGGGCCGAACTCCAGTTTCTGATCGAAGATCTTGCCGAACGACAGACGAGGGCTGAATTCGCCGTAATAGGCGTGCACACCTTTGTTCCGGTCTTTCTCGCCGTTGTAGTAGGTGCTGTCGATGAACATGAAGTTGTCGCCGTACTTCCAGCGGTCGGCGTGTTCGAAGGTGATCGTCTGCTGGATCGACGGGTTGACCGCGAAATCCTTGCCGTACAGGTAACTCAGGCTGTTGGTCTGCCACAGCAGCAAGTCACCGGCCATGGCCTGGGTCGCTGCGAACAGGCTGGCGCTCAGCAGCAGGCTGGTTTGTGTCCGAATCATCTGTTGCTCCCTCTTGTTTTTATTTTTGCGAGGCGCAGGCAACCCCAAACCCTGTAGGAGCGAGCCTGCTCGCGATGGTCGTCAACGATTACGCGTGTTATCTGGATAAACGCGGTGTTCTCGGGTTCATCGCGAGCAGGCTCGCTCCTACAGGGGGTTGTGCGTTTCTGTCTTAGTGGGCGTGGCAGTCGTTGGCGGCGGCGCGTTCGGCCCCGCCGAGGATGTTGAACAGCAGGTTCAGCGTCAGGGCGCTGAGGGTGGCCATGGCGATGCCGCTGTGGGTGATCGGGCTCATCCACACTGGCAGGTGGGCAAAAAACTCCGGACGCACCACCGGGATCAGGCCCATGCCGATGCTCACCGCCACCAGCAGCTGGTTGCGACGATCACCGATGTCGGCTTCCTGAAGAATCTTGATCCCGGTGGCGGCGACCATGCCGAACATCGCAATGGCCGCGCCGCCCAGTACCGCTGGCGGAATCGAAGCCACCAGGAACGCGGCTTTGGGCAGCAGGCTCAGGACGATCAGCAACCCGCCGGCGACAATGGTCACCGAGCGGCAACGCACGCCGGTCATCTGCACCAGGCCGATGTTTTGCGCGAACGAGGAGTGGGTGAAGGTGTTGAAGAAACCGGCGAAGAACGAAGCACCGGCATCACAGAGCAAGCCACGGCGCAACATGCGCGGGCAAACGTCCTGGCCGGTGATCTTGCCCAGCGCGAGGAACATCCCGGTGGACTCGACGAAGATGATGACCACCACCAGGCACATCGACAGGATCGGGGCGAGTTCGAATTTCGGCATACCGAAATGCAGCGGGGTGACGAATTGCAGCCACGGCGCCTGGGCCATGCCGCTGAGGTCGACCATGCCGATCAAGCCGCAGAGCACGTAGCCCAGGCACATGCCGATCAGCACGGAAATGTTGACCCAGAAACCGCGCATGAAACGGTGCACCAACAGGATGGTGCCCAGCACCAGCGCGGCGATGGTCAGGTAGATCGGTGAACCGAATTGAGCGGCTTGAGCGCCGCCGCCGGCCCAGTTCACGGCCACCGGGAACAGCGATAAGCCAATCGAGGTGATGACCGTGCCGGTTACCAGTGGCGGGAAGAAGCGCACGACCTTGGACATGAACGGCGCGATGAGCATGCCGAAGAAGCCGGCGGCGATGGTGGCGCCGAAGATCCCCTGCAGGCCGATGCCGGGCATGCCCGCCATGGCGACCATGCTGCCGACGGCGGCGAAACTGGCGCCCATCATCACCGGCATGCGGATGCCCATCGGGCCGATGCCAAGGGATTGGACGATGGTGGCGATGCCCGCGACCAGCAGGTCGGCGTTGATCAGGAAGGCGATTTCTTCACGACTCAGGCCTGCGGCCTGTCCGATGATCAGCGGCACCGCGATGGCTCCGCCGTACATCAGCAGAACGTGTTGCAGGCCAACCAGGATCAGTTGCAGGAGGGGTAAACGCTGAATGGCGGGTGCGTCGGGGATGCGCGCTGCGGATAGCTCGGACATGCAACACCTCGGATCTTTTTTATTCTTGTGATTGACAGCTGCAGTGCTGCTGGCAGCTGTTTTCGAATCAGGTGGACCGCGTTGCGGCCATTCGCGGGCAAGCCCGCTCCCACAGGTTTTGCGTTGCCTGTGTGGGAGCGAGCCTGCTCGCGAAGCTTTTTTACTTAGTTGGTCGGGGCACCCTGAACGATCCAGGCGCCGATCAGGTCACGTTCCTGCTGGGTCATCTGGGTGATGTTGCCCAGTGGCATGATCTGGGTGGCGACGGCTTGGGCCTGGATCCGTGCAGCGTTCTGGCGGATCTGCTCGGGGGTGTCGAACATCACACCGGCCGGGGCCGCGCTGAACAGCGGGCTGGTCGGTTTGGCCGAGTGGCACACCGCGCAACGTTCCTGAATCACGCTGTGGACCTTGTCGAAGCCAGGGCCGGCGTTGGACGCTTGTGCCGGTGCGGCGGCAGGCGCTTCGGCCGGTTTGGCTTCAGCCGGTTTCAGACCGCCACCCACTGCTGTTTCCGGCAGCGGCTGGTACTCGATCGCAGCAGGTGCCTTGGCCACTTCCGGGGCGCTGGACATCGGCTTCGGACCGGACACATAAGCCAGGCAAATCATGCCCACCGCTGCCACCGGCAGGGTCCAGGCAAATTTGTGGCTGTCGTGACGGGTGTTGAAGTAGTGACGTACCAACACGGCCAGCACCGCGATCCCGGCCAGGATCAGCCAGTTGTATTGGCTGCCGTAGGTGCTCGGGAAGTGGTTGCTGATCATGATGAACAGCACTGGCAAAGTGAAGTAGTTGTTGTGACGCGAACGCAGCAGGCCTTTGGCCGGCAGCGCCGGATCGGGCGTGCGGTTCTCGGCAATCGCCGCGACCAGTGCACGTTGCGCCGGCATGATGATGCGGAACACGTTGCCGACCATGATGGTGCCGATGATCGCGCCGACGTGCAGGTACGCGCCACGACCACTGAACACCTTGCTGAAGCCGTAGGCGGCGCCGATGATCAGCACGAACAGGATGAAACCGAGTAGGGCAGGGCGTTTGCCCAGGGCCGAGTCGCAAAGGAAGGAGTAGATGAACCAGCCGATGAACAGCGAACCCAGACCGATGGCCACGCCTTCAGGGCCGCTCAGGGTGCTGCCCGGAGCCAGCAGGTAGAGCGTCGGGTTGGAGTAGAACACCACGCACAGCAGCGCGATACCCGACATCCAGGTGAAGTAGGCTTCCCATTTGAACCAGTGCAGGTTGTCCGGCATGGTCGGTGGGGCCAGTTTGTATTTTTCCAGGTGGTAGATACCGCCGCCGTGGATCGCCCACAAGTCACCGGCCAGACCGCTTTTCGGGTTGACCCGATTGAGGTTGTTTTCCAGCCAGACGAAGTAGAACGACGCGCCGATCCAGGCCACACCGGTAATCATATGAACCCAGCGCACGCTCAGGTTCAGCCATTCCAACAGATGTGCTTCCACAGTCTTTACCTCTCGCCCGTCACTCTTGTTGTCGAGTGATCGGACCTTCTCTTATTGGTGGGGGGCGAGGATCAAACGCTCATCCTCTTTGAAAAAATGCTCATCGCAGTTATTGCCTGTGCCACTGCGATCAACCACCAGGAAGTCATCCCGCTTTTCGATCGTCAGCACCGGGTGGTGCCAGACGCCGCGATGGTAATTAATGCCCTGCCTGCCGTTGGTGACGAAGGCGCGGACCAAGCCTGATACAGGTACATCGCCAAGTGGCGCGACCACGATCAGAAAGGGGTTGCCGAGCAGCGGAATGAAAGCCTGGCTGCCCAGCGGATGACGCTCCAGCATGCTGACGGTCAGCGGCATGTCCTGCGCGTCGGCGCGGAAAATGCTGATGATCGCCTTGTCCTCTGGCGTGGCGGTTTCCACCGACGCCAGTTTATGGAAGCGCATGGTCGAACCGTTGTTGATCATGAAGTGATCGCTGCCGTCGGTTTCGATCACGTCACCGAAAGGGGCGAAGGCTTCTTTGGTCAGCGGTTCAATCGTCAGTGTGCGCATGCTGGTCTTCTTATCTCGAATTCGTTGTTGTCTGTTCTATTGTCTTCGCGAGCAGGCTCGCTCCCACATTTCGACCGCGTACCCCTGTGGGAGCGAGCCTGCTCGCGAATGGCCTCAGCGCTTATTTAGCGACCTTGCCCAGGACGCGCAGTCGGCTCACGCCACCATCCGGGAACACGTTCAGGCGGATGTGGGTGATCGGGCCCAGTGCCTTGATCTGCTCGGCGAAGGTGTGTTCGGCGTGCATTTCCAGCTTCTGGCTTGGCAACAGTTCGCGCCAGAACAGCGACTGGGTTTCGATCTGGCTGTCGGTGCCGCCTTTAACGAACGCACCCTGGATCGAGCAGCTGTCCGGGTAGTTGCCCTTGAAGTGCAGGGTGTCGACGACGACTTTCTCGACTTCACCTGCATGGCCCAAGGCGACGATGACCCAGTCATTGCCCGGGGTACGACGACGCGCGGTTTCCCAGCCGTCGCCCATGTTGATGCCACGGCC
Source organism: Pseudomonas sp. C2B4 (assembly GCF_013359695.1). GTDB lineage: Bacteria > Pseudomonadota > Gammaproteobacteria > Pseudomonadales > Pseudomonadaceae > Aquipseudomonas. Next base: position 28,338 of record NZ_JABFMU010000070.1, read on the forward strand.
CGGGTTGAGGATGTTGCTCATGCGGCCGAAGTGTTCGTCGGAGCAGGCCAGGGCGCGACCGCCGTTCAGGGCCGCTGCCAGGTCCACCTGCTCGTTGTCGCCAACGGCCGACCAGTCGCGGAACGGCACGCCGTACACGCGCAGACGGGCCACGCCGCCGTCCGGGTAGATGTTGAAGCGCAGGTGGCTGAACGCCTGCTCGTTGTTGATCTCGTGGTAGTGGTGGCTGTTGCCTTGCAGCTCGACCGCCGACAGCACTTCAACCCACTGGGTGTTTTCGTCCGGCTCGCCTTCGGCCAGGAAGCAGGCTTCCAGGGAGGCCGATGGCGGGAAGTTGCCGGTGAAGAATGAAGTGTCGATGTCCACGCCTTTGATCGAACCCGGCACGCCCAGGCGGATCACTGCGCTGTCATAGCCTTCGAAGCGCTTGCGGCGCGACTCCCAGCCGTCCATCCACTTGCCGTTGTCATCGAACACGCCCTCCTTCCACACGGCCGGGGTCGGTTGGAACAGACGGTTGGCGTCTGCGAACCAGTCATCGGTGACCGAGATGATTTTGGTGCCCAGGCGGGCGTCGGCCAGGTTGACGAACTTCTCGAAAGGTACGGCGTAAGCTTTCATTCTTCTTGTCTGCCTTTAATAAGTTGGCTTGGGATGCTCACCAGGCCCTGGGCGGTTTCGGCGTTCTTGAATCCGCTCGGGCCAGGTTTGCTATAGGGTCAGTAATCGGAACAGGGCGATCTTGTTGATCTCCGCCAGCGCGCACTTGAACTCGGTGTCGACCGGGTTGTGAATGCGCGTTTCGAACGCTGCGAGGATCTGATGCCGGTTGCTGCCTTTTACCGCCATGATGAAGGGAAACTTGAACTTGGCTTTGTAGGCGTCGTTCAGCTCGGTGAAGCGCTGGAACTCTTCGGCCGTGCATTGGTGAATACCGGCGCCAGCCTGTTCATTCGTGCTGGCTTCGGTCAACTGGCCCTGGACGGCGGCTTTGCCGGCCAGGTCCGGGTGAGCGTTGATCAGTGCCAGCTGGCTGGCGTGATCGGCGCTCAACAGGATGTCGCTCATGCGCTGGTGCAGGGTTTCGATCTCGTCGATCGAAGCGTCCTGGCCCAGCTCGAAAGCCTTCTCGGCCACCCATGGCGAATGTTCGTAGATATCGGCGAAGACGCTGACGAAGGCGTCGCGGCTCAGGGTCGATGGCTTGATCGATTGAAAGGTGCTCATTTGGCAGCCCCTTGGTACGGGTGGGTTTCCTGCCAGTGGCGCGCGATGTCGACGCGGCGGCTGAACCACACCTGTTCATGACTTTTAGCGTATTCGATAAAGCGCTTGAGCGAAGCCAGACGCGCCGGACGGCCGATCAAACGGCAGTGCAGGCCGATCGACAGCATCTTCGGTGCTTCGGCGCCTTCGGCGTACAGCACATCGAATGCGTCCTTGAGGTATTCGAAGAAATCGTCGCCCTTGTTGAAACCCTGGACCTGGGTGAAGCGCATGTCGTTGGTGTCCAGTGTGTACGGGATCACCAGGTGCGGCTTGCCGGTCGGGTTGTTCGGTTCCCAGTAGGGCAGGTCGTCGTCGTAGGTGTCGCTGTCGTAGAGGAAACCGCCTTCTTCCATCACCAGGCGACGGGTGTTCGGACCGGTGCGGCCGGTGTACCAGCCCAGCGGGCGTTCACCGGTGATTTCGGTGAGGATACGGATCGCCTCGAGCATGTGCTCGCGTTCCTGGGTTTCGTCCATGTACTGGTAGTCGATCCAGCGGTAGCCGTGGCTGCAAATCTCGTGGCCGGCATCGACCATGGCACGGATCACGTCCGGGTGGCGCTGGGCGGCCATGGCGACGGCGAAGATGGTCAGCGGAATGTCGAATTCCTTGAACAGTTTCAGAATCCGCCAGACGCCGGCACGGCTGCCATACTCGTACAGGGATTCCATGCTCATGTTGCGCGCGCCTTGCAGCGGCTGCGCCGAGACCATTTCCGAAAGGAACGCTTCGGATTCCTTGTCGCCGTGCAGGATGTTGCGCTCGCCACCTTCTTCGTAATTGAGCACGAAGGACAGGGCGATACGAGCATTGCCCGGCCAGTGTGGGTGAGGAGGGTTACTGCCGTAACCGGTCAGGTCGCGTGGGTAGTCAGCGCTCACTGCAGTCTTCCTTCTTATTCGTGTTGACAGGTTGTGTGGCGAGCCTGCAAGTGGGAAGTCAGGCTGGCGTCACAGCGATGGGCTGATTGTATACAACTTTATATTCACTTTGTAAGCCTGATTTTTTGCATTTTTCGCTAACGGTCATCTTTCCGTGGTATTTGGACGAACCTGCAAGAAACCTGCCTGATCAGTCAGCTAAAAGTCGTGAGGGTCAGCAAGGATGCGCTTCGACGGTAAATCGTCTGGAAATCGATGGGTGGCGCTGCTGGTCGCAAAAATGTCGTTTTTATTGTGTACAATTTTTATGAAAAGTGTCTTAATCAATCGCTCGCCGCAGCTTTTCGTGCTCCGAAACGGTGCGGTCTCCTTTTAACTGACTTCGGGAGGCGCGAGGTCTGACTGCTTCCACGCAGGCAGGCGCGCAGAATCAATGGGACGTTTGACTACACACGTTTTGGACGCTGCACACGGTTGCCCGGGCAGCTCGATCAAGGTCGAGCTGTACCGCGTTGAAGGTTCGCAACTGGAATTGGTCGCCACTGCGACAACCAACAGCGATGGCCGTGTCGATGCACCGCTGCTGCAAGGCGATGACTACCGCACCGGTGTTTATCAGGTTCAGTTCCATGCGGGGGATTACTACCGCGCCCGTGGCGTTCAGCTGCCTACACCGGCATTCCTGGATGTCGTGGTGCTGCGTTTTGGCATCTCGGCCGAACAGGATCACTACCACGTACCCCTGCTGATTTCGCCCTACAGCTATTCGACGTACCGCGGCAGCTGATCCCCCAAGCAGCTGCCGTACCCTGGAAGCGACTGCGCATATAGCTTCTTTGGTCTTTCGCCCGCTCACACTGCGGGCTTTTTTTCGCCTGTCGAAAAGTGGGGCGTGTGCTGACGCCTTCGCGAGCAGGCTCGCTCCCACAGAGATATGCATTCCAATGTGGGAGCGAGCCTTCACGCGAAGCTTTTGCTGTCAGC
>NZ_JABFMU010000071.1:0-24859 GCF_013359695.1 Pseudomonas sp. C2B4
GGCGGAGTGTCAGGCACCATAAATACTGACTGGAAGACCGCCTTCGCGAGCAAGCCCGCTCCCACAGGGGATGTTGGGTAACAGGTGGATTTGCGAGACCCTCTCATCCCATCGAAGCGGCTACCCGCTACCCAAGTAGCATTCGTCCCGCCCCTCAGCCTTCGTACACTCGTACCTCATATACACGCACCTGCGGGGGTGGCAATGCAGCAGGTCCATAACGAAGGTGTCGTCAGCGCCATGTCGCTCGCCACCGACCCGCAGCAGGCGGCGCAGGAACTGGCGCGGCAGTTGCTGCATCCGAATCTGGGTTTCGTGCTGTTCTTCTGTTCCGCCGAATACGATTTGCCGGCGCTGGGCCAGGCCTTGCAGCAGAGTTTCGGCGGGATACGCCTGGCCGGTTGCACCAGCGCCGGGGAAATCACCCCGCTGGGCTATGGACGCAATTGCGTGACGGCGATGGGTTTCGATCACCGGCACTTTTCCATCGCCCTGGAACTGATCGACGAAATGGAGCACTTCAGCCTGATCGACGCACAGCAGATGGTCGAGCGTCTGGTGGGTGGCTGTCGCAGCAACACCCTGGCCCCGATCAAGGGCAACAGCTTTGCCCTGACCCTGCTCGATGGCCTGTCCAGCCGCGAAGAGATGGTATTGGCCGCCTTGAGTGCGGCGCTCGGTGCCATTCCCCATTTCGGCGGCTCGGCCGGGGACGACAACTACCTGACTCACACCCACGTTTACTTCGACGGCGGCTTCCACAGTGGCGCGGCGGTGGTGGTGCTGGTCAATACCTGGCTGGACTTCGAAGTGTTCACCACCCATCACCTGCAGCCTCAGGCGCAGAAGCTGGTGGTCACCGGGGCCGACAGCGCCTCGCGACGGGTCTTCGAACTCAACGCCGAGCCAGCCGCCGCCGAGTATGCCCGGCACATCGGTGTGCCGGTGGCCGAGCTCGACCACCGGATCTTCGCCGCGCACCCCTTGGCCGTGCGCATCAACGAACAGTATTACGTGCGCGCCATCCAGCAGGTTCATCCGGATTTGAGCCTGAGTTTCTACTGCGCGGTGGAGAACGGCATTGTCCTCACCGCCATGACCCCGGGCCCGTTGTTGCCGAATCTGCAAAACCTGTTCGACGGCTTGCAGGAGCGGCTCGGCGATTTATTGCTGACCATCGGCTGCGACTGTTTCCTGCGGCGCCTGGAACTGGAAGACCACGGCAGCCTGGAACAGGTCGGGGCGTTTTTGCGCGAGCAACGGGTAATGGGGTTCAACTCCTACGGAGAACAGTTCAATGGCATGCACATCAACCAGACCTTCACCGGCGTTGCCATCGCCCGGGGCCGGTCCCTCGGAAAACGCTGAGCTTCGGGCGCAGATCGCCGCCCTGCAACATGACAATCAAAAGCTGCAACGCATCAACGCAGCGCTGATCGAGCGAATCGAGTCCGGCATCACCCGTGGCAACGATCCTTATGCGGCCTTCCAGCATTCGGTGGTGCTGGCCGAGCAGGTGCGCGAGCGTACCGACGCCTTGAACCAGGCCATGGCCGAACTCAAGGCCGGCAACCATTTGCTCAGCGAGGCGCGCCTGCGCGCCGAAACGGCCCACCAACACCTGGTCGATGCCATCGAAAGCATTTCCGATGCCTTCGTGCTGTTCGACGCCGGGCAGCGCATTGTCCTGTTCAACAGTCGTTTCAAAGCGTTCTGGCACAACAGCCGGGTGCGGATCCACGCCGGCATGCGCCTGGCCGAGGTCAAGCGCCTGATGCTCAACAACGGGATGTTTGCCGAAGAACCTCGCGGGCATGCCGAGGAAAACCTGCTGTACCGCCTGCAGGACGGTCGCTGGCTGCAAGTCAGCGAACGGCCGACCCAGGAAGGCGGACGGGTGATCCTGTTCACCGACATTACCGACGTCAAACTCAGCGAAACCGTGCGCCGCGAGCAGGCGCTGGCGCAGAAGTCGCACCTGTTGCAACGGGCGGTCGACAACTTGTCCCAGGGGGTGGCGATGGTCAATGCCGAGGGCGTTCTGGAACTGTGGAACCGGCGGTTTCTCGAGCTCAGTGGCCTGGCACCGGTGGCGGCCCATCGCCCGTTTGCTGAAGTGATCGCCGACAGCGAGCTGACCCTGCTGACCCCCGCCAGCCGTGGCGCCAACGGACGGCCGGTGCAGGAATGCGAACAGCGCCTGGACGATGGCCGGGTCCTGGAGATCCGTACCCATCCGCTGCCCACCGGCGGTTTCGTCAACACCTTCACCGACATCACCGAACGCTACCAGCATGCCGAGGCCCTGAGCGAGAGCGAGCGCTGGATTCGCCTGATCACCGACCATGTGCCGGCGTTGATCGCCTACCTCAATGCCGACCTGGTCTACGAATTCACCAACAAGGTCTACGAAGAATGGTACTGCTGGCCGCGCGGGGTGATGCTCGGCCAGAGCCTGCGTGAAGTGCACAGCGAACAGCACTACCAGCGCCTGGAATCCTACGTGGCCAGGGCGCTGGCCGGGGAGAGCGTGACTTTCGAATTCGCCGAGACCAACGTCAACAATCAGGAGCGCTACATGTTGCGTTCCTACGTGCCCAACCGCCTGGCCAACGGCGAGGTGGTCGGGATCTTCGTGCTGATTCGCGACATCACCGAGCGCCGCCGTACCGCCGAAGCCTTGCATCAGGCCTATCAGAACCTTGAACTGCGGGTGCGCGAACGCACCGCCGAACTGACCGACCTCAATGGCCAGCTGCTGCGGGAAATCGACGAGCGTCGCCGGGTCGAATCACGCTTGCGCGAAGCCAAGCTGGAAGCGGAACAGGCCAACCTGTCGAAGACCAAGTTTCTCGCCGCCGTCAGCCATGACCTGTTGCAGCCGCTGAACGCCGCGAGACTGTTCACCAGTGCCTTGCTGGAGCGTCGCGAGCCGATCTGCAACGAGATCCTGGTGCGCAATGTCAGCAATTCCCTGGAAGACGTGGAGACGCTGCTGGGTACGCTGGTGGATATTTCCAAACTCGATGCCGGGGTGATCAAGGCCGATATTGCCCCATTCGCCTTGAGCGAACTGCTGGAAAACCTCGCCGCCGAGTACACCCAGGTGGCGCGCAGCGAAGGCCTGCAACTGCATTTCATCGGCTGTTCGGCACTGGTGCGCAGCGATATTCAGTTGCTGGCGCGGATTCTGCGCAACCTGTTGAGCAACGCCATTCGCTACACCTACAGCGGCCGCGTGGTGCTGGGTTGCCGTCGACATCGCCAGCGCCTGTCGATTCAGGTCTGGGACACTGGCATGGGCATCGCCGAGGATCGCCTGGAAGAAATTTTCCAGGAGTTCAAGCGCGGCGATGTGCAGCGCCCGGACCAGGATCGTGGGCTGGGCCTGGGCCTGGCGATCGTCGAGAAGATTGCCGGGATTCTCGGGCACCGCATTCAGGTGCGTTCATGGCCGGGCAAGGGTTCGTTGTTTTCGGTGGAAGTGCCGTTGAGTGCCACCGCCCCCAAGCCATTGCCAAGCCCGCCGATGACCGAGCCGATGCTCGAACGGCTGCGCGGGGCGAAGGTCTGGGTGCTGGACAACGACGCGACCATCTGTGCCGGCATGCGCACCTTGCTGGAGGGCTGGGGTTGCGTGGTGGTGACGGCGCTGTCTGAAGAGGACCTGGCGCGGCAGGTGGACAATTACCATGCCGAGGCGGATTTGCTGATTGCCGATTACCACCTGGACAACGACCGTAACGGCGTCGATGCCGTGGCCCGGATCAATGCCCGTCGGGCCAGTGCGATTCCGGTGATGATGATCACCGCCAATTACAGCAACGAGCTCAAGCAGCAAATCCGCGAGCTGGGCCATACCCTGATGCACAAGCCTGTACGGCCGATGAAGCTGAAGACGGCGATGAGTCACTTGCTCGGCCAGACCCTATGACCAGGCCGCGCCCCCTGTAGGAGCGAGCCTGCTCGCGATGGTGGTCGACGATGACGCTGGGTGCCTGACACTGCGCGGCGTTCTGAGGTCCATCGCGAGCAGGCTCGCTCCTACAGGGGCAGAGCGGTCAACGCCGCAAATAAGACCCGAAATCAATATCCCCGGCACTCAGGATCGCCTGCACGCGGTTGTGCACGTTGAGCTTGCGCAGGATCGCCGAGACGTGGGCCTTGACCGTGGTTTCGGCGATTTCCAGGGTGTAGGCAATCTGTTTGTTCGATTCGCCCTTGGTCATCCGCTCCAGTACCTGCAACTGCTTGCGGGTCAAGGCTTGCAGCAGTTCCGGCGGGATGCTCGGGGTGTCGTTCATGCGCCGGTGCGAACTGCTGTTGCCCGTGCGGATGATGTCCGGGGGCAGGTAGACGTTGCCGTTGAGAATCTGCTGGATCGCATCGGTCATCTGCGCGCGGGGCGAGGACTTGGTGATGAAACCCACCGCGCCGTAGGTGATGGCTTGCAGGACGATCTGCTTGTCCTGCTCGGCGGAGACGATCACCACCGGAATGGTCGGCGCTTCGTTGCGCAGGTTGATCAGGCCATTGAGTCCGTGCATGCCCGGCATGTTCAGGTCGAGGAGGATCAGGTCCAGGTCATCGTGTTCCTGGGTCAGCGCCAGGGCGCTGTCGAGGTCGGCGGTTTCCATGACCTCGCTGCCGGTAAAACCATCGCTGATGACGTTGTGTATGGCTTCGCGAAACAGCGGGTGATCGTCGGCAATCAGAATTTTGTACATGGCCTTTCACCTCATTATTTTGATTATGGTGTGGCAACAACGTGCACGCGTAAAGCTCAGGGAAAGGGTTCGGGCTGGGCTGGAATCACCGGCAGCCTGGCCGCTTGCCAGGCATCCAGGCCATCGCGATACCAGTACAGTGTCTTATAGCCCAGGCGGGCTGCGCGTTTAACGGCGTTCCAGCTCAACCAGCAGTCGGCGCGGCAGTAGAAGACCAGCGGATGTGTCAGGTCGCCGCTGGTCAGTTTCTGCAGATTGTCGGCGAAATACGCCTGCCATTGCGGCGTCAGCTCACCGTCGCCGGTATTGGCCAGCCAGTGGCTGCCGGGCAGGTTTTCGTGGGGCTGGTCCTCGATGAAGCGGCCTTGCAGCCATTGGCGGCGGTAGACGTCGATCAGCACCGGGGGCGGGTTTTGCCCGAGCAGGGTTTGCAGCACGGGCGTATCGATGATGGTCGCGTCTTGCATGAGGTCCGGCGTGGGACTGCGGTACAGGTCGATGCGATAGCCATCGGGGGAAAACAATGGCGTTTGCGCGTTTGCGCCAGCCAGCCACAGGCTGAGGGACAACACAGCGAGAGTGGGACGCAACAGGCGACGTCGGGCACGCGGCATGGGGATTGATCCTTATCGTTATGCGCCCATTACATGCCAGTCGCGGTGCGTTGGGAATGCGACGATGGACCGGTAAAACCAGTACTAAAGTAGTAATTTCTCCCCGCGCAATGAAGAATCCCTGTGGGAGCACCCCTGTGGCGAGGGGATTTATCCCCGTTGGGCTGCGAAGCGGCCCCAGTATTCCTTCAGGCATACCGGGTTGACTGACTCTGCGACTGCTTCGCAGCCGAACGGGGATAAATCCCCTCGCCACAGATTTGCTCCCACAGGGGGTGGTGTGGTCAGGTGGATTTGCGCAGGGCCGCGTGTTGGGGGTTGAAGGTCAGGACGGCAAGGAGGGCGAACACCAGCGTCAGCCCCGCACAAACTCCCAGCGCCAGCGGATTGAATCGCTCATACAGGGCAAAACGCACCAGCTCCACCGCATGGCTGAACGGGTTCACCGCGCACAGCCAATACAACCATTCGCTGGCTTCGCGCATTTTCCATAGCGGATACAGCGCCGATGACAAAAAGAACAGCGGGAAGATCACGAAATTCATCACCCCGGCGAAGTTCTCCAGCTGGCGGATGGCGTTGGACAGCAACAGCCCCAGGGCGCTGAGCATCAATGCCACCAGCAACAGGGCGGGAAGGGCCAGCAACAGGCCCATGGCCGGCGGTTGCACGCCGTAGACCCAGGCAATCGCCAGGAAGGCATACACCTGCAACAGCGAGATCAGCGACGTGGCCAGCAGTTTGCTGCACAGCAGGAACGTCCGGGGCAGGGGGCTGGTGAGCAGCACGCGCATGCTGCCCATTTCGCGGTCATAGACCATCGACAGTGAACCCTGCATGCCATTGAACAGCAGGATCATGCAGGCCAGGCCCGGAATGATGTAGACCTCGTAGGGAATGTAGGTGTCGTAGGGCTCGATGATGGCGATGCCCAGTGCCGCGCGAAACCCGGCGGCGAACACCAGCAGCCACAGCAGCGGTCGCACCAGGGCGCTGAGAAATCGCGTGCGTTGCAGCACAAAGCGCAGCCACTCGCGCAGGACGATGCCGCTGAAACATTGCCAGTAAGCGTTCATCGGGCCGCTCCCGTGGTGGTCAGGCGAGTGAACGCCGAGTCAAGGTCGCCGCCGTGTTCCAGGCTCAGCGCATCGGCCTGTCCACTGGCGACCAGCCGACCCTGATGAAGAATCAGCAAGTCATCGCTGGGCTGCACTTCATCGAGCAAATGGGTGGTCCAGAGCACGCTGATCTGCTGCTCGCGGCACAGACTGCGAATGTGCCGGTTGAGCGCCAGGCGACTGGCCGGATCGAGGCCGGCACTGGCTTCATCCAGCAACAACAGGCGCGGTTGATGCAGCAGGGCCCGGGCGATTTCCACCCTCCGGCGGTGGCCGCCATTGAGACTACGCACCCGCTCGGCACGACGCTCGTCCAGGCTTTGGCGAACCAGTTCCGCATCGACGCGCAGGTCGGTCTCACGTCGCGACAAACCATGCAGGGCGGCGTGATAACGCAGGTTCTGCTCGACACTGAGGTCCAGGTCCAGCGTGCTTTGCTGGAACACCACGCCCAGCTGTTTGAGCGCCGGGCGCGGCGCTTTGCGTAATGAACAGCCGCCCACCCGGATATCGCCGTGCTGCAGATCATAGAGCCGGGTCAGCAGGGCAATCAGCGTTGACTTGCCTGCGCCGTTGGGCCCCAGCAACGCGGCGAAACGCCCGGGTGCCAGGCTGAAACTCACCTGGCGCAAGGCCTCGCGAGCGCCATAGGAGAAGCTCAGGTCGCTGACTTCCAGGGCGTTCATGGCGTCACCACCACGCCCCATGGATAGCGTCCGACCTTCACCGATTTGCTGACCTTGAGGCTGTCGACGTCGATCACCGACACATCGCCGCTGACGCCGTTGGTGGCGAGCAACTGCTTCTGGTCCGGGGTGAACGCCAGTTGCCAGACGCGGCGGCCCACCAGCAGGTAGTCGAGGATCTCGAAGGTCTTGGCGTCGATGACCGCCACGTGATTGGCCGGGCCCAGGGCCACGAAGGCGTATTTGCCGTCGGCGCTGAGCTTGATGCCTACCGGCTGCACCTTGTCCGGGTGCACGCCCTTGATCTGGAAGTTCAGGGTCTTGAGGACGTTGCGGCTGGCAACGTCGAGGATCGTCACCGTGCCGCCGATTTCCGCCGAGGCCCAGAGCTGCTGGCCGTCATTGCTGAACTCGACGAAACGCGGGCGCTGATCCACCAGGGTGCTGTCGGCCAGGGTCTGGGTGCTGGTGTCGATCCAGTGCAGCATGTTGGTGGTTTCACTGGTGTTGACCGCCCATTTGCCGTCGGGGCTGACGGCCATGCCTTCGGGCTCGACGCCGACGTTGATCTGGCCGAGGACCTTGGAGGTCTCGGTGTCGATCACGGTCACCAGCGCATCGTCTTCGTTGGAGACGTACAGCCAGCGGTTGTTGGGGTGCAGGGCGAATTGCTCGGGGTCCTTGCCAGAGGGCAGTTCCTTGATGATCTTGCGGGTGGCCACGTCCATCACCTGGACCCGGTCCGAGTCGCTGGCGCAGATGTACAGCAACTTGTTGTCATGGGACAGCAGCAGGCCACGGGGGCGCTGGCCGACGGGCAGGGTCTCGGTGACTTGCAGGGTCTGCATGTCGATCAGGCTCAGGTTGTTGTCCTTTTCATTGGAGACCCAGGCGGTGCTGGCGCCGGCGTGGCCTGCGGCGAGGAGCAGGGCGCCAGTGAACAGGCGGCGGCAAAAAAGAGTGCGGTGCATGGCGGTGTCCTTGTTGTCGTTGTTGTTCAGGGAAAGCGGCAGCTGACCTCGGGCTTGTCGTAACCCAGGCTGTCCATCTCGTTGAAAGGGTGCAGAAAACCGTCCTGGGGCGACGTGCTGACCAGTGCCCGGGGCTGCACGATGGGGATCGGCTGGCGCAATTGGCCGTTCCACGGGCGGTAACTGAGCTTGCGTCCCTTGAACCCGTCCAGCGGCAACTGATCGCTGATTTCCAGGGCGCGGATGGCCATCGGATCGGTCTGGCGCAGTTTGCTCACGGCGCTGGCGATGCTGCGCACGGCGATCCATGCAGCGAAGTCGCGGTCGTTCATCCAGCGTCCGGAGAGGGCCTCGAAGCGCTTTTGCAACTGGGCGGCACCGTAGGTTTCCACGGTGTTGTGCCAACCCACGGGGGTCAGGCCTTGGGTGCCGGCGACCGGGCGCGGGTACCAGGTCTGGTAGGGCACGTATTCACCGAAGTCGCCGCGCTCGTCCGCCACCAGCACCACGTCGTATTCGGCGGTCTGGGTGAACAGCGGCATGTCGGCCTGGGCGCTGCGCCGTTGATCGTTATCGAAGCTCCAGGGTTTCTCCGCCACCAGTTGCAGGCCGAAGCGCTTGGCTGCGCGACGCAGGGCCGCGGCATAGGCCTGATCGTCCGGCGTCGGGCCGACGATCAGCAGCGCCCGTTGCCATTTGCGCACCACCAGGAACTGCGCCAGCGCATCGGCCAGCATCGCCCGGCTCGGCAGGCTGTGCAGCACGTTCGGCAGGCAATCGGTGGTGCGCAGGCTGTCGTCGGCGCTGCCGGCATTGAACAGCAGGCTGTCGGGCAGGGCCGCACTGAGTTGGCGCAGGCTGCTGGCAGGCGCGTTCACCACGAACAGGCGCAGGCCTTGTTCATGCTGGGTCTTCGCCGCGCTGAGCAAGGCTTCGGGGCTGTCGACATTGGCGCTTTCCAGGCTGTAGCCGTGATTGAGAAAACGCCCGGTACTGTTGCTGTCGATGATCGCCAGTTCAGCGCCACGCAGCCCGGCGTCGGTGGGTTCGGGAATGACGTTGGACAGCAGCGGGCCGGGGTCGGGGCGATAGCCCAGGTAGCCGATCCGTACCTGCAAGGGCGCCTCCGCGGCCTGGCTTTGGGTCGCCAGCCCGGCGGCACAGGCAATCGCCAACAGGTAGATCAGGGCGTAAGGGGCAAGCTGGCGCATAGGGCACTCCATTACAGGTAGCGCCAGCATAGGAAGCCCTTGGCATCGTGGAAATATGCAGAAAGTACCGACGAGCCAGTACCAAGGTAGTAGCTGCGGGCGGTCGGCGCGGTTTTAGCATGGGTTCCTGCGGCCATGACTCCAGGGGGACTGACCATGCGCATCGTCAAGGCACTGCTTTTGCCATTTCTGCTGATCCTGACCCTGATCGGCGTCGACCGGCTCCACGGTCCGCGCCCACCTGATCCCGGCGTCCCTCCAAACGCCTTACTACCAAGGAATTAGACGCCGGCCACCAAAGCAGCATGGGGTCGGTGCGCCGGGGTTTCTAAGATGGTCGCCGTAGCCTCTGCCAAGAGGTTTTGCGTGCAACCTGAGGGCATAACAATGACAACGAAACGCAACGCCTTGCTCGTCACCGGACTGTTGGCCGGTCTTATCAGTGCCGGTTCCGTCTGGGCCCACGGCAATGTGGTGCCGCAGGCCGTCGCCACCCAGGGCCTGACCCCGATCAAGGATGCCGGCGTGCAACTCGATGCCGACGGCTGGGCTGCGGTGAATCCCTATCGCACCGCCCCGGAACACGACAAGGCCGTGGAAATCGGCGCCTCTGCCTACACCCAGAACTGCGCGGCCTGTCATGGTCTGGAAGCCAAGTCCGGCGGTATCGCCCCCGACTTGCGCATGCTCGATGTCGGTGAATCGGGTGATGAATGGTTCGCCGAACGGGTACGCCATGGCGCGGTGCGCGACGGCCGGGTGTACATGCCGAAAATGGCTGACTACCTGAGTCAGGAAGCCTTGTGGGCGGTCCGCACTTATCTGGACACCGTGCACGTCGAGGAGTGACGCCATGCGCCTGCTTGCGATGTTGCTCGGCGCGGTGTGGCTGTGCTGTCAGTCGGTGCAGGCGCAAGTGCGCAACTACGACGAAATGATCGCCGCCGGGGAGCTGAAGGTGGCGGTCTACAAGGACTTCGCCCCCTACAGTTTCGAGCAGGCCGGCCAGCCCCGGGGCGTCGACGTGGAACTGGCCGAGGCCCTGGCCAAGGCGCTGGGCGTGCGCCTGACGCTGATTTGGGCGCCGCCCGGTGAAAAGCTCGACGACGACCTGCGCGATTACATCTGGCGCGCCAGTGCCTTGCACAACCAGCAACTGGCCGACCTGATGATGCGCGTGCCCTACGACCGCGATTACGCGCAAAAGCGCAACGAATTCGGCGAGCTGGAAAACGGCCATGTGGTGATGTTCGGTCCGTACCAGAACGAGCAATGGCAAGTCGCTTATGACCGTCGCCGCCTGGACAAGGTCGCCAGCGTCGCGGTGTTCGAGCAGCACCCGATCGGCGTCGAAGTCGACAGCGTGCCGTCGTTTTACCTGACGTCGGTGTTCAACGGCATGCTCGCCGGCAAGACCCATCACTATCCAGGCGTGTCCCAAGCCTTCGCCGCCATGAAGGCCGGCGAGGTCGACGCGGTCATGGCCATGCGCGGCGAGATCGACTGGCAGGTGCACGAAGCCGCCGACCCACAACTGGCATTGGCGGAGAACGCCTACCCGAACATGGGCAAGCAGCTCTGGGAGATCGGCATGGCGGTGCACGAGAGCAACCGGCAACTGGCCTATGCGGTGGAGGAGGCGCTTGAAGGGTTGATCCGCGAGGGCTCGGTGAAAACCATCTACGGCCATTACGGCCTGCGCTACGACGTGCCCGAGATGTATCAATAGGAGCCGGCGATGAAATGGCAAAGGAATTGTCTGTTGGTCTGCTGCTTGAGCCTGGCTGCCCATGCCGCCGCTGTCGATCCGGGTAAAGACCCGGTGCCGTCGGTGATGTGGGGGTTCTACCACAAGCAAATGCTGGGCGATGGGCCGTTCGTGTTCGATGAGCGGGTCAAGCTGCTGGCACCGCCGTTCGCCGAAGACGCGCGGCAGGTGCCACTGGAAATCGACGCCCGGGCGTTCAAGGGCGACGTGGTGAGAATCCTCGCCTGGGCGGAACTCAACCCCTTGCCGAAAATCGTCGATTTCGAACCCTTGGCCGGTGTGTTGCCATGGCTGTCGATCCGCATCCGTATCGAGCAGGCCACACCTTTGCGTGCGGCGGTGCTGACCCGTGACGGGCTGTGGCATGTCGGTTCGACCCTGATCGATGCGGCGGGCGGCGGCTGCACCGCGCCGAGCGTGGTTCGCACCCAGCCGGGCTGGGAAGAGCGCATGGGTGAGGTGCTGGGCGGCCGTTATCCGCGCCAGGACTTCAGTCGCCTGCGCTTGCAGGTGGCGCATCCGATGGACAACGGCATGGTCAGCGGCATCCCGGAATTTTTCATCAATCATGCCGAGCTGCGTGATCAACAGGATCAGCTCCTGGCCCGCCTCGAACTGTTCCCCGCCGTCAGCGAGAACCCCAGCCTGGCCTTTGATCTCGAGGGGGCAGGGCAGACGCGCCTGTTGTTGCGCGATAACAGCGGCAATCAATTCGATGCGGCCATTCCCTGACTTGAAGGAGCCTGACATGCGCTGGATGCTGCTGTTGTTCATCGCCCTCGGCCTGCCGGCCATGGCCGATCTCGAATACACGCTCAAGCCCCGGCAGATCGCCGAAGACACCTGGCTGCTGGAAGGCAGCACCGATAATTTCGGCAAGGACAATGGCGGCAATATCGTCAATACCGCGTTCATCGTCACCGAGCGCGGGGTGGTGGTGATCGATACCGGGCCGTCAAAGCGCTATGGCGAAGCGATGCGTCGGGCCATTGCCGCCACCACCGACAAACCGGTGATCCAGGTCCTGCTGACCCACCATCACCCCGACCATGTATTGGGCAACCAGGCGTTCAGCGATGTGCCGATTGGCGCACTGGCCGGTACCACTGAACTGCTGCAACAGCAGGGCGATGCCATGGCCGAAAACATGTACCGGCTGGTGGGGGACTGGATGCGCGGCACCGAAGTGCTGTTGCCGAGCGAAACCCTGGCCCCAGGGGTGAAAAGTTTTGGGAATCATGATCTGCGCCTGATAGGTCTGGGTGGGCATACGGGCGCGGATCTGGCTATTCTCGACCAGCAAACCGGCGTGCTATTCGCCGGGGACCTGGTGTTTTATCAACGGGCCCTGACCACGCCCAACAGTCCGGGGCCGTCGGTGTGGCTGGCCGACATTGCGACCCTGCAGGCGTTGCCCTGGACGCAGATCGTGCCCGGCCACGGGCCTGTAGCAAGCGATGCCAAACCCTTCGCGCAGATGCGCGATTACCTGGGCTGGCTCGACCAGCTGATGCGCGAGGGCGCGGCCAATGGAAGCGACATGGCCGAGATGATCCGCAGTCCCATCCCCGAGCGATTCGCCGGGATCCGTTTGAGTCGCTATGAGCTGATTCGCAGCGTGAGCCATTTGTATCCGCGCTATGAGCGGGCGCAGATGACGCGAGTCGATTCCAACGCGCAGCAATAATCAACACCGCCCCCCTGTAGGAGCGAGCCTGCTCGCGATGGTGGTCAACGATAACGCTGGAAACCTGACACCCCGTGGCGTTCTTGGGTTCATCGCGAGCAGGCTCGCTCCTACAGGGGAGGCGTGCGATCCACACCTAACCCTGTACCAAGGAACTAGAAATCTCCACATTGCGGCCAATTGTTGTCCAGGCGCCGGCGCCCAAGAATCTGCACCAGACCGGGAAATTTCCCGCGAATACAACAAAAACCGCAGAGGAAGCCGTCATGACTCAACCCGCACGTCGCCAGCCCTTCGTCCTGAGCCTGTTGCTCAGTGCCATGCTGTTGTCCGGCCAGGCATTGGCCGGGGTTTCCGACCAGGACATTCTCCAGGACCCGAAGAACCCCGAGCAGGTCGTGACCAACGGCCTGGGCGTTCAGGGTCAGCGCTACAGCCCGCTGGACATTCTCAACGTCGACAACGTCAAGGAGCTGCGCCCGGCGTGGGCGTTCTCGTTCGGCGGCGAAAAGCAGCGTGGTCAGCAGGCGCAGCCGATGGTCAAGGACGGCGTGATGTACATGACCGGGTCTTACTCGCGGGTGTTCGCCGTGGATGCGCGCACCGGCAAGAAGCTCTGGCAATACGATGCGCGCCTGCCGGATGACATTCGCCCCTGCTGCGACGTGATCAACCGCGGCGTCGCGCTGTACGGCGACCTGGTGATCTTCGGCACCCTCGACGCCAAGCTCGTGGCGCTGAACAAGGACACCGGCAAGGTGGTCTGGAGCAAGAAAGTCGCCGACCACAAGGAAGGCTACTCGATCAGTGCCGCGCCGCTGGTGATCAACGGCAAGCTGATTACCGGCGTGGCCGGTGGCGAGTTCGGCGTGGTGGGCAAGATCGAGGCCTACGACCCGAAAAACGGTGAGCTGCTGTGGACCCGGCCGACGGTCGAAGGCCATATGGGCTACGTCTACAAGAACGGCAAGGCTGTGGAAAACGGTATCTCCGGCGGCGAGGCGGGCAAGACCTGGCCGGGCGACCTGTGGAAGACCGGCGGTGCGGCGCCCTGGCTGGGCGGCTATTACGACCCGGAAACCAACCTGCTGCTGTTCGGCACCGGCAACCCGGCACCCTGGAACTCGCACCTGCGGCCGGGCGACAACCTCTACTCGTCGTCGCGCCTGGCGCTCAACCCGGACGACGGCACCATCAAGTGGCACTTCCAGAGCACGCCCCACGACGGTTGGGACTTTGACGGCGTGAACGAACTGGTGTCGTTCAACTACAGCGAAGGCGGCAAGGAAATCAAAGCGGCGGCCACCGCCGACCGTAACGGCTTCTTCTACGTGCTGGACCGCACCAACGGCAAATTCATCCGTGGTTTCCCGTTCGTGGACAAGATCACCTGGGCCACGGGCCTGGATAAGGACGGCCGTCCGATCTACAACGAAGCCAGCCGCCCCGGTGCACCGGGTTCCGAAGCCAAGGGCAGTTCGGTGTTCGTGGCGCCGGCGTTCCTGGGTGCGAAAAACTGGATGCCGATGGCCTACAACAGAGACACCGGCCTGTTCTACGTACCGTCCAACGAGTGGGGCATGGACATCTGGAACGAGGGCATCGCCTACAAGAAAGGCGCGGCGTTCCTCGGTGCGGGCTTCACCATCAAGCCATTGAATGAAGACTACATCGGCGTCTTGCGCGCCATCGACCCGAAAACCGGCAAGGAAGTCTGGCGCCACAAGAACTTCGCGCCGCTGTGGGGCGGAGTGCTGACCACCAAGGGCAACCTGGTGTTCACCGGCACGCCGGAAGGTTTCCTGCAGGCGTTCAATGCCAAGACCGGCGAGAAGGTCTGGGAATTCCAGACCGGCTCCGGCGTACTCGGCTCACCCGTGACCTGGGAAATGGACGGCGAACAGTACGTCTCGGTGCTCTCCGGCTGGGGCGGCGCCGTACCGCTGTGGGGCGGCGAAGTGGCCAAGCGCGTGAAGGACTTCAACCAGGGCGGCATGCTCTGGACCTTCAAATTGCCGAAGGATCTGGTGGCCAAGCACTGATCCAGAAGCCACCACCTGACCCCTTGTGGGAGCGAGCCTGCTCGCGAAAGCGGTGTGTCATTCAGCAAAGTTGTACCTGACCCGACGCCTTCGCGAGCAGGCTCGCTCCCACAGGAGTGGGATCGGAACAGGACCTACTACCAAATAACGAGAGCCCCTCCTGCCAACGATGCATTCGTCCGGCGCGCGGGGCTCTTTAGTATCGGTTCATCGCCTGTACAGGCATCGACCCAGACAGAGGCCTCATCATGATCTACGCCCAACCCGGAACACCTGGCGCCGTCATTACCTTCAAACCTCGCTACGGCAACTTCATCGGTGGCCAATTCGTCGCGCCGGTCAATGGTGAGTATTTCACCAACACCTCGCCGGTGAACGGCGAAGTGATTGCCGAGTTCCCGCGCTCCAGCGCCGCCGACATCGACAAAGCTCTCGACGCCGCCCATGCCGCCGCTGACGCCTGGGGCAAGACCTCGGCCCAGGACCGCTCACTGGTGTTGCTGAAAATCGCCGACCGCATCGAACAGAACCTGGAAATCCTCGCCGTCACCGAGACCTGGGACAACGGCAAGGCCGTGCGCGAAACCCTCAACGCCGACGTGCCGCTGGCGGCCGACCATTTCCGTTATTTCGCCGGCTGCATCCGCGCCCAGGAAGGTGGCGCCGCCGAGATCAACGAACTGACCACCGCCTATCACTTCCACGAGCCATTGGGCGTGGTCGGGCAGATCATTCCGTGGAACTTCCCGTTGTTGATGGCCGCCTGGAAACTCGCACCGGCCCTGGCCGCCGGTAACTGCATCGTGCTCAAGCCGGCGGAACAGACGCCGCTGTCGATCATGGTCTTCGCCGAACTGATCGCCGACCTGCTGCCGGCGGGCGTGCTGAACATCGTTCAGGGTTTCGGTCGCGAAGCCGGCGAGGCCCTGGCCACCAGCAAGCGCATCGCCAAGATCGCCTTCACCGGCTCGACCCCGGTGGGTGCGCATATCATGCATTGCGCCGCCGAGAACATCATTCCGAGCACCGTTGAACTGGGCGGCAAGTCGCCGAACATCTTCTTCGAAGACATCATGCAGGCCGAACCCGCGTTCATCGAGAAAGCCGCCGAAGGCCTGGTGCTGGCGTTCTTCAACCAGGGTGAAGTCTGCACCTGCCCATCCCGGGCACTGGTGCAGGAATCGATCTACGAACCGTTCATGGCCGAAGTCATGAAGAAGATCGTCAAGATCAAACGCGGCAACCCGCTGGACACCGACACCATGGTCGGCGCCCAGGCGTCTGAGCAGCAATACGACAAGATCCTCTCGTACCTGAACATCGCCCAGGAGGAGGGCGCCCAGCTGCTCACCGGCGGCGCGGCCGAGCGTCTGGAGGGTGACCTGTCCAGCGGCTATTACATCCAGCCGACCCTGCTCAAGGGCACCAACAACATGCGGGTATTCCAAGAAGAAATCTTCGGCCCGGTGGTGGGTGTCACCACCTTCAAGGACGAAGCCGAAGCGCTGGCGATTGCCAACGACACCGAGTTCGGCCTCGGCGCCGGCCTGTGGACCCGCGACATCAACCGCGCCTACCGCATGGGCCGGGCGATCAAGGCCGGGCGGGTGTGGACCAACTGCTACCACCTGTACCCGGCGCACGCCGCGTTCGGTGGCTACAAGAAGTCCGGCGTCGGTCGGGAGAACCACAAGATGATGCTCGATCATTATCAGCAGACCAAAAACCTGCTGGTGAGCTACGACATCAATCCGCTCGGATTCTTCTGATCCCTCAAGAACACCACAACCCCCTGTAGGAGTGAGCCTGCTCGCGATAGCGGTCCGACATTCAACATCAACGTTGAATGTCCAGACCTCATCGCGAGCAGGCTCACTCCTACATTGTTTTTGTGTGTCTGCACCCCTACCAACGCACCCCCAAACCTCCTTCGAAAGTAGCATTCGGGCGCCCGGCGCTGCGTGCATTAATGGTGCTACCGGAATCGCCCGGCACAAGAAGAGGAATGACCCATGTGGACTAAACCCGCGTTTACCGATCTGCGCATTGGCTTCGAAGTGACGATGTATTTCGCCAACCGTTGATTGTTCACCCGGCCAGCGGCTGCGTTGGCCGGGTCTGCCTTCTGGAGCATTGCTCATGCACATCCGTGTCCTTGGGTCCGCCGCCGGCGGTGGTTTTCCGCAGTGGAACTGCAATTGCCGGCAATGCGCCGGCGTGCGCAACGGCAGCCTGCGCGCGCAACGGCGCACGCAATCGTCGATAGCCCTGAGCGACGACGGTGTGGACTGGGTGCTATGCAACGCTTCGCCGGACATCCGCGCGCAACTCGAGAGTTTCGCGCCGCTGCAACCGGCTCGCCGCTTGCGTGACAGTGCCATCGCCGGCGTGGTCTTGATGGACAGTCAGATCGATCACTGCACCGGTCTGCTGAGCCTGCGCGAAGGGTGCCCGCATAACGTCTGGTGCACCGAGCGGGTTCATCAGGACCTCAGCAGCGGCTTCCCGTTGTTCACCATGCTCAAGCACTGGAACGGCGGGTTGCAGTGGCAACCGCTGCGCCTGGATCGCCAGCCGTTCGCGATTGCCGCCTGCGGCCACCTGCAGTTTCGCGCGATTCCATTGGTCAGCAACGCGCCGCCGTATTCCCCCAATCGCGGCAATCCGCAACCGGGCGACACCATTGGCCTGTTCATCGAGGACCCGCGCAGCGGCGCCTCGCTGTTCTACGCGCCGGGGCTGGGGCAGGTCGACGACGAGGTGCTGGGCTGGATGCAGCGCGCCGATTGCCTGTTGCTGGACGGCACGCTATGGCGCGATGACGAGATGCGCCTGTGCGAAGTCGGCCAGAGCCTGGGCAGTGAAATGGGCCACCTGGCGCAAAGCGGTCCGGGCGGCATGCTTGAAGTGCTGGAAGCTTTTCCCCGCCAGCGCAAGGTGCTGATTCACATCAACAACACCAACCCGATCCTCGACGAAGACTCGGCCGAACGGGCCTTACTGGCGCGACGGGGGATCGAGGTGGCGTATGACGGCATGAGTATTGAGCTGTAGCTGAAGGCCTCATCGCTGGCAAGCCAGCTCCCACAGGTTTTGTGTACACCGCAGAACCCTGTGGGAGCTGGCTTGCCAGCGATGAGGCCCGATCAGACGCCGCGGCGCTTTCAGGAGAACAACAATGACCAACACACCCATGACCCCCACCGAATTCGAAGCCGCCCTGCATGCCAAGGGCGCCTACTACCACATCCATCACCCCTACCACGTGGCGATGTACCAGGGCCGCGCCACCCGCGAACAGATCCAGGGTTGGGTCGCCAATCGCTTCTACTACCAGGTCAACATCCCGCTCAAGGACGCCGCTATCCTCGCCAACTGCCCCGACCGCGAGATCCGTCGCGAGTGGATTCAGCGCCTGCTGGACCACGACGGCGCCCCCGGCAGCGAAGGCGGCATCGAAGCCTGGCTGCGCCTGGGCGAAGCGGTGGGGCTGGATCGCGAGCAAATCCTTTCTCAGGAACTGGTGTTGCCCGGCGTGCGTTTCGCTGTCGACGCCTACGTCAACTTCGCCCGCCGCGCCAGTTGGCAGGAAGCCGCCAGCAGTTCGCTGACCGAACTGTTCGCGCCGCAGATCCACCAATCGCGCCTGGACAGCTGGCCGCAGCACTACCCGTGGATCGACCCGGCCGGCTACGAGTACTTCCGCACGCGTCTGGGCCAGGCCCGGCGCGATGTCGAGCACGGTTTGCGCATCACCCTGGCGCATTACGTCACCCTTGAGGCCCAGCAACGCATGCTGCAGATCCTGCAATTCAAGCTCGACGTACTGTGGAGCATGCTCGATGCAATGAGCATGGCCTATGAGATGGAGCGCCCGCCTTATCACACGGTCACCCGGGACAAGGTCTGGCATCGGGGGATCGCCCTGTGAGCCTGATCAATCGCCAACAGTCACCCGCGTTGCGCCGGGGTTTTCGCCTGCAATGGGAATCGCGCCAAGCCTGCCACGTGCTGCTGTACCCCGAGGGCATGATCAAGCTCAACGCCAGTGCCGGGCAGATTCTGACTCTGCTGGATGGTGAGCGCAGCGTCGCCGCGATCATCGATCGGCTGACGGCGGATTTCCCCGGCGTGCCGGGGATCGACGAGGATGTGCTGGCGTTTCTGGAGGTGGCCCATGCGCAGTTCTGGATCGAATGAAGCGTTGCCGGGGCCGCCGCTGTGGTTGCTGGCAGAGTTGACCTACCGCTGCCCGCTGCAATGCCCGTATTGCTCCAATCCGCTGGACTTCGCCCGGCATGGCGAAGAGTTGAGCACCGAGGAATGGATCCGGGTGTTTCGCGAAGCCCGGGACATGGGGGCCGCGCAACTGGGGTTTTCCGGTGGCGAACCCCTGGTGCGCCAGGACCTGGCGCAGTTGATCAAGGCCGCGCGGGACATGGGTTACTACACCAACCTGATCACCTCGGGCATCGGCCTGACCGAACAGAAGGTGCACGACTTCAAGGTGGCCGGGCTCGACCATATCCAGATCAGTTTCCAGGCCGCCGACGAAGCGGTGAACAACATGCTGGCCGGCTCGCGCAAGGCGTTCGCGCAAAAACTGGCCATGGCCCGGGCGGTGAAGGCCCAGGGCTATCCGATGGTGCTGAATTTCGTCACCCACCGGCACAACATCGACCGGATCGCGCAGATCATTGACCTGTGCCTGGAACTGGAAGCGGATTTCGTCGAGTTGGCCACCTGCCAGTTCTATGGCTGGGCCGAACTCAACCGGGTTGGCTTGCTGCCGACCCGCGAGCAGTTGCAGCGCGCCGAGCGCATCACCAATGAATATCGCCAGCGCCTTGAGGCCCAGGGGCATCCGTGCAAACTGATCTTCGTCACCCCGGACTACTACGAGGAACGCCCCAAGACCTGCATGAACGGTTGGGCCAATCTGTTCCTCGACATCACCCCAGACGGCACGGCGTTGCCTTGCCACAGCGCCCGGCAACTGCCGGTGCAATTTCCCAACGTGCGTGAACATAGCCTCTCGCACATCTGGAACGATTCGTTCGGCTTCAACCGCTTTCGTGGCGATGCGTGGATGAAGGAGCCGTGTCGCTCCTGCGATGAGAAGCACAAGGACCTGGGTGGCTGCCGCTGTCAGGCGTTCATGCTGACGGGCGATGCCGAGAATGCCGACCCGGTGTGCAGCAAGTCGCCGCACCATGGCGTCATCCTCAAGGCCCGGGAGGAGGCCGAAGCGCCGGGGCAGGGCATGGAGCACCTGACGTTGCGCAATGAGAAGGCTTCACAGTTGATCTATCGCGGATAGATCAAACACCGCCGATCCCCTGTAGGAGCGAGCCTGCTCGCTCCTACAGGGGGCTGCGGTGAATTCGCAATCACGGCAGATGACCTTGGTCTGATTGCATTCGCAGCCGGATGCTTTAGTGTGGATATTACCTTCCAAAACAATAAAAACAGGCTTCCAATGAGCCAGAGTCTCAGTCAGCTGCGTAAGTTCGTCTCGCCTGAAATCATCTTCGGTGCCGGTTGTCGGCACAACGTCGGCAACTACGCCAAGACCTTTGGCGCGCGCAAGGTGCTGGTGGTCAGTGATCCGGGCGTGATTGCCGCCGGGTGGGTCGCCGACGTCGAGGCCAGCCTTCAGGCACTGGGCATTGAATACTGCCTGTACAGCGCCGTCTCGCCCAATCCGCGTGTCGAAGAGGTCATGCTCGGTGCCGAGATGTACCGGGAAAATCACTGCGATGTGATTGTCGCAGTCGGCGGCGGCAGCCCGATGGATTGCGGCAAGGGCATCGGCATTGTCGTCGCCCACGGTCGCAACATCCTCGAATTCGAAGGGGTGGACACCATCCGCGTGCCCAGCCCGCCGTTGATCCTGATCCCGACCACCGCCGGCACCTCGGCCGATGTCTCGCAGTTCGTGATCATTTCCAACCAGCAGGAACGCATGAAGTTCTCCATCGTCAGCAAGGCGGTGGTGCCGGACGTGTCGCTGATCGACCCGGAAACCACCCTGAGCATGGACCCGTTCCTCTCGGCCTGTACCGGCATCGATGCCCTGGTGCATGCCATCGAAGCCTTCGTGTCCACCGGTCACGGGCCGCTGACCGATCCCCACGCGCTGGAGGCCATGCGCCTGATCAATGGCAACCTGGTGCAGATGATCGCCAACCCGACGGACATCGCCCTGCGGGAAAAGATCATGCTCGGCAGCATGCAGGCCGGGCTGGCGTTTTCCAACGCGATCCTCGGCGCGGTGCACGCCATGTCCCACAGCCTGGGCGGCTTTCTCGACCTGCCCCATGGCCTGTGCAACGCGGTGCTGGTGGAACATGTGGTGGCTTTCAACTACAGCTCGGCGCCGGAGCGTTTCAAGGTCATTGCCGAGACCTTCGGCATCGATTGCCGGGGACTGAACCAGCGGCAGATCTGCGGGCGCCTGGTGGAGCACCTGATCGCTTTGAAACACGCCATCGGCTTCCACGAAACCCTCGGCTTGCATGGGGTCCGCACCTCGGACATTCCGTTTTTGTCGCAACACGCCATGGATGACCCGTGCATCCTGACCAACCCGCGCGAATCCAGTCAGCGTGATGTCGAGGTTGTCTATGGCGAAGCCCTCTGACGAGCAGCAACGCGCGGCGCTTGCCGGGCTGCTGGGGCTGGGCAGTCACTCGGCGCGCAAGAGTCATTACCCGGAACTGGCCGCGCGCCTGGATGAACTGGAGGCGGAGCGCAACCGCTACAAATGGCTGTTCGAAAACGCGGTCCACGGGATTTTCCAGGCCAGCCTGCAAGAGGGCATGCGCGCCACCAACCCGGCACTGGCGCGCATGCTCGGCTATCAGGACCCGCAGGACGTGCTGTTTTCCCTGAATGATCTGGCCAGCAAGCTGTTCTGCGGCGGCGCGCAGGAACTGCAAGACATCGGTGAAATCCTCCGGCAGCAACGCAGTTTGAACGGTTACGAAACCCGCCTGCGGCGCAAGGACGGCAGCCATATCGATGTGTTGATGAACCTGCTGCTTAAACCGGGTCAGGAAGGGCTGGTGGAAGGTTTTGTCGCCGATATCACCGAACGCAAGCAGGCACAGGAGCGCCTGCAACAACTCAATGACGAACTTGAGCAGCGGGTGACCGCGCGCACCGACGAACTGTTGGAAGCCAATCGCAACCTGCAACAACAGATCACCCAGCGTAAACAGATCGCCCAGGCCCTGCGCGAAGCCCGCGATGCCGCGGAGGCCGCCAACCGCAGCAAGGATAAATACCTGGCGGCGGCCAGTCATGACCTGCTGCAACCGCTGAACGCGGCCAGGTTGCTGATCTCGACCCTGCGCGAACGCCAGTTGCCGGACGTCGAGCAAGTGCTGGTCGAACGTACGCACCAGGCCCTGGAAGGGGCGGAGGACTTGCTGACCGATCTGCTGGACATTTCCCGGCTCGATCAGTCTGCGGTCAAGCCGGACATCGCGTCCTACCGTCTGGATGAACTGCTCGGGCCGCTGGTCTCGGAGTTCCAGTCCGTTGCCCAGGCGGCGGGGTTGAACCTGCGGGTGCGCATGGGCGACTACGCCATCAGCACCGACCTGCGCCTGATGACCCGGATCCTGCGCAACTTCCTCAGCAATGCCTGCCGCTATACCGACGCCGGCAGCATCCTGCTTGGCGTTCGGCGCCGGGGCGAACATCTGCGCCTGGAGGTGTGGGACACCGGGCGCGGTATCCCGGCGGATCGCCTCGACTCGATCTTCCTCGAATTCAACCAGCTGGATGTTGGCCGCGCCGCGGATCGCAAAGGCGTGGGCCTGGGGCTGGCGATTGTCGAACGCATCGCCAGGATCCTCGGCTATCCCATTGGCGTACATTCACGGCCGGGGCGCGGATCGATGTTCAGCATCGACGTGCCGCTGTCCCATGACATCCCCTTGCCGATCGGCCAGGCTGCGCCCCAGCCGAGCACCGGTGACCCGTTGCCGGGCCGGCGTTTGCTGGTGCTGGACAATGAAGTGAGCATCCTGCAGAGCATGAGCGCGTTGCTCGGGCAGTGGGGCTGCGAGGTGGTCACGGCCACCGATGAAGGCTCGGCGCTGGCGGCGTTGGCGGGCAGGGCGCCGGAGCTGATCCTGGCGGACTATCACCTTGATCACGCCGTGGTTGGCTGTGATGTGGTGCGCCATCTGCGCGAGCATTTCCACCAGCGCATTCCCGCGGTGATCATCACGGCGGACCGTACCGATCAGTGCCGGCGTTCGCTGCAACGGCTGGATGCGCCGCTGCTGAACAAGCCGGTGAAGCCCGGCAAGTTGCGTGCGGTGCTGAGTCAGTTGTTGGGCGCGCCGGCTTGAAGTGCCCGATATTGCAGGGTGAAGCCCAGCTCAGCGGATTGGCCTTGCTCCAGTAGACGCAGCCCCGGCCGACCGGGCAGGTGATGGGCGTTGACCGGATGGCTGACCGGTTCCAGACAGAAGAAATCCAGGCCGGGCGGGCAGTAAAGCAGGTAGTAATCGCTGCCGCTGGCCTGGCATTCCAGTTCATGGCCCAGGTCCGGTTGCCGGATCAGGCAGTGGCCGTTCCAGTGGCAAAAACCGTTGTCGACCAGTGTCTCGGGCAACGCCTTGGGTTGCTGGAAATCCCATTGGGCGGGCAGGCTGACGAGCTGTGTCGGCAGCTTCGCCTCATCACACAACCAGACCTGTTCAGCCTGTGCCTGCAGGCGTGTGTTCGCCGTGCGCGGAAAATAGGGGTGCAACCCGAGCCCATGCCAGACGGCGCGGTCGGCCAGATGGGTGACCTGTAGCTCGATGTTCAGTTTGCCCGCGCTCAGGTGAAAGCGTTGCCGGGCGCGATAGGCGAAAGGCGTGGTGCTGTCGAGTTGCAGGATCACTTCGTCCGCCGATTGGGCAACGACATCCCACGCTTGCTGCCAGGCCGTGCCGTGAATCGGCAGCGGATCGGTGACGCTGTTGGGAGCCAGCGCCAGCCAGCCATCGGGGCAGTCGAAACCGCCTTCGGCGATGCGGTTGGACCAGGGCGCCAGGGGGAAGCAGCCGAGCTTGCCGGGCAGGCCGGTGTTCAGCGCATGCGCATCGGTGTGACGCAACAGGGGGTGGCCGGTCGCACGTACGCTCCAGTTGACGATGCTCGCGCCGAGTTCGGGGGCGAGGGTGAGGCGGGTGAGTTCGTCTTCGAGTTCAATCAGTTTCATTGTTATTGTCATGGTGAAGTGATGGGTTCATGGCTGCGGCCCTGTCGCGGCGAGCAGTGCGGATGCTAGTCTTGTTTAACGCTGTTGTCAGGGAGCCCTCATGGGCAATCACAAGATCGAGATCCGTCGCAGTAACGTCGAGAAAATTCTGCTGGGGGCCGAGAAGGTCTTCGCCGAAAAAGGCTTCGGCAGCACCGCCATGGCCGACATCGCCGCCGAGGTGCAACTGCCGCGCTCCAACCTGCATTACTACTTCAGCACCAAGACCGAGTTGTACAGCGCCGTGCTGTTGGGCCTGCTGGACGTGTGGAAGCAGGACGCGCTGTGCTTCGAAATGTTCGACGACCCGCGCGTGGTGCTCAGCAGCTACATCCGCGCCAAGATGAACCACTCACGCAGTCGCCCCTATGGCTCGAAAGTCTGGGCCAACGAAATCATCCACGGCGCGCCGACCCTGGGCTCAGCGCTGGACGCCAGCCTGTACGACTGGGCCAAGATGAAAGAAGCGAAGATCCGCCAGTGGGTGGACGACAAGCGCATCCTGCCGGTGGAGCCTTCAAGCCTGCTGTACATGATCTGGGCCTCGACCCAGCACTATGCCGACTTCGACCACCAGGTGAATATTCTCAATGATCACCAGCCGCTGTCGGACATGCAGTTCGAACGGGCGGTGCAGACAGTGACGAGCGTGATTTTGCGGGGGATTGGGTTGGAGCCTTGAGTGTTGTGGCGTCAGGGCTGTCCCCTTCGCGAGCAGGCTCGCTCCCACAGTTGAAATGCATTCCAGTGTGGGAGCGAGCCTGCGCGCG
>NZ_JABFMU010000071.1:24950-31362 GCF_013359695.1 Pseudomonas sp. C2B4
GCTCCCACAGTTGAAATGCATTCCAGTGTGGGAGCGAGCCTGCTCGCGAAGGCGCTGGTTCAGGCGCCGCTGTTCTCAAGGGCTGACGTGATACGGATTCCTCGGATCATGATTCCAGTCCAGAAACGGCTTGCCGGTGTCCACCGGGACCATTTCGATGCAGTCCTGCACCGGGCAGGTGATCTGGCATAGATTGCAGCCTACACACTCCTCATCAATCACTTCATAGGCGTGGGTGCCATCGGCCTTTTTCACGCTGGCCACCGCCTGGTGCGAGGTGTCTTCGCAGGCGATGTGGCAGCGGCCGCAACCGATGCAGGCCTCCTGGTCAATCTTCGCAATCACCTGATAGTTGATGTCCAGGTACTTCCAGTCCGTGGTATTGGCCACGGCCCGGCCGGAGAACGCTGAAATGCTGGCGTAGCCCTGGCTGTCCATCCAGCGCGACAGGCCGTCCTTCATCTCTTCGACGATCCGGAAACCATGGAGCATCGCCGCCGTGCACACCTGCACCGAGCCGCTGCCCAGAGCGATGAACTCCGCCGCGTCGCGCCAGTTGCCGATGCCGCCGATGCCGCTGATGGGCAGGCCCTGGGTCTGTGGGTCGCGGGCGATTTCGGCGACCATGTTCAGGGCAATCGGCTTGACCGCCGAACCGCAATAGCCGCCATGGGTGCTCTGGCTGCCGACCATCGGATTGGCCACCATGCGCTCCAGGTTGACGCTGGTGATCGAGTTGATGGTGTTGATCAGCGACACCGCATCGGCGCCGCCCCGGTGCGCTGCGCGGGCCGCCATGCGAATGTCGGTGATGTTCGGCGTCAGCTTGACGATCACCGGCAGCGAACAGTACGTCTTGCACCAGCGGGTGACCTGTTCGACGTACTCCGGCACCTGGCCGACCGCCGCGCCCATGCCGCGCTCCGGCATGCCGTGGGGGCAACCGAAGTTCAGTTCGATGCCGTCGGCACCGGTGGCTTCCACCAACGGCAGGATGTGTTTCCAGGACTCTTCGACGCAGGGCACCATCAGCGACACGATCAATGCGCGGTCCGGCCAGTCCTTTTTGACCTGGGTGATTTCCCGCAGATTGATCTCCAGCGAGCGGTCGGTGATCAGTTCGATGTTGTTGAATCCCAGCACTTCGCGGTTGGCCCCGAAGTGCGCCGAATAGCGCGACGACACGTTGACCGCCGCCGGGTCTTCACCCAGGGTTTTCCAGACCACGCCACCCCAGCCGGCCTCGAAGGCGCGGACTACGTTGTAGGCCTTGTCGGTCGGCGGCGCGGAGGCCAGCCAGAACGGGTTGGGGGATTTGATGCCAGCGAAGACAATCGACAGATCGGCCATTTACGCAGCCTCCACGTTGAGCATCAGTTGAGCATGAATGGCCTCGGCGGCCCGTTTGCCGTGCTGCACCGCTTGCACGGTGAGGTCCTGGTCGAGGCTGGTGCAGTCGCCGCCGGCATAGACGCCGGGGATGCTGGTGCGCAGGTGTTCGTCCACCAGGATGCGATCGCCCTGGCGCTTGAGTTCTCGGGCGAGCGGGTCGGCGAGGGCGCAGTCATCGAAGGTCTGGCCGATGGCCTTGAAGATCGCGTCGGCGGCCAGTTCGAAGGTTTCCCCAGTGGTTTGCAGGCGGCCGTCGACCAGATGAGTCCGGGCGAAGCGCATGCCGCGTACCTGACCCTGATCATCGAGCAACACTTCTTCCGGTTGGGCCCAGGTCAACAGGCGCACCTGATTGGCCTTGGCGATGTCCTGTTCGTGGTGGGTGGCCCCCATGTCCTCGACGCCACGGCGGTACACCAGGTTGACGTCATGGGCGCCGAGGCGGGCCATTTGCACCGCCATGTCGATGGCGGTGTTGCCGGCACCGAGCACGATGCAGTGGTCAGCCAGCGGTAGCTGGGTCAGGTCATCGGCCTGGCGCAATTCGCGGATGTAGTCGGTGGCGGCCACCAGGCCCGGGGCCTCTTCGTGGGGCAGGCCGAGTTGTTTGCTGGCGTTGAGTCCAAGGCCGAGGAACACCGCATCGTATTGTTGGTGCAGTTCGCTGAGGCTCAGGTTGTCGCCGAGTTTTTGCCCGTGGCGGATTTCGATGCCGCCGATCTCCAGCAGGAATTCCAGTTCCTTCTGCGCGTAGTCGTCCACCAGTTTGTATTTGGCAATTCCGTATTCATTGAGGCCGCCGGCCTTTTCCCGCGCTTCGAAAATCACCACGTCATGGCCGTGCATGGCGCTGCGATGGGCGCAGGACAGCCCAGCCGGACCTGCGCCGACCACGGCAATCCGCTTGCCGGTAGCGGCGGCGCGAGGGAAGGGGTGCTGGCTGAAATGCGCATTGTCCACGGCATAGCGTTGCAGCAGGCCGATCATCACCGGCGCGCATTCATGGGCGTTGTTGCGCACGCAGGCTTGCTGGCAGAGGATTTCCGTCGGGCAGACCCGGGCACAACTGCCACCAAGGATGTTGGCCGAGAGGATTTTCTGCGCCGCGCCCTGCACGTTGTCCTGATGAATGTTGCGGATGAAAGAGGGGATATCGATCTCGCTCGGGCAGGCATTCACGCACGGTGCGTCGTAGCAATACAGGCAGCGCGAGGCTTCCAGGTGGGCCTGTCGGTCGTTGAGCGGCGGCGCCAGGTCGGTGAAGTGGCCGGCGAGGGCGGCTGCGTTCTCGTACGGGTGCGGGAGGTGGGTCAGGGTCTTGATCACGGTTTTTAGCCTCACGGTGATGGAGGTTATGCCTCTGGTGGGCATTGGTTTTTGTGTTGTCCGGGCGGGCCTCTTCGCGAGCAGGCTCGCTCCCACAGGTTTTGTGAACGCCCGAAATCCCTGTGGGAGCTGGCTTGCCAGCGATAGGCCGAAGGCCGCTCTCAGCGTTTCACGGCAACCGGCTGATTCAACTCGGCCCGCTTGCTCAATAAATCAAACACCGCCGGATACGCCGGCCGTTCGATATACCGTCCCGCCCCACGCTCGGCGCGAAGGTCGCCGTCGGCCCAGACCACCCGGCCCTGGCTGATGGTGTGGCTGGGGACGCCGCGCACGGTCTTGCCTTCGAAGATGTTGAAGTCGACTTGCTGGTGATGGGTCTTGGCGGAAATCGTCCGTGTGCCTTGCGGGTCCCACAGCACCAAGTCGGCATCGGCGCCCACGCGGATCGCGCCTTTGCGTGGGTAAAGGTTGAAGATCTTGGCGGTGTTGGTCGAGGTGAGGGCGACGAAGTGCTGCATCGACAGACGTCCGGTGTTCACCCCTTCATCCCAGAGCACGGCCATGCGGTCCTCGATGCCGGCGGTGCCATTGGGGATCTTGCTGAAATCGTCCTTGCCGGCGGCTTTCTGCTCGGCGCAGAAACAACAGTGATCGGTGGCGGTGGTGTGCAGGTTACCCGCCTGCAGGCCATGCCAGAGCGCTTGCTGATGGCCGATAGGACGGAAGGGCGGGCTCATCACGTAACCGGCGGCGGTCTGCCAGTCCGGGTGTTGATAGACGCTGTCGTCCAGCAGCAGATGCCCGGCGAGCACTTCGCCATAGACCGGTTGGCCCTTGGCCCGGGCGTAGGTGATTTCGTCCAGCGCTTCCTTGGTCGAAACGTGCACCAGGTACAGCGGCGTGCCGAGGGTCTCGGCAATGCGGATGGCCCGGCTCGCGGCTTCGCCTTCGACCTGGGAAGGGCGCGACAGCGGATGCGCCTCCGGCCCGGTCATGCCCTGGGCCATCAGCTTGCGTTGCAGGTGAAACACCAGTTCGCCGTTTTCCGCGTGCACAGTGGGCACGGCTCCCAGTTCCAGGCAACGCTCGAAACTCGCCACCAGGGTGTCGTCCGCCGCCATGATCGCGTTTTTGTAAGCCATGAAATGTTTGAAGCTGTTGACCCCGTGATGGTTTACCAGCTCGGCCATTTCCTCGCGCACCTGCTCGCTCCACCAGGTGATGGCAACGTGAAAACCGTAATCGGATGCCGACTTCTCGGCCCAGCCGCGCCACTGATGGAAGGCTTCCATCAGGGACTGCTGCGGATTGGGAATCACGAAATCGATGATCGAGGTGGTGCCACCGGCCAGACCCGCCGCCGTGCCACTGAAGAAGTCCTCGCTGGCCACGGTGCCCATGAAAGGCAGTTGCATGTGGGTGTGCGGGTCGATGCCGCCGGGCATCAGGTACTGGCCGTTGCCGTCGAGTATTTCGGCACCTGCCGGCGCTTCGAGGTTTTCGCCGATGGCCTTGATCACGCCGTCTGCGCAATACACATCGGCGCGATAACTTTCATCATGGGTAATAACGGTGGCGCCACGAATCAACAGAGACATTCCGGATTCCTCGCAGGCATGACCGGCTGATGCCGGTTCTAGATGTTTTATATGCAGTCATCGTCGACAGGTGTATTCCTGTCAACGCTGTCAGGAATAAACGCTAGCTGCTGTTATGGGAATCAGCAAGAATATTTTTTATAAGCTTATATCTGTTTTAACTGATTGATAATTAACGGTTTAAATCGAAAATCACCAAAATGGGGAGGCCAATCACCATTTTGACGCACTTGACAGGATCGAAATATGGTCAAGATTTCCTATGTGAAATCAGCTGTTTGTGAATGGTCTATGGTTGATGCGCCATTCTGAAAAAAAGATCCACGCACCAGATTGAGTCCTGGCGGTTCGGACAATTTGCCTGACATTCGGCCTGAGTGGCATGGCAAGTATTCCGGGGAATCAATAGATAGATGAATAAAAACAGTTATTTATAAAGTGTTTATGGAACTGCCCGATGCGCAAGCGGGGCGCCCGGCACGCTTTTTGAAATCGCCAGCCCCCTGATGAGCGAAAAATAATTCAAAGAACAGTGGAGCGGCCATGCAACAGATCAGATCGCAGGTAACCGAGCGCGACGGCTTGTTTGAGCTGGAAGCCGGTAGCGACGTCCTCGACAGTCCCCGTTACAACCACGACATGGCACCGACCAAGGTGCGCGAACGAACCTGGAACAAATGGCACATCACCGCGTTGTGGGTCGGCATGTCGATCTGCGTGCCGACTTACACCCTGGGCGGCGTTCTGACGGCCTATTTCGGCCTGACCGTCGGTGAAGCGCTGCTGGCGATTCTGTTCGCGAACATCATTGTGTTGATTCCCCTGACCCTGAACGCCTTCCCTGGCACCAAGTACGGCATTCCGTTCCCGGTGCTGCTGCGTTCTTCGTTCGGCATCCTCGGGTCCAACATCCCGTGCCTGATCCGTGCCCTGGTGGCGTGCGGCTGGTTCGGCATCCAGACGATGTTCGGCGGGCTGGCCATTCACCTGTTCCTGGGTTCGGTGTTCGAGGGCTGGAAGTCCTTGGGCGGAACCGGTGAAGTCCTGGGGTTCATGATGTTCTGGGCGTTGAACCTGTGGGTGGTGATTCGCGGCGCCGAGTCGATCAAATGGCTGGAAACCCTGTCTGCACCGCTGCTGGTGGCGGTGGGCGTGGGGTTGCTGGTGTGGGCGATGCCCAATGTGTCGATGACCGAGCTGCTGGCGATTCCGGCCAAGCGTCCCGAAGGCGCCAGCGTGGTCAGTTACTTCGCCGCCGGGCTGACGGCGATGGTCGGCTTCTGGGCCACGCTTTCGCTGAACATCCCGGACTTCAGCCGCTACGCGAAAAGCCAAAAGGACCAGATCGTCGGGCAGATCATCGGCTTGCCGCTGACCATGTTCTTGTTCGCCGCGCTGGGCGTGGTGATGACCGCCGCCTCGGTGAAACTGGTGGGCGTCACGGTGTCCGATCCGGTGACGCTGATCGGCCATATCCAGAGCCCCGTCTGGGTCGCCCTGGCCATGGCGCTGATCATCATCGCCACGCTGTCCACCAACACCGCAGCCAACATCGTGTCGCCGACCAACGACTTCCAGAACATCGCACCCAAGGCGATCAACCGCACCAAGGCGGTGATGCTCACCGGTTTCGTCGGCCTGGCGCTCATGGGCCATGAACTGCTGAAGAAGCTGGGGTTGATCGTCTCGGACATCAGCCTGGAAACCGTTTACTCCAACTGGCTACTCGGCTATTCCAGCCTGCTGGGGCCGATTGCCGGGATCATGGTGGTGGACTATTTCCTGATCAAGAAACAGCAACTGGACCTTGCCGGCCTGTACCGCGATGACGTGTATCCGGCGTGGAA
This sequence comes from Pseudomonas sp. C2B4, assembly GCF_013359695.1. Classification (GTDB taxonomy): domain Bacteria; phylum Pseudomonadota; class Gammaproteobacteria; order Pseudomonadales; family Pseudomonadaceae; genus Aquipseudomonas. Next base: position 31,117 of record NZ_JABFMU010000071.1, read on the forward strand.
CTGGAACGGTTTCCTCGCGTTCGGTGTGCCGGTGGTGCTGACGCTGTTGTCGCTGGGCAGCGACGTGTTCAGCTGGTTCTACAGCTATGGCTGGTTCACCGGCTCGGCCCTTGGCGGGTTGATTTATTACGGGTTGTGCGTGATGCGGCCACAACCTTCTGCCGTGAAATCGGCGGTGTAGCGGATGGCCTCTTCGCGAGCAGGCTCGCTCCCACAGGGGACTGCATTTCAACTGTGGGAGCGAGC
>NZ_JABFMU010000072.1 GCF_013359695.1 Pseudomonas sp. C2B4
GTGGCCGTTACCGCAGCAATGGATATGTACTCGGTCAGCAAGAGACAGGCCGGCTGTAAGGCCGCCTTCGCGAGCAGGCTCGCTCCCACAGTTAATCCGGGTACATCTACAAAAGTCAGGTCTGCCGTGAGGCCGCCTTCGCTGGCAAGCCAGCTCCCACAGGGATTGGGTACAGCCGCAAAAGACAGGTCGGCTGTCAGGCCGCCTTCGCGAGCAGGCTCGCTCCCACAAGGGGCACACGCCGTAAGGGCGAAACCATAGTCAATGGATATGTACCCAAAACAAAAAAAATCCCGCCCAGAAACACCCGGGCGGGATCCGCTGAAATGGCCAGCGCTATGGGAAAGACTTAAGCAATCGGAATCAAAGGGTCCGCCGCCGCCCAGGCCACATCACGATCAGCCACCGGCGGATAAATCCACACGGTATTGATCTGCGTCTTGAGCTCCTTGCCTTCTTGCTTGGTCAGCTTGACCTGGCGATCCCACCCTTCGGTGTAAACCGCGCCCCAGGCGCCCAGGTCCAGGCAGGTGACGTATTTCGGCTGACGGTATGGCGTCGGGTCGACACCGATGAGCTGCGCCGCCACGTTGTTGCCGGCATGACGCCCCAACACAATGGCGTGCTGACAGGTCATCAGGGCGTGATTGCCGATGTCATCGGTAGCGGCGTAGGCAACGTCGCCAGTGGCGAAGATGTCGTCCTGGCCGATCACTTTCAGGTGTGCATCGACATGCAGACGGCCAAGGTGATCGCGCTCGCCGGGGATCTGTTCTGTCAACGAATGGGCGCGTACACCGGTGGTCCAGACCACGGTTTTGGCATCGATTCGCTGCCCGTCGGACAGCGTCGCGCCGTTTTCATCCACGGCGACGACCGAGGCGTTCAGATGCCATTTCACACCCGTTTCGAGACTGGCTTCAGCGATTTTTTCCGCGATTTCAGGGCCCATGGAGCCGCCCACCTTGTTGCCACGATCAACGATGATCACGTTGATATCCGCACGATCACCCAGGATGGCGCGCAGACGGCTCGGCATTTCAGTCGCCGTTTCGATCCCGGTGAAGCCACCGCCGGCAACCACGACCGTGTTGCGTGCTGTGTTTTCTGGCTGGTTGACCAGATTCTTGAGATGGTTTTCCAGGCGTACGGCTTGCTCGATCTGGTCGACGTCGAACGCAAATTCAGCCACGCCGGGCGTGTTTGGCAGTGCCAGGCCGCTACCGGTGGCCAGAACGAGTTTGTCGTAGATGACGTCCTGCTTGTTGCCCGAAGCATCAATGTAGCCAACACGCTTTTGCACGACATCGATGGATTCGGCGGCGCCCTTGATGAACTTCACGCCGACCGCATCGAACAGCTCGCCAATCGGAGCGGCCAGTTGATGGGCGTTCGGTTCGTAGAAGCGTGGGCGAATACGCAATTCGGCCTGGGGAGCCAGCACCGTCACTTCGACGCTGTTGTGATCATGAATGTTGAACAGACGCGTGGCACTGATCGCTGTCCACATACCGCCGAAACCCGCACCGATGACCAGGATGTGTTGTTTCATTTTTAACTCCAGTGAAGAACCAGGCATTGAATGTTGTTAGAGGACCAGGAGCTTGGCGCGAGTCTCTCTTGGAAAGCGCCGTTCACTGCCGATCTGACAACTGCGACTCTATTGATCCGAGTTAAATCGTGCAACCTGTTTTTTGCGATGGTCCCCATCGATGATTTTGATACAGGCCTGAAGTGGCCATATATCTGGCCGCAATGGAATTTCCCGTTCAACGGATGCGCAATTCCACGCGTTGTCCCGCGAACGACCGCCTGATATCATTTGCGACAACACTAGTCGGAGATCGAAATGGCACTTTACAGCGCAGGCGTCGAGTACGGCCTTCACTGCCTGGCCTACCTGGTAGGAAATTGCGGCGACACCCGCGAAGCCAGCGTGCGCGACCTTGCCGAGCTGCAAGGCGTGCCCCTGGACTATCTGGCGAAAATCTTCACCAAGCTGGCCAAGGCAAAACTGGTGGTGGCCACCGAGGGCGTGCGTGGGGGATTCAAGCTGGCTCGACCGGCTGACGAAATCACCCTCCTGGATATCGTCAACGCCATCGACGGGCGCAAGGCTATTTTCGAATGCCGGGAGATTCGCGGTCGGTGTGCGCTGTTTGAGGGCGAAGCACCGGACTGGGCACTGGACGGCCGCTGCTCGATCCATGGCGCGATGCTGACGGCGCAGAAGCGCATGGAAGAAGCCCTGGCCCAGCAGACCATCCTGGACATCGCCCGAAGGGTCGGACGCAAGGCCCCGGCGCAGTTCAACGCCCAGGTGGACAACTGGCTGAACGATCGCCGGGAAAAGAAAGGCACCGCGGGTGCCCAGACAAGCGACGATCAGCTCATCCAGGTCACCGAGATCTCCGGCTGAAGACTAGATACAGTCACGCACGGCCTGGCGCAGGGCCCCGGACTTGGCCCAGGGCGGTCCCTGATACAGCGACGCCCGGCTGCCATCCTTGGACTTCACAATGTCCAGAATCTCGTCAGCCGTGATGATGCTGGGCGCGGTGATCCGGTAGCCGTTGGAAATCGAGGTTTGCGTCGTGCCGGATATCTCTTTTTGCCACGCCGGCAGTACGCACGCGGCCAGGTCCTTGGGTGGTTTTTCACTGTACTTGCTGACATTTGGCTCGCCCGGTACCAGTGACGCCGGCAGCGAACACCCCGCCAGCAACGCCAAAACCACTCCCCCCATCAACATCCGACTCTGCATGAAGTGCCCTTAATCCTGAAAAAATAAAATGTAGCCTGTCATCACCCGGACAGCCACGGGTTGCACCGGACTTCAACAACTGGCGTTGTTATCGCTCGACCCGGCGTATGAGCGCTCGTTCAAATAGGCCGTCCACCGTTCATAGGCCTCATGCTGCCATTGGCTGACCCGCTCCCATTCCGGGCCGCTGAGCTGATGCTCGGAAATGAGTTTCATCATTTCGCTGGTGGCCGCATCCAGGTCGGCGATCAGCTCATGGGCACGCGCTCTGAAATCATCGGTTGTCGACATTCTGAACAGACCCCGCCCTTGCCGATAAATCGGTACTTCACTACGACAGCGGATTTTGCCAATCGCGCAAATTTCCCGACCAAAGGAAACGGCCCGAGGTCGGACGAACACATCACCTGACCGGCGAAATGGGTCTAAAATTTCGTAGCGCAACGTTGCAGGAGGTCATTATGTGGCTTAACGAATCGGAACAAGCGCTTCGGCGCGACCTGATCGGGCTGGCGTCGGATTTGCGCTGGTCAGCGGTCGAGCTTTTGCGAATTGCGGAGCAGTTGCGCGAGGCCGGCAACGATGCCGACGCGCAAGCCGCCCAAAGACTGTGCGATCTATTCCAGGGTGACGAAGAACGGTTGTCGGGGTATGCCGAGGAAGTGAAGGCCAAGATCATCACCCGCAACAAGGCTCAATAGCGGACACGCGGCGATGAACAAATCTCTCGTGACACTCGCCACCCTCCTCGCGCTGTTGCCGGCGTGCAACAGCAACTCACAAATTTATCGGGACCAGCCGTTGGTCGCCAAGGTCGAGACCGGCATGAGCAAGGAACAGGTCCAGCAAATCGGCGGCCCTCCCTCTGCGATAAACGACCGCACCGTCGAACCCGGCACCTGCTTCGACTACAAGTTGACCCAACCCGGCCATCAGCAACCGTTCAATGTCAGCTTCGATAGCCGGGGCAAGGTCGACCACACCAGTTTCATGACCTGCGCCGAGTGGAGCAACACCCAGAAAAAGGCCCGGGAGTCCCATTCCAGTGGTGGCGGCGGCGGGTATTAGTCCAAAAAAACCCCGGCATGCCGGGGTTTGAATGTATCGAAAAACGGATTACTGGCTGCGCGCCTGCCTGCTCGTCCGCGACTTATAGCCCGGAAGAGATGCCGCAAAAGCCAGTGCTTCTTCCCGGCTGCCAAATGACCCCAATCGATCACCCTTGGTGCAGACCCGCCATGGCCCGTTGTTCACGCTGACTACGTCATAACCGTTCATGTGCATCTTGTTCAACATCGAAGCGCTCATGGTCACCTCCATTCGGCAATGATATCCAAGGCTAACGCGCCTACCTTACACCCACCCTCCGCCAAAAGGCCGACCAGACGTCGTGTCAGGATTCTGGCATTGGATTGCACTTTCGGACGCAGTACCTGCTCCAAACAGGAAAATCCAGATAAACGGGCCCGGCCCGAATATTGCATTTTTATTACATTTTAATGACAAGAAACTGTCAGACCACACATGAAAGTACGCGCAACCGTCATTTGCGAGCAGGACCGCCACATTCTCCTGGTGCGCAAACCGAGGAGTCGCTGGATGTTGCCCGGCGGCAAGGTCGAGCCCGGTGAAACGGCGGCGGGCGCCGCCATGCGCGAACTGCAGGAAGAAACCGGTCTCGACGTCGATGACATGCTGTATCTGATGGAATTGGAAACAGGCGGCACCCGCCACCACGTCTACGAAGCCTCAGTGATCAACCTGGATCAGGCCCGGCCGCAAAATGAAATCTTCGATTGCATCTGGTTTCCGCTGGAGGCGGTGCAAAACCTGAGCACCAGCGACGCCACGCTCAGGATCGTCAGAGCCTTTCAGCGTCGCCTGTAGCTTTTATGCGCCGACCAATGCCGTCGCGGCCTTGTCGATAAACGCGGCAATCTCGGCCGGCTGCGAAGCGAGGGACGCATGGCTGGCGTTCAAGGTCAGGACCTCCCGGGCGTTCAGCCGCCCTGCCATCCACTGCTGGTTCTGCGGCGCGATCATCCGGTCATCGGCCGAGACCTGATACCACGACGGTTTGTTCTTCCAGGCCACGGTGCTGATGGTGTCGCCAAAGGTGCTGGCCAAGGGGGCTTTCTGGGTGATGCCCATGACCAGCCCTTCGGTCTCAGGCAGGTCCTGGCAGAAGCTCTCATGGTAGAGCTCCGGCTTGACCCACAGATAACCGTCGCTGTCGGGGGCCAGGTTGGCTGCGGCCGCAGGGGGATGCCGTTGCGTAATGCCGCCGGGGCTTTCACCGGTGTCCGGCGCGAACGCAGCGATGTACACCAGCCCCACGACATTCGGTTGATCGCCCGCTTCGGTAATCACCGCCCCGCCATAGGAATGTCCCACCAACAGCACGGGCCCGGCCACTTGCGCGACCATTTTACGTGTGCGTTCAGCGTCATCGGCCAATGAAGTCAGGGGCATTTCCACTGCCTGGATGCGGGTGTAGCCCTTGCCCAGCAGTTCGGCGATGACTTTGTTCCAATGGGCGGCACCGCCCCAAAAACCATGGACCAGCACAATCGTGGGTTTTTCGCTCATGACCTTGACTCCATTGACCGATGGGGTTGTTCGCGCGTCGTGTCAGCCCTGATCGCCACCGCCCACGGGCATGACCATGCCGGTGATATAGGACGCTTCGTCGCTGGCCAGGAACAGAATAGCGCCTGCCTGCTCATCCAGCGTGCCGTAGCGTTTCATCAGGCTGCTGTCGAGGGTCTGGTCGACGATTTGCTGATACCAGACTTTCTCCTGTGCACTCTGCTCGGCACTGTTGCGCGGGATAACCCGAGTCGGCGCTTCGGTGCCACCCGGCGCAGTGGCGTTGACCCGAACACCACGCCCAGCGGTTTCGAACGCCAGACACGCCGTCAGCGCATTCACCCCGCCCTTCGCCGCGCCATAGGGCACGCGATTGATACTGCGGGTGGCGATGGACGACACGTTGACGATCGCCCCACTGCCCTGCTCCAGCATGAAGGGCAACGCGGCATGGCAGCACCACAAGGTCGGGAACAGCGAGCGGCGGACTTCCGCTTCGATCTGCGACGCCTCGTAGTGCTCGAACGGCTTGGCCCAGATCGTGCCGCCGACGTTATTGATCAGCACGTCGAGACGCCCGAAGCGCTCGACCGCGGTTTGCATCACCCGGTTGCATTCCTCGTACTGCTCAAGGTCAGCGGTCAGCGCCAGGACCTGACTGTGCTGCGCCAACTCCTTCTGCACCTCGAACACCAGCTCGGAGCGATCGACCAGAATCAGCCTCGCCCCTTCCGCCGCCATGCGCTGCGCAACGCGCCGACCGATGCCCTGGGCAGCGCCGGTGATCAGCGCGACTTTTTCGTGAAATCTGTTCATGTGTACCTCTTATTACCGAACCCGGTATCAACTGTGGGAGCGAGCCTGCTCGCGAAAGCGGTCTCACTGGCAACATCAATGTTGAATGTTCTGCCCTCTTCGCGAGCAGGCTCGCTCCCACATGGGGGCTGTGTCGTGCACGTTATCCGGGTGCACCACTATCAACTGTGGGAGCGAGCCTGCTCGCGATAGCGGTCTCACTGGCAACATCGATGTTGGATGTGCCGGCCTCTTCGCGAGCAGGCTCGCTCCCACATTGGATCGTCGCCAATTCCACAAACGCACGACTCACGCCGCGCTGGCAGCAAACTTCTCGTAGTAGAAATTCGCCGGCTTGATGCCTTGCTCGCCGATGTACTTGCTGACCGCTTCAACCATCGGCGGCGGGCCGCACAGGTAGACGTCGACGTCGCCGTCGTTCAAATGCTTGGGCTCGATGTGCTGGGTCACGTAGCCCTTGAGCGGGTGCTGGCTGTCGGGACTCGCCACGCAAGCGCTGTAGCTGAAGTTGGGAATGCGCGCGGCGAAGGCCTCCAGGCGATCCATTTCCACCAGGTCGAAATCGTGGGTCACGCCGTAGATCAAGTGCAGCGGATGCTCGCTGCCCTGCTCGGCGATTTTCTCCAGCATCGCGGTGAACGGCGCCAGCCCGGTGCCACCGGCCAGCAGCAACAGCGGACGACGAATGTCGCGCAGGTAAAAACTGCCCAGGGGACCGGCCAGGCTCATGCTGTCGCCGGCCTTGGCCATGCCGGTGAGGAAACTGCTCATCAAGCCGCCAGGGACGTTGCGAATCAGGAAACTGACTTCGCCGTCGCGCTGCAGCGAGCTGAACGAATAGGCGCGGGTCTGCTCGCTGCCGGGAATGCCGAGGTTCACGTATTGCCCCGGCAGGAACGCCAATTTGCTCAAGGACTCGCCCTTGATCGACAGCGCGATGGTGCTGTCGGACAACTGGCGCACGGCGCTGATGGTCGCGTCGTAGCTGGCCTGACGGGTACGGCAGACTTCCGAAGACGTCGGCACCCGCACCACGCAATCGCTCTTCGCGCGCATCTGGCAGGTCAGGACAAAGCCCTGCTCGGCTTCTTCGGGGCTGAGGGCGTCTTCGATGTACTCCTCGCCCAGATCGTAGGTGCCGGCCTCGGCGAAACACTTGCAGGTGCCGCAAGCGCCGTCGCGGCAGTCCAGCGGAATGTTGATGCCCTGGCGGTACGCGGCATCGGCCACGGTTTCACCGGCGTTGGCGTCGATGAACCGGGTGACGCCGTCTTCGAAATTGAACGCAATGGAATGGGTCATGACGGCAGCCTCACAAGTGGTAAACATCGATGACCTGGCGAACGTAGTCGTTCTTCAGGATCACTTTCTTGGCCTTGATCAGCGGGTTTTCTCCCCGCGTGTCGAGGGTGTAGAAACTGCTGCCGAAGTAGCTGTCGACGGTCTTGAAGCGAAAGCTCAGGGTGTGCCAGTTGAAGCGCACCTTGCACAGTCCGTCGGCCTGCTCCAGCAGTTCGATGTTGCTGATGTTGTGGGACGTGCGAGTGTCCGGAACACTCGCGCTTGAACGCTCGGTCTTGATGCGGAAGATGCGGTCTTCCAGGCCGGTGCGGTTGCCGTACCAGATCAGCGAGATTTCCCGCTGCGGGTCCTCGGTCAGTTCGTCATTGTCATCCCAGGATGGCATCCAGAATGTCGCGTCGGGGGCGTACAGCTCCAGCCACTCGTCCCATTGCCGGTCATCCAGGTAACGGGCTTCGCGGAAAAGGAAGTCGCGCACGGCGTCATAAGTAATGGTCATTGCACGTCCTCCACGGCGATCAGCTTCGACTGCTCGGCGTCCAGGGCCTTGAGCATGGTCTGCTGCCAGTACTTGTGTTGCAGCACGAACAGGCCTTCGTCTTCGGTGCGTACGCCGCTGAGCAGCGGGTGCAGGTCGATTTCCTTCGCGGCGTCGTCGGCGCCCTCGATCCAGTGCTCGGCGCCACGAGACATGTCGTTCCAGGTGGTGACGCTGCCCTGGTAGCTGGTCTGGCAGGAGCGGAACTCTTCCAGGTCATCCGGGGTGGCCATGCCGCTGACGTTGAAGAAGTCTTCGTACTGGCGGATACGGCTGGAACGCGCGTGATCGCTTTCGCCCTTGGGGGCGATGCAGTAAATGGTGATTTCCGTGCGGTCCACCGAGATCGGCCGGGCAATGCGGATCTGCGAGCTGAACTGGTCCATCAGGTACACATTCGGGTACAGGCACAGGTTGCGCGAGTTCTCGATCATCCAATCGGCGCGCGCCTTGCCGAAGTCCTGCGCCAGCTCGTCGCGACGCTCGTACAGCGGACGGTCCTCGGGGTTGGCCCAACGGGTCCAGAGCAGCATGTGACCCTTGTCGAAGGAGTAGAAACCGCCGCCCTGCTTGGCCCAGCTGCCGGCGCTCATGGTCGGGTTTTCGTCACCGGCCTCGCGCTGTTTGCGCTGGTTCTGGGTGGCGGCGTAGTTCCAGTGCACGGAACTGACGTGATAGCCATCGGCACCGTTTTCGGCCGTGAGTTTCCAGTTGCCTTCGTAGATGTAGCTGGACGAACCGCGCAGCACTTCCAGGCCATCAGGCGATTGGTCGACGATCATGTCGATGATCTTCGCCGACTCGCCCAGGTGCTCGACCAAGGGCAGCACATCGGCGTTGAGGCTGCCGAACAGGAAGCCGCGATAGGACTCGAAACGCGCCACTTTGGTCAGGTCGTGGGAGCCTTCGCAGTTGAAGCTCGATGGGTAGCCGGCGTTGGCCGGGTCCTTCACCTTGAGCAGCTTGCCGGAGTTGTTGAAAGTCCAGCCGTGGAACGGGCAGGTGTAGGAACTCTTGTTGCCGGACTTGTGCCGGCACAGGGTCGCGCCGCGATGACTGCAGGCGTTGATGAAGGCGTTGAGCACACCCTCCTTGTTGCGCGCGATGAAGATCGACTGGCGCCCCATGGTGGTGGTGTAGAAATCGTTGATGTTGGGGATCTGGCTTTCGTGAGCCAGATACAGCCAGTTGCCTTCGAAGATGTGTTTCATCTCCAGGTCAAACAGGCGTGGATCGGTGAACATCTCGCGCTTGCAGCGATAGATGCCTTGGGCAGGGTCGTCTTCAAGCAGGGACTCAAGGTAATCGGGTCGCAGGGTCATGGCCGCCGCCTCCATTGTTATTGTCAGGCAAGGCTCATGCTAGGACGGGGCAAGGGGGTGGACTATCCGCGGGGTGCAGACCTTTATCCGTTTTGTGCAGCCGGTTCGGAACCCTCTGTAGGAAATCAAGACCTGGGGTTCGTCGCGTTCAATTCATTGGCTGATTTTGGGAATCGGACTACATAAACGCTTACAGCCTCCGCCATAGACTGCGCCCTCTAACTACAAGGAGTGGTGACTATGGCAAGTCATGGCTACATGACCATCAACGGTAAAGTTCAAGGACTGATTTCAGCAGGCTGCTCAACCCAGGACTCTGTCGGCAACAAGTATCAAACAGCACACAGGGACGAAATCATGGTGCTGTCCTACAGCCACAACCTGGCCAACATCGGAAACATAAACAGGGCGACACACAGCCCGATCATCATCACCAAAACCGTTGATAAATCCTCTCCCCTGCTCGCTCAAGCGCTCACCAACAGAGAAGAAATCAACTGCACCATCAACTTCTACCGGGTGATGCCTGCTGGCGGGCAAGAGAAGTTTTATTCGGTGTCGATCGATGGCGGGGTGATCACCGACCTGACGCTTGAAGTGCCCCATGTGATTTTTCAAAACGATGCGGAGCCCCAGGAACAGGTGGCCATTCGTTACCGCCACATTTCCTGGACCCACTACATCGCCAAAACCTCCGGGTACAGTTCGTGGGGTGAAGAAGGATGAAGGCAGACCGTCATGATCTCGGGGACGTCAGCAGCGCGGCCGGAAAGCTGACCGGACAGGCTCGCACGATCAGCGCGCGCCATCTTGTCCCTGGTATGGCACGGGAACGGTTCAATCGTGAAGTGGCCTGGTTCGCCAAGCGTGTTGCCGACGAAGTCGCGCAGGGCCACAAAACCCCACAGCAAGGCATACAGGCACTGCTGCAAGAACAACGCAGTTTGCTCCTGCAATCGCAGGCCGCGACGCGCAAGGACCGACATGCGATCACCGGTCCGGTCAAAAGAATCCCCCATTCAAGGCTCGCGCAACCCACACAGAAACCCGACCCCGAGCGCCTGCTGCGCGTTGTTCACGAGCAACATCTTAAAACGACCAAAGCGAACACGCCCGACGCACCAAACGCCGTTTCCTCGCCCCATCCTGTGCCCGACTTGAAATTCTTTCCCCGCGAGCACTGGCCAGCGGCTGTCCCGCCAAAAGAAGAACCCGGTTTCTACATCGTCCCCAGGAGTACGACCGCCGACAAGCTGCAAGCTCAGCTATTCGCTTCCGCCTCCTCCGACGTCATCACCAAATTCAGGACGCTGAACCCGAATCTGGATCAGGTGAAAGCCGGGACGATGATTGTGCTCAGTGACCCCAACAACCCTCAATGCACTCGCGAAGAAGCGCTGTTGATGGAAGCGGCGAACAAGGTCAACCAGGCGCTGGAGCCACTGAGCCCGGAAGAAGCCGACTTCATGGCTCGGCACCATGACGAAATAGCGTTCTTTCTTTCCAAGGGCTCCCTCGGGGCCAGCGTCGGGCTGGCCATGTTCTCGAATAACCTGGAGAGCGTAAAAAACATCCTGCGTGACATAGAGGCTTTGCACACACAAACCTTTCAAGCCAATGGGCACCTGAACTCTCCAGAGTTTTATGCCCAACGTAAAAAACTGCTGACTCAAATGAATGGCCAACTTACCCAACTGACCAAAAAGAGCATCGGCTTTCCGGACCACCCCAATTTGAAAAGCGCGTTGGGTATATCCAGCAAGAGTCTTGTTCATCGCTGGAAAAAGTCCGGTGCTGCCGATCACATTCCTGGCTACGCCACACACATTGAAGGCGTCGCGAAAGCGTCGAAGTACGTCAAGTATGGTGGTTGGATTGGTACGGCGGTGGGAGGTGGAGCGTCAGTGATCAAAGTTCAGGGGGTTTGTGCAGAAGGGAATGTGGAGGCCTGTGAGAAGGTGAAATTTACAGAAGCTGGGGGTTTTGCCGGTGGAGTGGCAGGTGGAGCCTTCGCTTCAGCAGCGATCACTGGTTCAACTGCAGGCTGGGTATGTGCGGCACTTTCCGTACCGACTGGCGGGACAGCTGCTCTTGTATGCGGTCTGGTGGTAGTCGGTGTCGGCTCTATTGTAGGAGGCGTTGGTGGAGGCAAGGGTGGCGAGTTAATTGGAGAAAAAATTTATGAGATCACTAAATGAACGTTGATACCGTTGATTTATTAATTGCCTACATCGGACTAATCTATTTTGCAGCTGCGCTAGTCTGGATAACTGCTGCATTGCATATGGCCTACACAAAGATGGATATGATGCTCGATCTTTATAAAAACTGTAAGGCGATCATGGTTCGAGCACCTCTCAGACACTGTGGACCATGGGGAAAACTAATGCTCATAGGAGGCATTTCTGGAATTGTAACTTTTCCGAACTTTTATCTGAAAAGAGGAGAGTTAAGTTTGGAAGATCTGAAAAACACTCCGCCTAACTTGAGACGTAGACTGGCAATCTTGCAGTGGAGCGTATGGGGTCTTTTACTGGTAATGTCGGGGTTCGCGACTATAGCTATCTTCGACCTTGCCTGAACGCACGATTGATTCAGAATTAAAATAAGGACTTTTAGCGCCACTGGTTTTACTCGCCACAACCGATAGCTCGGAACTTCTTTATTAATCCGAGCCTGAGATGACGAACGCATTTAGGAAATTGCCTAGTGAGTCTGAATACCGCCCAAAAAGTTCATTTTGTCATTGGCTTAATAAGTTTCGGAGGACAATTTATATTTATCGGCACAACGCTTTATCTCGCTTATACCAAAATGGATTTTATGTTGCACCACCTGAGAAATTGCCCTGCGATTATTAATCGGAGGGATCTCAGAAACATTGGACCTAGAGGGAATTTAGTTTTAATGGGCGAAATAATGGGCGCACTTGCTATTCCTCACCTCTCTCTACGCAATGGAGGTACTAACACGGATGACCTGAAGAGTTTCCCCGCAGGCCTGAGACGAATTTTGGTAACCCTATATTGGCTCGGGTGGACGTCTTTAATCGTAATGTTCGTCTTTTACGCAGTAGCTGAACTAGAACTTGTCTGAAAAATTTCTTGTCACGAGAGAACCTCTTACAGGCGAATCAATGCCGCCGCTTCAACGTATCCGAAGGCAACTCCCCAAACTGCTTGCGATAACTGTCCGAAAACCGCCCCAAATGCAGGAAGCCGTAGTCCAGCGCCACTTCAGTGACGTTGCGCACGTTGCAGGTGGGGTCGCTCAGGCAGGCGTTGATGCGTTCCAGGCGTTTCTGGCGGATGTAGTTTTTCGGCGTGGTATCGGCGTTACGCTCGAACAGGCCGTACAACGAACGCACGCTCATGTGCGCCTGGCGCGCCAGTTCTTCGCTGTCGATGTCCTGCTTGAGATTTTTGGCGATGTAGTCGGCAATCGCTTCGAAGGTGGCGGTCTGCGAGCCGAGTTCGAAGCGGCTGACGTTGGTCTTCATCAGGCTGAGCATCTTGCTGACGATGATCTGCGCGTAGTGCTCCTGCACCCGGGGGATCTGCTCGGTGGCCTCGGCCTCCTGGCAGATCATCGCCAGCAGGTTAACGAAACCTTCCAGTTCATTGAGCTGATAGCGGTTCTCCACAAAGCGCACGCCCTGCCCCGGATAGCGCCAGCGCTGTTCGTTGCAGACCGATTCCAGCAAGGTCGTTGGGACTTTGAGGATGAATTTTTCGCAATCGTCGGAATACGTCAGGTCGACCGGATCGTCGGGGTTGATCAGCAGCAACTCGCCGGGAGCGAAGTAGTGTTCCTGGCCGTGACCGCGCCACAGGCAATTGCCCTGCAGCAAGACTTGCAAGTGATAGATGCTTTCCAGCGCGCCCGAGGTAACGCGAACGCTGCCGCCGTAGCTGATGCGGCACAGGTCGAGACTAGCGAATTTGCGATGATTGAGGCTGGCCAGGGGGCGCCCGGCGCGAGGCATGAGGATGCAGTGATTACCGACGTGCTGATTGACATAGCCCGACACCGCGTATGGGTCGGCATGGTCGAATACCGTGCTGCGCTGACTCAACAGTTGCGCTTGCATCATCGGGTCACTCTCGTTGTTGTTATAGGGTGCATCAGGCCATTCTAGGGCAGTACTGGCAGCGGTGTGTCAGCAAACTGACCTGTGGAGCTTTTGGCCTCTTCGCGAGCAGGCTCGCTCCCACATTTGACCGTGTTTCTTCAGGTGGAACGCGGCCGAATGTGGGAGCGAGCCTGCTCGCGAAAGCGGTGTGTCAGTCAACATTGATGTTGAAGCTAACGCCCTCTTCGCGAGCAGGCTCGCTCCCACAAAGGTTCCGCAATTGGAAGGATCAATCCTCCAGTGCACGAACCCGCTCGTGACGCTGCTGCTCTTCAGGCTGAGCCGACGCCTGCAGAGTGAAGTCGAACTCGATCTCGGCAAAGCGACCACTGACACCATAAGCCGCTGCACGCGCCTGGTCATCGCTGAAGGTGATCTTGGCGATCAGCTCGTCGCGGGTGGCGTAGGCGAAATCGTCGTGCAGGTACTGATCACCATCCAGGTTGATCTGGGTGGTCAGGTGACGATGATCCGGTGCGGAGATGAAGAAGTGCACGTGCGCCGGGCGCTGGCCGTGACGGCCCAGTTGATCGAGCAGTTGCTGGGTCGGACCGTCCGGTGGGCAGCCGTAGCCCGACGGCACGATGCTGCGGAAACGGTAGCGGCCTTCGGCGTCGGTGACGATGCGGCGACGCAGGTTGAATTCCGATTGCGTGGTATCGAAGTACGAATAGGTACCGCCGGTGTTGGCATGCCAGACATCCACCACGGCGCCCGCCAAAGGTTCGCCGGCGGTGTTGAACACCCGGCCTTGCATGAACAGGGTCACGCCCGGGTCAACACCGTCATCCAGGCGCGCTTCGCCTTGGGACAAAGGTGCACCGGCCACGTACAGCGGGCCTTCGATGGTGCGCGGCGTGCCGCCGGACTTGCCGGCCTGCTCGTCTTCGGCATCCATCAGCAGGTCGAGGTAGTGTTCCAGGCCCAAACCAGCCACCACCAGCCCGGCCTCTTGACGAGCGCCCAGCACGTTCAGGTAATTGACCGCTTTCCAGAACTCTTCCGGTGTCACGGCCAGGTCTTCGATGATGTTCACCGAGTCACGCAGGATGCGGTAGATCAGCGCCTTGGTCCGTGCATCGCCGGCATCGTTGTGCAGGCCGCTGGCTTCTTCGAGAAATTTCTGTACTTCGGCAGTGTGGGAAATCTTGACGTTCATTTTATCGGTTCCTCATCTTGTAATTATTGGCAAAGCTCGCTGAACAGGCTGGGCTCAGCGGTCATCCTCGCGAATCGAAGAAGGATGGCGGCACATCGCGGTGACTTCGATCGCCATGTACGGATACAGCGGCAATTGCATGAGCAAATCGTGCAGTTCCTGGACGCTGTCGACATCGAACACGCTGTAGTTGGCGTATTGGCCGGCGATGCGCCACAGGTGACGCCACTTGCCCTGATCCTGCAGGCGTTGCGCCAGGGCTTTTTCGTCAGCCTTGAGCTGCGCGGCGCGTTCGGGGTTCATGTCGACCGGCAAATTCACGGTCATCTTTACGTGGAACAGCATAATGCTCTCCTCAGGCTTGATGAATGGCGGTGGAAGTTTTGTCGCGGCGGAAGAACGCCAGGCGTTCCTCGTCCAGGCTCAGGCCCAGACCCGGGGTTTTCGGCACATGCAGCTCGAAATCCTTGTAAACCAGCGGTTCGCTGAGAATGTCTTCGGTCAGCAGAAGCGGGCCGAACAGCTCGGTGTCCCACGCCAGTTTGTTCAGGGTGACAAAGGCATGGGCCGAGGCCATGGTGCCCAGGCCGCCTTCGAGCATGGTGCCGCCATACAGGGCGATGCCAGCTGCTTCCGCGATGGAAGCGGTGCGCAATACGGCACGGGGGCCACCGTTCTTGGCGATCTTCAGGGCGAATACCGATGCCGCGCCTTCGCGGGCCAGGTTGAACGCGTCTTCCACGCACTCGATGGACTCGTCGGCCATGATCGGCGCCGGGCTCATGGCATTCAGGCGCGCCATGCCGGCGCGGTTGTTGCGCGAGATCGGCTGTTCGATCAGGTCGATACCGTTGGTGCCGAGGATGCGGCAGGCGCGCAAGGCGACGGCTTCGTCCCAGGCCTGGTTGACGTCGACCCGCACGCTGGCGCGGTCGCCCAGGGCTTTCTTGATCGCAATCACGTGGGCCAGGTCGCGGTTGACTTCGCCGGCACCGATTTTCAGTTTGAAGATGCGGTGACGACGCAGGTCGAGCATTTTTTCCGCTTCGGCGATGTCCTTCTCAGTGTCGCCACTGGCCAGGGTCCAGGCCACCGGCAGCGCATCACGCACACGACCGCCGAGCAATTCGCTGACGGGCAGGCCGAGGCGCTTGCCCTGGGCGTCGAGCAAGGCGGTTTCGATACCGGACTTGGCGAAGGTGTTGCCACGGATGCTGCGCTCAAGACGCAACATGGCGGCGTTGACGTTGCCGCTGTCCTGGCCGATCAACAAGGGCGCGAAGTGCGTGTCGATGTTGGTCTTGATGCTGTCCGGGCTTTCGTTGCCGTAAGCCAGGCCACCGATGGTGGTGGACTCGCCGATCCCTTCGATGCCATCGGCGCAACGCACGCGAATGATCACCAGGGTCTGGTTCTGCATGGTGTGCATCGCCAGCTTGTGCGGGCGGATGGTTGGCAGATCGACGATGATCGTCTCGATCGACTCAATGGCAGTTGCAAGCATTTCGATACCCATCAGGTTCTTGGAGTTCTGGAATCGATTCTCGTACGGCTTTTTTCCCAGCGCCAATATAGAATTGGTCTGACTTGATACCTTAAAGGTATGCAACAGATTCGCACCCGGAGGTTCCATGGAACTGCGTCACCTGCGTTATTTCCAGGTATTGGCTCAAACCCTCAACTTCACCCGCGCCGCCGAATTGCTGCACATCGCCCAGCCGCCCCTGAGCCGGCAGATCCAGCAACTGGAGGACGAGTTGGGGGTGATGCTGCTCGAGCGCGGGCGACCGCTGAAGCTGACCGACGCCGGGCGTTTTTTCCATGAACACTCCACTGCCCTGCTCGAACAGCTGAACAAGGTCTGCGACAACACGCGGCGCATCGGTTTGGGGGAAAAGACCTGGCTGGGTATCGGTTTTGCGCCGTCGACGCTGTACGGGGTGCTGCCGGAATTGATCCGTCGCCTGCGCAGCGGCGAGCCGCTGGAGCTGGAGCTGGGGCTGTCGGAAATGACCACCCTGCAACAGGTGCAGGCGCTCAAGGCCGGGCGCATCGACATCGGCTTCGGCCGGATCCGCATCGACGACCCCGCCATCATCCAGACCGTGTTGACCGAAGACCGCCTGGTCGCCGCCCTGCCCGCCGGCCACCCGTTGCTGGCCGGCCCCATCAGCCTGCGCGACCTGGCCCGGGAGCCCTTTGTGCTCTACCCCGGCAACCCGCGCCCCAGCTACGCCGACCACGTGATCGCCCTGTTCGAATCCTACGGCGTGAGCATCCACGTGGCGCAATGGACCAACGAATTGCAAACGGCGATCGGTCTGGTGGGGGCCGGTATCGGGGTGACGTTGGTGCCGGCCTCGGTGCAACTGCTGCACCGCGACGACATCGGCTTCACCCCGCTGCTGGAAGACAACGCGACGTCGCCGATCATCCTCAGCCGGCGCGTGGGCGATGTTTCACCGGGGTTGAACCATTGTTTGCGGATGATTGAGGAGTTGCAGCCCGGGGGTTAGCCGCTCTGGTGAGATGCTATTTGTGGTGAAAGGCGCTTTTGTGGCGAGGGGATTTATCCCCGTTCGGCTGCGGAGCAGTCGCAAAACCTGATTATGCGCTGTGCCTGACTGTGTGCAGGGGGCCGCTTCGCAGCCCAACGGGGATAAATCCCCTCGCCACAGAGTTGTGTGTGCGCGCCAAAAAACGTGTCAGCCAGCAAACGCCCTGCGCCCCGCACTCATCTCGGTACGCAACTCGCCGATCAGGTCGGAGATGGCCCGCACGTTGGTCAGTTGCTCGGTCGAAACGCCGCTGATCAGCAGTTCAACCCGGCCACTGACGGGGTCGTAAACCTCGATGCGCAGCAAGCCGCCGCTCTCCGTGCATTCGCAGGACAGCGGCGCGAATCCGGACTCCACGATATTGCAAAGGACAGAGATGGGAAGCATGACCGGTCCCTCGGACGTTTGTTGATCGGATTGGATCCAGTGAGAATAGATCTGCTTTGCCCATCCTGCGCCAACAAAAGTGTTAGTTGCCTCACAATTCCGGGCGCTTTTTCACTCGGCATTCCTTTTCCAGATCCAGTTCCAGAAACCCGGCAATTGCACCGACTGTGAACTGTCGCGCACGGTCCGCGCCATCGCCGCCCGCTGCAACTGCGCGGTGTCGTCGTAAAACGGTTGTTCTGCGACTTTCACCCCGGTCGCCCGCGCACTGTCGAGCAGGATTTGCAGGTATTCGCGGGTGTGCCGGGCGGTATAGCGGTTGAGGTCGTGGAAGGTCACTACCACCGGAATCACCCCATCGACCACTGGCAGTTCCCCCTGGGCGATACGCTCGCGCACTTCCGACATCGAGCGCAGAAAGTGAGCCCGGCGCCGGGGGCTGGCGTTGAAGCCCCAGATCTTGCCGTCGTTGGCGCTCAGGTCGGTCAGCAGTACATGCAGGCCATGTTGCTGATACGCGGCGAAGGTGCGTGTGTCGTAATTCCAGAATGGCGGGCGCAACAGTGTCGGCGGCGCGCCGGTGATGGCGGCGATGTCGGCGCTGCCGTTAGTCAGAGCTTCTTCGAGCTCCCCCGGCTCCAGGGAGCGATGATTGGTGTGTGAAGGCGTTGCCGTGTGGAAACCCAGAATGTGTCCGGCATCCCGCTCGCGGTGCATGATGGCGCGCCCGATTTCACTGCCGCCAGCCCGCGAAGCACGGGTCTGCACGAAGAACACGGCTTTGATGTCCGTCTGCAGTGGATTGCGCGCCAGGCTGTCGAGCACGGTTTCGGTGGGGTTCCAGAAGCTCGAGGCGCTGGGGCCGTCATCGAAGGTCAGCAGAAAGCGGATCGGTGGTTGAGTTTGCAAACGCTGTTCGGTCTGCGGCGTCATTTCGATGGGAGCAGCGATACAGCCCAGCAGACTGACCGCCATGGCAAACGCCGAAAGAATCTTGAACAACTGTTTCATTTTTTGCTTTGGGCCAGACTTCTACGAAACGCACATCTTACCTGTAGGAGCGAGCCTGCTCGCGATGAATGAGAGAACACCGCTGGGTGTCAGGTATCCAGCGTTATCGTTGACGACCATCGCGAGCAGGCTCGCTCCTACAGTGGGGCGTGGTTAGTTCGCCAGGGCCTGCTGGAAAGAGCTGTCGATGATCGGTGCAGTCGCCAGTTCAGTCGGCAGCGCCTTGACCTTGAACAGGAAGTCCGCGGTGCTCTGCAGATCCTTGGCCGCTTGCGTATCCACCGGGCCGACGGTCATGTGGGCCTGGCGCAACCAGTGCCGGGAGACGTTCTGATCGAGGTTGGCCTTCTTCGCCCACAAATCGGCGTATTCATCAGTGTGAGTGTCGACCCAGGCCCGGGCCTTTTTCAGGCGCCCGAGGAAGTCAGCGATGGCTTCGCGCTTGTTGTCGATCGAAGGGGTCGACGCCGCAATGGCGCTCAGGCCGGGCATCAGGTTCTTGGCGGTGAGAATCGGCCGCGCGCCGGAGAACAGGATCTGCTGGGAAATGTACGGTTCCCAGACCGGGAAGGCGTCGATGCTGCCCTGGGGCAACGCGGCAGCGGCATCGATCGGCATCAGCTTGATGAAGTCGACGTAGTCTTCCGGCAGGTCGGCTTTTTCCAGGGCGCGCAAGGTCAGTTGCTGGCTCCAGGCGCCGGGCCAGTAAGCGACTTTCTTGCCCTTGAGGTCCGCGATGGTTTTCACCGGCGAGTCCTTGGGCACCAGCAAGGCGATGGTGTCCGGGTTCTGCCGTGAGACGCCGATCAGCTTGACCGGCGCCTGCTTGGCGGCGAGGAACAGAAAGCCCGAATCACCGAGAAAACCCAGGTCCAGCGCGCCGGTATTCAGTGCTTCGGCCAGCGGCGCGGCGGCCTGGAAGTGTTTCCAGTCGACGGTGTAAGGCGCGTCCTTCAGCACGCCCGACGCTTCGACCGATGCGCGAATGTTGTAGTAGTTCTGGTCGCCGACGTGCAGGACGACCGGCTCAGCGGCATGCGCCAGAGGTGCGGCAAACAGGGCGCTGGTCAACAGACCGCGCACGAATCGGGACAGGTTCATCGGGGGCTCCTTGGGGGTGATTTCGATAGACCATAACGCTCTTACAAGCCGCTTTTTAAATTCTATTTATGCATAAGCTAATGACCTGCCACGCACAGTGTTGGCCCAGCAACAGCGCGCCAACAGACTGTTTTCTGAGGTACATCCATCTGCCCGACAACACCCGGCAAAGCCCCGAAAACCTTGAATTCGAGGACATGGCACAGAGCCTGCTCTGTCTTTTTCAAATGCAGCCATCTGCGTAGAAAGCAGCCATTCACATTATTTTTTTCAACATAAGAACCTCACCGCCTTGCCCGGAGCCGTCGCTATGAAACCCACCTTGCGTTTGCCTTTTCTCAGGTCCCTGCTGGGCGCCTGTGCCCTGGCGTTGAGCCTGCAACCCGTGGCCCAGGCCGCCGAAACGCCACCGGCCGAAGTGCATCTGGATTACGCCTACTATTCGCCGGTCAGCCTGGTGCTCAAGCACTTCGGCTTCCTGGAAAAAGCCCTGCCACAGACCAAGGTCGGCTGGGTATTGAGCCAGGGCAGTAACCGTTCGCTGGAATACCTCAACAGCGGCGGCGTCGACTTCGCCTCCTCCGCCAGCCTCGCGGCCGTACTCAGCCGCGCCAATGGCAGCCCGATCAAATCGGTCTACGTCTACAGCCGCGCCGAATGGACCGCGCTGGTGGTGCGCAAGGATTCGCCGCTCAAAACAGTGGCTGATCTCAAGGGCAAGAAAATCGCAGCCACCAAGGGCACTGACCCGTACCTGTTCACCCTGCGCAGCCTGCAACAGGCCGGCCTGAACAAAGACGATGTGGAACTGGTGCACCTGCAACATCCGGACGGCCGCACCGCCCTGGAAAAGGGTGACGTCGACGCCTGGGCCGGCCTCGATCCGCACATGGCCGCCAGCCAGGTCCAGGCCGGTTCGCGCCTGCTGTACCGCAATACCGATTTCAACAGCTATGGCGTGGTCAGCGTCACCGACACCTTTGCCAAGGAACACCCGCAGACTATCGACACCGTCCTGAAGGCCTACGAACAGGCCCGGGAGTGGGCGGTAAAAAATCCAGACGAGCTGGCGAAACTGCTCGCCACCGAATCGGGCCTGCCGCTGGAAGTGGCCAGGCTGCAGCTGTCGCGCACCGACCTGAGCAATCCGCAACTGACCGCCAAGGATGTGATCGCCTCCAAGGGCGCCGCGCCGATTCTGGTTTCAGAAGAGTTGGTCAAACGGGGCGTGAACGTCGATCAGGTGATCGATCAACTGATTGATACCGGGTTCAAGGAAACCGTCGCCCGCCAATAAAGCAAAAGATCGCAGCCTCGGCCGTCTTCCTGTAGGCGCTGCCGCAGGCTGCGATCTTTTGATCTTCGCCTGCGTCGTGACTGGAGAAACCCATGACCAGCAAAAGCAAAACCCTCCCCTCGCACCTGGCATTGCCTGCACCGCATCGCCTGAACAACGCCTGGCGCCTGCGCCTCAAGGGCCTGGCGCTGCCGGTGCTGATTCTGCTGGTACTGGAATGGGTCGTGCGCATCGGCTGGCTGCCGTCCTATCAGATGCCGGCCCCCAGCGAAATCGCCCTGACCCTCAGGGACCTTGCCGAAGGCGCCTTGTGGAAACACATCAGCGCCAGCCTGCTGCGAGTGCTGCTGGGATTCGCCATCGGCGCCAGCCTGGCCCTGCTGTTTGCTGCCTGGGTCGGTTTGAGCCGCGAGGCCGAAGCCTGGCTGGAGCCCACGTTCGCCGGCTTGCGTTCGATTCCGAGCCTGGCCTGGGTGCCCCTGCTCCTGTTATGGCTGGGCATCGACGAGACCTCGAAAATCGTCCTGATCGCCATCGGCGCGTTCTTTCCGGTGTACCTCAATGGCGTCGCGGCGATCCGCAACATCGACCGCAAACTGGTGGAGGTCGGGCAAATGTACGGCTTCAGCCGCCCTCGCCTGGTGCGACGGATCCTGTTGCCGGCCGCCCTGCCCGGCCTGTTCACCGGGTTGCGCAGCGGCATGAGCCTGGCGTGGATGTTTCTGGTCGCCGCCGAACTGATCGCGGCGACCAAGGGCCTGGGTTATCTGCTCAGCGACGGTCGCGAAACCTCGCGCCCGGACATCGTGCTGGCGGCCATCATCGTCCTGGCGCTGCTGGGCAAACTCAGTGACGGCCTGCTCGCCAGCCTGGAGAAACGTTTCCTGGCCTGGCGCGACACGTTCAACGGCCAGGGGATTGAGCCATGACCGAACACTTGCTGGATATTCACGTCGAGCGCAAAACCTTTGCCGCGACGACGGTGCTCAACAACATCCACTTGCAGTTGCAGCCCCGGGAAACCGTCAGCCTGCTCGGCCCCAGCGGTTGCGGCAAAAGCACCTTGTTGCGGATCGTCGCCGGGTTGGAAAAGGACTACCAGGGCACCGTGCACAGCCGCGCCGGTGAAGTGGCGTTCGTCTTCCAGGAACCGCGCCTGATGCCCTGGCTGACGGTGGAGCAAAACATCGGTTTCAGCGCCGACAACCACTACGACAAGGCCTGGGTGGCGCAGTTGATCGAGGAAGTCGGTCTTGGCGGTTTTGCCCAGGCCTTGCCCAAGGCCCTGTCCGGCGGCATGGCGCAGCGCGTCGCCATCGCTCGCGGCCTCTATTCGCGGCCGCAGGTGTTGCTGCTAGATGAACCGTTCAGCGCGGTGGACGCCTTCACCCGCATGAAACTGCAAGACCTGCTGCTGCAACTGGCTGAGCGTCATGCCATCGCCCTGTTGCTGGTCACCCACGATGTCGATGAGGCGCTGTACCTCAGCGACCGGGTGCTGGTGATGGACAACCGCCCCAGCAGCATTCGCCAGGAACTGCCGGTGCCGCTGACGCACCCGCGGGATCGCCGCGACCCGCTGTTGGCGCGGCTCAAGGCCTTGTCGTTGACCGAGTTGCAGCGAGCGCATGTGATCTGAGGCGGTCCTGGCATTGAAACGACTATGCTGAAAGCACCAACAGGAGGATTCAGCCATGTGCGGACGCCTGTCGCAATACCGGGGCATCCACGATTTCGTGGCAGTGCTGAGCATTCCCGACGCGTTGATCAACCACGTCGGCGATCAGCCACTGGCCCACTACAACGCCGCGCCCACCACGCAACTGGCGCTGCTGCATCTGGAGGACGACGGCCTGCATGCCGATCTGCAGCGCTGGAGCTGGCGCCCGCATTGGGCGACAGATCGCGCGGCACCGATCAATGCGCGGGTCGAAAAAGTCGCCCACGGTCCGTTCTTCCGGGCGATCTGGCCACACCGGGCGATCTGCCCGATCGACAACTGGTTTGAATGGACCGATGCCGGCGATGGCACACGGCAACCCTGGCTGATCCGTCGCCGCGACCGGGCCCCGGCTTACTGCGCGGCAATCGGACAATTTGCCATTGGCAGCGCCATGCCCCGGGACGATGACGGTTTCGTGATCATCACCGCCGACAGCGCGGGCGGCATGGTGGACATTCATGACCGGCGCCCGGTGGTGTTGTCGGCGAAACTGGCGCGGGAATGGCTGGACCCGGCCACGCCCAAGGAGCGGGCCGAGCAAATGGTACTTTTGCAGGGGGAAGACAGTGAGGTATTCGAGTGGTTCAGGGTCGATAAGGCGCTTAACAATGCCAGAAACCAGGGAGCCGAATTGATTGAAGAGATCAATTGAACTGTCAGTTTCGACAGGACCGCTGACATAAGTAACAAGGCAATGTCAGCCACTGTTACAACTACTGTTTCAATGAATTAACACTTATGAAAGTACATGAATTTTGTGAATGAACCGCTTGTCCGACAATCCTTCGGCCATGCATACATTTCCAATGAGTCCCGCTAGCATTCGCGCCGCATTTCCAGTGCCACAGCCAGTTGACCAAAGAGTCAGCAACCAAGGAAATCCCGAAAACAACAAGCCTTGCAGAGAATCAAATTGCGCGACGATTTTACAAATAATCAAGTCGTGGGTCTGGCGTGTGTCTATCTCACAAAGAATGAACACTACCAACTCGACTCTTTTATCGGGCAATACATACAGACCCGAAATCTAGGATCAGTCCCCAATATCGACAACCTTCTGTGCTCGACACTTGAAGGCTATCCAGGCAGGCCGCCGGTGATGGTCAACGAGTTGAATGCCTGGATCGACAGGACGCTGGGCTATCGGGCCACTCATCCCGATTTTCTGTCGCTGGACGACATATGAAAGCCTACTGAGCACTTGTGGGAGCGAGCCCTTGTGGCGAGGGGATTTATCCCCGTTGGGCTGCGAAGCAGCCCCGAAATCGAAAACCACGGTGCATCAGGTACACCGCACTCTTTGGTTTTACGACTGCTTCGCAGCCGAGCGGGGATAAATCCCCTCACCACAAAGGCTAGCTCCCACATTCAGTGTGTGCCCGGTTCAGGGTTTCAACGGGATTTCGATATCACGCTCCGACAGCTCTCTGCTGCGGTCATGCTTCCACGTCTTCTCCTCATGCTCCTGCTGCTCAATCTCTTCTTCCGAGGGTTCATCCTCTACTTCTTCGGGATCCGGACGTTTTGGGTCAGTTGCCATGTTCACCTCTCTTCCTGAAGGGATCGTTCATCCACCTTAAGCGTAGAACAATTTCCCCCGCCCCGACCTACAGCCACCAACGCAGCAAAAAGAAAAAACCCATGCTCAACAACATGCTGAGCAACGTGTTGCGGGTGTACAGCACCAGGCCGACGGCCACCAGCGAGCTGATCAGGTACGGGTTGTCCCATTGCAGGTTCAGCTGCTTTTCGGGCATGAACACAATCGGTCCACAGATCGCGGTCAACATGCCCGGCACAGCGAATCCGAGGAACTGCCGGGCATTGCTGCTCAGGCGCACCGGCAACCGGGGCTCCAGAAACACATAGCGGTTGAGGAACACCAACACGCCCATGCCGATAATCACCGCCCAGACCATCATGTGCGTGCTCCCTGGAATTTGTTGCAGATAAAACCGGCGGTCATCCCCGCCAACCCCGACAGCACCAGCGCCGAGCCCCATTGCCAGTAGCTGAACAACACCGAGCAGAACAGCGACACCGCGACGCAGACCACCGTCGGCACATTGCGCACCACCGGGGTGATCAGGGCGATGAAGGTGGCGGCGATGGAGAAGTCCAGCCCCAGGTGCTCCAGGCCCGGAATGCTGCTGCCCAGCACGATCCCGGCCAGGGTGAAGAGGTTCCAGGCGATATAGAACGTCAGGCCCACGCCCAGCGCGTACCAGCGATCGAATTGTTGCTTGTCGTGCTGGCTGGTCAGGGCGAACAGCTCATCGGTGAGCAGAAAACCCAGGCCTATCCGCCAACGTCCCGGCAAGGGCGAAATCACCGAACGCATGCTCATCCCATAGAGCAAATGCTGGGAGGTCAGCAACAAGGTGGTCAGCAGGATCGAAAAGATCCCGGCCCCGCCCTTGAGCATGCCGATGGCCACCAGTTGCGCGGCACCGGCGAACACCATGCTCGACAAGCCCTGACCTTGCAGGGGCGTGAGGTTGGCTTCGATGGCCATGGAACCGGCCAGCAAGCCCCAGGGCGCGGTCGCCAGGGACAGCGGCATGATCGCCGCGGCGCCACGCAGGAACGCCGTGCGTGGCAAGTGTGAGTTGGACATAACGCTCTACAACCAGGGGAAAGACCCCAGACTGTGCCATCAGTCGCGGCCAATGGCTTGAACAATCTTGCGCACATTGCCATTGATCGGCCGCTCGCTTGTTTCGCCTGGGCCCACCCGCGCGAGTACCATGAAGCCATTCGCCCGACGCCTGCGAGAGTCGACATGCTCTATCGAATCGCCGCCGATGGACTGGTGCTGCTTCACCTGTCGTTCATTCTGTTCGTGGTACTTGGCGGCCTGCTGGTGCTGAAGTGGCGCCGCTTGATGATGTGGCACCTCCCGGCCGCTGCCTGGGGCGTGGCGGTGGAACTGTTCCACCTGCCCTGCCCGTTGACCCAATGGGAAAACAGGATGCGCCACGCTGCCGGACAAAGCGGCTACGGCGACGGATTCATTGAACATTATGTATGGCCGCTGATTTATCCGGTCGGCCTGACCCCGGCTATTCAGCTTTGGCTGGCCGGTTTCGTGCTAGTGGTCAACCTGGTGGTCTATCTTCGAGTGCTCAGGGCAATTTAAAAGGTTGTCCCCCTGTAGGAGCGAGCCTGCTCGCGATGGGCTTCCAGACAATGCGCCCCTTCAGGTTGCACGCGTGATCGTTCACGACCATCGCGAGCAAGGCTCGCTCCTACAGAGGGATTGAACACATGCTGTCGATCGAAGATCTGGCGTTGCTGGAGTCCATCCGTGAAACCGGCAGCCTGTCACGGGCCGCGGCCCGGCTCGGCAAGGCGCCGTCCACGGTGTCCTACGCTGCGCGACAGCTGGAGGAGCGCTTTGATGCCTTGCTGTTCGACCGCCGTCGCTATCGCTTGCAGCTGACACCGGCCGGTGAGTTGCTGGTCAACGAGGCGTCACGGCTGATGGAAGACGTTTCGCGCCTGACCCAGCGGGTGCAGCAAGTGGCCAATGGCTGGGAGAGCCGGTTGTGGATCGTCACCGACGAATTGCTGGAGTTCGAAAACCTGATCCCGGTGATCCAGGCGTTCGATGCCCTGGGTTCCGGGGTGCCGCTGCGGATCACCCAGGAAGTGCTCAAAGGTGTCTGGGAGGCCCTGCGTGAAGGCCGCGCCGACCTGGTCATCGGCGCCACCAACGAACCGCCGGCGATCCCGTCCTTGCGCTGGATGCAGTTGGGGGAAATGGAATGGGTATTTGCAGTGTCGCCAAAACATGCGCTGGCCAAAGCCAAGGAGCCAATATCCCGGGCGACCGTGACGCAGCATCGGGCGATTGTGGTGGCAGACTCGGCCAGGACAACCGAGGGCCGGACTTACGGCGTCTCTGGCGGGCAACCGGTCATGGCAGTGCCCACCATGCGCGCGAAAATCCTCGCCCAGTGCGACGGCCTGGGTGTGGGCTGGCTGCCCAGGCATCGCGTCGGTTCGCTGTTGCAAAACGGCAGGCTGATTGAAAAACAGATGGCCGACCCGCGCGAACCCAACGTTCTGTACGCCGGTTGGCGTGGCGATCAGGATGGCCGCGCCCTGAACTGGTGGCTGGAACAACTCAAGCAGTCCTACCTCGCCACCCGGCTGGTGCAAGGCATCGACCTGTTTGCCTGAAGGCCGGGACTCAATTGGCGATCACGCTCATGTTGCGCCCGCTGGCCTTGGCCACGTACAACGCCTTGTCGGCGGCACCGATCAAATCCTCGGTGTCGGTTTGCGAAGCCGGATCGTAGCCGCACACGCCGACACTGACCGTGACCGCGCCTTCCGGACTTTCGCTGTGCTGCAAGCCCGCCGCCTGCACCGCGTGACGAATTTTCTCCGCCACCAGAAACGCCCCGACATAGTCGGTACCCGGCAACACCACCGCAAACTCCTCGCCACCAAAACGCGCGGCCAGATCGCCAGGGCGCTTGATGTGATCGGTGATGATGGCCGCGATATCGCGCAAACACTGGTCACCGGCCAGGTGGCCGTAGTGATCGTTGAACGCCTTGAAATGATCGACATCGATCATCAGCAGTGCGAGGCCGCTCAGGTTGCGCCGGGCGCGGCCCGTTTCCGCCTGGATGAACAGATCGAACTGGCGCCGGTTGGCCAGCCCGGTGAGCGCGTCTTCCAGGGCCAGCAACTCCAGGTTGCGATTCAGCTCCAGGAGCTTTTCCTGGGAACCGAGCAATTCGAGCTGGATGCGGTTCTGCTGCTGCATCAACTTGATCAGGCGAAAACCGAGCACGCCGAGGAAGCCGAGCAACAACGCCACGATCGCCGCGCTCAGCATCGACTCCTTGCGCCAGCCGGCCAGCACTTCGTCCTTGTTCAGCGCGGCGAAGACAATCAATGGATAGCCCTCGACCCGGCGATAGCCCACCACCCGCTCGACCCCATCGATGATCGACATGATGGTCGCCGTACCCGCGCTGGCGTGGGGCAACAATTGGGTGAACAGCGGGCTCCTGGCCAGGCTGGTGCCAATGTCCGCCTCGTTGAAAGGCCGGCGCACGACAATGCTGGCATCGTCGGCGATCAGGTTGATCACGCCGTTGCGGCCCATGTCGATGCTGTCGTAGAGCTGCAGGAAGTGCGTGAGGTAAATGGTCGCCAGCGCCACGCCGGCAAAACGGCCATCGGGGTGATTGATCCGCCGCGACACGGTCATGATCCATTCGCCGCTGGAACGGCTCTTGATCGACGGACCGATGTGCGGCCCGCGGTCGGGATGATCGCGGTGGTAGATGAAATATTCGCGGTCGGAATTATTGGCGACACCGACCTCGGCGCCATTGGAGTTGGCGATCCACCGCCCGGTTTCGTCATACACGAACAGGCCATGGATCTGGCTCAACTCACCGCGCTGGGCGCTGAGCAAACGCTGCAAGCGATGCAGCCGATCCCCTTCAATACCGTCGTTTTCCAGACGATCCACCAGGCCGAACAGCAGCGTATCGGCCTGCTTGATCGACGCCTGCGCCTGGGAGGCCAGGGTCTGCGCCAGGTTGGACATCGCCACTTCCTTGTCATGCAGATGGTACTGGCGCGAACTCCAGACCTCCCAGCTGACAATCAGCGCCATCGACAGGCACACCGCAACCAGCAGCGTCACCGCCGAACGAACCTTGACCCTGGCGACGCCGGGCCGGTTTTTTTCGATGCGGTCGTAGATTGACGGGTGCCCCATGACGTTCGCTCCTTGAATCCTGTTGACAGGCGCCAGCGGATTACCGCGATGCCTGCTTCACGTTCTCTATCCAGACCGGGTCCAGCCGCGTCTGTTCAGTGTCGATACCCAGCGCTTCCATCCGCGCCTTGTGCTGGTCCATTTCCCGGATCAATTGCCCATGATCGCTGGAGTTACCGTCCAGCTGGTGCATTTGGTTCAAGCCCAGATGATAGAACCGTAGCAGCTTCATGGCGGTTGGATCACCGGCATCAACCGCCGCCGTGACGTGATGCATGACGTTGGTGACGCTCATCAGGCTGCGCTTGAGCTGCCAGCTGTAGACCGCCGGCGCCATCCACTCCTGCGTCCAGAACACCTTGCGCATCAGCGTCGCCATCACCAGCACGGCGGCAAACACGCCGCCGATGTTGAAGCGCAGATTGTCCCCGCCCGGATCGCCGAACAATGCCACCGCCGTGGTGGACAGCGCCATCGCCAGCGCCAGGAAAATCAGTGCGATGATCAGCGTGCTGCGCCGTGTCTGTTGCCGATAGGTTTCGGCGTTCATCGGCTGGATTTCGAACATTACGTCGGGTTTCCTTGGCTTCAATGATAAAAAGTCTCGCAACGCACAAAAAGCGCGGGCCATTATCGCCTCTGCGGGGGATTTAGCTATGCTGGGGCTCCTTTTCATCTTTCCATCGTCAAACGGGGGACATGGCGAGACCGCGCAGTTCGTGCCATCTTCTTTCATGGATACACACTATTCGGATGCCATTCGTTGTTTCTGTGGGAATGACATCGTTTTAAGGATCATTGAATGACCCAACGACAAGTAATCAACGCTTCGGTCAGCCCGAAAGGCAGCCTGGAAACACTCTCCCAACGGGAAGTCCAGCAACTGAGCGAAGCCGGATCCGGCAGCACCTACGACATCTTCCGCCAATGCGCCCTGGCCATCCTCAACACCGGCGCCCACGTCGATAACGCCAAGACCATCCTCGAAGCCTACAAGGACTTCGAAATCCGCATTCACCAACAAGACCGTGGCGTACGCCTGGAACTGCTGAACGCCCCGGCCGACGCTTTCGTCGACGGCGAAATGATCGCCAGCACCCGTGAAATGCTCTTCAGCGCCCTGCGCGACATCGTCTACACCGAAAACGAACTCGACAGCCAACGCATCGACCTGAGCACCTCCCAGGGCATCAGCGATTACGTCTTCCACCTGCTGCGCAACGCCCGCACCCTGCGTCCCGGCGTCGAGCCGAAGATCGTCGTGTGCTGGGGTGGCCACTCGATCAACACCGAAGAATACAAATA
This sequence comes from Pseudomonas sp. C2B4, assembly GCF_013359695.1. Lineage (GTDB taxonomy): Bacteria > Pseudomonadota > Gammaproteobacteria > Pseudomonadales > Pseudomonadaceae > Aquipseudomonas. The sequence goes on from NZ_JABFMU010000072.1 coordinate 29,754, forward strand.
CACCAAGAAAGTCGGCCACGAATTGGGCCTGCGCAGCCTCGACATCTGCACCGGCTGCGGCCCCGGCGTGATGAAAGGCCCGATGAAAGGCGCCACCATCGCCCACGCCAAACAACGCATTCACGGTGGCCGTTACCTGGGCCTGACCGAACCGGGGATCATCGCCGCCGAGGCGCCGAACCCGATCGTCAACGAACTGGTGATTCTGCCGGACATCGAAAAACGCCTGGAAGCCTTCGTCCGCGTCGGACACGGCATCATCATTTTCCCGGGCGGCGCCGGCACGGCGGAAGAGTTCCTGTACCTGCTCGGCATCCTGATGCACCCGGGCAACGAAGGCCTGCCCTTCCCGGTCATCCTCACCGGCCCGAAACACGCAGCGCCGTATCTGGAGCAACTCGACGCCTTCGTCGGCGCGACCTTGGGTGAAGAAGCCAAGAAGCATTACCAGATCATCATCGACAATCCGGCGGAAGTTGCCCGGCAGATGACCGCCGGCCTCAAGGCGGTGAAACAATTCCGCCGCGAGCGCAACGACGCGTTCCACTTCAACTGGCTGCTGAAAATCGACGAGGGCTTCCAGCGCCCGTTCGACCCGACCCACGAAAACATGGCCAACCTGAAACTCAGCCGCGACCTGCCAGCCCACGAACTGGCCGCCAACCTGCGCCGCGCGTTCTCCGGCATCGTCGCCGGCAACGTCAAGGACAAGGGCATCCGCCTGATCGAAAAACACGGCCCTTACCAGATCCGTGGCGATGCGGCGGTCATGCAGCCGCTGGATCAACTGCTCAAGGCTTTCGTCGCCCAGCACCGGATGAAATTGCCGGGTGGCGCGGCGTATGTGCCGTGTTATCAAGTGGTGGCATGACAAAATAATGTGAGCTGAAACATGGCGAGCCGAAGCAAATTGCTTCGGCTCGCTGCTTTCAAGTGCAACGAAACAGCTTGGGGAGCGGACCTGGATTCCTGTGGGAGCGAGCCTGCTCGCGAAAGCGTCGGGCCAGTCACCACTACTGCTGAATGTGCTGACGTCTTCGCG
>NZ_JABFMU010000073.1 GCF_013359695.1 Pseudomonas sp. C2B4
CATCGCATGTAGGTGCCAGCGAAGCCAACCGGAGGGCGATGCCCCCGGATGAATGCCGGAGCGAAGGAACGCCGAGCCTTGGCGAGGGGCCGTACGCCGGGGCGAGACCTTTGGTTCCTTTGGGGCGTTTGCCAAAGGGACTCGCCGTAAGGGCGAAACCATAAGTGGCCGTTACCGCAGGAATGGATATGTACACCAGCAAAAGACAGGTCGGCTATCAGGCCGCCTTCGCGAGCAGGCTCGCTCCCACAGTTGATCCGGGTACATCCGCAAAAGACAGGTCTGCCGTGAGGCCGCCTTCGCTGGCAAGCCAGCTCCCACAGAAACCGGGGACATCAGCATAAATCCTGCCAAACCTCAGACCGCCTTCGCGGGCAAGCCCGCTCCCACAGAGGATTGAGCACATCCGCGAGAGCGAAGCAGGCCCGAAGGCCACCTCGATTATTCTTGCTCCTCAGGCACCACCTTGGCCTGGGTCAGATACCGATCCAGCGTCTCGTCCGCCTGGGGCGTCGAATTATCCCCGGCCACCTGCCACAACCGCCGCTCGATCCCCTGCGCCAGCATATGCCCCACCGCCGCCTCGATCGCCGACAGCACACACAGTTGCGCCGGTTCGTTGGTGGTGTAGCCGACTTCGGCTTCCAGCAATTTCTTGAACTCGATGAATTTGAATACCCCGGCACTGCGGGCCACGGAGTAGATGGTCTTGCTGGTCATCACGTTGGCCAGCACCTGGCCGCTGCGCACGTCCACCGCCCGCAGGTTCACGGTAACCTGATCCACGCGATACTCCCGGGCGATGTCGATACCCAGGTAGCGTGCCCCTTCCCCGCCGCTGCGCACGTTGGTGTCGTAGGCGATGATCCCGCCCTCGAGCATCATGTTCGCAGCTTGCAGCGGTGGCAGTTCCGCCTGGATATTCACCGGGGTGTTGGGTTTCTTTTGCGAGGCGCGGATGATCTTGCGTTCGGTCAGCAGGTTCTGCAGCCCTTCACGCTCCAGTACCACGAACCAACCGCTGGCCTGCAGGGCGTCCATCAGCATGCTCGCGGCGCCCTGGGTCACGCTGGTGGAAAACGAACTGGCCGGTGTCGGCTTGTATTGCCCGGTCTGGTCGCGGAAGCCGTAGACCACCGCCATCAACCGGCCCTTGGGTCGTGGCATGTTGATCAAGTCATAGTAAGTCGAGGCCCTGGGTGTCAGGGTCGGGGTCTTGCTGTCCTGCTCGGCCGGCATCGGCTCGCGCAGACTGCACCCTTGTAATGCCGCCAACATCAGCCCTAGCGCAATTATTTTTTTCATGTCCTTAACTCCCCATCGACCCGATCCTAATCAGTTCAGGCCGTTCACCTTGATTTCCGAAAGCTCGCCAGTAGCCCGGTCGGTCACTTCAATCGTCAATTGCCCTGAGTCGTCGACGACGTTGACGATGAACGCGTCGGTCGACAGGCTCCCGGTGTTGCCGGTGGAGATGTTGTCCAGCAATTGCCCCAGCAACCGCGATTGCAACTGGGCACTGAAGCGATCCAGTGCCGAGGTTCCGGTGGCTGTGGCGCGGTCTTTCAAATCCGGGTCGTCGTAGTCGTTCTGCGCCTGGGCGTTGTTGAGCAACCAGGTGCCGTTCAACGGGTTGCCGCCGAACGAGGGGTTGACGGGCGTGTAGACCAGCTCCGTGGCCTGGACCAGGCCGCATCCACCGAGGCCGAGCAAGCACAAGCCGGTGCGCTGCAAAAACGTTTTCGTTTTCATAATTCGTCCCTCTCAAGGTCCGTGGTGTCCTGCAACAAGGCTTCCAGCTTGCGCTGGACTATCTGTCCGCGTACCCAGTCGGCGGCTGCATAGGCCTCGTCCTTGAGCTCCACGGTGTTCGGCGGCAGGAAGCGCCGATAAACCAAACGTTGTTGAAATTCCACGGTCACCAGGCTGCCCCAGCGAGCCGAAGGTCGTTCGCGTACCACCAGGTTGAAATCCATCGGGCTGGTGGCGCGCAGGCGTTCACTGAACGAGTAGTAAAAGTCGTGGCCGATGTGCGAGATCGTGTCGTCGATGATGAACCCCAGCATTTCGTCCTCTTCGGCGGCCGCGGCCATAGAGGTGCTCAACACCAGGATCAGCGCCAGGCAGAAGCGGTTCATGGCTGCAACGCCTGAGGGGCTGCGGACTGGCCTTTGACCGGGCCCGAGGTGCCGTCGGTAAAAGCCTTCTCGGCCACGAACTGCCAGTCCTTGTAGCTGGCCATGCCGTTGAAGTCCGACCACTGGGCGGGGAAGTCCGTCTGCTTCAGCGGCTTGTCCGTGGACGGGCTGCTGATGCCGGTGATGCGTCCGTCGAAACCGCGCATCAGGAACCATTCGCCACCGCCAATCGGGTCTGGATACAGCTGGCGGATATGATGTTTGGCGCTGGGAAAACGCTCGTCCTGCAACAGGTCGGCGAGCTCCTTGGGGTACTGGGCCAGGCCAGGCGAACTGCGGTAGTAGCTGCGCAGTGCCTGGGCGTATTGGGTGCCGACCCACAGCAACTGGCGTTCGCGGTCACGCTTGGCGGCGGTGGCCCACAATTCGCCGGCACTGGCCAGGCCCATGCCCATCACCATGATCAGGAACAGCACACCCAGGTAGGTGAAACCGTCCTCTGCACCCGGCTTACCACTCGGAATAAAGGCTGCCATCACGCGCCCTCCCTGTGGCACCACTCTTGATATCGGCCACTCCGCCGGCCACGCCTTCAGGCGGTGCCACCATGACCCAGGTGTCCTTGCGTTCGGCGATCGGGTCCATGGGCGGGTTGCGCAGGTAGCGCAGCTCGACCAGTTGCTCGAGGGAATCGGGATACCGCCCGGTGTCGCCGTAGTAGTGATCCAGTGCTTCGCGCATCGCCGACAGACTCTGGCGCAGGGTGGTCTCTTTCGAGGCCTCCAGGCTGTTGAAATAGCGTGGCAAGGCGATGGTCATCAGGGTCGCGATGATTGCCATGACCACCATCAGTTCCAGCAGGGTAAAACCCTTTTCCCGGCGCATAGCTCACCACTCCCTATAGGCGATGCCGTTGAGGCCCTTGCCCCGGGCCTTGGAGTAAACGTCGAAGACGTCCTCGCCATCCCGTGGGTTTTCAGCCGAACTGTCATAGGTGCGCAGGCCCCAGCCCCCTTCATCGTCACGCTTGACCGCCGCCAGCGGGTCATGGGGGATGCGCCGCAGGAAATAGAACTTGGCCCCCTTGGCGCTGCGCACGTCACGCACGCCATCGACCAGCACTTTCAGGTTCGGCGGATAGCCGCTGCTGTTGAGCGACTTCTCGATGTAGCCGGCGTCGAAGGCGCGTTTGTAGGCGTCGATGGCATCGCGGATCTGGTACAGCGCCGTGCGCAGATCCTGCTCTTTGCCCCGGCGCACCACGGTCTCGGTCAGCGGTGCGGCCATGCCGGCCAGCAGGCCGATCAGGGCCAAAGTCACCACGACTTCGATCAAGGTAAAACCGCGTTGCGAGGCGTTCATGATCAAGGCTTCCCGACGCTGATTTGCACGTTGGTGGCGACTGGCTGACCGATGGACTTGGGCTGTACCGAAGGCTTGGTCTGTACCGAAGGCTCAGGTTGTGCCGAAGGCTCCATCCGGCGATCCGGCGCCTGGATGTGCATGCTGGTTTCCGTGCCGGTAGGGAATTCCATGTCCGACGGACTCTGGTACGGCAGGTTGCGCACCACACGCGGGGTGATCGAAAGCACCAGCTCCGACTTGCCCACGGTGTCCTTGTTGCTGCCGAACAGGCGGCCCAGACCCGGGATATCGCCAAGACCCGGGATCTTGTTGCCGGTGGCGCCATGGTCATTGCGCATCAGGCCGGCGAGGATCTGGGTTTCGCCATCATGCAGACGCAGGGTGGTCTGGGCGTTGCGGGTATCGACCTGCACCGGAATCGTGCCCTGGCGGGTCGGTTCCAGCGGCGTGGCGTTACTGACCTCCAGCGCCACCTTGATCGCCACTTCGTTGTTCAGGTGTACGGTCGGCTGCACTTCCAGTTTCAGACCGACATCGAGGTAAGTCACGCTTTCGGTGATCACCGGTCCCTGGGTCGACGGCACCGAGGTGGCACTGATGATCGGCACGCGCTGACCAATGTGGATGCGCGCCTGTTCGCGGTTGCTCACGCGGATCACGGGGCTGGCCAGGGTGTTGATGTCGTTGTCCTGGGCGTTGATCTTGGCCTGCGGCGACGGCGAGATGGTGATGCGGCTGGAGTTGATGCCCTTGAGCTGATCAAGAATGGTCACTGCCGAACCGTCGCTGTTGACCACACCGAAGGTGTTCGGCCATTGCAGGCCCAGGTCGAGAATCCGCTGGGTGGCGACTTCCATCACTTCCACTTCCAGCACCACTTCCGGGTTGGACTGGTCTTGCGATTGCAGGAGTTTTTCCGCCATGCGAACGGCGTCGCCGGTGTCGCGCATGGTCAGGGTGTTGAGGCGCTCATCGACGAACACATCGCGGGTCTTGAGCATGGTCTTGACCATGTTCAATGCGGTGTTGGCATCGATGCTGGTCAGGTAGAAAGTGCGCATCACCAGCTCTTGATAATCCTTGAGCTTCTGCGGCGAGTCCGGGTAGATCAGCAAGGTGTTTTCGTTCACCACTTTCTGGTGCAGCTGGTTCTGTTGCAACAGCAGTTCCACGGCGTCTTCGATGCGCACGTCACGCACGAAGATGGTGGCTTTCATGTCCGGACGCAGATCCTTGTCGAAGATGAAGTTCAGACCGGCCACCTGGGACAGCACTTCAAAGATGGTTTTCAGGTTGGCGTCGCGAAATTCCAGGGTTACCGGTTTGTCCAGGCGGGTACGCAGCTGTGGATACGGCACCACGTTGCGGCTCTGCACCAGGCGAACATTGCTTTGCAGTTCCAGGGCGCCTTCGTTGTTCGGGTCCAGCTCCAGGATCTGTTTCACCTGGCGGTCGGCACCGTAGATGTCGCCGCGACGCAGGTCGCCACGGGCCAGTTCGAGTTTTTCATCGAGGCTGCGCATGTGATCGAGCTGGCGGATGGCGTCCTGGGCGCGGCGGTTGTTCGGTTCGATGGTCAACACCCGGCCGTAGGTCAGGCGGGCCGAGGCGAAGTCACGTTGGGCACGGTCCATGTCGCCCTGGCTCAGCAGTGCCGTTACCGCCCGGGCGCGGCCGCTGGTCAGCGCCAGGTGCAGCTCGGTATCGCGCGGGTTCTCCCGTATCCCTTCCTCGATCCGGGCCAGGCCGGCTTCGTACTGACCCGACGCCATCAGGTCAGTGCCTTCATCCTTGGCCACCTGCGCCGAGCTGCACGCTGCGAGCCCGGCACAGAAACCAATGCTCATCATCAAGCGGGATTTGTTCATTGCGCGCTCCCTACAGACAGAGTCTGGGACAAATGCAGAGGCAGATAGACCAGGCTCAGTTCCATGTCGGAAATCCCCTCGATCTTCCATGTTTCGTCGATCACATCCCCTTTACGCACGACGTAGATTTTCTCGCCGCTCAGCAGGAAAACCTGCAGGTCGGTACGGTCATCCATCCTGCCGATGAACTGGAACGGCATGGGCGGTGCAGTGGGGGCCTGCACCACCGGGACGACGTTGACAGGTTGTTCGGTGACGCTGGCCAGGGTCGGCGCCGGTTTCCAGCTACGGGAGGCGAACAGGTCGCCGGCCGGGCTCAGGTCCTTGATCGCCGAGGGCGCACCGGAGGCTTTAGCCGCTGGCAGCGCACCATGGCTCTTGGCCTTGGCAGGGGTGGCCACGGCGGCCACTTCGACGTCGGTGTCATCGGCCTGCTTGAAGTACTCGGGCAACCAGGTCAGCACCGCGGCCACGCCGAGGAACGCCACCCAACCCACTGCGCGCTTGTTGTTCATCATGACCTCGACAGGTAAAGGGTCATGCGGATCCGGCCGGTCAGGTCGGTGTCGGCGATTTTTTTGCGCTGGAACTCCACATCCTCGACCACCACCGCTGGCAGCTGGCCCAGCAAGGCGTGCAGGAAACGCCGCAGTTGCGGGTAGCTGCCACGCACCGGCAGCAGAATCTGATAACGGGCCAGGTGGGTCTTCGGATCGACGCCCAGCGAATACTCGCCGCGTGCCAGGGTGATGCGCTCCTGGGCGGCCAGGGCGTAGATCTTGTCGATGGCCACGGTGGCCTGGGGCTGCGACGGCAGCTTGCTGCGGAAATCATCGAGCTGGCGTTGCGGCACCACCGGAGGGGCGACCGTACCGTCCTCGACCTTGGCCAGGTACTCGTGGGCTTCGCGAGTCTGCTGGCTGATGCTTTGCAGTGCCTGCCAGTCCGGCAGCAGGCCGGCCAGGGCCCAAGCCAACGCCAGCACCAGCAAGGCCAGCCCTCCAAGACCTGGAACACCCAGGCGTTGCAGGTATTCGTGGACGATCAATCTAGGGATTTGCATCGCCGATCTCCCAGGTAGCCGACAGGTTGAACCGGACCGGTTGCTCCGGCACGTTGGCGACGATTTCGTGGCTCAGCAGCGACACATCGGACAGCTCGTCGCTGGCTTCGAGGCGCTTGTGAAAATCGAGCATGGCTTCCAGGTCCCGCGCTTCGGCGCTGATGCGCACCTGGCCCTTGCGCGCATCCGGGGTCAGGGTCAGCAAGGCGATGTTGTCGCGGGGCATGGCTTCGAGGGTGGCGAACAGGCGTTCCCAGGGGCGGCGCAATTGCTGCGAAACCTTGCGCATCTCCGCCAGGTTCTGCGCCTGCTCCCGGGTTTCCGCCGGGGTCAGGCTGACTTTGGTGCCGGTGTCGCCGGTCAGGACGCGCTGGGCGGTTTGCAGATGGCCTTGCTGTTGCTCTGCCTCCACACTGAGGTGTTGCTGAATCGCGATGCAGGTCAGCGCCAGCACCACGCCACCGGCCAGCAGGCTCCAGCCCAGGGGCGTGGAGCGGCGGCGTGGCTGAAAGTCGAGCATCAAGGCGCGCATGTCAGGCCACCGCCCGGGACATGACGTACAGGCAATCGTGTACGGCTGTCCGGTCCTCTTCGAGGGTCCGCAGGTGCACACCCGGCACTTCAGGGTGCGAGTCGATGCGCGCCGGGGCGTGCAGGTAAACGTTCAGCGGCCGTTCGCTGGTGGAAGCCTGCAATTGGCTTTCGCGGCCGATCAGTGCGGTCAGTGCGGCATCGCTGTCACTGCTGCCCACCGAACGCACCGAGGTCCAGCGGCCTTCGCGGGCCACCAGCATCACGCTGCGCACAGGTTCGGCGACCACGAACAGGAAGTCCCCGGCGTCGAGGCTTTTATCGAAATGATTGAAGGCGGTCATCAGGTACGGTTGCACCGAGCGCAGGCGCAGGCCACGTCCGCTGACCAGGGTGCGCAGGCGCTCCAGCAGGTCCTGGGGCAGCGCCGTGGCGATACGGTCGTAACCGGCAGGTTCGGCCGAGAGCACCAGGCTCCAGGGCTGGCTCGGTGCTCCGTAAAGGTCTTCGAAGCACAGCTGGGCAAAACCTTGCAGTTCGTCCGGGCTGCTGATCTGCTCGCTCCAGGGCACCAGGCAGAAACGGCTGAAGTGGCCGGAGATCACCACGGTCAGTTCCGCCCCGGCGCGGGCATGTTCGCCCAGCAGACGGTCGAGGGTTTCCAGGGCCACGGCCCAGGCCTGGAAACCTTCATCGATGTAGCCGACGCTGCCCAGCCACAGGGTTTGGTTGCCCTGCCGCTGACCGAGGCCGACACCACTGGCGCCGAGGACGGCGACATAACGCTCACGAGATAAAAGTGACACGATTGATCTCCTCGAGAGTGGTCCGGCCTTGTTGCACCAGTTCCAGCGCGGATTCGCGCAGCAGGCGCAAGCCACGCTTGCAGGCATGGGCCTTGATTTTCGAAATGGGTTGGCGTTCCACGATCATTTGCCGCAGTTCGTCGTCCAGGTGCAGCAGCTCGGCAATCGCACTGCGCCCGCGGTAACCGGTGCCCCGGCAATGACCGCAGCCCTTGCCATGGACGAAGTGGTAGTGAGCGACCTGTTGCGGATCGAGCCCCGAGGTTTCCAGCTCTTCTTCACTCGGGGTGTAGGCGGTGCTGCAACTGGCACAGACCAGGCGAATCAGGCGCTGGGCCAGCACGGCATTGAGCGCGGAGACCAGGCTGTAGGGGTCGATTTCCATCTGGGTAAAACGGCCGATCACGTCGAACACGTTGTTGGCGTGGATGGTGGTGAATACCAGGTGCCCGGTGAGCGCCGATTGCACGGCGATCTGCGCGGTGTCCGGGTCGCGGATCTCACCGACCATGATCTTGTCCGGGTCGTGGCGCAGGATCGAGCGCAGGCCGCGGGCGAAGGTCAGGCCTTTCTTTTCGTTGACCGGGATTTGCAGCACGCCCGGCAGCTGATACTCCACCGGGTCTTCGATGGTGATGATCTTGTCCACGCCATGGTTGATCTCGGTGATCATCGCGTACAGCGTGGTGGTCTTGCCGCTGCCGGTGGGGCCGGTGACCAGCACCATGCCGTAAGGTTCGGCGGCCAGGCGGCGCAGTTGGCGCAGGGTTTCTTCTTCGAAGCCCAGGGCCTGCAATTGCACGCCGCAGACCTTGTCGGCCAGGTCCTGTTTATCGAGCACCCGCAGCACCGCGTCCTCGCCGAAAATGCTGGGCATGATCGACACCCGGAAGTCGATCTGCCGGCCGCTGATGCCGATCTTGAAGCGCCCGTCCTGGGGCACGCGTTTCTCGCCGATGTCCAGTTCGGCCATGACCTTGACCCGGGAAATCACCTGTTCGGCGAACTCGCTGCCCTGGATCTTGCTGATGTTGTTGAGGACGCCATCGATGCGGTACTTGATCACCAGGCCGCTGCCGGTGGTGCCCAGGTGAATGTCGCTGGCGTGCATTTTCAGCGCGTCGTACAGGGTCGAGTTGACCAGCTTGACCACCACGCTCGAGTCTTCGCTGATGCTGGTCAGGGACAGGCTTTGCAGGTTATCGATTTCGGTATTGGCGTCGGATTGCGCATTGAGCGACTCCACCGCGTGGAAGCTCTCTTCGTGACGCGCCAGGTAGGCTTTCAGGTCGTCGGCGTGCACCAGGTACAGGGGTGCGCCGTGCAGGCAATCGTCGATCCAGGCCAGGCGGGCCGTGTCGAAGGGGTCGGCAAACACGCCGATGACCGCGTCGTCGTGACGCAGCAGGATGAATTCGCGCTTGAGGCATTGGGCCAGGGTGACCCGGTCGAACACCGGGGTGGATTGAAACAGGCTGTCGGTGTCGAGCACCGGATAATGCAGGGTAGCGCCCAGGCATTGGATGAAGGGCATGGGGGCCAGTTCGCACAGTTCACCGAGGGCATTGAGGACTCGCTCGCCTGAACTGGCGGCCAGGACACGTGCCTGGGCCAATTGCTCACTGGTAAAACGGGTGGGTACGCACTCCAGCGGCACAGCATCGACGACAAGTGATAGACGGTCCATGGCTTGCTCTCCAACGCCCGGGGCTTTGAGCCCTGTCGGCGCGGCGAGCAATTGCGGCGGGTGCCGGAACGTCTTGTCGCGCCATTACTCCCCGGTGAGCAATTGTTCGTCGTCTGGCGCCTTGGAGGCCGATGAACTTCGTCGGCGATCTGCAAGCACCCAACTACCGTCGTACAACTGCAGCGGGAAACTTTCGGTCCTGCTCTGGCGTCGTTCGACAAAGCCTTCGGAACTGCTCACGCCCGTTTTGGGTTCGCGCTCCACCCCCAGAAGATCGCAGACTGCACGGGCCAATTCCGCCAACGGAAAGGGTTTGAACAGGATGTGGCTGACTCCCAGTTGCCGGGCCCTTTCGCAAACTTCTGCGGTGGGGTGCCCTGTGATCAGCACAAAATGGCAGTTCCTGTTCTGGCGGACGGCATCGAGCACCTGAAAGCCTTCCATATCGGGCAAGCGGTAATCGAACACCATCACATCGGGTGAAAAACGTTCGGCTTCGCCGATCGCGGTCTCACCGTTGTGAGCTATCCGGACTTCCAGTGCTTGCGCCTGCAGGTAACCCTGGAGGTTTTCCGCTAGCAGCTGTTCGTCTTCAACAACCAGTACTTTGTTTAACAAGGTGGACTCCTTGAAACCGCAGGTCCGAATACCGAACCTGGTGGAGTGCGCGCCTTACAAGGTCTAACGCACACTTCATGCCAGGCTGAGCGCCGGTTGGTTTTATCGCTTCATGTCCTTGAATTTAAAAACAATGCCCTTTTCGTCCACGTACCCCACCCCCAAAAACGGGGAAAACCGAACGGGTGCGTGTCGAAGCTTTTCCCCACTTTTGGGGAAGGGCTCAATCATCGTCGATCCGTTCGATCCGGTTGCTGGAACGCAGCTGTGCCAGAACCTGCAGACGAGCCTGAACCTGTTTCTGTCGGGCAAGGTACGCCCGTACCATGTCAAGTCCTTGCTCCTCTGTGACATCGGCTGCCTCCGTTCGGTTCTGCAAATTGATCAAATGCCAGCCCACCGCCGTGCGTACTGGCTCGCTGACCGCCCCCGGCGCCAATGCGAAGGCCGCCGCTTCGAACTCGGGCAACATGCGCCCACGGGGAAAGTAGCCCAGGTCGCCGCCCTGACTGGCCGTGGCGTCTTCCGAGCTGTTGCGGGCCTCGCTGGCGAAGTCTGCTCCATGTCCGATTTTTTCACGGATTGCCTCCAAGCGTAGTCTCGCAGCTTCAACAGTGGAAGCCTCCGCACCCTGAGGCACTTTGATCAGGATATGCCTGACCTGTATTTCCTCGGGCCGGTTCATCTCGGCGCGGTGCTCTTCGTAAAACGCCCGGACCTGTTTTTCTTCCGGTTCGCCGACTTTGGTGAGTTCGCTAAACACCTGTTGCGCCGCCAGATCACGGCGGGTGTACTCGATGTAAGCGGCCTCATCGAAACCGGCGTCTTCCAGGCGCCGGGCGAACACTTGATCGCCGCCCATGGCCTGACGCGTCTGGTCCACCTGGCTTTGCACCGTGGCATCGCTGATCACCACGCCGCGCTTGACCGCTTCCTGCCAGAGCAATTCCTTGTCGATCAAGGCATCCAGCGCCGCCTTGCGCAGCTGTTTATAGGCGCTGGGACTGCGAATGCTGGCAACCGCCCGGCCCTGATCTTCCAGGTATTCGGCGAAATAGCGCTCCAGGCGCATCTGGGAAATTTCCTCGCCATTGACCCTGGCCGCGACCTGGCCATTGCTGCAAAAGGCCGTCGGCACCCACAACGTCAACAGAACCAGCAGAGTGTTGAGTTTCATGTTCAGCCTCCGGTCAGGGAATGGCAGCAATGGGTTTGTAAGGGGCAACCAGATAGAAACGCTGGTCGGGCAAGTCCACCGTGACCACATGGGCGCCGCTCAGGCCCAGGCGCCTGCCCGGGCCGAAACTGATCAGCGGCGTCAGGCCGGTGTCGAAGTCATGCAGGCTCTCCAGGGCACTGACCAGTTTTTCGCGGCTGGCGTCGCGCCCGGCCTGCTTCATGCCTTCGCTGAGCAACATCATCGAGCTGAAGGCGCCCACTTGCAGGACCGCGTGCTCGCCACCCAGTTTCTGGCGCTGGCGCAACTGGATCAACGCCTGACGCCCGGCCAGGGTCCAGTCACTGGGCACGAACGGGTAAGCCAGGAAAACCCGCCGGGAAAAATCGCTGGGCATTTGCAGCAGGTCTCCGGCGACCTGATTCGAGGCGGCAAACAGGTAGGGCACCTGCCCCGCCGTCTGCAAGCGTTCAGCCAGGCGACTGAAACCGCCGCTGCTGCCCAGGTAGAACACCGAGCGCGAACCCAACGGCAATTCGTCCTGCGCTGACTGATAGGCCTGAAGACGCACTTTCTGCCAGGCGTTGTCTTGCAGGTACTGCGCGAGTTTCTCCGCCGCCAGCCGTTGGCCGGGCTCGTCGGGATACGCGATCAGCGTCGGCCCCTGCAACACCCGCAAACTGGCCGCGGCGTAATTGGCCAGGGCAATCATCTGCTCACGCAGCCCCGGCAGCGGTTCGAAGATCTGCCGACTGACCTGGGCCGTCCCCTGCAGGGACAACGGCCCGATCAAGGGCACACCGGCCTGCTCCAGGCGTGGCGCCAGCTCGGCATCCAGCGCCGGTGCCAGCGGGGCGATCAGGGCGAACACCTGTTCCTGCTCAATCAGTTGATTCAGGGCCTGCTCGGCACTGGTCCTGTCCGGCCCTGGATCGAGGATGGTCAGGCGCAACGCGCGCCCATGAATCCCGCCCGCCTCATTGATACGTGCCACACAGCCCTTGAGCACTGCCGCCACCGTGGCGCCCTCCTCGCTCAAGGCTCCGCTGCTCGGCAACAAGGTCCCCAGGTGCAGGCTGTCGGGGCTCAAGCCCGGGTCGCGGTCATCGGCCAGGCGCTTGAGGTAAGCCGTGAGGTTGCGCTGATCATTCATCGACAGCACGAAGCGCGGCATCGCCGGGTCCAGGCGATTGTTGCCGGGATCGCGTCCTTGCTCGACCGCCCGCACAAAGGTGCTGTCGGTATAGCCCGGGTAAGTGCGTCCATTGATCTGCTGCTGACCGTAGGTGCTGGTGAGTCGCGACCAGGTCAATTCCGGTGGTCGCACCCCGCCCTCGGGACGTCCCAGACCATCGGCACCGTGGCAGTTGGCGCACGGCAGGCTGGTCGCCGGCAACAACATGCCGGCCGCCCCGATTCGCGCCATGATCGGCTCGCCACTGGCCGATATTCCTTCGCGGTACAGCCGTTTGCCGGCGCTTTCGCTGGGCGTCAACGGCACCGCCTGGGCGGTCAGACTGAGGGCACCGACGATGAGCAGGCCAAGGATGAGGGCGTTTTTCATGGCGCGGACTCAACGACCGGCCACGGGCATTGTCAGCAACTGCAATCGCTGGGCAATGGCGGCGGCCGGGGCGTCGGGACGGATTTTGCTCCAGCGTTTGTTGGCCACATCACCGACGATCAGCTGGGTTGAATGTTGCTCGGGGGTCGGCACTATCTGACCGATACGGCTCAGTACAAGGTCCATTTGTGCCTTGTCGCCGGTAAGAAAAAGCCAGTGGGGCCCATCGACGCCCTGTTTCAAGGTGTAAGCCTTGAGCACCGCCGGCGTGTCCCGCAGCGGATCACTGGTAAGGGAAATAAAGGTGATGCCGTCCGCCTTGTCACCCAGCACTTCGCGCACTTGCTTGAGCTTCTGGGTGATCAGTGGGCAGGCATCGTTGCAACTGGTGAAAATCACATTGAGCAGCACCACGCGATTCTGCAATGCGTCGCTGTAGAAGCGCAGGGTGTTGCCGTTCTGATCCAGCAATGGCGTGTCGGTGAACCAGGTCTTGGCGTCGCGGGTGCCGCCCGCCGGTTGCGCCGCAGCCGCTACAGGGGCTGTCGACTCCGGTGCAGTCTGCCCATGTTCTTCATGGGAAAACGCCAGAAAACTGATCACGCAAAAGCACATGGTCAGGAGAATCAAGGCGAGCGCTTTCATGGCTGGTGCTCCATGGCAATGGCGGTGTGCTTGCTGTGGGCGTTGCGCTGGCCGCTGAGTTTCTCCACTTCACGGCTGAGCACGGCTGGATCGGTAAAACCGTAGTAGCGCGTCCAGTGGCGGCTGTTGCCATCCCCCACCAGAATCAGCGGTTGGTGGTTCTTGAAGTCACCACTGAAGCTGCCCAGGCCCTTGAGGGTTTCATTCACCGATTGCGGGGTGCCGGTGAGCCAGCTCCAGCCCGGACCGTTCTGGAAGGTACGGGCGTAGTCGTTCAGGCGTTTGGCGTCGTCGCGCTGCGGGTCGATGCTGAGCGAGACCAGTTGCACCTCGGTGCCAACCCGCGCGCCCAGCTGTTTCTGCACCTTGCCTATGATCGACGACACCACCGGGCAGACCGTGGTGCAACTGGTGTAGATAAAGCTCATGACCACGATCTTGTCGTTCACCAGGTCTTTTTCCAGGCGCACGGTCTTGCCGTTCTGGTCCACCAGCGCCACGTCAGCGAACTTGACCTGGGCGCTCTCCGAGCTGGCGCTTTTGGCCGGAGTGTGGCCCGCATGTTCATCCGCCGAATGAGCCAGCGCCTGGCCAATGCCCACGGTCAACAGGCAAAGCGTCAGCAGTCCACGGTGTGCAAATCGATTCATGTCGATGTCCTCTCAATGAGCTTCGCCGGGCAACACCCGAACGCTGGCAAACGTCTGGTCGTCAAAGTTCGCGCCCAGGGACGCCGCACGCACGTGCAGGTACCAGGCGCCTTTCTGGTCAAGGGTGACCGGGGCTTCATAAACACCGTCGCCGACGTCGCGCGCCGCGACGAGCTGAGGGCGTGAACTCGGTGCCAGGAAGTAGCGCACCTGAACATCCTTGACCCCACTGCGCTGGACCTTCTGTTTGCCCTGGACGATACGGAAACGCACCGTGTAAGGGCTGCCCAGGGCGGCCGTGGATTTGTCGAGCATGAATTCCACTTTCGGCAGGCCAGCCTGTTGCGGGGCGCTGCTGTTCGGCTCAACCACAGTCGTGAAGCAATGGATGATGTTCGGTTGGTTGAGCAGGAACGCCACGTCGAAACGCCCCGCCGGTGGCAGCTTGATCCGCGCGCTGTACAGCCCCGGCTCGACTTCGCGCAAGCTACGGTCGATCACCAGTGCCGCCCGTGCCACTTGCCCGCGATTGGGGTAGCCGGACATCGGCGCGTTCATGCCTTCGGCGTAAAAGTAGGTGGTGTTGTCCACCGGATTGACCACGAACACCGAGTTTTCGTCCCGCGACACCCCCAGGCTCGATGCCAGCGGCAGATCACCGGCCAGCCGTGGCGGCTGGGCACCCGCCTCGAAACCCTGGCTGATCGGCTTGCGCCCTTCCCCCAGGGACGACAGGTTGATCATCGTCACCTTGGGCGATGCCAGTCCGCGAATGTAGGCATAGGCCTTGGTGAACACCACTTGATAGGGTTCGGCGGACACGTCCAGTTCATGGATCAGCGAATCGGTGGCCGCGTCGATCACCGAGGCCTGGTTCTCCAGGGTGTTGAGGACGATGCCGAAACGGCCGTCGGCGCTGAAGCCCATCGGGCCCAGGCCCTGTTTCACCTTGATCACGCGGCGCACCGACTGGCTCATGGCGTCGACCACGGTGACCGTGCCGTCCTTGCCATCGGCCACATAGGCGGCGCCGGACAGCGGCGAGTAGACCACCGACAACGGGTGCGAGCCGGTCTTGAGTTGTTTGATCAGGGTCAGGCTGGCGATATCGATGATGCTCAGGGTGCCGTCGTCGCGATTGGTGACGAAGGCAAAGCGGCTGTCCTTGCTGAAGGCGATCTCGTGGTGCCCGCCGCCGGTGGCCAGGTGCTTGAGGGTTTTCAGGCTGGCGGTGTCGATCACCGTGACCCCGGATTGCTCCGCAGACTTGGCATTGTTGCCGACCCACAGCAGGCGCTCGTCCGGTTGCAGGGCCACGCGCACCGGGTTGCTGCCGGCCGCTACCGAGTCGACCACCTTGAATTGTTCACTGTCGATCACGGCCACCTCATTGGCGGTCGGCATCGACACGAAGACGCGTTTGTTGTCCCTGGGGGTGACCCAATCCATCGGTGGTTGCTTGATGTCGATCCGGGCCATGGTGCTGGTGATGCCGCCCACCGACACCGACGGATCGACCACCGAAACGCTGGCATCGCGGTTCATCACCAGCAGGAAGTAGCTGTTGAGGTCGAGCAGCGGACGCGCCCCGATGTTTGATTTGAGGAACACCCCGACCCGGGATTTGCAGCTCTGCTCACGGCCCTGGGCCTTGTCGGCCACCACGGTTTCCGGATCAAGCCAGGCACCGGGCGCAACGCCCGCCAGCGGCTGACCCGACGCCTTGTCCATGACGCGGAATTGCACGTCGGCAAACTCACCTTCGCGCAGCACGCCGTCCTCGGCGAGCGGCCGCACCTGCAGCGCCACCGTCACGCCGTCGCGCTCAAGGGTCTGGCCGGTCCAGGTGTTGGGCAGCGCAATCTCATTGAGCATGACCGGAGGCGACGTCCGCGATACCCCCAGCCAGATCAGCGCTGCCCCGACAACCAGGGCACAACTGGCGAATGTGATGGTCCTGTTCATGTCACTACTCCTCTTTACAGATCTGCGCCTGCCTGATCCCTACGGACCGGTACTGCTCTTTGTGAAACAAGCCTCTGTGGCGAGGGGATTTATCCCCGTTCGGCTGCGCAGCAGTCGTAAAAACATTGCATGCGATGTACCTGCCCCACAGTAACTGCTGGTTTTGGGGCCGCTTCGCCGCCCAACGGGGATAAATCCCCTCGCCACAAAAGCTCGCTCCCACAGGGGTGGCGGTGTGATCCACCACCCCACCCCACCCGACACTTACGGCACCGGCGCCGGTTCCGGCTCGTTGGTCACCCGCAGCAACCCCCACAGCCCGGAGGTGTTGCCATAGGCGCCGTAGTCGCGGAACAGGTAATCACCCGGTATCGCATTGACCCCACCGGCGCTCGGCATCATGAAGCTGAAGTGCGCGGCCGGCAGAACGCTTTCGCGGGCGCCGATGTACATCGACATCGGGTTGTAGCCGAACTTCACCGAACCCACGCCCGGGTTGCTCATCGGGTAGCCACCGGTATCGCTTTTTTCCGACACGAACGGGTTGGTCGACCAGACGTGGCCGTCGAGCTGGAAGGTGGTGCCGCGACTGCCACCGGTAGGCATCAGGATGTGGGTACGGAACGGTTGCCCAGGCTTGGCATAGAGCACCGGCGTTTGTGGATCGCTGCCCACCAACGCGTTGCTGTAGGCCATGTGCGCATTCGCCATGTCGCCATAACCCGCGCCGTCGGCATGACCGAACGGTGCATCCGGGGACAGGCCGAAGCGGAACCACATCGGCTCGGTCTTGTAGTTGATGGCCATGCTGGAGTTGTCCTGCGGATCGGTCGGCACGCCGAAACCTTCCGCGGCAATCCCTTCCACCGGCCGTCCATTGGCCCAGCGAATGTTCAACGCTTTCTGCCAGACCATCGCAAAGTCGCGGTAGCTGGTTTGCCCCGGCGCCGTAACGGTCGCATTGACCTTGCGCACATCGTCAACCCAGGTGGCGCCCATCGGCAGGATGCTCATCGCGCCCGCCAGGCCTTTTTGCGACTGCTTGATCACGTCGGCCGGGGTGAAATTCAATCCGCCGAACTCCACCGCCGTGGCGTTGATGTTGTCGACGTTGCGCCCCAGTTGGGTGATCGGTTTGCCTTCACGCTCCAGGTGCCCGGCGTAGTACTGGTAGGTACGGGTCGGGTAGGCGCCGCTGTTGCCGACGCGTGGCGGAACGGTCTGGGTCGGGTTGGCGCCGACGTTGGTGCCGTCGGATTTGGTGATGTCGTATGCCAGCAACTGCGCGTGCAGGCCAACATGGCTGGACGGCCGCATCAGGTTGTTGCTGAAGGTGGTCGAACCGGTGCCGCTGTTGCGGTCGCGTTTGACCATGCCTTGCATCACGGCCGTTTGGGTCAGGTCGGGCATGACCATCGGCAGGCGGTTTTCCAGCGTGACATTGATGCAATCACCAGCCGCGGCGCGCAGCACCAGCGGTTCGACAGGCACGCCAGGTTTCAGCTTGCCGGTGACCGGATCAAGGTCAGCCTTGCGCACATACAGGATCGCGGTCGGGTCATGCAGCGGCCCGCTTTGCCCGCCGATGGTGATGGTTTCACCGTCTTCGGGGTCGGTCACGGTGACTTGCGGAATGCTCACCGGCCGCGAGTTGTACACCAGGGTGCCCCCGGCTGGATTCAGCGGTCCGCCCACATGCTGCCCAAGCCCCGCCGGGTCACCGATGGTCAAGCCGAGCGGATTGGTCAGGATGTCGTTGGCCAGTGCCGCCACCACTTCATAATTGCGTTGCGGTGTCGGACGGGTGCCGATGCCGTTGGGGTTGGCACCAATGCGTGGGCAAATGCCCTCGAACGCCACGGTGTTGCGCATGCCGGTCGGTTTGGCGTTGTTCGGCAAGGCGAACAGATCGCTGCGCTGGGCGGTGTAGTTGCGCATGACGCCCCAGATCCCGCTCCAGTAGCCTTCGATCGACGCGTCCATCGAATACAGGTAGTCACCCGTGGTCGCCGCCGAACTGGAGAGCATCGAAACCGGTGCGATGAAGCCCATCTGCTCGGAAATCCCGATCATCTGCGACGCGCGCCAGCCGGAGTTGGAGCTGTTGCCGAAACCGGAACCGCTTTGCAGCCACTTCACACCGTGCAGGGTGACGTTGTGCTCCTCTTCGTGACCGCCGGCATGGACCCGCAGCCGCACGTTGTCACCGGTGTAGGTGCGCAGCATCGGGGTGAACGGATCGCCCGGTTCGGCGCCGCCCTTGTTGATGTGCGGCGGGAACAGCGTGGTGCCGCCGGTTGGGCCGGTGGCCGAGGTGATCAGGTTCGGTGCCAGGTTCATCGCCGGGATCGCTCGGTCGGTGCGGCTTTGCATGGCATACGCCAGATCACCGCCCAGGCCGTCGGCCTGCATGCCGCGCTTGCCGTCCGGCCCGACTTTGTTCGGGTCGTACACCCGCAGGGCCAGCGGTTCGTTGCGGTAGTTGACGACGAACATGCCAGGGTCATCGACCGAAATCGCCTGTGGGCACGGCCGGGTCGGGCAGCCGGGAACCATCCCGCCCTGCACTTCCATGATGCCGTCCAGCAAGGTGCTGGCGTTATTGCGCACCGGCGGGTTGATGGCGTAGCGGAAGCTGTCGGCAGTGGCCGGGAATGCTTGCGGGTCCGGCACACCGTTAGGACCGGCGCCAACGTACACACCCGCTTCATAGGCGTGCTGGAAGTCGCTGTATTCGAGGAAGAACTCGCGGAAGCTGTCGTTCTTGCCGTCGCCGTCCAGGTCGCCGGTGGAAATCACCGCCTGCCACGAAGTCGGTCCGCCATCCTGACGCGCACCGCTGTACAGCGGCTCGCCGGTTTCGGCGTGGAACCAGGTGGAGCCGGCCGGCTCGGCCAGCACAGTGGCGTACAGGCCAATCTGTTGGTGAGTCGATGGGCCGAGGTGGTCGTGGGTAAAGATGGTGCCCAGGCCACGGTCGACACCTTTGGCGTTGACCACCGGATCGACGAACCAGCGTTGCATTGCGGTGCGCGCTCCGACCCAATCGGCCCGGCCGAATTGACCGAAGTACGGATGGTTCTTGGCTTTCGGACAGGCCGGCGTGCCGTCACGCGGGTCGGTGCCTTCACACTGGTTGTACTCGCGGATGGCCTCTATTCGTTCTTGCACGGCACCCGGGGAAAGTACGCCATCTTCATAGTTCCAGCCGTTGGCCGAACCATCGGCAGCGGTCAGGTCCCACTTCGGCAGGTGAATGTGCTGACCGATCACATCGGTCGGCGTGCGCACCTGGTAGTCATCCATCTCATAGACGGCCGGCACCAGGTTGGTTTGCTGGTATTGCACGCAGTCGAAGGTGTTCATGCGCATCACCAGCGGCTCTGGCGGACGCTGCTTGGTGATCACCGGCCAGGCGTCTTCCCAGAGCGCCAGGATGCGTGCCTGCGGGAAGTGGTAGCCGACTTTGTTGTACACCGCGTCGAACTGGATGTTCGCCGCCTTGTAGACCCTCGGACGGTCGGCGGTGAAGGTTGAGGAGCCGATGAAAGACATGCCGTCGATGCGCTCGCCGCTGGCGAACTCACCGGTGCCGGCGCTGCTGGTCAGGCGTTTTTGCCGGTCATCCATGCAGGGTTCGTAGTAAGGAGCACCGGCCACGGGCAAGGCGCCGTTGGTGCGGAAATTACGCGCCACGATCTGGTTGCCCGGCAGCAAGGCAAAGCTGGGGTGGTCTTTCTTGGCGTGGAAGGCCATGGCCGCCTGTTCGACTTCGGTGCCTTCTTCCGGCAGGTAAAGCGGTTTGGCGCGAGTCACTTCCTTGGAGAAATCCAGCGATGTGGTCACGGTGCGCGCCTCACCGCCGGAGGAGAACCCGTCCAGGGAGTGGCGACCCAGGCCACCGTCCCAACCACCGGACTGATTAGGGTCGAGGTTGGCCCACAGGGCTTTGCCACTGGCCTTCAAGGCTTGCGCCGTGGCGGCGTCGAGCATGTCCAGCGGCGGGGTTGGCGGACGTTGGCCGACCGAACTTTCCATGCCGCCGATCCAGAAGGGATAGCCAGGGTTTTTCAGGGTGCCATCCGCATTGCGGTTGGCTTCGCTGCGATCGACCAGTGCCAGGGAACCGATGGCCTGGGCGCCGCCGCCATGATGCTCGCCGTCATCGTCGCCCTCTTCTTCGTCATCATCATCGTCGTTGGCAGCCACCAGGGTTTCGCCAATTTTCGGGATAACCGCGACTTTGCCTGGCATCGGCGGCATGGCCTTGCCGGGCAGCGGCACGACGGCTGGAATCGGCGTGCCGGCAACGATTTCGCCGTCGGGCAAGGCCCGTGCACCCGCTGCCGGTTTACCGCTGCGCAGGGCGTACGGTTCACTGTGGAAGCCATCGGACCCCTGTTGCGAAACTTCAAGTTTGGTGCCTTCTTCGAACACGTCGTGCACCCGCCACATGGCCCACATGCCCTGGGCGAAGTGCGGGTAGAAGTGACAGTGATAGATCGCATCGCCTGCTACGCGGTTACGGTTGCCCGAACCGCCGTTGGCGATTTCATAGGTGTAACCGGCACCCGGGCCAATACCCTGGGCATCCACGTAGTCGGAATTGTCGTCGTTGGGGTTGAACAGCCATTGATGCCCGTGCAGGTGGAAGATGTGCTGCTCATGGCCGTTGTGGGTGTTGCGGAACTTGACGAAGTCACCGATGTAACTGTGGTTGACGTTGGAGGGCTCGGATGGATACAGCGCCATCGTCGCCTTGACCCCGATTTGATCGGCATTGGGCGTCTGGCCGGGGGTGATGCCTTCGAGGCCGGCGTTTGCCGGTACATCCACCAGCATCGCTACGTCGCCCACGGTATGGGAACTGAGGAAGAACTCTTCGTAGGCGCAGGACAGGCAATCGTGCATCGGCCCCACACCCAGACGGTTGGCGACCACTTCGGCGCCCATGCCGCCGGAGCCGTAGTTGATCATGAACGAATCGCGGGTCGGCTCCAGCACGTGGGCCATCACCGGGTCCGCCCAGTAAGCGGGGAACGCCTGGGTCGCGGCGGTTTCATCCTGGAATTGCGAAGCGAAATCGCGGAACGGTTCCAGACGATTGGGGATCGCCGGGTTGCGTTTGCCCACGGCTTCCAGCGGATAAGTCGAAGGCGGGAAGCTGCCGTCGGCATTGCTGCCCATCACGATGGCATCGCTCTCGCTGGAAACGATTTCATTGCCGTCGACCATATTGATGATCGGCGTGCCGGCCTTGCCTTCACGGATCCACGGCTCGCGTTGCGGGTAGCGCGCCTGGTAATCGACGATCGGCTGACCGGCCGGCGTGCGCCCGGTACTGGCCAGGCGCATCTCTTCTTCGGTGATGGTGTTGCGATACGTGCGACCGCCCTTGGGCACCACCACCACTTGACCAAACAGACCGTTGGCAACGTTGCCGGCCGCGCCTTCACCACCGAAGGTGGCGCCACGGCTGCTGGCGGCGAACACCCCTTCGCGCTCGGCGTACAAGGTGTAGGAACGACTGGCGCCAGGCGCGATCAGGGTATTGGCGTTGCGACCGGTGAACGATGCGATGTCATCAATGCTGTTGACCGCCTGCATGCCGTTGACCTGGAAGCCGACATGGCGGTCAGCGACCTGCTCGTCCACCTTGAAGTTCTCGTTATTGCCAATTTCGATGCCTTCCTCTTCCTCGCCCTCTTCCTCCTCGCCGCCGTTATGGGAGCCGGGGTTGGCCTGATAGGCCAGCAGGTTCTGAAGATTAATGGTCAGGCAGTCACCGGCGGCGACCCGCAGTACCAGTGGACGCGGACGCTTGTCGGCGCGCAGCGAAACCTTGCCCGGCACGGCTGCCCCGCCCTGGGCAAGCGAGACGTCATGGTCGTCTACCACGTCGCGGCGCAGGGCGAACATCATGCCGTTGACGTTCTGCGCACCCAGGCGGTTGAACATCAGCGGCTGATCCAGCGCCACGACGTTAGCGACCAGGTTGCGCTCACAACGCGCAGCGGCTTCAGCGAATTCGATGCCCAGCATCGAGGCCGCCAACAGCAGCCAGGGAAGAATCTGTGGAGCGTGGAAAATGCCGGTCATGATCACGGGCCTCGCTGTGGGTGCTCACAGGGAATAATTCTCGACAACTCCCTTGAGCAATCCGCATGCCATAAAAAATTCATTTAATTTTCAGCTAGTTACGATTACCACTTCATTCAACGGGGGAAATCCCCCGTTTTTTCCCCACTTTTTTGCCGGGGCAACCATGCCCCAATGTTGGGGAAAACCGCCCCGGGCTTTCGATCACAGTGGGGCGTCCGCCGACAGGCCCTGCAGGCGCCGGTATTGATTGAGCACGTTGGGCACATAACGTTGTGTTTCGGCGAACGGCGGGATCACGCCCCCGCGGCTGAGCACGGCTTGCGGCCCGGCGTTGTAGGCGGCCACGGCCAGGGCGATGTCGTTGTCGAACATCGTCATCAGGCGTTTCAGGTATTTGGCGCCACCCTGAATGTTGGCCTTGGGGTCGTAGACGTTGGTCACGCCCAGCTCGCGGGCGGTGTCGGGCATCAGCTGCATCAACCCGCCCGCGCCCTTGGGTGACACGGCACTGGGGTTGTAGCGGGACTCGGCCTGGATCACGGCGTGCAGCAGCGCCGCCGGCAATTGATTGTCCGTGGCCGCCTTGGAAACCAGCTCGGCATAGGGCCTGGCGGCAATCATCTGCGGTTGCTGGTCGAGGCTGACGACAGCCGCCTGGGGCTCACGAATGACCCGCTCGTAGTGGCGACCGGGACGGTGGACGTTGGACAGGACAAAGTTGCCCTTGGTGTCCACGGAAACGAACACATCGGCCTGCGCGGCACCGGCCAGCAGCATCATGCCGAGTATTCCTGTGGTGAGAGTTTTCATTGTTCTGCCTCCCCTTCCGGCCCCGAAAAATGGGGGTAATGCCCCAATGGCCGGTCGTGAATCAGCCATACGCAAGCACTGTGCCGAAAGCGCGAAGGCCCGTAGTACGGGGGTTTGGAAGGAAGCCAAAATCATTGCCGGCCCTGTGCATGGCAATTGCATAAGGCTTTGTCGCGACCCTTCTGCCGACTGTGAGGTCATCAAGATGAAACAGCGACTTTCTTTTGCCTCGCGTGATTTTTCCTCGCGTGGCGGTGTGCCACGCGCCGAGCGCGGGTTCACCCTGCTGGAACTGTTGGTGGTGCTGGTGGTGCTGGGGCTGTTGGCCGGTATCGTCGCGCCGAAGTATTTCGCTCAACTGGGCCGCTCCGAAGTGAAAGTGGCCAAGGCGCAAATAGAAGGCCTGGGCAAGGCCCTGGACCTGTACCGCCTGGAGGTCGGGCATTACCCGTCGACCGAACAGGGTTTGCAGGCACTGGTCACCGCACCCAGCGATGAAACCCACTGGACCGGTCCGTACCTGCAGAAAAAACTGCCGCAAGATCCGTGGGGCCGTAACTACACCTACCGCTACCCCGGGGAAAACGGCGAGTACGACCTGCTGTCCATGGGCAAGGACGGCCAGCCCGGTGGTGAAGGCGAAAACGCCGAAGTCACCAGTTGGCAGTAACGGACATGGCGACCATGCGTTTTCACCTCAAAGCGGTAGGCAAGACCGGTGTGGTGTCGATGACCATCGAAGCGCCGGGCCATAGCGAAGCCCGGCGCATCGCCGAAGACCAGGGCTTGCGGGTGGTCAGCCTGCACGCCGAGCGACATTGGCGGGCGTTGCGCCTCAAGCAGCGGGAAACCTTCAACCTGGTGTTGTTCAGCCAGGAACTGACCACGCTGCTCAATGCCGGCCTGCCATTGATCGACGCACTGGAAAGCCTGGCGGAAAAGGAAAGCGCGCCACAGGCCCGCAAAACCCTGAACGAGCTGGTGCGCCTGCTGTACGAAGGCAAATCGTTCTCCCAGGCCTTGGGTCAGCTGTCGGCGGTGTTCCCCCCACTGTACGTCGCGCTGGTGCAGTCCAGCGAGAAAACCGGCGCCGTCGGTGATGCATTGGGCCGCTATGTCAGCTATCGCCAGCGTATGGACGAGGTTCGCCAGAAGATCGTCAGCGCTTCGATCTACCCCATGCTGTTGCTGGTGGTGGGCGGCGGTGTGGTGCTGTTTTTGATGGGCTACGTGGTGCCGCGTTTCAGCCTGGTGTTCGAAGGGCTGGGGTCAAACCTGCCGTGGCTGTCGCAGATCCTGATGAGCAGCGGCATGTTCCTGCATGCCCACCAGGGCGAGTTCTTCGGCGCCTTCGCGGTCTTTGTCATCAGCATCGCCCTGCTCCAGCGACAACCGTCCTTCCGCCGTGGCGTGGACCGCTTGATCGAAAAGCTCCCGGCCGTTCATCAGCGCATCTTCATGTACGAACTGGCGCGCTTCTACCGTTCCCTGGGGATTCTGCTGCAAGGGGGCATTCCCCTCGTCACCGCCATGGGCATGGTTCGCAACCTGCTCACGGTGGCCTCTCGAACGCGCCTGGACCAGGCCTGTGAACGGGTGCGCGAGGGGCAATCGCTGTCGACCGCGCTGGAGCTCAACCACCTGGTGACCCCGGTGTCCCTGCGCCTGCTGCGTGCCGGCGAACAGTCCGGCAACCTGGGGCAAATGATGGAGCGCAGCGCCGACTTCTACGACGAAGAGATCAGCCGCTGGATCGAATGGTTCGTGCGGCTGTTCGAACCCTTGCTCATGACGTTCATCGGATTGTTGATCGGGGTGATCGTGATCCTGATGTACATCCCGATTTTCGAACTGGCATCGAGCATTCACTGACCCCTCTGGCACGGGCCCTGGAGGCCCGTTCCAGCCTTTATCGGCCTTCCAACTGAATAAACCCGGAGTTTGAGGTGTTCACCCACAGTCCTGCTGAAAAAATGAATAAAGCAGCGCGCTGCACTGTTCATTGAGTTCAAACGCGAAAAAAAAGAGAAGACGGAGAACGACATGCACATCAACAAGCTTTTACTGGCAGTAGCTATTGGCGCGGTTTTGTCGGCGTCTACCGTATTGATTCCGGACAGTGTGTCCGATATGTCGAGTGCCCACGCGAGAGACGGGGGTAGTGGTGGTGGCGGCGGTGGCGGCCATGGCGGTGGCGGTGGCGGTGGTGGAAACGGCGGCGGCCACGGCGGCAGCGGCAATGGCGGCGGCGGTGGAAGCGGCAATGGCGGCGGCAGCGGCAGTGGGCACGGCGGCAGTAGCGGCAGCAGTGGTCACAGTGGCAGCAGCAACAGTGGCAGCGACCATGCTGGCAGCACCGCTTCGAACTCCGGACGCAGTGGCACCCATGCCGAACCGGGTGATGATCATGGCGTTCATCGCTCAGGAGATGACAACGGGGTTCATCGCTCGGGTGGTGTTCATCGCGCAGGGGATGACAACGGGGTTCATCGCTCGGGTGGTGTTCACCGTGCCGGTGAAGTGGGTGACGACCGCGGCGTTCACCGGGCCGGCGAAGTGGGCGACGACCGCGGCGTTCACCGGGCCGGCGAAGTGGGCGACGACCGTGGGCTGCATGCAGCCGGCGAGCCGGGCGATGATCGCGGTGTTCACATCGGCGGCGAACCCGGTGATGACAAGCGCGTGAACTGACCTGCACTAACCCTGTGGGAGCGAGCCTGCTCGCGAAAGCGGAGTGTCAGACGACATCGATGTTGAATGACAGGACGCCTTCGCGAGCAGGCTCGCTCCCACAGTAGTGGATTGTGTGAGCAGCAGATTCATAAGCCACCCTCGGACTGATCTAGCCGCTCCCGCAAAAACTCGATCAACGCCTGTACCGGTCGCGACGATTGACGGTGTTGCGGATACACCGCCGACAGCGTCAACGGCTCCGGCCGAAACCTGTCCAGCACCGGCACCAACCTGCCATCCTTCAACGCCGAACCGACGATAAACGTCGGCAGGTACGTAATCCCCATCCCGGCAATCGCCGCGTCCTTGAGCAACTCGCCATTGTTGACCCGCATTCGCCCGGTGACGTTGACGGCCAGCGGCTTGCCCTGCCCCGCGAATCGCCATTGCACCTGGCGACCATGGCCGTAAGGCAGGCAGTCATGGCTGTGCAGGTCTTCAGGGCTGACTGGCGTACCGCGTTCGGCCAGGTAAGCGGGACTTGCGCAATACACGCGCTCGATGGTCGCGATACGGCGGGCAATCAATGTCGAGTCTTCGAGTGTGCCGATGCGCAGGGCCAGATCGTAACCCTCACCGAGCAGGTCAACGGGCCGATCGCTCAAGTCCATTTCCACCGTGACCTCACGATAGCGTTGCAGGAACAGCGGCAGCAGGCAGCCCAGATGCGCCAGCGCAAACGACAGCGGCGCACTCACGCGCAGGGTGCCGCGCGGTTCGGTGGTTTGCCCGGCGATGCCCTGCTCCACTTGCTCGACTTCGCCGAGCAGGCGCAGGGCGGATTCGTAATAACTCTGGCCCAGGGGCGTGACGTCCAGGCGCCGGGTCGAGCGATTGAGCAAGCGGACACCCAGGCGTTCTTCCAGTTGCATCAGGCGTCGGCTGACGAACTGCTTGGACAGTCCCAACTGATCCGCGGCGGCGGTGAAGCTGCCGGAGTCCATGACCTGGCAAAAAATACGCATGTCTTCGAATGGGTTCATTGTCATGCCTTGGGTTGACAGTCAGGCACTCTATAGCGGTTTCTTCCCTTTTTATCACCCTTGCGAAAAACAATGTGGGAGCGAGCCTGCTCGCGAAGGCGTCAGGCCAGACACTATCGCAGTGACTGTCGAACCGTCTTCGCGAGCAGGCTCGCTCCCACAGGGGGACGCGCTTACTGGGCCGTAAACGTGGTGTAGCTGTTGATCAGGTTGCGGTAGTTCGGCAGGCGTTCGGACAACAGGTTGGCCAGGCCTTCCATGTCGTTGCGCCAGTCGCCTTGCAGCTCGCAGGCCACGGAGAACCAGTTCAGCAGATGAGCGCCGGCGGCCGACATGCGGGCCCAGGCAGCCTGCTGCACGGTGGTGTTGAAAGTGCCGGAAGCGTCAGTCACCACGAACACTTCAAAACCTTCGGCAATGGCCGACAGGGTCGGGAATGCCACGCACACGTCAGTCACCACACCGGCGATGATCAGTTGCTTGCGACCAGTGGCTTTGACGGCCCTGACGAAGTCTTCGTTGTCCCAGGCGTTGATCTGGCCCGGACGGGCAATGAACGGCGCCTCGGGGAATTGTGCCTTGAGCTCCGGGACGATCGGACCGTTGGGCCCCTTGTCGAAACTGGTGGTGAGGATGGTCGGCAGTTTGAAGAACTTAGCGATGTCGCCCAGGGCCAACACGTTGTTCTTGAATTCGTTGGGCGAGAAATCCTGCACCAGCGAGATCAGACCGGTCTGGTGATCGACCAGCAGCACCACTGCATCGTCTTTGTTCAGGCGTTTGTATGGAACGTTGCTCATGAAAAAACTCCTTGGTGGATGGATGTCGCTTGCAGCGCCGATCCCGATGGCCAGCGCTTATTGGTATTCGTCAGAAGGCGAAGCACGAGCAGCCGAAGGCGCCCCAGAAACCGGCGAAGTCGCTGACTGGCGCATTCGATAGGCGCGCCCGTTCATGGCTGTGGGAATGCACCGCGCAAGGCCCGCTGCACTGGTGAACCTGCGCCTGCAACGGCGAGTTCGGCCGCCAGTGCCCCGGAACCTTCACCACCGGCGACCAGTCCGGCAGCACCGGCACGCTGGCCGGCCCCAGCTTCTCGAAGTCCCCGGCGGCGTACACCACCTTGCCGCCGACCACGGTCAGCACCGACTCGATCCACTTGATCGCCTCTTCCTCGACACTGAAAAAGTCCGCGCTCAACGCCGCCAGGTCCGCCAGTTGCCCGACCTTGATCTGCCCTTTCTTGCCCTGCTCGGAGGAGAACCAGGCACTGCCGTGGGTGAACAGTTCCAGTGCGGTCAATCGCGACAAGCCTTCGGCGTGCAGCGCCAGGCCGCCGACGGTGCGACCGCTGACCATCCAGTACAGCGAGGTCCACGGGTTGTAGCTCGACACCCGCGTGGCATCGGTGCCGGCACCCACCGGCACACCCTCGGCGAGCATGCGCTGGATCGGCGGCGTGGCTTCGGCGGCCTTGGCGCCATAGCGCTCGACGAAGTATTCGCCCTGGAACGCCATGCGATCCTGAATCGCAATGCCGCCACCCAACGCCCTCACCCGTTCGATGTTCTGCGGAGTGATGGTTTCGGCATGGTCGAAAAACCACGGCAAGCCGTTGAACGGAATGTCGCGGTTGACCTTCTCGAACACGTCGAGCATGCGGCTGATGGATTCGTTGTAAGTGGCGTGCAAACGGAACGGCCAGCGCTGTTCGACCAGATGGCGCACCACCGGCTCCAGCTCGTCTTCCATGCTTTGCGGCAGGTCGGGACGCGGCTCCAGGAAGTCTTCGAAATCCGCCGCCGAGAACACCAGCATCTCCCCGGCGCCGTTGTGCCGCAGGTAATCATCGCCTTGATGCAACTTGACGCTGCCGGTCCAGTTCTTGAAGTCGGTCAGCTCTTCCTTGGGCTTTTGGGTGAACAGGTTGTAGGCGATACGAACGGTCAGTTGCTGGTCCTTGGCCAGTTGCTCGATCACCTGGTAATCGTCCGGGTAGTTCTGGAAACCGCCGCCGGCATCGATGGCGCTGGTCAGGCCCAGGCGATTGAGCTCGCGCATGAACTGGCGCGTCGAGTTGACCTGATACTCCAGTGGCAACTTCGGCCCCTTGGCCAGGGTCGAGTACAGGATCATCGCGTTTGGCCGCGCCACCAGCATGCCGGTAGGGTTGCCGTTGGCATCGCGGACGATCTCGCCACCCGGCGGGTTCGGCGTGTCGCGGGTGTAACCGGCCACGCGCAACGCCGCCCGATTGAGCAAGGCACGGTCGTACAAGTGCAGGACAAACACCGGGGTGTCCGGCGCAGCCTGGTTGAGTTCCTCCAGGGTCGGCATGCGCTTCTCGGCGAACTGGAACTCGTTCCAGCCCCCCACCACCCGCACCCACTGTGGCGTCGGTGTACGGTCGGCCTGCTCCTTGAGCATGCGCAACGCGTCGGCCAATGACGGCACGCCTTCCCAGCGCAGCTCAAGGTTGTAGTTCAAGCCGCCACGGATCAGGTGCAAGTGCGAGTCGTTGAGCCCGGGGATCACGCAACGGCCCTTGAGGTCGATCACCTGCGTGCCCGCCCCGCGCAACGCCATGGCCTCGGCATCGCTGCCGACCGCGACGAAGCGACCTTCGCTGATGGCCACCGCACTGGCGAGGGGCTTCTCACGGTCGACGGTATGGAACTGGCCATTGAACAAAATCAGATCGGCGTTCATCGCGTTTCCTCAAGACTGTGTGGAATGGGACTGGCCGGCTTCCAGCCACGGCGCGAACAGACGCGTGGCCAGCGGCATGAAGACGTACACCACTGACAGCACGATAGTCAGGGTGATCAGGAACGTGGCGACCACGTAACTGGACAGAAACGCATTGAGTTGCAGCAGCGGTCCCCAGAGCAGCGGCACCAGCAAGGTGTGCGGCAGGATCACCAACAACGTCACCACCGCCTGCTTCCAGCGCGGCGGAGGGGACGCCGCATCGGCCAGCGGGGCAAACCAGAACTCGTTGACCGGGTTGACCTCGGTCTGGTCGCCGTCCGCCAGCATCGGCGCGGCTTCATCGATCAACGCCTGGCGCTGCGGCGAATCGAGCCAGCGTTGCATGGCCTCGGTTGAACAGAAGCGCAGCACACAGGTGAACATCTGCAGGCCGGCGTGTTTGCCACGGACCACATCCACCCCCAAGTGCCCTTCGCTCTGCCCGGCCACTTTGACGATATTGCGCAGCCAGGCTTCATACGTTGCTTCATGGCCGGTCTTGATCCGATGCTTGACGATCAGCGTCACCACTTCATCGAATCCCGGCGCTGTGCTCTGGGAATGGGCTTGCAGCATGACGAAAGGCTCCGGCGAAACGGGGTTGGGAACGAAGTCGATATGGGAGGGATAGTGCCGGGACGGGGAAGGAAAAAATTGGATGTACGTGCTCTTTTTGGAAGGGCGCGCGGATCTGCGATTCACCCATTTCCTGTGGGAGCGAGCCTGCTCGCGAAGGACGTCAACGATAACGCAGGCTGTCTGAGTGAACGCGTTGTCTGGGCGTTTTTCGCGAGCAGGCTCGCTCCTACAGGGGATCGGGTACATCCGCCAAAATCAGGTCGGCTGTCAGGCCGCCAAGATCAAAAGATCGCAGCCTTCGGCAGCTCCTACAGGAGAACGCGAACAGCAGTGAGGTCGAGTTTCAGCTCGCCTCGGCTGCTTTTGATCTGCCCGCCCCTTCGGAAGGCTGAGTGGAG
>NZ_JABFMU010000074.1:0-23632 GCF_013359695.1 Pseudomonas sp. C2B4
GGCTCGCTCCCACAGAGGAATGCATTCCAAATGTGGGAGCGAGCCTGCTCGCGAAGGGGCCGGGCCTGCCTGACACAGCCCTTTGAAACAATGTTAAACAGGGATTTTCCGTCTACCTTGTAGGATTCTGCGACAGCTTGGCGTTTGGTGATCCGGGAGCTGGCACGTATGATGCTTCACAAACTTCCGCAGATTAGAAGCCTATGTCCCTGATAGTTCTACTGCTTCTGCCTTTTTTAGGCAGCTGTCTGGCAGCGGTGCTGCCACACAACGCGCGTAACACCGAATCGCTGCTGGCTGGCCTGGTTGCCCTGATCGGCACCGTCCAGGTCGCCCTCCTGTACCCGCAAATCGCCCATGGCGGCGTGATCCGCGAAGAATTCTTCTGGCTGCCAAGCCTGGGCCTGAACTTCGTCCTGCGCATGGACGGTTTCGCCTGGCTGTTCTCGATGCTGGTGCTGGGCATCGGCACCCTGGTATCGCTGTACGCCCGCTACTACATGTCGCCCGACGATCCGGTGCCGCGCTTCTTCGCGTTTTTCCTGGCGTTCATGGGCGCCATGCTCGGGCTGGTGATCTCCGGCAACCTCATTCAAATCGTGTTTTTCTGGGAGCTGACCAGCCTCTTCTCATTCCTGTTGATCGGCTACTGGCACCATCGTGCCGATGCGCGGCGCGGCGCCTACATGGCGCTGATGGTCACCGGGGCCGGCGGTTTGTGCCTGCTGGCGGGGGTCATGCTGCTTGGCCATGTCGTCGGCAGCTATGACCTGGACAAGGTCCTGGCCGCCGGCGATCTGATTCGCGCACACGCCCTCTACCCCATCCTGCTGCCCCTGATCCTGATCGGCGCCCTGAGCAAAAGCGCGCAATTTCCCTTCCACTTCTGGCTCCCCCACGCCATGGCCGCGCCGACACCGGTCTCGGCCTATCTGCACTCGGCGACCATGGTCAAGGCCGGGGTGTTCCTGCTGGCCAGGTTATGGCCGTCGCTGTCCGGCAGCGAAGAATGGTTCTACATCGTCAGCGGCGCCGGGGCCTGCACCCTGTTGCTCGGCGCTTATTGCGCCATGTTCCAGAACGACCTCAAGGGCCTGCTGGCCTATTCGACCATCAGCCACCTGGGCCTGATCACCCTGCTATTGGGCCTGAACAGTCCGCTGGCGGCCGTGGCGGCGGTGTTTCATATTCTCAACCACGCCACCTTCAAGGCCTCGCTGTTCATGGCCGCCGGGATCATCGACCACGAAAGCGGCACCCGGGACATTCGCCGGCTCAATGGCCTGTTCAAGCTGATTCCGTTCACCGCCACCCTGGCCATGGTCGCCAGTGCCTCCATGGCCGGCGTTCCACTGCTCAACGGTTTTCTATCGAAAGAGATGTTCTTCGCCGAAACGGTGTTCATCAACGCCACGGCCTGGATCGAAGCGACCCTGCCGATCGTCGCGACCATCGCCGGGACCTTCAGCGTCGCCTACTCCCTGCGCTTCACCGTGGATGTGTTTTTCGGCCCGACCGCCACCGACCTGCCGCACACCCCGCACGAACCGCCACGCTGGATGCGCGCGCCCGTCGAGCTGTTGGTGTTCACCTGCCTGGTGGTGGGGATCTTCCCGGCGCAAGTAGTCGGCCCGTTGCTCGCCGCAGCCGCGCTGCCGGTGGTGGGTGGAACGCTGCCCGAATACAGCCTGGCCATCTGGCACGGCATGAACGCGCCGATGATCATGAGCCTGATCGCCATGTCCGGCGGCATCGTGCTGTACCTGCTGCTGCGCAAGCAGCTCAAGCGCGGACGCTTCCACTACCCGCCGCTGATTGGTCGCTTCAACGGCAAGCGCCTGTTCGAACGCAGCCTGGTGATCAAGATGCGCCTGGCCCGTCGCCTGGAACGACTCATCAGCACCCGGCGCCTGCAAACCCAGCTGTTCCTGATGGTGCTCGCCGCCGTGCTGGCCGGGTTGATCCCGATGCTGCACAGCAGCCTGCACTGGGGCGACCGACCGAAGATTCCGGGCTCGATCGTGTTCGTCATCCTGTGGCTGCTGGCGATTGCCTGTGCGCTGGGCGCTGCGTATCAAGCCAAGTACCACCGTCTCGCCGCCCTGACCATGGTCAGCGTCTGCGGCCTGATGACGTGCGTGACCTTCGTCTGGTTCTCGGCGCCGGACCTGGCCCTGACGCAACTGGTGGTCGAAGTGGTGACCACGGTCCTGATCCTGCTGGGCCTGCGCTGGCTGCCACGACGGATCGAAGAGGTGTCGCCATTACCGAGCAGCCTGCGCAAGGCACGTATCCGTCGCATCCGCGACTTGCTGCTGTCGGCCGTGGTCGGCGGCGGCATGGCGTTGCTCGCCTACGCGATGCTGACGCGGCAGACGCCGAACGATATTTCCTCCTTCTACCTGAGTCGCGCCTTGCCCGAGGGCGGCGGCAGCAACGTGGTCAACGTGATGCTGGTGGACTTCCGCGGCTTCGACACCCTCGGTGAAATCACCGTGCTGGTGGCGGTGGCCCTGACGGTGTTCGCCCTGCTGCGTCGTTTCCGCCCGCCGAAAGAAAGCCTGCAGTTGCCGGCCCAGCAACGCTTGCTTGCGCCCGACGTGGTCACCGACCTGGTCAACCCGCGTCACGCCAGCGACACCGCGCTCGGCTTCATGATGGTCCCGGCGGCGCTGGTGCGCCTGCTGTTGCCGATTGCCCTGGTGGTGTCGTTCTACCTGTTCATGCGCGGGCATAACCAGCCGGGCGGCGGTTTCGTCGCGGGGCTGGTGATGTCGGTGGCGTTCATCCTGCAATACATGGTGGCCGGCACCCAGTGGGTCGAGGCCCAGATGAGCCTGCGACCGCTGCGCTGGATGAGCACCGGTCTGCTGTTCGCCACGGTCACCGGCATCGGCGCGATGGCGGCCGGTTATCCGTTCCTGACCACCCACACCTGGCATTTCAACCTGCCGGTGCTGGGTGACATTCACCTGGCCAGCGCGTTGTTCTTTGATGTCGGCGTGTACGCGGTGGTGGTCGGTTCGACGCTGCTGATCCTTACGGCCCTCGCCCACCAATCGGTCCGGGGCCACAAGACCGCTGCCCAGCCCAAACCCGTCATCATCAAGGAGGCCGTCTGATGGAAGAAGTCATCGCAATCGCCATCGGCGCCCTGGCCGCGTCCGGCGTCTGGCTGATCCTGCGCCCTCGGACATTCCAGGTGGTGATGGGCCTGTGCCTGCTGTCCTATGGCGTCAACCTGTTCATCTTCAGCATGGGCAGCCTGTTCATCGGCAAGGAGCCGATCATCAAGGACGGCGTACCGCAGGACCTGTTGCACTACACCGACCCGCTACCCCAGGCCCTGGTGTTGACCGCAATCGTCATCAGCTTCGCCATGACCGCGCTGTTCCTGGTGGTCTTGCTGGCCTCACGGGGCCTGACCGGCACCGACCATGTGGATGGCCGGGAGCCTAAAGAATGAATGCGATGACGCACCTGATCGCGGCACCGATCCTGCTGCCGCTGCTGACCGCCGCCATCATGCTGATGCTCGGCGAGAAACACCGGCCGCTCAAAGCCAAGATCAACCTGTTCTCCAGCCTGCTGGGGCTCGGCATCTCCGTCTTACTGCTGCAATGGACGCAAACCACCGGCGTGCCCGGCTCCATCGGCGTGTACCTGCCGGGCAACTGGCAGGTGCCGTTCGGCCTGGTGCTGGTGGTCGATCGCCTGTCGGCGCTGATGCTGGTGCTGACCGGGATCATCGGCGTCAGCGCCCTGCTGTTCGCCATGGCCCGGTGGGACAGTGCCGGATCGAGTTTCCACGCGCTGTTCCAGATTCAACTGATGGGCCTGTATGGCGCGTTCCTGACTGCGGACCTGTTCAACCTGTTCGTGTTCTTCGAAGTGCTGCTGGCCGCCTCCTATGGCCTGATGCTGCACGGCTCGGGCCGGGCGCGGGTGTCGTCGGGGTTGCATTACATCTCGATCAACCTCCTGGCCTCGACCCTGTTCCTGATCGGCGCGGCGCTGATCTACGGCGTCACCGGCACCCTGAACATGGCCGACCTGGCACTGAAAATCCCGCTGGTGCCGGAGGCCGATCGCGGACTGCTGCATGCCGGCGCGGGCATCCTGGCGGTGGCGTTCCTGGCCAAGGCCGGGATGTGGCCGCTGAACTTCTGGCTGGTGCCCGCCTACTCTTCGGCGAGCGCACCGGTGGCGGCGATCTTCGCGATCATGACCAAGGTCGGCGTCTATACCTTCCTGCGTCTGTGGACCCTGCTGTTTTCCGGCCAGGCCGGGGCCTCGGCGTATTTCGGTGGTGACTGGCTGATCTACGGCGGCATGGCCACCATCGTCTGCGCGGCCGTGGCAATCCTTGCCGCACAACGCCTGGAACGCATGGCCAGCCTCAGCATTCTGGTGTCGGCGGGGATCCTGCTGTCGGCCATCGGTTTCGCCCAACCCAACCTGATTGGCGCAGCGCTGTTTTATCTGGTCAGCTCGACCCTGGCCTTGAGCGCGTTGTTCCTGCTGGCCGAGTTGATCGAACGTTCACGTTCGGCCAGCGAAGTCCCGCTGGAAGATGAAAACGAGATGTTGCCGCGACCGCTGGAATCGTCGGCGCCGGTCAAGGGCATCAACCTCGACGACGACCAGAAAGCCGTGGTCGGCCAGGTGATTCCCTGGACCATGGCCTTTCTCGGCTTGAGCTTCATCGCCTGCACACTGCTGATCGTCGGCATGCCGCCGCTCTCCGGGTTCATCGGCAAGCTCGGCCTGCTCAGCGCCCTGCTCAACCCGCTGGGCCTGGGCAATGGCAGTGACGCGCCGGTTTCGAACGCGGCGTGGGGCTTGCTGGCGTTGCTGATCCTTTCCGGGCTGGCGTCATTGGTGGCCTTTTCGCGCCTGGGCATCCAGCGTTTCTGGACACCGGCAGAGCGACCATCCCCCGTATTGCGTCGCCTGGAATGCGTGCCGATCTTCGTCCTGCTGGGCCTGAGCATCGCGCTGACCTTCAAGGCCGAACCGCTGTTGCGCTATACCCAGGCCGCCGCCGATGCCTTGAACAACCCGCAGCAATATGTGATGGCCGTGCTCGGCACCCGCGCCGTACCCAGTCCCGAAGCCCGGGCCGCGCTGCTGGAGGTGCAACCATGAAGCGTCTGTTCCCCGCGCCGTGGCTGTCGCTGGCCCTGTGGTTGCTGTGGCTGGTGCTGAACCTGTCGATGAGCCCCGGCAACCTGCTGCTGGGCGCCGCGCTGGGTTTCTGCGCGCCGCTGATGATGCGCAAGCTGCGCCCGCTGCCGATCCGCATCCGCCGGCCGGGGGTGATCCTGCGCCTGTTCCTGGTGGTCGGTCGCGATGTGCTGGTGTCCAACCTCGCCGTGGCCTGGGGCGTGCTCAATGCCGGCCGCCGCCCGCCGCGTTCGCGGTTCATCAAGGTGCCGCTGGACCTGCGCGACGCCAATGGCCTGGCGACGCTGTCGATGATCTGCACCGTGGTGCCCGGCACGGTCTGGTCGGAACTGGCGCTGGACCGCAGCATCCTGTTGCTGCACGTCTTCGATCTGGATGACGAAGCGTCGTTCATCGAGCACTTCAAGGCGACCTACGAGCGCCCGTTGATGGAGATATTCGAATGAGCGACCTGCTGTCGAACGCAATCGTGCTGAGCCTGTTCCTGTTTTCCGTGGCGATGATCCTGACCCTGATCCGCCTGTTCAAGGGGCCGTCGGCCCAGGACCGGGTACTGGCGCTGGACTACCTGTACATCATCGCCATGCTGATGATGCTGGCCCTGGGCATTCGCTATGCCAGTGATACCTACTTCGAGGCGGCGCTGTTGATCGCGCTGTTCGGCTTCGTCGGCTCATTTGCCCTGGCGAAATTCCTGCTGCGCGGCGAGGTGATCGAATGAGCGCTGAACTGTCTTTGTGGGTGGAAATACCGGTGGCGATCCTGCTGGTGCTCAGCAGCCTGTTTGCGCTGATCGGCGCCATCGGCCTGGTGCGAATGAAGGATTACTTCCAGCGCATGCACCCGCCGGCCCTGGCCTCGACCCTGGGTGCCTGGTGCGTGGCGCTGGCGTCGATCATTTACTTCTCGGCGCTGAAGTCCACGCCCGTGCTGCATGCGTGGCTGATTCCGATCCTGCTGGCGATCACTGTGCCGGTGACCACACTGTTGCTGGCGCGGGCGGCGCTGTTCCGCAAGCGCATGGCCGGGGATGATGTGCCGGCGGAGGTCAGTAGCCGCAGGACGGAAACCCTGTAGGAGCGAGCCTGCTCGCGATGGTCGTCAACGATGACGCTGGAGGCCTGATTCCCCGCGGTGTTCTTGCGTCCATCGCGAGCAGGCTCGCGCCTACAGTTACGGTATTTTCAAACCCAGGCCACTGCCAACAACCCCGCCCCCAACACCACACACAGCGGCGAATAAACCCAGGTATCCCACCGGGCAAACCTCGATCCCTTGATCTCCTTGAAAAACCCCACCAGCTCCGAATCGCCAATGGCCCGGGCGAACAGCAATATCGCTATCGCACTGATCATCCATTGCAACGCCCGATGTTGAATCTGCGGCAACCACCAGCCGACCCGCAAACACACCAGCACGGCGATCACCAGCAAGGCCGCGGCGACCAGCAAGGTGATCCAGCCTTGCGGCTCAAAAGCCGGATGCAACTGCACACCGCCCTCCATCGGCACCTGCGGCACGGCGGCCACGGCCGCCCATTCACCACCCAATGCCCAATACACGTGTACCAAACTGATCGCTGCAAATATCGTCACCAGCCATTGAGCCAACGCAAAGGTCATGGTTGAAGATCCTTGAAAGAGATTTGGACAGAATTATCCTAGTCGGCATTTTTTGACGTGCACGACCGGTCGGCGGAGGAGTAAAGTGCCGCCCCATGAAATGCTCCCGCACCAATCGCTCACTGCTGGCATGGACGCTCTATTGCTGCGTCCTGTTCAATGTGTTCGCCTGCAGCATCGGTCACGGGCAGATGGTCGGAATGCAGCTCAATGGTCTCGGTGGCCAGTTCTGTGCGGTTGACCCGGCCACCCAGGCACCGGTGTCGAAGCCCTCCTCCGAAGACCAGTTGCCGACACTCTCCAAGGCTTTCGGCTGTCCTTTGTGCTCCAGCGGTGGCATGGGCCCCGCGTTCAACTCCAGCCTGACCCTGGCGATCCTCCCCGAGCAACACAGCCCGCCATTGGCGCCGATTGCCAGTGCCGACCTCCCTGCCCGCTTCATCTGGCCTTCGGCCAATCCGCGCGCGCCGCCGCTCGCCTGAATCTCTTCGCCTTTACCGATCAGCTCACTTCGCTTACGCGTGGCGTTTGCCTGTGCGCTGTTTGCTAACCAGGAATTCAGGATTCATTGATGAAACACGTCCCTTTATTGGCCAGCCTGTTCGGCTGCCTGTCCGTTAACGCCTGGGCACAATCCACGGTCGATCTGGCCCCGATCACCATTGATGGCGAGCAAGACGCCGCCCCCGGTCTCAACATCGACCAGTCCAGCGGCATGGCCTCGCGCCTGGGCCTGAGCGTGCGGGAAACCCCGGCCTCGGTGGCCATCGCCAACCGCAACGACATCGAGCGCCATGGCGCCCAGAACTTCCAGGACGCCGCCAACACCCTGCCCGGGGTGAATGCCAGCGCACCGCCGGGCTTCGGCGGCTTCGTTTCGTACCGGGGTTTCACCAGCAGCCAGATCACCCAGATGTTCAACGGCGTGAACGTCTCCGGCGGACTGGCACGGCCGGTGGATGCGTGGATTTATGATCGGGTGGAACTGGTCGGCGGTCCATCATCGCTGATCAATGGCGCCGGCTCCGTGGGCGGTTCGCTGAACTATGTGACCAAACTGGCCACCCGTGATGAGCAGGCACTGGAAGGCTGGGTCAGCTACGGCACCTATGACACCACCGAAACCGCCTTCGGCCTGAATCACGCACTGAGCGAGGCCGGCGCGGACGTCCAGCATTACGCGCGCCTCGACGTCAGCCACAACACTGGCAACGGTTACATCGACCGCCAGGAACGCGATGCCTGGAGCGTGGCATTCTCGTTGCTCAGCGACCTGACGCCAAACCTGTCCCACACCCTGGCCCTGGAATACCAGGACGAGCACGAGGACAGTCCCTACTGGGGCACCCCGGTGCTCAATCCCAAGGCCGGGGAACTGAAAATCGACAAACACAACCGCTTCAACAACTACAACGTCGAGGACGGCCGTTACGAACAACGCACGATCTGGGTGCGTTCGATCATCGACTACCGGATCAACGACAGCACCACCCTGCGCAACATGCTTTACCACCTCGACAGCCAGCGCGACTACCGCAACCTGGAAACCTACCAGTACAACGCCGACAACAGCGCGGTGAACCGTTCCACGGCGTATCAGGTGCGGCATCAGGGCGAACAGAACGGCAACCAGTTCGAACTGCGGCACGACAACGCCTTGCTGGGGCTGGCGACGACCTGGTCTGGCGGTTTCGAGTACAAGGTCAACCAGACCACCAACTCGCCGCTGAACGTCAAGGGCGCCAGCACCGTCGATCCTGACCACTATGAGCCGGGACACTTCTACGACATTCCGGGGACGCAACCGGGCTTCATCAGTGACAAGACCAACGAAGTCACCACCAAGGCTTTGTTTGTCGAGAATCGCCTGATGCTCACCGACAAACTGTCGCTGCTCACCGGGCTGCGCTATGACGACATCGACCTCGACGTGACCAACCACCGCGTCGTAACCGCGAGCAATCCGCGGCACCTCAAGCGCAGCTGGGAGCCGGTGACCGGGCGGGTCGGCCTGACGTATCAGGTCCTGCCCTCGGCGAATGTCTACGCGCAATACAGTACGGCGGCCGAGCAACCCAATGGCACGCAAGACTTCGACGTATCCACCGGCAAGCAATGGGAGGTCGGCAGCAAGTTCGACTATCTGGACGGCCGAGGCACGGCGACGGTGGCGGCGTACACCATTGTACGCAAGGACTTCGCGGTGACCGATCCGCTGGACCCGACCCTGAGCATTCCGGTGGGCCAGCAAACCTCCAACGGCATCGAAGTGGCCAGTTCACTGCGGGTCACTGACAAGCTGCTGGTGGAAGGCAACTTTGCCTGGGTCGACGCCCAGTACGACGAATTCACTGAAAAAAACGCGGCCGGCCAGGTGGTTTCACGCAAGGGCAACACGCCGACCAACGTGCCGGACCGGGTGGGCAATCTGTGGCTGACCTATGATTTCGCGCCGCAATGGCAAGGAGGGTTGGATGCACGCTACGTGGCGTCGGTGTTTGCCGACAGCGCCAACACCATGACCGTGCCGTCGTACACCCTGTTCGGTTCGTTTCTCAGCTACAAGGTTGATCGGCACACCACCGTTACTGGCCGGGTGCGCAACCTGACCAATGAGGTGTATGCCGAGTTTGCGCATGTGTCGCCGGCGTACTATTTGGGTACGCCGCGGACCTTCGAGTTGGCAGTGCAGACAAGATTCTAAGAGCTTCGCGAGCAGGCTCGCTCCCACATTGGGTTTGTGGCGTTCACAGATCTCGTGTGGGAGCGAGCCTGCTCGCGAAGGCGGCCTCTCATTCACCGCATCACTTCAATTCGGCAGACACCTTGTCCGCCACATCCCCAGGCACCCAGGCTTTCCACACATCCGGGTGCTTCTTCATGAAATCCTCCGCTGCCTGACGCGGCGGGGTGTGTTTTTCGCTCATGTCGGCCAGCGCCTTGTTCAACGGATCGATGGGGAAATCGACCTTGGCGAAGAACTCGGCAATCTGCGGATACTGCTTCTGGAACGGCGTGGACAC
The DNA here is from genome assembly GCF_013359695.1 of Pseudomonas sp. C2B4. Classification (GTDB taxonomy): domain Bacteria; phylum Pseudomonadota; class Gammaproteobacteria; order Pseudomonadales; family Pseudomonadaceae; genus Aquipseudomonas. The sequence goes on from NZ_JABFMU010000074.1 coordinate 9,833, forward strand.
GCCAATGGACAATTTCGAAGGCAGCGACCGGGTGGGTTTCGGGTTCGGGTTATCCGCGTCGGTCAGGGTTTTCCAGGCTTCGGCGTCGAATGGCGGCTCTTCCAGCTGAATCAGTTTGAAGCGGCCGAGCAACGGCGTGGGCGACCAGTAATAGAACAACACCGGTTTGTTACGGCGTATCGACGAGCTGATCTCGGCATCCAGCGCCGCCCCCGAGCCGCTGCGGAAATTCACGTAGCTGTCGTCCAGTCCGTACGCTTTCAGCTTTTGTTTGTTGACCACTTCCGAGGTCCAGCCGATGGGACTGTTGAGGAAGCGCCCCTTGTTCGGCGCTTCCGGGTCCTTGAACACGTCCTTGTATTTGGGCAGATCGCTGACACTGCGCAGGTCAGGCGCCATCGGCTTGATGCCCTTGGCCGGGTCGCCCTTGATCACGTATTCCGGTACCCACCATCCTTCGGTGGCCCCCTTGACCGTATCGCCAAGCGCGACCACCTTGCCTTCGGCCTCGGCCTTGACCCACACCGGACTGCGCCCGGCCCACTCCTCGCCAATGACCTGAATGTCATTGTTGGCCAGTGCGGTTTCGAGGGTGATGGTGGTGCCCGGCAACGTGTCGGTGGGCAGGCCGTAGCCCTTCTCGACAATGATCCGCAGGATATCGGTGATCAGGCTGCCGCTTTCCCAGTTCAGGTCGGCGAAATGGATCGGCGCCTGGGCGGCCAGCACCGGAACGGGGGACATAAACAACCCGCAAGTGGCCAGGACAGCAGCCAGCAACCGTCGAAAACCTTTCATGCTTTTGCACCTCGTGCTGTTCACAGCAATAGCAGGATGGCCAGGCAGAAGACCGCAAAGCCTCTGAAACTTCAGTCAATTGACTGTAGTAGAGGTTCCTGCTTTCGAGGGATTCGGATTAATTTTCGGAAGTTTCCTGCAAGCGCACCAGCTCTCGTCGAACCATGCTGGCGTATTCCGCTGGCCGCAATGTGTAGATCTGTGCCGCCACCCAATTCAGCCAGCCTCCCTGCAGAACGGCCTTCTGCTCGAACAGCCGCAGGGCCTCGGTCTGGGCGCTGGCCTGGTTCTGTTGGTGGAAATCGGCGCGGGTCAGACTCATTACTCGCTGGCCTTGAACGTCACCAGTTCACCTTTGCGCCACTTGGCAGCCTTGGCGGTCACGGCCTTGAGCGTCTTGGTCAGGCCTTCCTGCAACTGCTGGTGGGCGGCAAACACCGTCACTGCGCTGTGACCTTCCTTGAACACGATCGCCTCACCATCGGCAGTGCTCACGAAGGCGTAGTCGCCCAGGCCGTAGACCGTCATTTTGATTTCGCGGAACTTGATTTCCAATTTGCCGCCTTCGCGGCTGGGCAAGACCGAAGCGCTGAAATGGTCGCCGACCTTGAGTTTGAGACCCGGCTTGTCGTCTACCACCAGCGCCGATTCGGTGTCGATCTCGGCGACGTAGATGCCTTCGGCGTTCTGCTCGGTGATGTAAACGAAACGTGACTGAAATTGTTTGACCAGCTTTGCGCGCAAATCACCCAGCACGAACAAAGCATGCATATCGAGATTACTTACTGCCAAGGAACCATCCCCACATCTGAAAATGAAGCCGCACGCATGGAAAGCGCACAGCCGAAAAAAGCGGCAATGCCGAAGGTGAAGCCAAATAAACCCGGGTCGAGTCCTGTATGAGCAGAGGGCTCATCTATCACAAGGCTTGAGCAGACTACTGGACGCCGCTCGCCTCGTCCTGCCTGGCTTTCGTCAAAGGTTGAAGGAAAACGCCCTTCTTACGGCCAGAGAAAATACGGACTATCAACTACAGGGAAAAAACTCTTAAAAAAAAGCACTTTTCTGACATATCGCCAGCCAAAAATTGCTTTAGATAAACATCAATCACCCACCAGTGAGGGTGATTCTAGAGCAGCCATGCTCGCCGAGACTACCCATAACGACGTACATACGTCGGTAAAACAACGAAAAGGACTTCACATGTGCACGTTGACTCACTTCATTCATCCCTTGGCAACGCCATCGATTCCCCATTCGCAAGGGTTCCCGAACGCTGAACCGCAACCCCAATGCCCTGTCTTCCCGAGATTTCAGGTGATATTGGCCGGGAATGCCTTCTTCCATATCAAAGAAACTTCCACCGGGCATGTAAGAGGTTTCCGCGCCAATCACAACGAAGCCTGCGCCCTCGCCCGCTCGCTTGAGTCACGTATTTGACACTACACGCCTCGCTGGTACATGGAGACGTTTCATCCTGCCGACCACTTAACTCAGCCGCAAACAAGCAACTGCTGCCATACTGCCCGACCAATCAAGGCGTCCCACCCCGGTGGGACGTCAATGAAAACAACAATATATTTCCAAGGGAAGGCTGCTACGTGACGGAATTTGATATCGGCGAGTTTTTTATCCGGGGCGAAGCCAGGGAGGTCGACGGCGAATTTCAGGCCGTGATCGTCATGCGCGCCAAGCCACCGCTGAAAACCGTGACCTGGCACCAGGTCGAGAAAGACCGCTGGTTCAAGTCCCTGGACATCGCCGCCCTCGCGGCCATGGAGTCGGCGAAAGAACTCAAGGCGGCTGTCGATGCCGGTGCATTGAAAGCCTGAGGGTCAGGTTTGCGGTCTATGCTCACTCCTGCATTCGAACAGTGTTTTTGAACGCTTGAAGCCTGGCTCCCATCAGAAGAGATGGAGCCATAGCTCAAACCTCGAGCCCAATTCGCCCCTGCCAGGAGATGACCATGGAATCACCGACCCACGACTTGAAAGGTTTGTTCGATCAGCTTGGCCTGGACTCCACCCAGAACGCTATCGACGATTTCATTGCCAGCCATTCACCCCTGCCCGACAACAAGAAGCTCATCGATGCCGAGTTCTGGACCCCGCAACAGGCGGGCTTCCTCAAGGAACAACTGCGTGAAGACGCCGACTGGGCGCGGGTGGTCGACGACCTGAACCTGCGCATGCACCAGCTGCACTGACCCCTGGTTCAATGCAGGCTGTCTGGGGATTCTGCGTTCAATTGCGCTAACCAGGCAGCCTTGCACTCTTCCGCTTCATCGCGACTGGAGAATGCCGTGCCCCGGCGTTCGCCGTTCAACAGCACCACCCAGCACACACTCTGCCCCAAGGCTCGCAAACTGGCGGGCACACCACTGCCAATCATGACGGCGACATCGACTCTGCTTTGCATCTTGCCCTTCGAACTCCGTTAGCAACCTAACTATATGGCTAGGGTAACGAGTCCGCGGGCGGGGAAACAGCGCGGCTTTGTACAGCTTCGTTGCCGAAGCCGTAACAATCGATGGGTTTTGGGCCTCATTCGCTGTGGGAGCGAGCCTGCTCGCGAAGGCCCCCTGAACAACTGCAATGGCCGGGAGTTTTCGCGAGCAGGCTCGCTCCCACAAGGAGATTGGCGGCTGGAGAATCCACCACTACCGAACCGTCTGCGGCTTGTACCCCAACCGCAACCCACCCCAATGCCGCCCCTTGATCATGATCGGCACCGAAAGATCGTGCATCAGTTCACCGGTGTCGCGGGTGTACGTCTGCAGCAGCACCGCCTGCTGGTGGCTGCCACAGCGGATTCCGGTGCGGTCGGCGAATTTGCGTTTGGTGCGGTTTTGCAGGGTATCGACCTGCACATCACCGGTCAGCGGTTGGCTGAAGACGTTGTTGTGGGTCGGCACGTAACCCTGCTGGGTGCAGGCAATGGCGAACACCAGGCCTTCATGACACGGCAGCAGGGGTTCCTGGATCGCCGGCAAGACCTGATCGGTGTAGCGGTCGAAACGCGTCTGGTACTTGGCCGGACTGGTATCGGGAATCGTTTGGTAATTGCGGTCGAACAGGTCGTCGAGGCTGATCCGGCCCGCGTCGATGTCCGCTTCGAAGCGCGCCGCGATCTGGCTGGCGCCCTGGCGGGCCAGGTCATAGATCCGCTGGTGATAGTCATCCAGGCCGACTTCGGCCAGACGCTCGCTGATGGTTTCGGCCTGCCCTTCCATCTGCACCGCGGCCTCGGCCAGGCGCCGGGTCTGTTGATCGCTGATGGCCAGGTCACTGCGCATCTGTTCGATGGCGTGGAACAGGCTGTCGAGTTGTTCACGATTGGTCTCGGCACCGCGGGCGATTTCCCCGACCTGGGTTTCGACACTGGCCGCCAGACGGGCAATGTTTTCCAGGTGCTGACCGGTGTGCTCGACCTGCTCGACGCCGATGTCGAGATCACTCGACAGTTGGCGAATCTGCTCCACCACTTGCGCGGTGCGTTGCTGAATATCGGCGACCATCTCGCCGACTTCGCCGGTCGCCGTCGCCGTGCGCGCGGCGAGACCGCGCACCTCGTCAGCCACCACCGCAAAGCCGCGACCGTGCTCCCCGGCCCGCGCCGCTTCAATCGCCGCGTTCAAGGCCAGCAGATTGGTCTGGCTGGCGATGGATTGGATCACCAGGGTCACGCGCTGGATATCGTCACTGCGCTGGCTCAAGGCTTCGATCAATTCACGGCTGTTGTTGGCCCGTTGGCTGAGTTGGTGCATCCGCGCAATCGACTCGATCAACTCGGTCCGCCCGACCGCACCACTGCGATGCGCCTCACTCGCCGCGCCCAGGGCTTCACGACTGAGGGTCGAGGTGGCCTGTTCGGTGGCGATCATGACTTCGGCATTGCTGACGATCTGTGCCGCCGCACCGAGTTGCGATTGAAGCTTGTCGGCCAGCTGCTTGACCGAAAAGGCCACGCCGGCGGCGGACAGGGCGTTATGACTGGTGGTATGGGAAAGATCGCGCGTCAATGCAGCGATGGCGCCGGACGTATCGGCGGGTGCGGCCTCAACGGGCGCACGCGAACGCAGGCGAGGCAGCCAGATAATCAACACGGCCACTGGCAGGCCAAGGTAAAGCGACCAACCGCCGAGCGTCATGCCACACAGCAACAGCATCAGGGCGATGCTTTGCAGCGTGGGTGTCAGCCAGCGATTTTTCGGCAAAAGCACTGGCGCAGGCACCGCCACCAGAGAGCTCTCTCTCGTCATCGTAGTCACCCCGAAAATCTTCTAATTGTTGTCTTCGCATTAAGCGCCACCAAAAAGCCATTATCCATAAGCCTTTAGTCGCGGGGTTGCAGCAGATCAATAGAAGATTTCTCGGACGACAAAAAGCATCGCGGGCAAGCCCGCTCCAACAGGATTCACGATGATCCTGTGGGAGCGGGCTTGCCCGCGATGGGCGCGCTGACGAATCAGGCCTGACGCTGGTGCTTGTCGATCTGCTCGTGGCGCTCTTGAGCTTCGATGCAGTACTTGGTGGTCGGGCTGATCAGCAGGCGCTTGAGGCCGATCGGCTCGCCGCTGTCGTCGCACCAGCCGAAGCTGTCTTCCTTGATGCGTTCCAGCGCTTGTTCCAACTGAGGCAGCATGCGCTGGTCGCGATCGATGGCGTTTACCAGCCAGGTGCGCTCTTCTTCGACCGAAGCCGCGTCAGCCGGGTCGGCCGGGGTGTCCAGGCTTTCGATGGCGATGCGGTTCTGCTCGATGCGCTCATGGGTTTCGACTTTCATGTTCTGCAACAGCTTGGAGAAAAAAGCATGTTGCTCGGCATTCATGTAGTCATCCGCCGGCATGGCCAGCAACTTGTCCTTTGTCATTGATATCTCTATAAAAAAACGTGCATTAAGGCGAATAAGGGAGCGTTCCGGCAGACCTGTGCAGGTCATCGGAAAGGCGCCGTTTGTTCCAAGCGCCACCCGGCACTCAATTTACGAGGGGCGGCAGTCTAAGGCCGACTTGAGGCCTCAGCAACTGAAAAGACAGCGAATTTGTCCGACAAGGCCTCGAAAATGCGCTATGGCAGGCATCCAGGCGGATATCGGAGTGCGTTTATAGCAAGAAATTCAATCGAGCGGAGCTATATAGAAGACAAACGGCTGGGCAGCAGGCCCTGTTTGCAGGCCGTGCAGGCTCGGCTAAGGTTGTACCTCCCGAAATGGCAAACTCAAGGAGCGGTTAAATGAAGCTGATCGGCATGCTGGATTCGCCCTATGTGCGACGCGTCGCCATTTCCGCCAAACGCCTGGGCATTGCCCTGGCGCACGAATCGGTCTCGGTGTTCAGGACGTTTGAGCAATTTCAACAGATCAACCCCGTGGTCAAGGCACCCACCCTGGTCCTGGATGACGGTGAGGTGTTGATGGACTCCACGCTGATCATCGATTACCTGGAAGCACTGGCCGGCCCGGAGCGCAGCCTGATGCCCGCAGACATCGATCAACGCCTGCGTGCATTGCGCCTGATCGGCCTGGCGTTGGCGGCGAGCGAAAAATCGGTGCAGCTTTATTACGAGCGCAACCTGCGGCCGGAGGAAATCCAGTATCAACCTTGGGTTGAGCGGGTCGAGGGGCAATTGGCGGCAGCGTATTCGGCGCTGGAACGGGAACTGGAAAAACAGCCGCTGAAAACCGATGGGTTGATTGATCAGGCGGGGATCACCCTGGCGGTGGCGTGGAGTTTTACCAACTATGTGGTGCCGGATCAGGTATCGACCGCGCAATTTCCGAGGATCGCGGCGTTCACTGACTATGCCGAGGGGCTTGAGGTGTTTGTCAGTACTCCGATCGACTGACAGCCTTGTGAAACTGAGCGGGCCTCTTCGCGAGCAGGCTCGCTCCTACAGTAAACCGCACTCCCCTGTGGGAGCGAGCCTGCTCGCGAAGACGGAATGACAGTCAGCATCAATTTATGAATTAACCCCAAACCTATAAACGCCGCTTCTACCCAAGGCGGAAGCGGCGCAAACATCAGTGCATGAACAACGCAATCAAAATAATGATCGGGATCGGCACGCCAAGAAAGAACAGCAGTAATGAACGCATGATGATTCTCCTGGTTTATCGAACAGGTGGGGTGGTCACGTAGGTGTCGGTTTCCAGATACACCACGGCATCCCGACGACGACCGCCGAACGTAGCGGCGAGGCTGGCGAAAAACGCACCGGCCAACAGCGCAACGAACATCCACAAGGTGGTCCAGGCGGCGACTTTGGCGGCGGTGTCGGCCGCTTGTTGCGCCGCCAGTTTCGCGTCGGCCACGGCTTTTTGCGTGCGGGCATAGACTTCATCGACACGACGCTCCGCGTCCGCCTGGGTGAGGTTGGTTCGCTGCGCCACCAGTTGGGCCAGGTAGGCGCGATCTTCAGCCGCCAGTTGACCTCCTTCGTTGCTCAGTGAGCGCACGAAGATCCGGGTCACCGTGGCTCGGGCGGCATCATCGTTGACGTCGGCCGGACGGTCATCGCGAAACAGGCTGTCGATGTAGTAACCGTACTGATCACTGTCGGTGTTGGCAGCCGCCGTACCGGCCACTTGCGTCATGGCGCTGGCGGCACCGCCTGCGACCTGCGCCCCGGCCTGAACACCGCCACTGACGATGCTACTGACCGAGCCGGCCACCAGCGTGGCCGTGACCAGCGTCGCCACGCACCAGGCCAGAAAGCCATGGGCGGTGTCGCGGAAATAGACTTCATCGCCATGCAGGTAAGCCCACTTCACCCGCAGCCGGCCGGCGATGTAGCCACCCAGTCCGGAGGCGACAATCTGTGTGAAGGCCAGCCAGACAATCGTCGAGATACCCAACCCTTTGGCACTCACGCCTTCGTTGGCCCACGGCGATACCGCGGAAAAACCCAGGCCAAAACCCAGCAGCACCAACACCAGCGACAACGCTGCAGCAGCCGCGGCCCCGGCGAAAATCGCGCCCCACGACACCCCGGAGAGCGTGGTCGATTCATCTATGGCGGGATAGAAACCATCAGAGGATCTATTCATCGTTGTATCGCTCCAGGCAGAAAGATGGTGTTACAACTCTTCAAAGTTGTGATTGCACCTGGCGTGCCAGTCGCGGATTTTCAATAAAACGCTGTATTTCATCGGGTTACAAAGTTTGAACTTCCCCGACCCATGCAATCTGCAAGGAATGGCTATGCTCAGCGGGTTTTATGCATTGAGCGGTGCTCAGGCAGTCCATGAACTTTTATTTAGAAAGCCGGCGACCATTTCTTGGCAAAATGTTGCTCAACGTTATGAACACATCATCAGGCCAACTCCATGACCCGCATCCTGACCATCGAAGACGACGCCGTGACCGCCCGGGAAATTGTCGCCGAATTGAGCAGCCACGGCCTCGACGTCGACTGGGTCGACAACGGGCGCGAGGGGCTGGAACGTGCCGTCAGCGGCAACTATGACCTGATCACCCTCGACCGTATGCTGCCTGAGCTTGATGGCCTGGCCATTGTCACCACCCTGCGGACCATGGGCGTGGCCACGCCCATCCTGATGATCAGCGCCCTCTCCGATGTCGACGAACGTGTGCGCGGCTTGCGTGCCGGGGGCGATGATTACCTGACCAAACCCTTCGCCACCGATGAGATGGCCGCCCGGGTCGAAGTCCTGTTGCGCCGCCAGAACACCGTCACCGCCCAGGCCACCACCCTGCGAGTCGCGGACCTGGAGCTGAACCTGATCAGCCACGAAGCCAGCCGCGACGGCCAATTGCTGACCCTGCTGCCCACCGAATACAAACTGCTGGAATTCCTGATGCGCAACACCGGGCAAATCCTGTCGCGGATGATGATTTTCGAAGAGGTCTGGGGTTATCACTTCGACCCCGGCACCAACCTGATCGATGTACACATTGGCCGCCTGCGCAAAAAAATCGACCCACCTGGCAATGTCCCGTTGATTCGAACCGTACGAGGCTCGGGTTATGTCATTGCCGAACCCGTCTAAAGGCTGGCGTTCTTCCAGCAGTCGCCTGCTGGCGCTCTACAGTGCGTTGTTCGTGGCCTGGAGCGGGATTCTCATGGGGGTCATGTATTACGAGGTGTCCGCCTACCTGGACAACCTGGCGAAGCATTCGCTGATGCAACGCCAGCACCTGTTTTCGCATTTCCAGGGCGAACAACTGTCCGACGCCCTTGCCGTCAGCATGACCTTCGACATTCGCGGCATCGACGCCTATGGCCTGTTCGATGCCGAGCATCGTTACCTCAGCGGAGCCCTGCGCCACATCCCCAGGGGCCTGCCGCTGGACGGCAAGATCCACATGCTCAACGACTGCGCCGGCTACGACGACCCGACCCTGCCCGCCGACAGCTGCGACGCGGTGGCCACCCAGACCAAGGACGGGCGCTGGCTGGTACTGGTGCGTGACAACGGCTCGTTGTTCGCCGTGACCCGGATCATCCTCCACGCCTTGTTCTGGGGTGTGACCCTGACCATTTTGCCGGGCATCGTCGGCTGGCACTTGCTGCGCCGTCGGCCGTTGCAGCGCATTCGCGGGATTCAGGCCAGCGCCGAAGCCATCGTCGCCGGTGACCTGACCCGACGCCTGCCGCTGTCCAACCGCCGCGACGAACTGGACATGCTCGCCGCCATCGTCAACGCCATGCTCGAGCGCATCGAGCGCCTGATGCACGAGGTCAAGGGCGTGTGCGACAACATCGCCCATGACTTGCGCACGCCGCTGACCCGCCTGCGCGCGCAGCTTTATCGCATGCAGCAACAGGCCGGCGAAGGTTCGACGGAGGCGGCGCAACTGGATCTGGTGCTGGGCGAGGCCGACACCTTGATGGCGCGTTTTCGCGGCTTGCTGCGGATTTCCGAGCTGGAGGATCGTCAGCGTCGTTCCGGTTTCGTGCAGCTCGATCCGGTGTCGCTGCTGCAGGAACTGCATGAGTTTTACCTGCCGTTGGCCGAGGACGATGGCCTCACGTTTGAACTGCAACTGCCCGCGTCGTTGCCGTCGCTCAATGGCGATCGCGCCTTGCTGTTTGAAGCGGTGGCGAACCTGCTCAGCAACTCGATCAAATTCACCCCGCCCGGTGGCCAGGTGATTTTGCGTGGGGTCAATGAGAACGGACATACCCGCATCGAAGTGCTCGACTCCGGTCCCGGTATTCCAGAGTCTGAACGGGTGGCGGTGTTCCAGCGCTTCTATCGCGCCGAGGCCGGCAATCTGAAAAGCGGCTTCGGGCTGGGGCTGTCGATCGTCGCGGCGATTGTCAGCCTGCACGGGTTCAGGCTTGAGGTGGGCACGAGTGAGTTGGGTGGGGCGCGGTTGGTGCTCGATTGTCGGGAGAGTTTGATTCCTCCGACCTGACATAAAACCTGTGGGAGCGAGCCTGTGTGGCGAGGGGATTTAGCGAAACGTCGCACCGTCCCGCTCGGCTGCGAAGCAGTCGCAGAACCAGACAACTCGGTATGCCTGAAGGAATGCTGGGGCCGCTTCGCACCCCAACGGGGATAAATCCCCTCGCCACAGGCCGCTCCCACAGGAGGATTGATGGTGTTTGTCAGGCCGGGTAGTTGGCCCGCAGAGCCTCCAGCCCACCCTGATAAATGCCGGTAAACAACGCCACCACTTCCTCCTCACTCACCCCTACCGGCTCAAACCGACCGGACCAGGTCACCCGGGCCCCCTGCCCCTGCGCTTCCACACGAATCGTCGCCAGGTAGTCAGAGGCCGGAAACGGCGCCTGCAAGATCGAGTAGCTGTAGGTTTTGCCGTCATTGTCGAACGCTTGCAGACGCTCGATCACCACCCCGCCGTCCGCCGTTTGCAGGCTGCGCACGCGTCCGCCTTCGCTCAGTTCGCTCTTGGGAATGAAGGGCAGCCAGTCCGGCAGCGAGTTGAAGCCGCCGATCAATTGCCAGACCTGATCGGCCGAGGCCGGGATGTCGATGGATGCTGAGGTTGTTGCCATGAAAAATAATCTCCAGATTCAAAAAGGTTCAGATGGCCAGGCTGTCGACGACGCCGCCGTCGACCCGCAGGGCGGCGCCGGTGGTGGCCGAGGACAGCGGTGACGCGATGTACGCCACCAGGTTCGCCACCTCCTCGACCTCCGCCACACGCTGGATGATCGAGCTCGGCCGGGCCTTGCGCACGAACGCATCGGCCTCTTCCCGGACGCTGCGTCCGGAGGCGGCGATGGCATCCTTGAGCATTTCCTCCACACCGTCGGTGAGGGTCGGACCCGGCAGGATCGAGTTGACTGTCACCCCAGTACCCGCCAGGCGTTTGGCCAGGCCATGGGACACCGCCAGGTTGGCGCTTTTGGTCACGCCGTAGTTGATCATCTCGGCGGGAATCGCCACACCGGATTCCGAAGACAGGAAAATCACCCGGCCCCAGCCCTGCTTGACCATGTCGGGCACGTAATGCCGGGCCAGGCGCACACCGGAGATCACGTTGACTTCATAGAAGCGCGTCCACTCGCTGTCCGGGGTCTCGAAGAAGTCCACATCGTTGTAGATCCCGAGGTTGTTCACCAGGACGTCAGCGCGGGGTTCGGCGGCGAACAATTTCTGCGCGCCTTCGGCGGTGCCCAGGTCCGCGGTCAAGCCGCGCAACTGTGCACCCGGTACGCTCTGGCGAATGCTCGCCAGGGCCTGCTCGACCTTGGCCGTGTCGCGGCCGATCACCACCACCGTGGCGCCGGATTCGGCCAGCGCCTTGCTGATGCCCAGACCAATGCCGGCGGTGCTGCCGCTGACAATCGCCAGTTTTCCACTCAGATCGATTTTCATGCTCAAGCTCCAATAATGGGCAATGGGGCGCGTTCGGACACCAGCTTCGCGTCACGCAATGCCTGCCAGAAGGCTGTGGGAATCACCGCCGACAACGCGGCGACATCTTCGGCTATCCGATCGGGACGGCTGGCACCTGGAATCACCGCCGCCACCGCCGGATTGGCCAACGAGAACTGCAACGCAGCCGCTTTGATATCGACGCCATGGGCGGCGGCGATACGTTTGATGTGCTCGACTTTACTGATGATCGCCGGGCTGGCCTTCTGGTACTCGAAGTGCGCGCCACCGGCGAGAATGCCCGAGCTGTAAGGGCCGCCGACCACGATTTCAACGTTTTGCGCCAGTGCTGCGTCCATCAGGCGCTGCAAGGCGCGGTCGTGATCGAGCAGCGTGTAGCGACCGGCCAGGAGAAAACCGTCCGGCTGCGCTTCGCTCAGGTCCAGGGTCAGTTCGCACGGCTCAACCTTGTTCACCCCCAGGCCCCAGCCCTTGATCACGCCTTCTTCACGCAGCCGGGTCAGGACTTTGAAAGCGCCGGTGCGTGCCTGATTGAAGTATTCCAGCCATTGATCACCGTAGAAGTCCTGGGCGATGTCATGCACCCAAACGATGTCCAGGCGATCAGTCTGCAGGCGCTTGAGGCTGTCTTCGATCGAACGCATCGTCGCGTCGGCGCTGTAGTCGTTGACGATCTTGTTCGGGCGACCGTGTTCGAACACCCCGCTCTTTTCGCCCAGATCACGGGCGGCGGCGTCTTCGACTTCGTCGAGAATCACCCGGCCGACCTTGCTGCTGAGCACGTAGTCGTCGCGCTTGTAGCGGGACAGTGCCTCGCCGAGGCGGATCTCCGACAGGCCCGAACCGTAGAACGGCGCGGTATCGAAGTAACGCACGCCGGCATCCCAGGCGGCGTGGACGGTGGCTTGCGCTTCCTCTTCAGGAATGGCGCGGAACATGTTGCCCAGGGGTGCTGTACCGAAACCCAGTGCGCCAGGCAGTTTGTCTTTCAAGCTCATGATTCAAATCCTCATCAGTTCAGTGGTCAGGTGACCGTTGAGCAGATCCTAGATTGCGACCATCGGACCGTCCAAGACATAATGCGCAGCACTTGAGTCCCTAGAGGTCTGACATGATCGACATCCGTCAATTGCGCTACTTCGTCGCCGTCGCCGAGGAAGAACACGTCGGTCGCGCCGCCGAACGCCTGCACATTTCCCAGTCGCCCCTGAGCCGGCAGATCGCCCAGCTCGAAGAACGCCTGGGCCTGACTCTGTTCGAGCGCAGCCAGCAACGCATCCGCCTGACCCGCGACGGCCAGACCTTCCTCGCTGAAACCCGTGCTCTACTGACCCACGCCAATCGCCTGGAATCCCTGGGCAAACGCCTCGGTCGCGGCGAAGAAGGCGGCCTGTGCATCGGCTACATCGAAAACGCCATGCATGCCGGCGTCCTGCCCAATGCCTTGCGTGTGCTGCGCAGCGATCGGCCGAACGTGCACGTGGCGCTGTACAACCTGAGCTCCGCCGAACAACTCGAAGGTCTGCGACAGCGTAGTCTGGATATCGCGCTGGTCAGTGAACCTCCGACCGATGACGACCCCGACTTGCTGGGTTTTCAGGTGCTGGACGACCCGATGCTGCTGGCCCTGCCCGAACATCACCCGCTGGCCCGGCGGAAAACACTGGTCGCGGCCGACCTGGCCGATCAGGAATGGATTGGTGTGCAGCATCGCCAGAACGCCAGTTGCCACGACGATTTCGTCAGCGCCTGCATCCGCGCCGGCTTCACCCCGGACATTCGCATGGAAGCCACAGAACCGTTCACGGCATTGGGATTGGTGGCGTCGGGACTGGGGATCGCGATGATTCAGAAAGGCCTGAGCCGAAACGCACCACCGGGGGTGGTGCTGCGGGAAGTGCCGTGGATCTCCTTCACCACACCGCTGTGGGCAGCGTGGCACCGGATCAATCTGCGGCCGCTGGTGGAGACATTCAGGAAGGTGCTGACGGAACCGGAGCCGGTTCCGGCCTAGTGCACACATCCCTGTGGGAGCGAGCCTGCTCGCGAAGGCGGAGTGTCAGGCGACATTATTTTTGTCTGTTAAACCGCTTTCGCGAGCAGGCTCGCTCTCACAGAGGATGTGTGTCGTACATAAGATTTGTATTCGCTGAAGATCAAATGTGGGAG
>NZ_JABFMU010000074.1:23729-26993 GCF_013359695.1 Pseudomonas sp. C2B4
AGTGTCAGGCGACATCATTTTTGTCTGTTAAACCGCTTTCGCGAGCAGGCTCGCTCCCACAGGTGTTATTCGTGCCCGATCAGCGCAACGCCTGCCCCCGCGTCTCCGGCATCCGCAGGTACACCACCAGGCTGATCGCACTGATCACTGCCAGGTAAATCCAGAACCACCCGCCATACCCCCACCCCGCCATCGCCGCCATCAGGTACGGTGCGGTGCCGCCGAACAGGGTGACCGACAAGGCATAGGGTAAGGCGATGCCGGTGACGCGCACTTCGGCCGGGAACTGCTCGGCCATGGTCACCGCCGACGCAGCGCCGAAGCCGGTCATGATCACCATCGACACGGTCTGGATCAGTGTCACCTCCAGCAGGCTGATGCCGGTGTGCAACAGGCCGAAGCTCGGCCAGGCCCACAGGATCGAGGCAATCGCGAAGCCGATCAACACCGGACGCCGTCCCACCCGGTCCGCCAGTTTGCCGGCGAACGGCAGCAGCACCAGCGAGACACCGACCGAAACCACCCCGGCCAGCAAGGTGTCGCGGATCGACATACCGGTGATCAGGTGCACCTGATTGGGGTAGCTGACCATCCACACGTAGTTGAGCAGGTTGCCGGCCATGGCGATACCGATCACCCGCATGGCATCGCGGCGATGGCTGAACAGCAGTTCGCGAATCGGACGTTTTTTGCTGTGGCTGGCGATCTTCGATTTGAAAATTTCGGTCTCGCGCACCGACAGGCGAATCCACAAAGTGATCAGCCCCATCAGCGCCGCGATCACGAACGCCACGCGCCAGCCCCAGTCGTACAGCGCGGTGTCGCTGCCCATCGACGCCAGGGCAAAGCCCAGCAGAAACGATACCAACGTGCCGGCGTTAATGGCGAACCACTGCCAGGACCCGGCGAAGGCCCGCCGATGCGCCGGTGCCGACTCGATCAGGAATGCCGACGCCGAGCCGAACTCGCCGCCCGCCGAAAAGCCCTGAACCAGACGGGCAATCACCAGAATGATCGGCGCGGCAATGCCGATGCTTTCGTAGTTGGGGCAGATGCCGATCACCAGCGAGGCCACCGACATCAACAGGATCGACAGGGTCAGGCCTTTCTTGCGGCCATAACGGTCCGCCAGTTGCCCCAGCACCGCGCCGCCGATGGGGCGCATGATGAAGCCGACAGCGAACACCGCCAACACCGACAGCAGCGCGGTGACGCCGTCACCGGCAGGGAAAAACTGCTTGGCGAGGATCGAGGAAAACGTCGCGTAGATTACCCAGTCGGTGTACTCGACTATCGTCCCGAGGGTGGCGGCGACTATGGCTTTTTTCTCGGCGCTGTTGAGTTGTCGACCTTCGGCTTGCACAGGTGCAGTGGCAGTGGATGACGGCGGCAATTGACCGTCCACCGTGTGATAGTTGCTCATATTCAAGACTCCCGTGGGCGCTATTATTGTTGACCTTTGGACGCGGCCTCAGCGTTGCTACGGGAGCAATATCCGGCGTTGCCAGGGTTTCGTGTAGCGAGTTTTCAGGACGGTTCGGTTGACTAAACCTCAAGCCACTGCCTTGAGATTTTCTCAAGGCACGGCCCTTTAAAACTCGGTTGAAGGGTTGTGCGCGAGCAGCGGTAATGGCAGGCAATCATGGGGCTGCCCATCACCTCCCCCATGCCGCGCACTGACAAGAAGAGCTTCACGAGGAGAACCGGCAATGTTTGACAGAACCAACAGCTTCATCGACGGCCGCATCACGCCGCCCCTGGACGGCCAATACGTCGACAAGCTCGACCCGCGCACCGGCGAAAAACTCAACGAAGTGGCCAACAGCGGCCCGGCCGACGTGGCCATCGCCATCGATAGCGCCGCCAGCGCCTTGCCGGCCTGGCGCGACATGCGCCCAGCCTTGCGCGGGCGCATCCTCAACGATTTCGGCCGGCTGATCCGCGCAAGCGAGGCCACCCTCGGCGCCCTGGAGCGCGCCGAAACCGGCAAGCCCGGCCGCGAGATGGCAACCCTGATGGACCTGACCGCGCAGTACTTCGAGTTCTACGGCGGCATCGTCAATGTCATGGACGGCGAAGTGATCAACCAGGGCCCCAACTACCACGTGTACACCCGCCGCGATCCGTTCGGTGTGATCGGCGTGATCCTGCCGTGGAACGCCCCGCTGCATCAGGCCGCCCGCGCCATCGCCCCGGCCCTGGCCACCGGCAACACCGTGGTTGCCAAACCTTCCGAACACACCTCGGCCTCGCTGGTGGAACTGGCACGCCTGGCCATCGAGGCCGGCATCCCACCGGGGGTGTTCAACGTGATCGTCGGCAAGGGCAGCGTGATCGGCCCGGCCATGGCGCACAACCCGCACATCCGCAAAATTTCTTTCACCGGCGGCATTCGCGCGGGCCAGGAACTGGGGCACATCGCGGCAGATCGCATCCTGCCGCTGACCCTGGAACTGGGCGGCAAGTCGGCCAACATCGTCTTCGACGATGCCGACCTCGACGCCGCCGCCAAGGGCGCGACCCTGGCCTTCACCTGGAACAGCGGCCAGTGGTGCGCGGCGGGCACGCGCTTGCTGGTGCAGGAATCGATCTACGAACGCTTCGTCGACAAACTGGTGGCCGAAGTCGGCCAGTTGCGCGTCGGCCCACAGGATGACGCGACTTCCGGCCCCATCACCACCCAGGCGCAATTCGAGAAAATCCAGAGCTACTTCGCCATCGCCGAACGCGAAGGCCTGACCCCGGCCATCGGCGGCAAGGTCGCAAGCCTCCCGGGTTTCGAAAACGGCTGGTACATCGAACCGACGGTCTACACCGGCGTGAGCAACGACATGACGTTGGCCAAGGAAGAAATCTTCGGCCCCATCGTCTGCGTGATCCCGTTCAAGGACGAAGCCGATGCCCTGCGCATCGCCAACGACAGCGAATTCGGCCTCGGCGCCGGGATTTGGAGCCGCGACATCGGCCGCGTCCACCGCGTAGCCGCGCAGCTTGAAGCGGGCCGGATCGTGGTCAACGAATACAGCGGCGGCTTCGTGCAAACGCCGTGCGGCGGGTTCAAGCAGAGTGGGTACGGGCGCGAGCAAGGGGTGGATGCGCTGTCGCATTACACGCAGTTGAAGTCGGTGATCATTCGGCTCTGAAGCGATCCGATTCACCCAAAGGCGCAGCCATGGCTGCGCCTTTTTTACATCCCCAAAACACCGCCACCCCCTGTAGGAGCGAGCCTGAACTGGCCTAATGATTTTGGACACTTCAATCGGG
>NZ_JABFMU010000075.1 GCF_013359695.1 Pseudomonas sp. C2B4
CGCGAAAGCGGTGCGTCATTCAGCATTGATGTTGACTGGTATGCCGCTTTCGCGAGCAGGCTCGCTCCCACAAGGGATCTCGTCGCTATTAAAGGATATTGGAGTAATCCGCCTCGATCCGGTCCAGGCTCAGGTGGTTGAGGAAGTTGGAGAAGCACATCCACGCCGACAGTGCGTTCATGTCGCGGAACTGTTCCGGCAAGTACTTGGGCGGCACCACCATTCCTTCATCCACCAGTTGGCGCAAGGTGCGCATGTCTTCCAGGGTGGTCTTGCCGCAGAACAGCAGCGGGATCTGCTCCAGCTTGCCTTTGCGCACGGCCAGTTGAATGTAGTTGTAAATCATGATGAAGCCCTTGAGGTAGGACAAGTCTTTGGTAAATGGCAGACCTGTCGGCGTCGAGCCGCGGAATACGCGGCTGGTGTTGCTGTAGCTCTCGGGCATTTCAAAACCTTGTTCGCGGAAGAACTCGAACACCTGCAGGAAGTCGGCCCCCTCCTCCACCATGTGGATCGCCCGTGTGCGGTTGGTCAGTTTGCGCAGACGGCTGGGATAGGAGGCGAAGGTGATGATTTCCATCAGGATCGCCAGCCCTTCCTGGGTCACCGTCGACGAGGGTGGCCCCTTGGACAGGAAGGTGCAGATCGGCTGGTTCAGACCGTTGAGGGTGGTGCCGACGTGCACCAGCCCTTCATGGACTTCCAGGGCCCGCACGTCACGCTCGTTGAACATCGCATCGGTGCGGATCTTGATGTAGTCGGCGCCAGCCGCCGCATCGGCAACGATCCCGTCGGACTCGAACACCCGAATGGTTTCCTCGGCCTCGCCAAACACCTTGCTCAACCGATGCTGCAGCAGGCTGACGGCATCCTTGGCGGTGAGGGTTTTGGGCTCATCCTTCAGGTCGCCACGACCGTCGATATTGTTCAGGTAATCGGAGAGCATCAGCCCAAGGTCCGATAACGTCGGGTCACCGGCGTGGAATGCGTCGGAAGCGGCGCCGTACAACTCCTGGGATATCAGGCCGAAATCCTCGGTGCCGCGCGCTTCGAGCATACGCACCACCATCCGGTATTCCTTGCACATGCGGCGCATGATCTGACCGACCGGGTTGAACTGCCCGAGCTGGCGAGTGATGTCACGTTCGATGTTCTGGAACTCCAGCTTCACTTTGCTGGAGTCGAACGTCAGCGGCCGGTTGAGGTAATAGTCGCGGTCCACCGCCGGCATTTCCTTGCCCTTGGCCTTGAGGAAACCCTTGCGGATGGTGTCATCCCATTTGACCGCATCGAGGACGCGGATCGGTGTCTGCGCCAGCACAATGCGATCGGACAGAATGCGTATCGACTGCTGGTAATCGTCCACCGGAAACTCCTGAAGAAAACGTGTTGGTTATTTGGCCGTTGCCTGGCGCTGATAGCGTACCGCTTCGACGAACACATCGGAATTGGCCGGATCGTCGAGATAAGCGGAAACCTGGTCCATATGGCTGTTGATCAGCACGCCTTCGCCGTCGTCGGTCTGGAAGCCTTCGCCACTGAGGGCTTCCTGGCCAAGCGCCTGTCTGATTTGCTCGAGGTCGAGGTTGTACACCACCAGTTCGCGCTTGTCGGTGAGTTCAAACCCGGCAATGGTGAAATGCCCGCCGAACTGTGCCGGCACCTTCGCCGAGAGGTACCAGCGATTGCCGTGGCGCGACACTGTGAAGGGATAGGCTTCGCGCTCCCTGGGCTTGGCCCTGAAATAGCTGACCGCCTGATAGCGGTTGTCGCCGATACGGGTCAGCTCCAGGTTGAGCGGCTCACCCCAGGCGTTGGTACTGGTCCATTTGCCGAGCAACCCTTTGGGCGCTGGCTCGCTCGTGGGCAGCGGTTCCGTGAAGGTCACCAGGCAGCCACTGAGCAGCAGGAACGACAAGGCGATCACGACGACACGCCAGGCTTTCATTCAACACTCCCTTTGAACAGACACCTACCTGAAGTGGCCACTCCGCTGTGGGAGCGAGCCTGCTCGCGAAGACGGCGTGTCAGGCAACAAAGATGTTGAATGTCAGACCGTATTCGCGAGCAGGCTCGCTCCCACAGAGGTTAGCCTTCGCATCGGGATTAGACCGAAGCCAGCACCAAATGCATATAACGCGTAAGTATGCCGAGCATTTCCGCTTCGGCGACCGGCTCGGCGTCATTGAGCAGGCCTTGATATTCCATCCGTCCGATTATAGCCGTCAACACTTTGGCATCCTGTTGTGGCTCGCGGGAACCCAATACCTGGAAAAGCTGGCAGGAACCCTGGAGGAGAATTTGCTGGTGCGAGCGCACCAACTCAGCCAGGCGCGGGTTCAGCAACGCTTCCTGACGGAACGCCTGCTCGGCCATCAAGTGCTCTCGGCGGGTGACCAACTGCCGGTGAACATAGTCGGCCATCAACCGCGCAATTTCGTCCGCCAGGTGCGAGCGCGCCTGGGGACTGCCGTCGCCGCTGGCAATCATTTCCCGCAGCAGGCCTTCGTTGTTGTTCCACAGCTTGGCCATGTAGGCCGCGCTGCGTTCCACGTATTGGGCAAAGGTATCGGTGAGCAGGTCATCGATGTCCTTGAAGTAGTAGGTGGTGGCCGACAGCGGCACATTGGCCTCAGCCGCCACCGCCCGGTGACGCACGGCGCGTACGCCATCGCGCACGACAATGCGCATCGCCGCATCGAGAATGTCCTGTCGACGCTGCTCACTGCCCTGTCGGCTGGCCTTGCGACCCTGGTACTGAACACTTTCAGCGACCGCAGTGGCGACGTCCGCTGCACCTTCTTGAGCCAATGCATGGTTCACGACCGGAATTCCTCTCTCTACTTCAAAATTAACCATTTGATACGTTTGTACCAGACAGGCAAAAAAAAGCCGCCTATTTCTGGCGGCTTTTTAATTGAAACACTTACGCTTGTGGCCGCATGTGCGGGAACAGGATCACGTCGCGGATCGACGGTGAGTTGGTCAGCAACATCACCAGACGGTCGATGCCGATGCCTTCGCCGGCCGTTGGCGGCATGCCGTACTCCAGCGCGCGAACGAAGTCGGCGTCGTAGTGCATGGCTTCGTCGTCGCCGGCGTCCTTGTCGGCCACCTGCGCCATGAAGCGCTCGGCCTGGTCTTCCGCGTCGTTCAACTCGGAGTAGGCGTTGGCGATTTCACGACCGCCGATGAAAAGCTCGAAACGGTCGGTGACGTTCGGGTTCTCGTCGTTACGACGGGCCAGCGGCGACACTTCGAACGGGTACTGGGTGATGAAGTGCGGCTGCTCCAGCTTGTGCTCGACCAGCTCTTCGAAAATCATCACTTGCAGCTTGCCCAGGCCTTCGAAGCCCAGCACCTTGGCACCGGCCTTCTTGGCGATGTCACGAGCCTTGTCGATGTCGTTCAGATCGTCAGCGGTCAACTCGGGGTTGTACTTGAGGATCGAGTCGAACACCGACAGGCGCACGAACGGCTCGCCGAAGTGGAACACCTTGTCGCCATAAGGGACGTCGGTGCTGCCCAGAACCAGCTGTGCCAGTTCACGGAACAGTTCTTCGGTCAGGTCCATGTTGTCTTCGTAGTCGGCGTAAGCCTGGTAGAACTCCAACATGGTGAATTCAGGGTTGTGACGGGTCGAAACGCCTTCGTTACGGAAGTTGCGGTTGATTTCGAACACTTTCTCGAAACCACCGACCACCAGACGCTTGAGGTACAGCTCCGGGGCGATACGCAGGAACATTTCCATGTCCAGCGCATTGTGGTGGGTTTCGAACGGCTTGGCTGCCGCGCCGCCCGGAATGGTTTGCAGCATCGGCGTTTCCACTTCCAGGAAGTCACGCTTCATCAGGAAGCTGCGGATGTGGGCGATGACTTGCGAACGCACGCGGAAGGTCTGGCGCACGTCTTCGTTGACGATCAGGTCAACGTAGCGCTGGCGATAGCGCTGCTCGGTGTCGGTCAGGCCGTGGTGCTTGTCCGGCAGCGGACGCAGGGACTTGGTCAGCAGGCGCACGGAGGTCATTTCGACGTACAGGTCGCCCTTGCCGGAACGGGCCAGGGTGCCTTCGGCGGCGATGATGTCGCCCATGTCCCAGGTTTTCACCGCGGCCAGGGTTTCTTCGGACAGGGTCTTGCGGTTGACGTAGACCTGGATGCGACCGGTCATGTCCTGGATCACCATGAACGAGCCACGGTTGAGCATGATGCGACCGGCAACCTTGACCGGGATTGCAGCCTCTGCCAGCTCTTCCTTGGTCTTGTCCGCGTACTGCTTCTGCAGTGCATCGCAGTAGTTTTCGCGGCGGAAGTCGTTCGGGAAGGCATTGCCCTTGGCGCGCTCGGCAGCAAGCTTTTCCTTGCGCAGGGCGATCAGGGAGTTTTCTTCCTGTTGCAGGGCTTGCGGGTCGAGTTGTAGGTCGCTCATGTCTTTAAATATTCCATCACAGGTTCGTTGCCCCCACCGATGGCGGGGGACTTGAGGTCGGACTGACGGCTTACAGCCCTGATTTCAGGCTGGCCACCAGGTATTCGTCGATGTCGCCGTCGAGCACCTTGTCGCAGTCGCTGCGTTCGATGTTGGTGCGCAGATCCTTGATTCGCGACGCATCGAGCACGTACGAACGGATCTGGTGACCCCAGCCGATGTCCGACTTGGTGTCTTCCAGCGCCTGGGAAGCGGCATTGCGCTTCTGCATTTCCTGCTCGTACAACTTGGCCCGCAGCATTTTCATGGCGGTGTCCTTGTTGGCGTGCTGGGAACGCTCGTTCTGGCAGCTGACCACGGTGTTGGTCGGTACGTGGGTGATACGTACGGCCGAGTCGGTGGTGTTTACGTGCTGACCACCGGCACCGGAGGAACGATAGGTATCGATCCGCAGGTCCGCCGGGTTGATCTCGATTTCCACCTTGTCGTCGATCTCTGGCGAGACGAAAACAGCGGAGAACGAGGTGTGGCGACGGTTGCCGGAGTCGAACGGGCTCTTGCGCACCAGACGGTGCACGCCGATCTCGGTACGCAGCCAGCCAAAGGCGTACTCGCCCTTGATATGCACGGTGGCGCCCTTGATACCGGCGACTTCACCGGCCGACAGCTCCATGATGGTCGCGTCGAAACCGCGTTTGTCGGCCCAGCGCAGGTACATGCGCAGCAGGATGTTGGCCCAGTCCTGGGCTTCGGTACCGCCGGAGCCGGCCTGGATATCCAGGTAGGCGTTGTTCGGGTCCATCTCGCCGCTGAACATGCGACGGAATTCCAGCTTGGCCAGATTCTCTTCGAGGCGGGCCAGTTCGGCGACCACATCGCTCACGGCGCCTTCGTCGTTCTCTTCGACGGCCATGTCCAGCAGGTCGCGGCAATCGGCCAGGCCACCGGACAACTCGTCCAGGGTCTCGACGATCTGCGCCAGCGCAGAGCGCTCGCGGCCCAGCTCCTGGGCGTATTCAGGCTTGTTCCAGACACCCGGATCTTCAAGCTCGCGATTGACTTCGATCAGACGCTCATGCTTTTGATCGTAGTCAAAGATACCCCCGAATAGTTTCGGAGCGCTCGGACAGGTCCTTGATGGTGTTCAGGATCGGGTTGATTTCCATGGCGGGCAGCACTCGTAGGCGAACTTTTGAAAGCCGGCGAGTATAACGTCAAACAACCGCCAACGGCAGTCCGCTTGGCCGAAAAGCGGGGGTTTGCGTACGATCTTTGCAACCGCACAGATCAAATGTGGCGAGGGGATTTATCCCCGTTGGACTGCGTAGCAGTCCCATTTTTGGGGCCGCTTCGCAGCCCAACGGGGATAAATCCCCTCGCCACAGTTTTTTTTCAGCATGACTGACTGGCATTAGGGCCCTACCCGGCCCCCTACAGGTATTTTGCGTCGTTTAGCCGATCCCCACCTGATTGCGCCCATTGTTCTTCGCCAGATACAGCCCCTTGTCCGCCGCCGAGATCAATTCCCGGCAATGGCTGCCCGCTGTCGGAGTGATGGTCGAGAGGCCGATACTGATGGTCAGGTTCGATCCTTCGCTCGGGGAACTGTGCGGGATCTTCAGGTCTTCCACGGTCATGCGCAGCTTCTCCGCCACCAGCCGCGCGCCGCCTTGAGAGGTGTTGGGCAGCACCAGGGCGAACTCTTCACCGCCGTAGCGGGCCGGCAGGTCAGAAGGCCTGGCACTGGCGTCGCGGATGGCCGCGGCGACCTTGCGCAAGGCTTCATCGCCCTCCAGGTGGCCGAAGGTGTCGTTATAGGCCTTGAAATAGTCCACATCGATCATCAACAGCGACAATTGGCTTTGTTCCCGCAGCGAACGCCGCCACTCCAGTTCCATGTACTCGTCGAAATGCCGGCGATTGGACAGCCCGGTCAGGCCATCGGAGTTCATCAGGCGTTGCAGCACCAGATTGGTGTCGAGCAACTGTTGCTGGCTGACCCGCAGGGCGCGGTAGGCCGCATCACGCTGCAACAAGGTCATGTAGGAGCGCGAGTGATAGCGGATACGCGCCACCAGCTCGATGTTGTCCGGCAGCTTGACCAGGTAATCATTGGCCCCGGCTGCAAACGCCGCGCTCTTGATCAGCGGGTCTTCCTTGGTCGACAGAACGATGATCGGAATATCCCTGGTCGCCGGGTGATTGCGGTACTCACGCACCAGGCTCAAGCCGTCCAGACCGGGCATGACCAGATCCTGCAGGATCACCGTCGGCTTGATGCGGACCGCATGGGCAACGGCCTGGTGCGGGTCGGCGCAGAAGTGGAAGTCGATGTTTTCTTCATTCGACAACCCGCGCCGCACGGCCTCGCCGATCATCGCCTGATCGTCCACCAACAACACCATGGCGGCATTTTCGTCAGTCTTGAAGTCGTCGAGCTGTAATTCATTCATGTGCGTTCACCTGAGAACTGCCTGTGCCAGGATTGCTGCTAAAAGTAGTCATTTTGGAAAGATCTCCAGCAATCGTGGCGCTATCTTTTCCAGCGGGCGTATTTCCACGGCGGCATCGATGGCCGCAGCCGCCTTCGGCATGCCATACACCGCACTGCTGTTTTGGTCTTGTGCGATGGTCAGGTACCCCTGCTGGCGCATGAGTTTAAGCCCCTGCGCGCCATCACGCCCCATGCCGGTGAGCAAAACGCCGACCGCATCGCCGTTCCAGTAACTGGCCACGCTTTCGAAAAACACATCGATCGAGGGCCGATAGATTTCGTTGACCGGTTCGGCGGTGTAAGCCAGGGTGCCGTTTTTCAATAATCGGATGTGGTGATTGGTGCCGGCCAGCAGCACCGTGCCGCTTTGCGGAGGCTCACCCTCCCGGGCCAGGCGCACATTCAGGCCACTGGCGCTGCCGAGCCATTCGGCCATACCGGCGGCAAACACCTGATCCACGTGTTGCACCAGCACGATAGCGGCGGAAAAATCCTTCGGCAGCCCCTTGAGCAAGACTTCCAGCGCTGCCGGTCCGCCAGCGGATGAACCAATGGCAATCAGGCGCTGGCGCGAGGGCGAATGGCGCAGCGGGCCCGGAGCGACGGGCGCCTGCCTGCTCTTCTCGCCGATCAGCCAACCGATGTTCATGATCTTGCGCAGCAACGGTGCCGCGGCTTCCTGGGCATTGCCGGCACCGAGCGCCGGGGTGTCGACCACATCCAGCGCGCCGTGGCCCATGGCTTCGAACACCCGGTGCACGTTCTGCTGGCGATCCACGGTGACGATGACGATGGCACACGGCGTTTCAGCCATGATCCGGCGGGTGGCTTCCACGCCGTCCATCACCGGCATGATCAAGTCCATCAGGATCAAATCAGGCGTCTGTTCAGCGCACTTTTGCACCGCCTCCTTGCCATTGCCCGCCACCCAGATCACCTGGTGTGCCGGCTCGAAGGCCAGCGCCCGGCGCAAGGCCTCCACCGCCATGGGCATGTCATTGACGATTGCGATTTTCATGCCCGCGCTCCTCCTATGAGCTCAACCACTGCATCGAGCAGGGCATCGTCATGAAAACTGGCCTTGGCTAGATAATAGTCGGCTCCGGCATCCAGTCCACGACGACGGTCCTCTTCACGATCCTTGTAGGACACCACCATCACCGGCAGCGATTGCAGGCGATTGTCCCGGCGCAACAACGACACCAGCTCGATGCCGTCCATGCGCGGCATATCGATGTCGGTGATCAGTAGATCGAAATCCTCCGAACGCAGGGCGTTCCAGCCATCCATGCCGTCGACCGCCACCGCCACGTCATAACCGCGATTGAGCAGCAACTTGCGCTGCAGCTCGCGCACGGTCAGGGAGTCGTCGACCACCAGAATCCTTTTGCGGGCCGCTTCGGCGACCTGGCTGCTCTGGCGGGCAATGCGTTCCAGGCGGCCGGTGTTGAGCAGTTTGTCCACCGAGCGCAGCATGTCTTCAACATCGACGATCAGCACCACCGAACCATCGTCGAGCAAGGCCCCGGCGGAAATGTCCTGCACCTTGCCCAATCGCTCATCCAGCGGCAGCACGACCAGGGTGCGCTCGCCGATAAAGCGTTCGACCGCCACGCCGTAAATCGTGTCGCGCTCGCGGATCACCACCACCTTGAGGGTCTGCTGGCCACCCTGGCTCGCCGGGCGTTGCAACAACTGGCTGGCGGCGACCAGACCGACATGCCGGCCTTCATGCCAGAAATGCTGGCGGCCCTCGACCTGCACGATGTCCGTGGGCTCCAGGTCGCACATGCGTTCGATATGGGCCAACGGGAAGGCGTAGGCCTCGCCACCGACTTCCACCACGAGGCTGCGCACCACCGACAGGGTCAACGGCACTTCAAGGTGGAAACGACTGCCCTCGCCCGCCGTCTGCTCCAGCACCACCGCCCCGCGCAACTGGCGAACCATGTGTTGCACCGCATCGAGGCCTACGCCCCGTCCGGACACTTCAGTAACGGTCTCGCGCAGGCTGAAACCCGGCAGGAACAGGAACGTCAGCAGCTCCTCTTCGCTCAACTGAGCAGCGGTGTCGGCCGGGGACAATTGGCGTTCGACGATGCTGCGGCGGACCTTCTCCAGATCAACGCCGTTGCCGTCATCGCTGAGTTCCAACACCAGCAACCCGGCCTGATGGGAGGCCCGCAAGCGGATCACCCCTTCTTCCGGCTTGCCGGCCAACCGCCGTTGCTCCGGGGTTTCGATGCCGTGATCGACCGCATTGCGCAGCAGGTGCGTCAATGGCGCTTCGAGCTTTTCCAACACATCGCGGTCGACCTGGGTTTTCTCGCCCTCGATCTCCAGCCGCACCTGTTTGCCCAGGCTGCGACCCAAATCGCGGACCATGCGCACCTGACCGGCCAGCACATCAGCGAAAGGCCGCATGCGACACGCCAGTGCCGTGTCGTACAACACCTGCGCGCGCTGGCTGGCCTGCCAGGCGAATTCATCCAGTTCGGCGTTTTTCTCCACCAGCAACTGCTGGGACTGCGCCAGCAGGCGGCGTGCGTCGTCGAGGGCTTCCCGGGCTTCGAGGCTCAGGGCGTGGTCCTTGAGATGGACGTTGAGGTTTTCCAGCGCCCGCAGGCTGTTGTTCTGCATGCGCTTGAGACGCTGCATGGTGGCCAGGTGCGGTTTGAGCCGCAGGGTTTCCACCAGGGATTTGCTCGACAGATCGAGCAGGCTGTTCAGTCGCTCGGCGGTAACGCGCAATACGCGCTCGCCGTTTTCCGTGGTGCGGCGGGTCTTTTTGGGGGCGACCACGAATTCAGCGGGCAACGGTTCGGCGAGCGGAGCAGGTTCTTCGACCTTGGGTTCAGGTGCTTCAAGTTGAAGCTCCGCCATCACCGGCGCGGCGGGTGACAGGGTGGACATGGTGTTTGCCGGATCGAGCAAGCGTGCCATCAAGGCGACATATTCCTCGATATCCCCAGAGCCCGGCGCATTGTTCGGCGTGGCGATACGCATCAGCAGGTCGGTGCCCTGCAACAAGGCATCGATGTGTTCGGGACGCAGGGACAGGCGCCCTTCCTGGGCGCTGACCAGGCAATCCTCCATGACATGGGCCACGCTGACACCAGCATCGACACCGACGATCCGCGCCGCGCCCTTGAGCGAGTGCGCCGCGCGCATGCACGATTCGAGTTGATCGGCCTGGGTCGGGTCGCGCTCCAGCGCCAACAGACCGGCGCTCAGCACCTGGGTCTGGGCTTCGGCTTCCAGGCTGAACAATTCCAGCAAAGAGGCGTCGCGCATTTGTTCAGGGGTCATGAAAGGCTCCGGGTCACGGCGGACAACAGCTGTTCTTCATCCAGCCAACGCAGGCTGCGACCTTTGAATTGCAGTACGCCCCGGGTGTATTTGGCACCGGCCTGAGCTCCTGAACGCGACGCCGCGTCGAGGATGCGCTCGTCGATGGCATGGATGCCGTCCACCTCGTCCACCGGCACCACCACCGGCCCACCATTGGCGGCGATGATCAACATGCGCGGCATGACCCGCATACCGACGGGCGCGCTGCTGCCCCCCTCCAGCCCCAGCAATTCGACCAGGGACAGGCACGCCACCAGCGCTCCCCGGACGTTCGCCACGCCCAGCAAGGCGCGGGAACGCTGGTGCGGCAATGAGTGGATGGCTTGCTGCGGCGCCACTTCCACCAGGCTGCGGGTGGCCAGGCCCAGCCATTCTTCGCCGAGGCGGAACATCAGCAGCGAGCGGGTCTTCACCTCGCTCTCCAGCGCGCCGGACAGGTGTTGGCGATCTTCCTGTTGCAGTGCGTAACGATCCAGCAGGCGCGTCGCGGCGGCCGAATACACCGCGCAATTGCGGCAATGGATGTGTTCGATCAGCAGCGGGCAGGACTTGTCGCCATGGATGCCGATGCGATTCCAGCAATCGTCGATGGTCTGGGCATCTTCACGGGTGACGCTAAAGGTGTCGGGGGCGATCATCGTTTACGCTCACTCTCGGCGGCGCGCTCGCTGCGGGCGGCGCGGTCCTGCAATCGTCTGGCACCCACGGTATCTCCCTGGGACTGCAGCAAGGCGGCCAGGTGCATCAACGCGTCGGGATGTTGCGGTTCGAGGTACAACGCCTTGCGATAAAAGCCCTGGGCTTCCAGGGCATTGCCAGCGACATCGCTGAGCAGCCCCAGCCAGTAAAACACCTGGGCCACGGGCTCATGGCTGCGCAGGTAACGTTCGCAGGCTGCACGGGCTTCGGCACTTTTGCCTTCGTTGGCCAGCGTGGCGATGGTCGCCAACAGTGCGCCAGCGTCGGTGTTTTCTGCTTTCACGGTGGGCGCCGCCCGCGCCACGCTGGCAAACGGGCGCCTGGTGGCCGGCGTCACCGCGTGACGCACCGGTTGCGGTACCGGCAAAGGTATCGGCATGGGCGTGGCAGCGAATGTCGGCAAGGGCTCAGGTGTCACGGTGTTCTGGCGGCTGAAAGCGAAGGACTGCGGGATACCGATCGAGCGCATGCCCAGACGCCCCAGCAGACTGCCCTCGGCCGGGCCGATGAACAGCACGCCGTCGACATGGGTCAGGTGCTTGAGGACTTCGAACACCTGTTTTTGCGTCGGCAGATCGAAGTAGATCAGCAGGTTGCGGCAAAACACGAAGTCATAGGGAGGCTCGTTGGCGAGCAAGACCGGATCGAGCAGATTGCCGACTTGCACGCGCACTTGCTCCAGCACCCTGCCACTCAGGCGATAACCGTCGTTTTCGGCGGTGAAATAGCGGTCGCGAAAGGCAATGTCCTGTCCGCGAAAGGAGTTCTTGCCGTACAGCGCGCATCGGGCCTTTTCCACCGACAGCGGGCTGACGTCCATGCCTTCGACCTTGAACTGGTGTGGCTTGAGCCCGGCATCCAGCAGCGCCATGGCTATCGAGTACGGCTCTTCGCCGGTGGAGCACGGCAGGCTGAGAATCCGCAGGGCGCGCAGGTGGTTGATGTCGGCCAGGCGCTGGGTTGCCAGTTTCGCCAGGGTGGCGAAGGACTCCGGGTAACGGAAAAACCAGGTCTCCGGGACGATGACCGCCTCGATCAGGGCCTGTTGCTCGTCGCCTGAACCCTGCAAGGTGCGCCAGTACTCATCAGCCGTCTGTGCCTGGGACGCCACGCTGCGCTGACGCACCGCACGCTCGATGATCGCCGGGCCCACCGACGTCACGTCGAGGCCGATGCGTTCCTTGAGGAAATCGAAAAACCGCTGATCGCTGTTCATGGACACTCCTCAAGCAACGAGGGGTCCAGGGGTGGAGTCGGAAACAACAGTGCACGAACCCGCTCATCCAAAAGATCGGCGACCCGCACCCACTGCAGCAAGCCATGGGCATCTTCACGGACAGGTCCCAGGTACGGCGCCTGGCGATTGTCCAGGCCATAGGACTGAAAGTCCGCCGGATCGCAGCGCAAGGTGTCGGTGGCCTGTTCCAGAATCAACCCGAGCATTTGCGCCTGTGCGTGCTCATCCGGTCGATAATGCACCAGCACCAGCCGCGTGCTGGTGCGCGCCTGGGCCGGCGTGCCAAAGGTCAAGGCGCTAAGGTCAATCACCGGCACCACTGCACCGCGCCAGGCGAATACGCCGGCCACCCAGTGCGGTGCGTGGGCAATCGGCTTCAATGGCAGGCGCGGCAGCACTTCCGCCACCTCGGTCGCCCGCAAGGCATAACGCTCGCTGCCGATGCGAAACACCAGGAACAACGCGTGCAACGCCGGCTTCACGCCAGCGCGTTTGGCGGTGAGTTCGCTCATCAGACTTTGAATCGCGAGACGCCACTGCGCAGCCCGACGGCCACCTGGCTCAGTTCGTCGATAGCGAAACTGGCCTGACGCAGGGACTCGACGGTCTGGCTGCTGGCATCGCCCAACTGCACCAGCGCGTGGTTGATCTGCTCGGCGCCGGTGGCCTGGGCCTGCATGCCCTCGTTGACCATCAACACCCGCGGGGCCAGTGCCTGCACCTGATGGATGATCTGCGACAGCTGCTCGCCGACCTGCTGCACCTCGGACATGCCCCGGCGCACTTCTTCGGAGAACTTGTCCATGCCCATCACCCCGGCCGACACCGCCGACTGAATCTCACGCACCATTTGCTCGATGTCGTAGGTCGCGACGGCAGTCTGGTCCGCCAGGCGCCGCACTTCGGTGGCGACCACGGCAAAACCGCGACCGTACTCACCGGCCTTCTCGGCCTCGATGGCGGCGTTGAGCGAGAGCAGGTTGGTCTGGTCGGCCACCTTGACGATGGTCACCACCACCTGATTGATGTTGCCGGCCTTCTCGTTGAGGATCGCCAACTTGGCATTGACCAGATCCGCCGCGCCCATCACCGAGTGCATGGTTTCTTCCATGCGCGCCAGACCCTGTTGCCCGGAACCGGCAGCGACCGACGCCTGATCGGCGGCGGTGGAGACTTCGGTCATGGTGCGCACCAGATCCCGCGAGGTGGCGGCGATTTCCCGGGAAGTCGCGCCGATCTCGGTGGTGGTGGCGGCGGTTTCGGTGGCGGTGGCTTGCTGCTGCTTGGAAGTGGCGGCAATTTCGGTGACCGACGTGGTGACCTGCACTGACGAACGCTGGGCCTGGGACACCAGCGACGTCAGCTCGGTCATCATGTCGTTGAACCCGGTTTCCACGGCGCCGAACTCGTCCTTGCGTTCCAGGTTCAGGCGACGGCTCAGGTCGCCCGTGCGCATCACTTCGAGGATCTGCACGATGCGGTTCATAGGCGCCATGATCGCGCGCATCAGCAGCAGGCCGCAGAGGCCGGCGGCCAGTACCGCAATCAGCAGGGAAATACCCATGATGATTTTGGCGGTGAGCACCGCGTCATCAATGGCCGCAATGTCCTTGTCGGCCACGGCCTTGTTGTGAAGCAGGATGTCATAGAGCTTCACTCGACCCGCCGTCCAGGCCGGTGTCAGCTCTTCATTGAACATCTTGATGGCATCGGCATCCTGGTTGCGTTTATGCAGATCAATCACCGCGCTCAGAATCCGGTGGTATTCCTCATGGAATTTCTGGAACGCGGCGTATTCGGCCTTGTCCTCATCGTCAGTGATGGTCTGGCGATAGAGCTCCATCTGCTCTTGCAGGCGCGCGGCAAAGGCATTGAAATCCGCGGCATCCCGGGTGTTGAAGCCCTTCCCTTCTTCAAGGCCCAGCATGGCTTGTATCCGCAGATAACTGTCGGACCAGGCACCGCGAATCATCGAACTGTAAAACAACCCCGGCAGCGCATCTTCTCGCACGCTGGCCTCGCTGGTTTCGATCTTCAACAGCCGCGAATACGAGACGACCACCATCAACAACATGATGGCGATGATGACTGCAAAACTCGCCAAAATGCGTTGGCGCAACGTCCAGTTCTTCACAGGTTGTCCTCGGGTTGTTTCCAAATGCGGGGGAGTATAGCCGAGGGCGGTGTTTCATTTATAAGACGGGTGCGCACCACTTCTCATCCCGCCTTTAAAAGCAGGGATTGGCTCTGGATTGGGAATGTCCGCTAAATCGTGGGCGCAGTGCCAGTGGTGATTTGGCAGAAAGGGGCTGTGGATTGGTCATTGAGGGGTGGGGGGGTGAATGAATACGCCTTCGCGAGCAGGCTCGCTCCCACAGTGGACTTGCGTACACCCATCCATTGTGGGAGCGAGCCTGCTCGCGAAGGCGGCCTGAGGCTTAAACTGCTGCCAGCCTCACCTGCTTCTCCAGCTCAGCCTTCAACCCCGGTTCCAGCTTGAGCTGACGCGCCAGCTCATCGAGGTAGGACTTCTCCATGAAGCTCTCCTCGTCCACCAGCATCACGCTGGCGATGTACATCTCGGCGGCCATCTCCGGGGTAGTGGCAGCGCGGGCGACATCGCTCGGATCCAGTGGTTTGTTGAGTTCGGCGTGCAGCCAGTGTTGCAGTTCCTGATCGTTGTCGAGTTTGGTGAACTCGCCTTCGATCAGCTCGCGCTCGCGCTCGTCGATATGACCGTCAGCCTTGGCGGCGGCCACCAGGGCCTTGAGAATCGCCTGGCTGTGCTGCTCGACCTGCGCCATTGGCAGGCGATCCAGGGTTTGCGGTTCGGCTTTTGGCGCGCTGCCCTGCTGGGCCTGCCAGTTTCCGTAGGCCTTGTAGGCCAGTACACCCAATGCGGCGAGACCGCCATAGACCGCGACCTTGCCACCGACCTTGCGCGCCTTCTTGCTGCCCAGCAGCAGGCCCATGGCACCCGCCGCCAGTGCGCCGCCACCGGCCCCCGACAACAGGCTGCCGAGCCCACCCGAGCCGCCGTTGCCGCCCAGCAAGCTACCCAGGCCACCGGACGCCTTGTTCTGCGCCCCGCCCGCCTTGTTCTGCAACAGGTCCTGGCCGGACTTGAGCAATTGATCGAGCAATCCACGGGTGTTCATTGTTTACGCCTCCACAAAAAGGTGTGACCGAACCTTGAGGCCACCAGCCTAGATCGAAAGTGCCCGGCGCCTGCCCGAGAGAGTGCTTCGAGATGTTGCCAGCTCCTCTCGAAAACCACCCCGTTTGTGAAAGGAGTCCGACCTTTTTTGTAGGACATTTCCTTCATAAATACGGAACCGTCCTCGTTACTGGCGACTTGCACGCCAGCAGAATTCGTACTCGTTCATCTGCGCCTTCAAACCCACGCGCCGGCAAAAACCGTATCGGGTCCTTTGATCGAAGGGCTGGCGCTGGCCAGTGATCGTTCGGCATTGAACCCCCGACTCATTTGAACCTATAGGATTAAACGATGACGCTACGAAATCTGAATATTGCGCCCAGAGCGTTCCTGGGGTTTCTCCTGATTGCCTTGATGATGTTGATTCTCGGCGGATATTCACTTTCCAGAATGAACGCAATCGCCGAGGTGGGGGAAAATATCGCCAACAGCGATGTGCCGAGCCTCGTACAACTCAGCGAGTTCAGCTACGTCATCCAGCGCCAGCGCAATCTGAACCAGCAACTGCGTACGACCAGCGAGCCCGAGGCCCAGGAAAAAATCATCAGTGAACTGGCCGAACTTCAACAAAAGACCCGGGACACCCAACAGTCCTACCTGCAGTTCATTTCCAGCCCGGCGGAACGCAGCAGCTACGAGACCCTCGTCAGACATCAATCCAACTACGCAAAACTCGAAATCGAACTGATCAAGCTGGTGCGCACCGACAAGGACGAGGCCGCCATTGCCTTGTTGAATGGCGCGCTGCTGGACAATTACAGCACCAGCAGCGCCCTCATTAACGCAATGATTTCGATCAATGCCGACCAAAGCAAGGAGGCCGCCAAAGTCAACGCTGAGCAATTCGACTACACCACTCACGTC
This sequence comes from Pseudomonas sp. C2B4, assembly GCF_013359695.1. Lineage (GTDB taxonomy): Bacteria > Pseudomonadota > Gammaproteobacteria > Pseudomonadales > Pseudomonadaceae > Aquipseudomonas. Next base: position 16,292 of record NZ_JABFMU010000075.1, read on the forward strand.
ACCATCGGCCTGATGTTTTTTTCTACGGCTCTGACCCTGTTGTGCGCCTGGCGACTGACCACCAGCATCACCGGGCCGATCAACCTGGCGTTGAATGTGGCGGACGAAATTGCCCGGGGTAACCTCACCCGCACCATCGCCATCGAGGGAAAGGACGAAGCCGCCCGCCTGTTGCTGGCCATGCAAACGATGCAAGGCACACTGCGCGACACCCTGCGGCAGATTTCTACATCCGCGACCCAACTGGCCTGCGCCACCGAAGAGCTCGATTGCGTGACGGCGGAAAGCGCCGAGGGCATGACGCAACAGACCCTGGAAATTCAACAGGCCGCCACCGCCGTCACTGAAATGACCAGCGCAGTAGAAGAAGTCGCCCGCAATGCGGTGAGCACGTCCGACGCCTCGCAAAACGCCACGCGCTCGGCCGAGGACGGCTGTGTGCTGGTCGGCGAGACCCTGATCGCCATCGAAAGTATGAGCATGGACGTACAAGGCGCTGCCGACCTGATCAGTGCATTGGCGGTCGAGTCCCAGGACATCGGTAAAGTCCTGGAAGTGATTCGCGGGCTCGCCGATCAAACCAACCTGCTGGCGCTCAATGCGGCGATCGAAGCGGCGCGTGCAGGCGAAGCCGGACGCGGGTTTGCCGTTGTCGCCGATGAAGTACGAGCGCTGGCGCATCGAACCCAACAGTCCACCAGCGACATCGAGCGAATGATCACCAGCATTCAAAACGGTACCGAAAATGCCGTGGCGTCCATGCGCCAATGCACCGCCCGCTCGCTGTCGACCCTGGAAACCGCCAAGGGCGCAGGCGCCGCGCTGCAGACCATCAATGTGGCCGTCATGGAAATCAATGAAAGCAACCTGGTGATCGCCAGCGCGGCGGAAGAGCAGGCACAGGTGGCCCGTGAAGTGGACCGTAACCTGCTCAACATCAATGACCTTTCGATGCAATCGAGCAGCGGCGCCAAGCAAGTCAACGCGGCAAGCAAAGAGTTGGCGCGGCTGGCCGTTGACCTCAATGACATGGTGGTCAAGTTCCAAATCTGACCCCGACACAACCTGGACTCCAGCCTGGCTGGAGTTTTTTGCTCAGCATCACTAGCCAATGGAACATTCGTGAATTTCAGTAAAGAAGACTGGCTGAGGCCAACACCATGAGAGTCCTGTTAGTCGATGACCACGCCGTCGTGCGCATGGCCATCGGAATGATTCTGACCCGTGCAGGCCATGAGATCATCGGCGAGTGCGAAAATGGCGTCGATGCGATCAGCAAAACCCTGGAGTTGAAACCGGACGTGGTGGTGCTCGATCTGGATATTCCGTTACTCGATGGCCTGATCGTCATCAACCGCATGAGGACGTGCGCCATACCGGCGAGGGTCCTGGTGTACACCGCGATGAAAAGCGTCGCGTACGCGGCGCAATGCATGCGCGCCGGTGCGGCCGCCTTCCTGTCGAAGGTGGGTGATCCGCAGGAGGTCGCCTCGGCACTGCAAGCCATCGCCAGCGGCAAGAGTTACTTTCCGATCAACACGATCGAATCGGTTCGTCACAGCGACTTTGCCGACAACGACGTGCAACTGCTCAGACGCCTGTCGAGTCGCGAACTCAAGGTCCTGCATGGCCTGGCCCAGGGAAAAAGCAACATGGTCATTGCCAGGGAAATGTTGCTCAGCAACAAAACCATCAGCACTTACAAGACCCGCATCATGCAGAAGGTCAACGCCGCCAACCTGTTGCAGTTGATCAACTTTGCCCAGAGAAACGAACTGGTCTGAGGGACTTGTCCTCTACGTTGCGGGAAGGCCATTGCAGCCAAAATCCGACATCATTTTGTAGGACGCTTCCTTCAAACTTTGGGAAGCGTCCTCGTTACCCCGTCCTGCCTGACCCAGAAAATGCGTACCTCATTTTTTGCGTGTCCGGTAATCCTCAATGCGTTTATTTGCGACCCCTGTTTCAAAGCTATCTGGTGTTCATCAGTCCGGCGGTGTGGCGAAGCCTATCGTCATGGCGCTGCTGCTGGCGGGCAGTTCGCCTGCCTGGTCAGACAGTGTGTGCGAAGAAGTTGAAGACGATCCCTGCAATTCACCCGCCTATGATGGTTTGATCATCGAGCCTGCAACAACCTATTCCGCCAACATCAACACCCTCGCAAACGTGACTGTCGAGGGCGGAACCATGCTGGCTCACGGTTCCGCCACGCTGGAAAATACGATCATCAACAGCGGACTGCTGGATGTGTCTGACAGAGCCATTGCCAGTCACACCATCCTCAACGGTGGAACCGTGAACCTGGCGTGCAACGACACGGAGTTCTGTAATGCCACGGCCAATGGCACGACCGTGAACGGCGGGCTAATGGAGATCTATCACACCTCGACGGCGAATCAGACGACCATAAACGGCGGAATAATCGAAACCTTTCAGGAGGCCCGGGTCTATGACACCACCATCAACAATGGTCAGGTGTTTTTGAGAGAGTCCTCCTCAGCCATCGGTTCGATACTCAATAACGGCCAACTGACCCTCGCTGACAACGCTACAGCCCAAGACACCACCGTGAACGGTGGCTACATGTCCCTTTGGGGCAACGCCGTCGCCGACATGTCACAGATCAACCGGGGCGGTACGATCGAAGGTGTGGCGGGCACCCAGATGAACCGGACCATTGTGGACGACGGCGGCCTCATGGTCCTGGGCAATGGCGCCGAAGCCAGCGATACCATCGTCAACGACGGCGGCTTGCTGCGACTGAGGGGTGACGCGATTCTGGGCGGAGATAACCATTTATATGGTCAGGTCCGTTTTGCCGATCCGGCTACCCGCTTTCATACCCTGACGATCAAGGGCCAGCTAAGCGGCAACAGTCAGTTCCTGATGAACACCGACTTGGCTGCTCACGAGGGTGACCGGATCAATGTGCTGAGCGAGATCCGGGGCAGCCATACGCTGTTGGTCGCCGACTCGGGAAATGCCCCGCAGGACCTGACGGGGTTGCTGTTGGTGGATGGCAATGGCGGCAGCGGAAAGTTCCAGCTCCAGGGCGAGACAGTGGATGCCGGCGCCTTCCGTTATGAACTGCAGCTTGTGGGCGACGATTGGTATTTGCTGAACACCGGCAAGATCGATCCGACCGATGAACCGGGTGAGCAAGCGCCGCCGGTTTATTCAGCGCCTCCAGCAGTTCCGCCTTTGCCGCCGGTTTTTCCTGTGGCTCCTGTTGAGCCCAGCAACCCGCTACCACCACCGCATCGCCCTCAAGCTGAAACCCTGAGCAAGGGCGCCAACGCGGCCGTCGCCAGTCAGGCCGCCAACGCAGCCTTGATCGACGCCCAGATGAGCGCCACCGTCGGCCACTTCAGCGACCTGCGTTCGGGCCAGGACCAGGGCGGCCTGTGGACCCGTGGCTACGGCGCCGAACAACGCCTGGACAGCGGCAGCAGCCGGGCCTTTGAGCAACAGGCGAACGGCATGGAAATCGGTGCCGACGGGGCGCTGCCCTTCGCCAATGGCACGCTTTACATCGGTGGTTTGGTCGGCCAGGGTCAGGGCCAGCAGGCATTCGGTGAAGCCAGCCAAGGCACGATCGACAGCACCACCCTCGGTGGCTACGCCAGTTACCTGGACCGCAACGGCCTGTATGTCGACGGCGCGTTGAAATACAGCCACCTGGACAACGACATCAACATCACCAGCAACCTTGGGCAAAAGGTCACGGCGAACTACACGAACCACGCGGTGAGCGCCCAAGCGCAAATCGGCAAGCAGATCGACCTCGGCCAGGGCTGGTTTGTCGAGCCTCAGGCCGGATTGCAAGTGGCGCGGATCAGCGAAGGCCGCTACACCGCCAGCAACGGTTTGAGTGTCGAACAGGATGCAATGATCTCGGTGCAAAGCCGTATCGGCGGCATGCTCGGCCGTGAGTTGCACCTGGACAACGGTGTCGCGGTGAAACCGTACGCCAAGGCCACCTGGATCATCGAACATGCCGGCCACAGCCAGGTGACGGTCAACGGCGCGAAACTCGACAGTCGCTTGCCGGGTTCAAGGGCGGAAATCGGTGGCGGGGTCAGGGTGACGGCGGCGGACAAGCACGACTTCTTCGTCGAAGGCCGACACACCCAGGGCAGCGACATCGAACAGCCTTGGGCGGTGTCGGTCGGGTATCGCTACAACTGGTAAACCAGACTGCACGAATAACCTGTGGGAGATTCCATGGTTGAGGGGACGCCTCCCACAGAGATCATCTGAGCAACAGAGATTCACTGTGGGAGCGAGCCTGCTCGCGAAGAGGCCCTCCCAACCAACATCCATGCCGGCTGACCCACCGCTTTCGCGAGCAGGCTCGCTCCCACAATGGACGGTGATCGGACACAGGCTTCCAGAGCAACGCCAATCCCCCTGTGGGAGCGAGCCTGCTCGCGAAAGGGCCCTCCCATCCAGCACCATGCCGGCTGACCCACCGCTTTCGCGAGCAGGCTCGCGCCTACCTTTTTATTCGTAGCGCAACACAAACGGCAGCGTACCATTCGCGGCACCCGGCACTTCAGCCCCGGCGGTTTTCAGGTAGGTCGCCCGCAGGGCGATATTCGCGGTGCCAACCCCGGCGTTATCGATGCTCAACGGTGCGGATACACGAGGGGCGCTGGACATATCGATGATGTCGTTGGCGCTATTGACCAGTGCAATGGCCGCCCCCCCTGCTCCGCCAGGCAACAGTCCCAGCAAGCGACCGTCCACTCGGTCCAGGCCACTGCCGGTGTTCGGGTCGAAGTTCATCACGACGGTATTCAGGTTCTCGACGCCGCTCGGGCAACCGATATCGAAATTCAGATCGGCGACAGCCACCCCGACGTTGCCAACGCCAGGCGAAGCCACTTCCAGATCGCCAAAGGACACGTCGCCCATATCCACCAGAATATTGCTCCCTGGACCCACGCTGGCATCACCACCGGGGGTGACCGAGCAACTGGCGTTGTTAAGGTCACCGTTGAATTGCAGTGTTCCATTGGCGGCCAATGCCGAACCGGAGAATGCACCACTGGCGGCAATGGCCAGGGCCAATAGGGAGATCTTTTTCATTCAAGGCTTCTCGTGAAAGGGATAAGGGACCTGCGCCCGGCAGGTTCGAATTGAGCTCATTGCCCGGGTGGTCAGGTGTTACCGGATATTCAGGTGTTCCAGCTTGAACGCTTTGGCCGCTTCGAAGGTCAGGGGGCGCGAATACCAGATCCCCTGAACGGTGATGCACCCCATCTGCTTGAGGGCATGGACCTGGAAGAAGTTATCGACGCCTTCGGCCATGGTCGTCAGCCTCAATGATTCGGCCAGTGCCAGTGTCGCCTTGACGCAAGCCAGGCCTTTATGACCGGTCGCCATGCCGCAGATCAGACTGCGGGGAATCTTCAGGATATCCACGGGCAGCTCGCACAAACGCTCGAAGTTGGAATACCCGTTGCCAAAATTTTCCAGTGCCAGTTGAGCCCCCAATGCCTTGAGTCGCTCCACGCCCTGCAAGACACGAAAGTAATCAACCTCGACATCACCGTCTTCGCTGATCTCGAACGTAACGCCCAAAAGGCTTGGAACGATGGGCGCGAAAGCCTGGACAATTCGCTCGACCATCGAAGCATCCGCCAGTTGATTCATTTCCACATTGATGTGAACCGCTTCGAGCGCGCCCAGGTCCAGCGCCACCTGCTCACAGAGGCAGATCGTCATGTCATTGAGGACGCCGCTGCGCCTGGCCAGGGGAACAAACACCTGGGGCGCGACATCCAGCCATCGGGGATGCAGGCATTTTGCGAGCGCTTCGAAGCCGACGACACGACGCAGCGGAATGTTGATGATCGGCTGATACATCGGAATGACTTGTTTCAACATTGCAGTCGCGGGAAGCAATCTATTGATACTCATGAAGACGCTTCCTCAAAAGCAGGTTGTTGTTCAACGAAACGCGCGATCAACACGCTACTGGCAAGACAAGACTTTGCTCTGGTAGTTTTCACCCGCTACTTTTTCGCTCATGACGTATTGCGCCGTGCAGCTTTGGTCAGCCCATTTGACCCGCAAGGTCCCCTCGGTTTTTTCGACCAGCAGCAGCGCGGTCTGCCGCGGGTCCACCACCGCCAGTTGCAGCCCTGATTCGTCTTCGACCACCGCACCGAAGGGCACTTTTCCGTTGAGGTAATTGAAGGTCGCTTCCAGGCGCATCCCGCTCTTGGCCTTGAACGTTGCCCGGGTGATCGACCCGCGACGAGGAATCACCTGCTGACTGGTGCTTTCCAATTCAATCTCGGCGCCCAGGTCCTGGGTATTGAGGTTCACGAAGTTGCCGCGATAAGGCTGGGCATTGGGGATGACGGCGTAGCCATTGGACCCGGTCTTGACGCCGGCATAACGACCGACCTGGACACCCGGCGTATTCTCGACCTCAGCCAGGACAAAGGTTTCGCCAACCGATTGACCGAAGTTGATGCCGCCGGCATGGGCCACCACCGAACCGCGAGCACTCAGGTTGCCCGACTTGTAGCTGTCGCCCTGGCTGTAGCCGGCACCCAGGTTGGCGTACGGCGTCTTGGCGCTGACCTGAGCGTCACCGCTGTACGTGCCGGTAACCCCACGACTGGCGCCAACCGAAAAGTTCAGGTCGTCGCGTCCCGCCACGTAGCCACTGACATTGGCCCGGGAACTAGTGCCGCTGCTGTCGTTGGCAGCGCTGAAATTGGCACGCGGAGCACGACCATCGTCACCCAACGGGAACGAAATGCTGAACGTCGCCTGGGTATCGCTGGAACGCGAGCTACCTTGCCCGGAGAAGGCACTCTGGTTGTCGGCGAACTTGGTATGGGTGATATCGAACGAATAGTTCGCACGTTTCCAGTAGTTGGAATAACCGGCTTGAAAGGTGCGGGTCTGGCCCGGCAGGTTCCAGTAGGTCTGATCGCTGGCGGACACATACAGCGAACCATAACCGTCGCCCAGCACCTGGTTGGCCGACAGATTGAAGCGCGACTTGGCCCGGCCTTTTGGCTGCTCATTGAGCTCGCGAGTGTTGTCATCGACGTGCTCGCTGAAGGTTCGATAGCCCTCGGTCGAATAGCGGTAGCCGGCGAGGGTAAAGGTGGTGCCCGTCAGGTTCAGGGTTTTACTGTAGAGAAAACGCAGGCTCTGTCCGGTATTCCTGCCCAGTTGGCTGGTGCTGTTCGATTGAGTGCCGTCGACGGAAATCGCCCCCGCCGGGGTGTTGAAACCCACCCCCAGGTTGGCCGCACTGAAGCCATCGCTGAACATCAACCCACCGAACGTCGTCGTGTTATCCGTCAAGCCGTAGACCAGGTTACCCGCGCTGAAGAACGGCGAATTGCCCTCATCGTTCAGGGAGTCGTACTGCCCCACGTCAAGGCTGTAACGCCAGCTGCCGCGACGGACCAGAATCGGCAGCGACGCAAACGCCTGGGTAAAGGTGCGCACCTCGCCATCGGCTTCAGTGATGACGATTTCCAGATCACCGTTGGAACCGCTCGGGTAGATGTCCGTGAGTTCGAACGGCCCGGACGACACGGTGGTGGTATAGAGGTTGAAACCGTTTTGCTTCACTTCCACCGTGGCATTGCTGTTGGCCACGCCACGAATTACCGGTGCATAACCGCGCTCACTGTCCGGCAGCATCCCCAGATCGGAACTCAGCTGCGCGCCTTTGTAGCGCACACTGTCGAAAATTTCCGAGTCGGAATAGGTCTGGCCCAGGGTCAGCTGACTGCGCAACGACGTAATGTCGCGCTGGGCATAGTTGCGGTTGCTGTTGAACACGCCCGGGGTATCGGAACCTTTGGAGTAACTCGACTCGTTGCGCAGACGCCACGGCCCGATGTTCAGGCCCGTTCGGAAATTCGCGGCAAGACTGTCGGTGGTGGCGTAGTCGTTTTTGCGACGGCTGGCATTCAGGCTGTAATCCGTGAACGCGGCGGTAACGCCTTCATCCCACAACGCCGGATCGACGTAGCCGCGCGACAGGCGACTCATCATGGCCTGGGGAACCCCCAAATGCAGGCGCAGCACGTTCGGTTCGTACTCGCTGCTGAACTCCGGGATCAGCGCTTTGACATCCACACAGCTCCCCGTATCGGCGTCGGCGCTCAAGGTGCCTTCGGCCACCAACTTGTCCAGGTCCACGCCGTACTGGCGCAACATGGACAATGTCAGGCATGGCGTGACGTCACCATTGTCCTGCTGCTGGAAGGTAATGTCCTGCCGCCCGCTGAGGTTGCGGTTGACATAAATATCCACGCGATAGGTGCCAGGCAGGACGCTATTGCCTTCGATAAATTGCTTGAGGTCCACCGGCTGACCGCGACCCTGGATAAAGGAGGTGTTGAAGGTTACCGGTGCCGCCTCTTCCTCCTCGGCCGCGAAGGCGATCCCGTGCACGGACATTCCCAGAGCAACCGCCATACTCAGGTGTGACAGCCGAGACGGTTTGTCTGGATGCGGCAAGCGAGTGCTGTGACGATGCTGGAATGTGCGCATGATTAAACCCGGATTCATTTGTGCGAGGCGAAGTCCGTCCACCGGGTGCTTTGTGAAAAACACCCGAGCGGTCTATGGGGAAACACGAAGTTCAGAGGCTCACTTGGCTTCCGATCGTTTCGCCGTCGTGCTGGAAGCGGACTGAAGTGTGGTGCGGTACAACTCCTGACCGCCCCAGTCATTGATGCTGCGGAAACTGAACTCGGAGCCGACATTCAAGCTGCCGTTTTTGACGTCGAAGCTTTTGCGCTCGCCGGGGGAAATCATGAAGCGCTCGGCGATCAGGTTGTCGTCTCCAGGCTTTTCACCCATCAACTGCACCATCGACACGTGATATACGCTCGGGTTGTAGACGCTCAGCGCCTTGCCACCCTTCTCCAGCTGCCATTGCAGGGAACCGGGGGCGTCCTTGACCTCACCGACGAGATCAGCCGGGCGGTAGAACACCTTGATCTTTTGCCGCACGGCGATTTGCAACGTGTTCTTGCCTTCAACACTGGTCGGGATTTCCTGCACGCTCAGCCATACCACCGACTCGCGGTCCTGAGGCAAACCCGCACCTTTGTAAAGCACCCTCAACAACTGTTGGCCATTGGCAGCCATTTTGGTCAGCGGAGGCGTCACCGCGAAGGGCACCGCACCGTCGTCCTTTTGGCCATCGTCCAGCCAGGATTGCAACAGGATCGGCTTGTTACCTTCATTGCGTACGGTGATGTTTTCTTCTTTGTTCTTGGCATCGAAAATCATGCGGGTTGCGCCCAGGGTAATACCCGCCTGGGCATTAGAGAGACACAGGATGGACAGCGCGCCCGCCAGTACTTTCAAAGTGGACTTATACATAATTAAAACCTCAAAGCCGCTATTAATCTGATCACTCATCAACCACTTCAAAAACAGGACCACACCTCACGCCCCAGGAGAAAATCCTGTGACTGCATCGGCATTCGAGTAATAAAGGTGCCCTTGCGTTACAGCGAACTCATGAAAACCCAAACATAAATAAAAAATGCAGACCGCCAGAGTGCGATACATGCGCCAAAGCCAAAAAAAAGAGAGCGAAACTACCGAATGCGCGCTAATGGGCAGCGCATCCGGCAGCAAGCGTTACTTACTCGTAAGTCAGCACGAACGGCAGGCTACCGTTTGCAGCGCCTGGAGTTTGAGGACCAGTGGTACGCAAGTAAGCAGCGGCCAGATCGATCTTGGCGGTGCCGGCACCGGTACCCGCGTTAACAGTCAGGGCTGCACGCACTTCCGGGTCGTTGGACATGTCGATGATGTTGCGATTGTTATCAACGACTGCGATCGCAGCACCGGCGGCACCACCGGTAGCCAGGGCCAACAGGCGAGAGTCAGAAGCGTCGCGACCGGTACCGGCTTGCGGGTCGAAGTTCATGACCACAGTGTTGTAAGCGCCAACGCCGCTGCAGCTGACGTCGAAGCTCAGATCAGTCACGGCAACGCCAACCGAACCACGGCCTGGCGAAGCGGTTTCCAGATCGCTGAACGATACCGAACCCATGTCGACGAGGATGTCGCTGCCAGGACCGGCGCTGGCATCACCACCTGGTGTCACGGTGCAGCTGGCAGCAGTCAGGTTACCGGTGAACTGCAGGGTACCGGTGGCAGCGTTGGCAGTGGTGGACATTACAGCGGCTGCGGCGATCGCAAGAGCGATAAAGGAAAGCTTTTTCATGATAGTTCTTCCGTCGATTAAGTTGCCCTGCGTTGGCAGGTGAGACCAGATTAAGTCCCGACACAAAAAGTTGTTGTAGGAGCAGTCCAGAGCCACCGTAAGACTGCTACTTACACTGCTGTAGGATTGGTACTACAAACACGAACTTAATTGATCAGAACGAACTAGACACTTGGCTTTAGCCCTTGAAAAATAACGCCTGACGCAACGAAAAATACCTATTTTTAGTTCACGCAGTATTTACACTTGTATTGACCAGATTTCACATCGAGAATGAAGATACTTGCCTATCGCCATTACTGCGCCCCAATTTTTTTAACCCGCCAGGAGCAACAATGAAAGGCTGGTTGCAGGATCTGAGTGCAACACGGTTATTGAATTGAAGCGGGAGCATCA
>NZ_JABFMU010000076.1 GCF_013359695.1 Pseudomonas sp. C2B4
CATAAGCACCGTAAACGGTGTCCGGGATTACTTGACCAGTTCAGCCTGCTCGCGATGGAGGTCAACGATAATGTGCTCTGCCTGAATGATCGCGTCGTCCAGACGCTTTTCGCGAGCAGGCTCGCTCCTACAGGTTTTTCAAAGTAACCCGCAGTAAGAGCGGAACCGCCAGCAGCCATCACCGAAGAAACGGATATGTACACCGTCCCAACAGGTGTTAAGTGAACAGCATTACTTGACCTCAAAGTGCTCAATGCTGCCGGGTTGAAAGTGCAAAACACCAGCGCAGCCAAGGAGGGGAGCATTGCGTGGACGCGCCATTGCTTCGCTCGCTGGTGTTTCGCGGGAGCAGTCTAAGGCCCAGGAGGGATTTGGCAGCCAACCCGGGAAGGGGGGGCTGGCCAATCAACCATCCTTTGGCTCGACCGGCCGGCAGATGAACACTAGTTTTTGACCAGCAACTCCGGCCCCAGGTAGTCGTTGATCTGGTCGATATCATCGTCGCCCAGACTGCCCACCGATGAGGCCAGGCGCAGGCGCGACATCAAATAGCGCAGCTTGGCCTCGAACAGATCGTGGCGCGCATCGTAGAGCAGCTCTTCGGCATTGAGGACGTCCGAGTTGGTACTGGTGCCGCCTTCCTTGAAGCCCTTGCGCGTCGACGCCAGTGAGCGCTCATTGGACAAGACGGCCTTCTCCAGCGCGTGAATGCGTTTGGCGCCGCTCTGTATGCCGTGATACTCGCGGGTGGTGCCGGAGATGACTTCCTGTCGCGTGGCATCGAGTTCGTCCAGGGCCTTGTAGCTGTTGGCGGTGGCCTGGCGTGTCAACGCGCTGACGCCGCCCCCGCTGAACAATGGGACATTGACCTCCAGCCCGATGGAGCTGTAGCGGTTGCGTTGATTCAACTCGGAAATGGATTGGCTGTCGCCCGCGGTGTAACCAGCGACGAAATCCAGGGTTGGCCAGTGTCCGGCCCTGGCGCGCTTCACTTCTTCTTCGGCGAGGTCACTGCTATAGCGGCGCGCATGGATCAGCGGGCTATCGGTCTGGGCCTTGACCAGCCAGTCCTGCAGGTTGCTCGGCAGCAGCGGCGGCGTATCGAAGCCTGCATGCAAGGTGGTCAGCGATTCGGGGGTTTCGCCGATGTATTCCTCAAGCTTGCGGCGCGCATTGATCAGGTTGTCCTGCGCTTCGATCAGCTCGGCCTCGGCGAGGTCGCGGCGCGCGATCGACTCGTCGATGTCGGTGACGGTGCCGGCCCCCAGCTCCATGCGTCGTTTCGCCGAAGCGAGTTGCTCGTCGAAGGCATTCAGCTTGGCCTTGGCCAGGACGATGGTTTCGCTGGCCAGGAGCACGCCGAAATAGCTTTCGGTGAGGCGCACCGCGGCGTCCTGAGTCTTGGCATCGAACACCGCAACGCTGTAGTCGGCACGCTGTTGACCCTGGCGATACTCGGCCATCTTCTGTTTGTTGAACAGCGGCTGACGCAGGCGCACGTTGGCGCCCTTGGAGTCGTAGTCCAGGTCCCGCTCGATGCCGTTCTGGCGTTGTGTGCCATTGACCTTGTTGTCGTAGGCCGAGGCACTGACCTGCGGTAGCAGGCCGGCCTGGCCGATGGCGCGGTTTTCCCCGCCGGCCTCTTTTTCATGCACGGCGGCGCGGTAGATGGGACCCTGGTACTGCAACAGATCCCAGGCTTGCTTGAGGTCCATGGCGCTGGCCGGCAGGGACAGGCCCAGCAGGCAGAAAATCAGGCAATGACGGTCCATTTCATTGTTCCTTGAAGGCGCTGTCCACACGTTCGAGCATCGGTTTGAGCAGATAGCTCATCAGGTTGCGCTCGCCGGTCTTGATGGTGACGCTGGCGGGCATGCCGGGGCGAATGTGATTGCTGCCCAGCAGGCTCATGCCATCGGGGGTGACTTCCACCTGCGCCAGATAGAACGGTTGCTTGCTTTCCTCGTCGAGCAGGCGGTCGGCGGAAATGGTTTTCACGCGGCCGGGGATGTTCGGCGTCTGGGCGTGGTTGAAGGCGGGGAAGGCAATGTCCACGTCCAGGCCGGGGACCATTTTGTCGATGGCCTGCACGGGAATCATCGCGTCGACCTGCAGCGGTTCGTTGACCGGCACGATTTCCATGATCTTGAAGCCCGGTTGAATGATCCCGCCGACGGTGGCGATGCTCAGGGACTGGACCATGCCATCGATGGGCGATCGAATCACCGTGTGGGTCACTTCATAGTCCAGTGCGCGCAGGCGGTCGGCCAGGGTGGTGTTTTCCTTGGCGGTGTCGGTCAGTTGCGATTCGACTTCCTTCAGATAATCGTGCTGGCGCTGCAGGATGCGCAGCCTGATTTCGGTGGTCTGGCTGCGCACGCGAGCGATGTTGTTGAGGTTCTCGGCCTGGCCGGCGGAGAGGTCGGCATTGCTGCGTTCCAGCTCAAGCAGGCGGTTGCGCGGCACATAACCTTCGGCCGCCAGCACGCGGGTGCCTTGCAGTTCCTGGTTGAGGAAGCTGATCTGCGAGGCGCGGGCGCCGTAGACCTGCTGCAAGCCCTTGAGCTGCACCTGCGACGCCGCCAGGTTTTCCTGCAGGATGCTGACTTCGCCGGCGAGACCGGCGCGCCGGGTGTCCAGCAAGCGCTGTTGCAGTTCCATGGCGGCGACCATGCGCTGATCATCCCCGAAACGCTCGAGCAACTCGGGATCGAACGTCACCAGATCGCGACCGTCGCGTTCGGCTTCCAGGCGGTTTTCCACCGTTTTGCTGACGATGTACTGGGCGCTGACCGCACCCTGTTCCGCCAGGGCACGCAACGAATCGAGGCGGACCACTTCCTGGCCCTTTTTCACCACATCGCCTTCGCGAACGAGAATGGCCTCCACGGTGCCGCCGCTCAGGTGCTGCACGGCCTTGCGATTACTGGTGACCTTGACCGTGCCTGTCGCGACCACGCCGGCATCCAGCGGCGCCAGCCAGGACCACAGGAGGAAGCCGCCGAAGCCGGCGAGTACCAGCCACACGCCCCAGCGCGCAGGTTTGCCGACGTCCAGATCGATGACGCTCTTGGAGTCGGTTTGAATCATCTCGGTGCTCATGTGCATGATCGGTTACTCCCGTGCCTTGACGGAGGCCAGCGGCGTCGGTGCGCCTGCCGGCATCACAGCGGCCTTGCGCAAGGCTGCGAATACTTCATCGCGCGGTCCCAGCATCTGCACGCCGCCATCACGCAGCATCAGCACCTTGTCGACGGCGCAGAGCACATTGGGACGGTGGGAAATCAGGATGACGGTGGCGCCGCGGCCCTTGAGCTCGGCCAGTGCATCGACCAATGCCTTTTCGCCGACATCGTCCAGGTTGGCGTTCGGCTCATCGAGCACGATCAGGTTGGGTTCGCCATACAGTGCGCGGGCCAGGGCGATGCGTTGCTTCTGGCCACCGGACAGCGGGCTGCCATCGGTGCCCAGGCGGGTGTCATATCCCTGCGGGAAACGCAGGATCATTTCGTGCACACCGGTGGTTTTGGCGGCGCGGATGACCGCGTCGCTGTCCACTTCGCCAAAGCGCGCAATGTTGTCGGCGATGGTGCCCTCGAACAGCTCCACGTCCTGTGGCAGGTAGCCAAGCCAGGGGCCAAGCTCGCCCTTGTTCCAGGTGAAGATGTCCGCGCCGTCCAGGCGCACCTTGCCGGCCTGCGCCGGCCAGACGCCAACCAGCAGGCGGGCGAGGGTGGATTTGCCCGAGGCGGAGGGTCCGATGATGCCAAGGCTTTCGCCGGGGGACAGGTTGAAACTCACCCCGCGCAGGATCGTGTTGTTGGTACCGGGGGCTCCGGCAAACACATTCTCCACCGCCAGCATGCCCAGTGGCCGCTGCAGCGGCATGCTCGGCGGCCGGCGTGGAAAGTCTTGCAGCATCTCGTTGAGTCGGCCCCAGGCCGAGCGGCAGCCCAGCAGTTGCTTCCAGGACGCGATGACCTGTTCCACCGGGCCCAGTGCGCGGCCGGTGAGGATCGAGCAGGCAATCATCATCCCCGGGGTGATCTTGCCTTCGATCGCCAGCAGCGCGCCGGCGCCGAGGATCAGCGACTGCAACGTGATGCGCACGAAGCGCCCGGTGCTGCTGATGATGGCGGCGCGGTCGGAGGCCAGGGTCTGCATTTCCAGAATGCGCAAATGGCTTTGGTACCAGCGCTTGCTGATCGACGGCAGCATGCCCATGGCCTCGATGACCTCGGCATTGCGCAGGTTGTTGTTGGCGTAGAGGGACGAGGAGAGGGCGGCCTGGTTGGCTTCGGCCAGCGGCTTCTGCGTGGCTTTTTCGGTGAGCCAGGCCAGGCCCACCAGAATCAGCGAGCCGATCATCGTGACCAGCCCGAGCAGCGGGTGGATCAGGTAAGCCACCAGCAGGTAGATCGGCGTCCAGGGCGCATCGAAAAAGGCGAACAGGGCATTGCCGGTGAGGAACTGACGCACCTGCGCGAGATCTTGCAGGGCCTGGGCCGGATTACCGCCGGCGCGGTTCAGGTTGCGTTCGAAGGCGGCGGTGAAGATGCGTCGGTTGAGGTCCATGTCGAGGCAGTTGCCGACCCGGATCAGCACGCGGGTGCGGACCATTTCCAGCGTGGACATCAGCAGGAACAGCCCGATCACCAGCAAGGTCAACATCGTCAAAGTCGTGACGTTGCGGCTGACCAGGGCTCGATCATAGACCTGCAGCATGTACACGGCAGGTGTCAACATCATGACGTTGATGACGCCGCTGAACCCTGCCAGCACGTAAAAACTCCGACGCAGGCGGAAAATTGCCTCGGCCAATTCGGATCGGGTGCTCGATGGCTTGTTCATGTTTGTACTTCCCCCACCGAAAAGCCGGGTGCCCCCGCGGCACACCAGCGGTCAGTAAACGTAGCTGGCTAACAATATATGTAGGTACGCAGGGAGCTCGTCGACACAAGGGGTAGGGACCAAGCCCGAAATCTTGTGTTACGTCCCTATGCAGGAGCGTAGGTGGCGTTTGTTTCTCTAGCGATACAGTTTCAAATAACATTTCGCTCTAGCTGTGCTACGAAAATTCTATATGTCGTTAAATAACAATCAGTTACAGATACTAATGCCGGCTGTCAGGTTTTACGTCGTAATATTGACAGGCAATTGCACTGGAACTTTAGTCATGTTGTGGGGTCGCCCGCCTGAAGCCCGCCATCACTTTGGCCAATGCTCGGCACGTTGATTCCTGGAGGGACAAAAACATGTCGTCCATTGGGTTCTTTTGCAGAGTGACGGAGCTGTTCAGGAAGTTCGCGTCGACTTCCAGATTCCACGGTCCGCCAACAGTTTGGCGTCGCTCTGCCTGATCGCTCAGCGAGCCATTCATACCGCGAATTGCCGGCACGTTTCCGGGTAAGGCCCTGCCTTCCTCGCGCCTGCTCTCGCCCCAAAAAAGAAATGACACATCTGCGCTAGCCAGCACCTGACTGGGCGCGGGCGGGTTTGTTCGCCCCGCGCCTTTCTCCAGATAGATCGAGGGCAATCGAAAATGGCCAATTTCAACAAGTCGGACCTAGAGTTCATCCTCAAGCAGATCTTCATCGCTGAGGCGCATGCCGACGGCGCCAGCCTCAGTGATTTGCTACCCAACAGTCAGGTGCCATTTGGCTTGCGCACGGTCGATGGCAGTTACAACAACCTGGTTGCCGGGCAAAGCGAGTTTGGCGCCGCGGACAATTCCTTCCTGCGCCTGCTTGACCCCGCGTATCGGGCGTCCTACCAGGGCACGGGGAATGTGGTCGACGCGCAGCCACGCATCATCAGCAACCTGATCGTCGACCAGACCGAAAACAACCCGGCAGCGGTGGCGGCGAACGGCGGCGCCGACCCGGTGATCAGCCCCGGGCTGGACGGCGTGTTCGGCACGGAAGACGACAAGGAAGTGTTCTTCATCCCCAACCAGTCGCCGGACGTCGGCCTGACCGCCAGTTTCAACTCGTGGATGACCTTCTTCGGCCAGTTCTTCGACCACGGCCTGGACCTGGTCACCAAGAGCAGTAGCGACATCGTGTTCATTCCGCTGCAGCCGGACGATCCGTTGTATGTAAAGGACGGCCATACCAACTTCATGGTGCTGTCGCGTGCCGTGCGTACCGTCGGTGCGGATGGAGTAGTCGGCACGGCCGACGATGGCCAGCCCAACACCACCTCGCCGTTCGTGGACCAGAGCCAGACCTACAGCTCGCACCCGTCGCACCAGGTGTTCCTGCGTGAATACATGCTCAACGCCGCAGGCGACCCGATTGCCACGGGGCGCTTGATTACCAACCGCGATCTCGGCGCCGATGGCAAGTTCGGCACTTCCGATGATGGCAATGGCGAAAATGGCGGCATGGCGACTTGGGCTGTGGTCAAGGCCCAGGCCCGTGACATTCTCGGCATCGACCTCACCGACGCGGATGTGCACAGCGTGCCGCTGTTGGCAACCGATGCCTATGGCAACTTCATCCGCGGACCGAGCGGCATGCCGCAGGTGGTGATGCGCTTCAGTAACGGTACTGACGGCATCGCCGGCACGGCGGATGACGTCACGCAATTGGTCGAAGGCAACCGGGATGCGCCGATCAGTCTGGCCAACGCCGTGAGCACCGGTCATGCCTTCCTTGACGACATCGCCCACAATGCCGCGCCGGTCGTGGTCGGCGGGGTCCTGCAGGCGGATGGCGACACCGATGTCGGCAATGCGCAGGAGGTAGGCGCGGGCGGCAACAACCTGACGTATGACAACGAACTGCTCGATGCTCACTACATTGCCGGCGATGGCCGGGTGAACGAGAACATCGGCCTGACCACCGTGCACCACGTGTTCCACTCCGAGCACAACCGCCTCGTCCAGCAATCCAAGGACACCATTCTCGCCGCCGGCGACCTGGCCTTCCTCAATGAATGGCTGGTGGACGACGTGGCCGCGATACCGACCACCACCGCGGGCATCGCGGCGTTGGTGTGGGACGGCGAACGCCTGTTCCAGGCCGCCAAGTTCGGCACGGAGATGCAGTACCAGCACCTGGTGTTCGAGGAGTTTGCGCGCACCATTCAGCCGCAGATCGACGAATTCCTTGCCCCTAACGGTTATGACACTTCGATCAACCCGGCCATCCTCGCCGAGTTCGCCCACGTGGTGTACCGCTTCGGTCACTCGATGCTGACCGAGACCGTGGATCGTTTCGATCCCGAGTTCAATCCGATGCTCACCGACCCGGACAACCCGGACTCGCAACTCGGCCTGATCGCGGCCTTCCTCAACCCGTTGGCGTTCGCCAACAGCGGGGATACTGCGGACGAAGCGGCCGGGGCGATCATTCGCGGTGTGACCCGCCAGGTCGGCAACGAGATCGACGAGTTCGTCACCGAAGCCTTGCGCAACAACCTGCTGGGTCTGCCGCTCGATTTGCCGGCCCTTAACCTGGCGCGTGGGCGCGACACGGGCATTCCCACCTTGAATGAGGCGCGACGTGAGTTCTACGCGACGACGGGTGACAGTCAGCTCAAGCCGTACACCAGCTGGGTCGACCTGGCGAACAACCTCAAGCACCCCGAATCCCTGGTCAACTTCATCGCGGCCTTCGGCACCCACGGGGCCTTGACGGCTGCCGATGTGGATACGCTGGTCGAGATGCGTGCGGTCGCCGCGGCCCTGGTGTTTGGCGGCAGCGCGGTGATCAACGCCGGCACTGTTGATGAACGTACCTATATCGCCACTCAAGCGGATCGCCTGGACTTCCTCAACAGCTCGGGCATCTACGCCATGGTCAACGGTGTGACCACCACCGGTGTGGATGACATCGACTTCTGGGTCGGTGGCCTTGCCGAGCAGAAAATGCCATTCGGCGGGATGCTCGGCTCGACGTTCAACTTTGTGTTTGAAACCCAGCTGGAGGCGTTGCAGAACGGCGACCGCTTCTACTACCTGTCCCGTACCGCGGGCCTGAACTTCGGCACCGAGCTGGAGAACAACTCCTTTGCCAAGCTGATCATGCTCAACAGCGATGTCACCCACCTGTCGAACACCGTGTTCCTGACGCCGACGTTCACCCTCGAGGTGGATCAGACCAGACAGTTCACCGGCCTGGGGGCCAACGGCACTGCCGACCCGACGGGCGGCCTCATGATCGACGGCGTGGAAATCGTCAAGCTGGTGGTCCGCGACAACCCCGATACCCCCGGTGGAGACAGCAATTATCTGCGGTACAACGGTGAAGACCATGTGGTCCTGGGCGGCACCGCCGGCAATGACATCATCATTTCCGGTGACGGTGACGACACCCTTTACGGCGACGGCGGCAACGATATCCTCGAAGGCGGTGCCGGCAACGATGCGGTGCTGGGTGGCGCGGGCGATGACATCATTACCGACTCGTTCGGCGACAACCGTCTGGAAGGCAACGCCGGTAACGACGTGATCATCGCTGGCAGCATGCTCGCCGCCGGCAACCTGATCCTGGGCGGCGATGGCCAGGACTTCATCATCACCACCGAAGACATCAGCACCACCTTCGGCGGCCAGGGTGACGACTTCATCCTCGGTGCCAAGACCAACCTGCCACCGACCGGTAACGAAGGTGACGACTGGATCGAGAAGGGCACCCAGGACGGTGCGCCTGGTGATAACGCCGCGCCGCTGCTCAATGACGATACGATCGGCAACGACATTTTTGTCGGTGGCGGTGGCTTCGACGAAATGATCGGCGAGGGTGGCGATGACATCTTTGTCGGCAGCGATGCCCAGGACAAGATGGAAGGCATGTCCGGTTTCGACTGGGTTACCTACAAGGATGACAAGTTCGGCGTCACCGCTGATCTGACCATGGCCGCGCTCGCGCAGCCACACGGCAACGCGCCAAGCCAGAACGCCGGGGTGTTCAATCCGGTCGGCGCCTCGCCCG
Organism: Pseudomonas sp. C2B4; assembly: GCF_013359695.1. Lineage (GTDB taxonomy): Bacteria > Pseudomonadota > Gammaproteobacteria > Pseudomonadales > Pseudomonadaceae > Aquipseudomonas. The sequence continues at coordinate 8,940 of NZ_JABFMU010000076.1, forward strand.
CTTCGATCCTTGATCGTTTCGCCGAAGTGGAAGGCTTGTCCGGTTCGAAGTTTGGCGACGTACTCAGAGGCGATAATGTCGATGCCGACACCATCCTCAACCATGGCGGTGCCACGGGCAGTGCGCTGACCAATGTGGCGTTGATCCGCGGACTGGCGCAGTTCCTGGCCGATGCCGGCCTGCCCACCACCGGCTTTGCCACGGGCAACATCATCCTCGGTGGCAATGGCAGCGACCTGATCGAGGGCCGCGGTGGCGATGACCTGATCGACGGCGACAAATGGATCAACGTCAGAATTGCGGTTTATAACCGGGGTGACGTCAACCATGAGGGGCCCGAGATTGCCAGCTTCGACAGCATGGTCGATATGATTCCCTTCATGCTCGATGGCTCCATTAATCCCGGTCAGCTCAAGGCCGTGCGGGAAATCCTGCCCGGTACTTCCACCGGCGGTGCGGCCTTCGATACCGCGATTTTCTCCGGGAATCAGATCGATTATCTGGTGACGCGCGACACCCGTGGCACGCTCGACACGGCGGACGATGTGTGGACGGTGGCGGATAGCGTAGCGGGTCGCGACGGCACCGATACCCTGCTGCATATCGAACGCCTGCAGTTCGCCGATGGACAGTTGTCGCTGGCGCCAGGCAATGCCCAACCGATTGGCAGACCGACCATCGCCGATGGCAACGGCGGCGCGATTACGGTGGGCGACATGCTGACCGTCAGCGTGGCCGGGGTGACCGATGGCGACAACGTCGGAGGCAGTCTCAATAACTCCTCGGTGTCCTACTACTGGCAATTCGAGGCGGACCCAGGCAGCGGCGTTTTCGAGGACATCATCCTCTTGCCGGCCGGCGACCTGGCGTTCCAGAGTGCCGACGGCACCTCGTTCAAGGTCTCTCCTGACCTCGCCGGGTTGTCGTTGCGGGTCAAGGCGATCTACCAGGATGGCCATGGCACGACCGAAGTGGTGTTCTCGCAACCGACGGGCGTGGTGGCTGCCGGCGCGCCGGTTGTGCCGACGACCCCTGCACCCGTGGCCGATGCCTCGGAGGGTGGCGAGGGCCTGCACATGGTCCGCTCCGACCTCAACTTCATTCTTGACCAGATCAAGATTGCCGAGGCTGACGCCGCCGGTCAGGACATTCTCTCGCTGCTTCCGAACATCCGCGCGCCATTGGGCCTGCGTTCGGTCGACGGGTCGAACAACAACCTGCTGAACCTCAACGGCAACAACCACACCGAGTATGGTGCTGCCGACAACACCTTCCCGCGGGTTTCCGATCCGGTGTTCAATCCGGCGCAAGGTGTGGGTGCCGATTTCTTCGGCCCCGGTTCGCCAGCCGTCCCGGGATCATCGTATGCACAAAACAGCGGCAATGTGTTTGACTCGCAGCCGCGCACCATCAGTAACCTGATCGTCGACCAGACCGCGAACAACCCGGCGGCCTATGCCACGGCTTACGACCCGGGCGCGAACGGTCATCTCGACTTCGGCATCGCGGGTAGCGACGATGTGCTCAAGGATGGCGTACGGATAGTCGCCAGCCCCGGCATGGACGGTCAGTTCGGTACGAACGACGACCACGATGTGTACCTGTTCGAGAACACCTCGGCGGATGCGGGATTGTCCGCGCCGTTCAACGCCTGGATGACCTTCTTCGGGCAGTTCTTCGACCATGGCCTGGACCTGGTGACCAAGGGCGGTTCGGGCACCATCTATATCCCGCTGCAAACGGACGATCCGCTGTATGTGCCGGGCGGCAACACCAACTTCATGGTGGTGACCCGCGCGACCAACCAACCAGGGGCGGATGGCCTTCTCGGCACGGCCGACGACATCCATGAGCACACCAACACCACCACGCCGTTCGTGGATCAGAACCAGACCTACAGCTCGCACCCCTCGCACCAGGTGTTCCTGCGCGGCTATGTGATGACGGCTGACGGCCCTAAAGCGACCGGCAACCTGATCACGAACCGTGACCTGGGGCTGGATGGCAAGTTCGGTACCGCAGACGACACCGAAATCGGTGGCATGGCGACCTGGAAGGTGGTCAAGGCGCAGGCACGTGATGTGCTGGGCATCAACCTCACCGACGCCGATATCGACAGCGGTCCGCTACTGGCAACGGACGCCTATGGCAACTTCATCAAGGGCGATCACGGCTTCCCGCAGGTTGTCATTCGGCTCAACAACGGGCTGGATGGCCTTGCCGGCACCGCCGACGACGTCACGACCCTTGTCGAAGGCGATCCATCCAACCCGGTAAGCCTCGCGAACGCGGTACGCACCGGCCATGCCTTCCTCAACGACATCGCCCACAACGCTGTGCCGGTGATCGCCGGCGGGGTCCTGCAGGCGGACGGTGACGACGAAGTCGGCAATTTGCAGGAGGTTGGCCCACGCGGCAACAACCTGACCTACGACAACGAACTGCTCGACGCTCATTACATCGCCGGCGACGGCCGGGTCAACGAGAACATTGGCCTGACCGCGGTGCATGCGATCTTCCACGCCGAGCACAACCGGCTGGTCGAGCAAACCAAGGACACCGTGCTCGATTCCCACGACGTGGCCTTCCTCAACGAGTGGCTGCTCACGCCCGTGACTGCCATGCCCGCCAACCAGGCCGAAATCGATGCGCTGCTGTGGAACGGCGAGCGCTTGTTCCAGGCGGCCAAGTTCGGTACCGAGATGCAGTATCAGCACCTGGTGTTCGAGGAATTTGCGCGGACTATCCAGCCTCGCGTTGACTTGTTCTTCGCACCGACCCAAGTCTATGACGTCGACCTCGATGCCTCGATCGTCGCCGAGTTTGCCCACACCGTGTACCGGTTCGGCCACTCGATGCTGACCGAGACCGTCGATCGCTACGACGTCAATTTTGACGTGATTGGCGATCCGAACAGCGCTGATCCCGATCAGCAACTGGGCCTGATCGCGGCGTTCCTCAACCCGTTGGCGTACGCCGCCAGTGGCTTGACACCAGAGGATGCAACCAGTGCGATCGTGCGTGGGGTGACCCGGCAAGCCGGTAACGAAATCGACGAGTTCGTCACCGAGGCGCTGCGCAACAACCTGCTGGGCCTGCCACTCGACCTGCCGGCGATCAACATCGCCCGTGGCCGCGATGTGGGGATTCCCTCGCTCAACGCGATTCGCCGCGACATCTATAGCCAGACCGGTGATACCCAGCTCAAGCCGTACACCAGTTGGGTCGACCTGCTGCAGCACCTCAAGCATCCGGAGTCGTTGATCAACTTCATCGCGGCCTACGGCACCCATGGCACGATCACGGGGGCGACCACGATGGAAGCCAAGCGCGCCGCGGCGATGTTGCTGGTCTTTGGCGATGGGGGGGTTAACGAGCCATCCGATCGCCTGGACTTCCTCAACAGCAGCGGTGACTGGGGCAACCAAACGCGCGCCGGCAAGGATGGAGTGCTGGGGACTGCCGACGATCTGAGGGGTGTGACGATCACGGGTGTCGACGCCATCGATCTGTGGATTGGCGGCCTGGCCGAAGAGAAAACGCCGTTTGGCGGCATGCTCGGCTCGACCTTCAACTTCGTGTTCGAGAACCAGATGGAGAAACTGCAGGACGGTGACCGCTTCTACTACCTGGAGCGTACCTCTGGCCTGTCGATGAATGCCGAGCTGGAAAGCAACTCGTTCGCCAAGCTGATCATGGCCAACACCTCGGCCACCCACTTGCCGGGCCTGGTGTTCTCGGATCCGGCGTTCTACCTGGAGATGGAACGCAGCAAGCAGTACAACGAAGGCCTGGGCAACGTCGATCCACTCAGCGAAAACAACCAGCAGGTGGTGTTCCGCGACAACCCGCTGACCGCAGGGCCGGATTCCAACTACATCAAGTACACCGGTGAAGAGCACATCGTGCTGGGCGGCACCAACAATGCCGACATCCTCATCGCCGGTGGCGGCGATGACACGGTCTGGGGTGACGGCGGCAACGATCGCATCGAAGGCGGCAACGGCAACGACCAACTGCGCGGTGGCGCCGGCGACGACATCATCACCGACCTGGGCGGCGACGATAACATCCAGGGCGGCGACGGCAACGACGTGCTGCACGGTGGCAACGGCGTCAACCTGATCATCGGCGGGTTCGGCAATGACTTCATCGTGACCGGTGAGGACGCGTCCGAGGCCATCGGTGGGCAGGGCAACGACTTCATCCTGGGCAGCAAGGCCAACGAACAGGACATGGGTAACGAAGGCGACGACTGGATCGAGAAGGGCACGTCTGACGGTGCACCTGGCGATAACTTCGACCCGCTGGGCAACGACCCGATCATCGGCAACGATGTGTTCATTGGCGGCAACGAGAACGACAAGTTCAACGGTGAAGGCGGCGACGACATCATGGTCGGCAGTCTCGGCTTTGGTGACCGCTATATCGGCGGCTCCGGCTATGACTGGGCGACGTTCAAGGATCTCGCCCAGGGCGTGAGCATCGATATGAGCGACCGCTTTTTCGATGTGCCGCCGGTGCCGGGTTCGGGGGCTTCGGCGCTGGTGCGTTTCGACATCATGGAAGGTCTGTCGGGTTCCAAGCATGGTGACTTCCTGCGCGGTGACAACGAAGATGCCGGATCGCTACCCGGCGCGGGTGCCACTGGCAGTGTGCTGACCAACATCGACCTGATCGACGGCCTGGCGGCTCTGTTGCCAGCCGGCGCCACGTTCTTCGACGGCGGCAACATCATCCTCGGTGGCAGCGGCAGCGACCTGATCGAAGGTCGCGGCGGTGACGACATCATCGACGGTGACAAGTGGTTGAACGTACGCATCAGCGTGCGGCAAAACCTTGATGGCACCGGTCCGGAAATCGCCTCGTTCGACAGCATGGAGCCCATGGTGCCGTTCATGATGAACGGTACCTACAACCCGGGCCAACTGGTCATCGTGCGGGAGATTCTGACCGGCAATGACAAGTACGACACCGCGCTGTTCACCGGTAATGCAGCGGATTACAGCGTCGTGGTCGACGGCAACACGGTCATTGTGACCGACTCGGTAGCGGGGCGTGACGGTGTCGATCGCCTGACAGGCATCGAGCGCCTGCAGTTCGCTGACAGTTCGCAATCCTCCGGTGTGGGCACTGCCCAAAATGCCGGGCCGGTGGGGCATCTGGCGATTCTCGATGATGCCACCGGGGTGCGTGACGATACGCCGGTTGCCGGCCAGTTGCTGCGCGTCAGCAATCTGGGTGTGCACGACGCGGACAACTCCAGTGTGGCCAATCCGACCGGCGCAGTCACCGGCGCAGTGGCTTACTACTGGCAGGTCGAAAACATCCCTGGCACGGGCATTTATGAGGACATCACCGTTGTCGAAGCCGGCGAGGCATCGCGGGCGACTGGCACCACCTACCGCGTAGCGGATGATGTGGCAGGGCTGAACATCCGGGTCCGGGCGGTGTATCAGGACGCCAAGGGCACGCTGGAGATCGTCGATTCGACGGCCAACAGCTTGCCGACCCTGGTGCCCACCGTCACGGGGCTGGCGACGCAGAACCAGGTGTTGACCGCCAATCCGGCGAGCATTGTCGACGCCGATGGCCTCAGCAATCCGCAGTTCACCTTCCAGTGGCAGGTCAACAGCCCGGCGGGCTTCGTCAACATTGCCGGCGCGACCAACAGCACGCTCGCGTTGACCCAGTCCCAGGTGGGCCAGACGGTGCGCGTGGTGGTCAGTTACGTGGATGACTTCGGTGTGCACGAAACCGTTGCATCCGACGTGCTGGGGCCGGTGGCCAACGTCAACGATGCACCGGTAGGTGTGTTGCAGATCAGCGATACGACACCGGATCAAGGCCAGGTACTGACCGCGATCACGGCCGGGATTGCCGATGCGGATGGACTGGGCACCTTCAGCTACCAATGGCAGCAAGGTGTCGGTGCTTCCTTTATCAACATCAGCGGTGCGACCGCTGCGACCTTCACCCCGGGTGCGGCGCAGGGCAACCTGCAACTGCGGGTGATCGTGCGCTACACCGATGGCTTCGGCACGCTGGAGACGTTGACCTCCGTGGCGACGGCGGCAGTCACGATACCGACCGGCGTGGTGCTGACGGGCACCGCGGCAGCGAACATCCTCACCGGCGGTGCGGGTAACGATGTGCTGATCGGCCTGGGCGGGAACGATACGCTCAGTGGACTGGCCGGTACCGACCAGTTGTTTGGCGGCGCTGGCAACGACATTCTCAGCGGCGGGGACGACAACGACGTCCTCAATGGCGAGGACGGCAACGACACGCTCAACGGTGGGCTCGGCGCGGATGCCATGAACGGTGGTCTGGGTAACGACACCTTTGTGGTTGATAACGTCGGCGACACGGTCACCGAGGCCCTCGACGGCGGTATCGATCTGGTGCAAACCAGCCTGGCGAGCTACCTGCTCGGTGCCAACGTCGATAACGTGACCTATACCGGTACCGCCAACTTCACGGGTACTGGTAATGCGCTGGCCAACACCCTCACTGGCGGGGCCGGTAACGACCTCCTCAATGGCGGTGCCGGTGCGGACCGGATGGTGGGGTTGGCCGGCGACGATACTTACATCGTCGATGCAGCCGGGGACGTGGTGGTCGAGGTGTTGGGAGGCGGTACGGATACCGTGCAAACGACGCTGTCCAGCTACACCCTGGCTGCCAACGTCGAGAACCTGACCTTCACCGGGGTCGGCAACTTCATCGGCGTCGGCAATGGGGTGAACAACATCATCACCTCCGGAGCAGGCAATGACACCCTCACGGGTGGCGGTGGCAACGACATCCTCATCGGCAACGCCGGTAACGACAGCCTCAATGGCGAAGGCGGGAACGACCAACTGTTGGGTGGTCTTGGCGCCGATAGCCTGAACGGCGGCGGGGGCGATGACACCCTCGACGGCGGCGACGGGGACGATGGAATGATCGGTGACAACGGCAACGACACGCTGCTGGGCGGGCTGGGTAATGACAGCCTGGATGGCGGTAACGGCAACGATCTGCTCCAGGGGGGCGATGGCAATGACACGCTGCTCGGTGGCATCGGCGTCGATACCCTGCTGGGCGGCATCGGCAATGACTTTATCGATGGCGGTGACGGCAACGATACGGTCACGGGCGGCGCCGGCAACGACGTGATGGTTGCCAGCAGTGGCAACGATATCTTCATGTTCGCCGCAGGCTTCGGCACCGATCAGATCCTCGGCTTCGATGCCGTCCTGTCGGGAGGCCAGGACCGGCTCGACATTTCCGGGTTGAACATCACGGCTGCCACCTTCGCCGGCAATGTCACCATCGCCGATGTCGGTGCGGATACCCTGGTCAGCATCGGAGGTGCTGATTCCATCCGCCTGGTCGGTGTGGCAGACGCCACAACCGTCACTGCCGCAGACTTCATTCTGGCCAGTTGAGGTCCTGACCCGTTCTGTCGCAGTGAGTGTGAAACGTGAAGAGGAGGGCAATGGATGCCCTCCTTTTTTTATGCGCCATAAAGGGCGGCGATCACAATGAGCGCGAGAAAACAGAGCAACTGAACGCTGAAGAAGGCAAACCGGACAGCCACGAACCCATCGGTTTGCACATGGGAGACGTGAACCAGCGACTGACACACGCGAGCGATCAGCACGAGTATGCTCAAGGCGTTCACGACGGGGCCATCGACACCCAGGGTCGAGATCACGAACACGATGGCGCCAAACACCGGCAGGTTTTCCACACAGTTGGCGTGCGCCCTCGTCCCGCGCCGATACCAGTCCTCGCCTTCGAGCCGGTCGCTTCGGAAAGAGCCAATGGGAACGTTGGAAAACAAGATGCCGACCCAGCGGTACACCCCGACGGTGGCCATCAACAGCAGCAAGGTCCAGGTCGCAAATCCGAGCAGCATCCAAAGGGGTATCGTCATGGCTGCCATCCTCCATCCATCCTGATGCGGCCGATCAAGGGTTCATGATGGGGGCCAGTGCGGTTTGAATCCTGGCCATCTGTTCGGGTGTCGTCATGTGCGTCAGCAGCCGGCCAAAATGTGGATGCTGCACACCCGAGATAATGTATTGCCAGCGGTAGGCGTCCAGCACAGAGGCCTTGATGTGTGCTGCCTCTTCGACACTGAACGACGGTGAAACCTGTCGAACAAAGTAGTCGGCATCGGCGGCCGCTTGTGCCTGCAGGATGGCGTCGACGGCGGCCACCAGCGCAATCAGATCATCCACGGCCCGGTCGCGTTCGGCGGGTGAGCATTTGGCGTGCTCGGCCTTCCACTCCAGTTCATCGAGTACGACGTGGCGGCTTTCATCCTTCCAGTGAAATTTGAAGACATCCTTGAACAGCGGGCACAACGCCTCGCCCGGGGCGATGCTCTGCGTGTAGTGCGATTGAACGAACAGCTCGATGTGGCAGGTCAGCGCCAGTACCGACCAGGTGCTGGCCGACAGTACCGCGCGCGCGACTTCGTTCGGGTCGGCCACCTGACGATACCCTGCGGGCAATTGCGCACCTATCATCGTTTCCATGCGCCGGAACAGCTCCTGGTGCTTGATCTCGTCCGTGGAAAAGCGCACCAGCGCTTCGAGTGCGAGCTGATCGTCAAAGACGTGGGCCCGGCCCTGGTCGAGCATTTTGGCGCTGATAAAGCGCTCGACCAGGCCAAAGATGTACGCATAGGTCCGGCCCTGGATCTGGCTGAGCAGACGGGCCTCGCCCACGGTGAGAAAGGTCAGGCGGTCGATCCGCGAGAGTCCGTCGGGCAGGAATTTGCGCGAGAAGTCGAACTGCCGGTCCTGTAGCAGATCGCGATCGATCTGCCATTCCGCTTTCTTCGATGATTGGACGAGTCGAGCATATCGGGCGGTGTTGGCCGAGTCCGGGCCGGGTAGGGTCGCAATGGTGTTCATGATGATCTCCTGCTTGCCGGGTTGATCTGCAAGGGGGCAATGACGGTTAACGTCGGCGCTGATGACCCTGGGTGAAGCCGTCATCGAGTCCGCGTTGGTGCTAATCTAGGCCTCGCCGTTCAGGCGAAGAATGACCCATGCGCCTGATTACCTGCTCAGGACTCCGGAAAGGAGGGCTGGCCATTGTTGGATGCGCTTTCTGATGTCTTGCGAGTTATCCGGCTGTCTGGAGGCGTCTTCCTCGAGGCGGAGTTCACTGCGCCCTGGTGCCTCAGTGGCAGAATCTCGGCGGAGGATTGCAAACCGTTCCTGGCGGCCCCTCGACATGTCATCGCCTCGCACTTTGTCGCCGAGGGGCACATGCAGTTGCGAATCGAAGAGGGTCCCCCGATCGAGGTGCGGGCCGGTGAGCTCATCCTGCTGCCGCGCAATGACGTTCATACCTTTGGCAGCGACCTGGGCATTGCGCCCATGTTTGCCCGCGACGCCATTCAGCCGCCGGAAGTCGGCGGCATTTCACGCATCAAGTACGGCGGGGGCGGCGAGGCCACGCAGTTATTGTGTGGATTCCTCGGTTCCGAAACCCCCTTCAGTCCGTTGCTGTCCTCGTTGCCCTCCCTATTGAAACTGGACGTGCGCGCGACGGCGTTGGGGGCCTGGATTGAAAGCTCATTCCGTTTCGCGGTCAGTGAAATCGCCGCGGGGCGTGTCGGCTCTGCAACGGTCATCGCCAAGCTGTCCGAATTGCTCTTCGTCGAAGCCGTCAACCAGTATGTCGCCAGCCTCCCCGCCGAGCGGCGCGGGTGGCTGGCGGGGTTGCGCGACCCGCATATCGGACGCGCACTGGCATTGCTCCATGCCCGTCCAACCGAAAGCTGGACCGCAGAGGCCCTGGCGCTGGAAGTGGGCATGTCGCGCTCGGTCTTTGCGGAGCGATTCACGGCCCTGGTCGGACAGCCACCGATGCAATACCTGACGCTCTGGCGCATGCACGTGGCGGCGCAACAGCTGCGCGAGGGCCGCGGGAATGTGGCGCAGATCGGCTATGCAGTGGGCTACGACTCCGAAGCCGCGTTCAGTCGGGCCTTCAAACGCCAGTTCGGCACATCGCCCGGCACCTGGCGCAAACAATCGGTTTGAAAAGACAGACCAAGCGCAGACCCCATGTGGGAGCGGGCTTGCTCGCGAACGCGGACTATCAGGCGACATCAACATTGACTGGAAGTCCGCCTTCGCGAGCAAGCCCGCTCCCACACCTGAGCCGGGTGCCAGACCTGATCGGTCCACCCCGATATTCCACCTGTGGCGAGGGGATTTAGCGAAACGTCGCACCGCCCCGCTGGGCCGCGAAGCGGCCCCAAAGGAGGGGCTGCTGCGCAGTCCAACGGGGATAAATCCCCTCGCCACAGTTGAATTCGCCCTTGGCTTGTTTTTTGGGCGCACGCATCCCCCCCTCCCTGAGGGGGCGGTTCTGCAAGACCTCCTCCTATGATCGATCCATAGCCCCCTTGAGAGGTGGCAGAACGATGATTTGAGGAGAGAAGCACCCCATGATTGCGCGCAGCCTGTTTGATCAAGAGCACGAGGAGTTTCGCCGCAGCGTGCGGCGCTTCCTGGCTCAGGAATGTGCTCCCTGTCTCGAACAGTGGGAAGCGGAGCATCGGGTCCCTCGGTCTATCTGGGAAAGGGCCGGCGCGCTGGGCATGCTCAATGCAACCACGCCCGAGGCTTATGGCGGACTGGGGCTGGATCGTCGGTTCTCGATGATCGCCACTGAGGAAATCTACCGTGCGGGCCAGGCGTCCGGCCTGATCGGTTTCGGCGTGCACGACATTGTCGCCGGTTACCTGGTGAATTTCGGCAATGAACAGCAAAAGCAGGCGTGGCTGCCGAAAATGGCGGCGGGCGCGGCCATTGGCGCGGTGGCGATGACCGAGCCCGATACCGGCTCGGACCTGCAAGCGGTCAAGACCCGTGCCGTGCTCGACGGTGATGAGTACGTCATCAACGGCGCCAAGACGTTCATCTCCAACGGCACCAACTGCGACATCGTGGTCGTCGTCGCCAAGACGGGTAACACGGGCAAAGGCGCCCAGGACATCTCGCTGATCCTGGTCGAAGCCGATCGCGCCGGTTTCAGCCGATCCAAGCCGTTGCGCAAGGTGGGCCTGCACGCCCAGGACACCACCATGCTGTTCTTCGAAGACGTGCGGGTGCCCAAGGAAAACCTGTTGGGTGGCGTGGCCGGGCAGGGCTTCATCCAGTTGATGAAGGAGTTGGCCTGGGAACGGCTGTCCATCGCGATCAGCAGCGTGGCGGGCGCCGAAGCAGTGCTTGAAAGCACGCTGGAATACACCAAGGGTCGCACCGTCTTCGGCAAACCGATCTTCGCCTTCCAGAACACTCGCTTCAAATTGGCCGACCTGAAGATGCAGCTGGCGGTGTCGCAGAACTACGTCGACCGCTGCATGGAACAGTGCCTGGCCCGCACCCTCAGCCCTGAAGCGGCCGCGGCCGCCAAATTGTGGTGCTCGGAGCTCTACACCAAGGTCGTGGACGAATGCGTCCAGCTGCACGGCGGCAACGGCTACATGCTCGAGTACCCGGTGGCCCGTCACTACCTCGATCACCGCGTCCTGCGTATTGCCGGCGGCGCCAACGACATCATGAAAGATCTGGTCGGGCGCACGCTCTGATCCCGGCTGCAGAGGACTACCCAATGGAATATCTGATCCCCCGTACATTGTTCAGCAGCGAGCACGACGAGTTTCGCCGCGCCTGCCGCCGTTTCATGGAACAGGAAGTCGCGCCTTTCCACGCTCAGTGGGAAAAGGACAAGTGCGTACCCCGCGAGGTGTGGCGCAAGGCTGGCGAACTCGGAATGCTGCTGCCGTCCATGCCGGAAGCGTACGGCGGCCCCGGTGCCGACCGCCTGTTCGACATGGTCTTCGCCGAGGAATTCATGCGGGTCGGCGCCTCGGGCCTGATCGGCTTTGGCGTGCATGGCCTGGTGGCGTTCTACATCCTCAATTACGGCACCGAGGCGCAGAAGCAGACCTGGTTGCCGCGAATGATCGCTGGCGAAGCCGTGGGCGCCATTGCCATGACCGAACCCAATACCGGTTCGGACCTGCAAGCCGTGCGCACCCGCGCCGTGCAGGACGGTGACGAGCTGGTGCTCAACGGTTCCAAGACGTTTATTTCCAACGGTGCGTCCTGCGATCTGGCGCTGGTGGTGTGCAAGACCGGCAACAGTGGCAGCGCCAAGGACATCTCGCTGGTCATCGTCGAGAAGGAGCGCGAGGGCTTCAGTCGCTCTCAACCACTGGAGAAGATCGGCCTGCATGCCCAGGACACCAGCATGTTGTTCTTCGACGATTGCCGCGTGCCGGCCGAGAACGTACTCGGCGGCGTGCCGGGGCAGGGCTTCTATCAGCTCATGCACGATCTGGCGTGGGAACGGATCATCGGTGCCGTCGGTTTCCAGGCCCAGGCCGAGGCGGCGCTGGATCACACCCTCGAATACACCCGTACGCGCATCGTGTTCGGCAAGCCTGTGCTCGACTTCCAGAACTCGCGTTTCACCCTGGCGCAACTCAAGGCCGAAATCCAGATCGGCCGCTCGTGGGTCGATAGCTGCATGGCCTTGCTGCTGCGCGATGAACTGACCGCCGAAGCGGCCGCGGTGGCCAAGTACTGGACCGCCGAACTCAGCAGCCGGGTAGTCGATGCCTGTCTGCAACTGCATGGCGGCAACGGCTACATGACCGAATACCCGATCGCCAGGTTGTACCTGGACACCCGTGGCAACCGTATCTGGGGCGGTACCAACGAAATCATGAAGGAAATCATCGCTCGCACGTTGTGAGCGCGATCATAGGAGAGCAAACGTGTCTCAAGAAATTCGCTTTGACGGCAAAGTAGCCATCGTCACCGGCGCCGGCAACGGCCTGGGACGCGCCCACGCCTTGTTGCTGGGTTCCCGGGGCGCCAAAGTCGTGGTCAACGACCTGGGCGTCAGCACCGAAGGCCTGGGCAGCTCAAGCTCGGCCGCCGATGCCGTGGTGGCGGAAATCCGCGCCATGGGTGGCGAGGCTGTCGCCGACTACCATTCGGTGACCGAGGGCGAGAAGATCGTCGCCACCGCGCTGGAGGTGTTCGGCACGGTCGACATCCTGATCAACAACGCAGGCGTCTTGCGCGACAGTTCGTTCCACAAGATGACCGAAGAGCAGTGGGACCTGATCCAGGACGTTCACGTCAAGGGCGCCTTCCGCCTGACCCACGCCGTGTGGCCGATCATGCGCGAAAAAGGCTATGGCCGTATCGTGATGACCGCGTCCGGCGCCGGCATCTTCGGCAACTTCGGCCAGTGCAACTATTCCACCGCCAAGTCGGGCCTGATCGGTTTCGCCAACTCGCTGGCCATCGAAGGCGCGAGCAAGAACATCCGCGTCAACACCATCGCCCCGATCGCCGCTTCGCGGATGGTGATCGCCAGCGGTATTTTCCCACAGGAACTGCACGACAAACTGAAAGTGGAAGACTGCGCGCCGCTGGTGGGTTGGCTGTGCAGCGAGGAGTGCGCGGACACGGGCGGCCTGTTCGAGGTCGGTGGCGGCTTCCATGCCAAATACCGTTGGGAACGCTCCCAGGGTCGCTTCCTGCACACCAACACCCTGAGCCCGGAACTGGTTCGCGACAACTGGGCGCGCATCACTGAGTTCGACGAGCACAGCGTCCACCACGCCGACGGTGGCGAAGGCTTCAAGGAGCTGTTTGCCCGCATGGACTCGCCGGCCAAGGGCGGCAATGCGTTCATTGATATGGAAGTGGCCGCCAACGCCGTCTCTCATCTGGAAACCGAATACGACCAGAACGACGCCGCGCTCTATGCATTGGCCGTCGGCGCCGCCAAGGATCCGCTGGACCGCGACGAGTTGAAGTACATCAACGAGTTCCTCGGCGACGATTTCCGCGTACTGCCGACCATGGCCGTGTTGCCGGCGACTGAAGTGTTCCTGCGCGCTGCCAAGTCGGGCGAGCCACAGCTGGAAGGTCTGAACGTGCCATTCGCCAAGGGCCTGCATGGCGAACAGTACACCGTGATGTATCGCCCGTTGCCGCCCAAGGCCAAGCTCAAGCACACCATGCGCTTGAAGTCGGCCATCGACAAAGGCAAGAGCACCGTGACCATCCTGGCCATCGAGACCACCGACGAACACGGCACGCCGCTGTTCTACAACGAAGTGACGGGCTTCTATCCAGGCGTGCCGGGTGCAGGCTTGCAGCGTGTGGCCAGCGAAGAGATCAACGTCGCGCCGGACCGTCAGCCGGATGCGGTATTGGCCGACAAGACCGAAGTCAACCAGGCCCTGCTGTATCGCCTGTGCGGTGACTGGAACCCGATGCACGTCGATCCGGATTACGCCGCCAAGGCTGGCTACGAGAAACCGTTCCTGCATGGCCTGTGCACTTTCGGTTACCTCGGCCGCCACGTGATCAAGGCGTTCTGCGGCAACGACTCGCGTCTGTTCAAGAGCGTGCGCGCACGCTTCGCTTCCATCGTGATGCCGGGCGATACCCTGGAAACCCGCATGTGGCGAGAGTCCCCAACGCGCATCGTGGTCGAGATGCGTGCCGTGGAGCGGGACGTCGTCGTATTGAAAAATGGTGCGGTCGAACTGTTCGAATCCGTGCCGGCCTGACCCTTGGCCATCTGCCGCTTCCCTGAGCTGGAAGCGGCAGCCTTTTATTTCAGGAGAGCACGATGCAACGTTGCGTCAATGTGATTGGCGTAGGAATGTCGCCTTTCCGTACGACCGGGCTGGGACCCGATCCGACCGTTCTGGTCAGCGCTACGATCAGGCAGGCACTCACTGACGCCAGCGTATCCGCGAGCAACATTGCGACTGTCCATGCCGTATCGCGCATGATGGATGGCGTGACCTTGCAGCGTGCCTTGCAACGAACGGGGCTTGCGCAAACTCCGCTCTGCCACTTCCCGGAGGGAGGTGCCGACGACAGCAATCTGTTTGCGCGTGCCTGTCAGGCCATCGCCCTGGGGCAGGCCGAAAGCATTCTGGTGCTGGGGGTTCAGAGTGCGGCGGCGACGCCCGTGCCCGACCTTGTGTTCGAGCGTCTTGGCGCCACGGCGCGAGCGTACATGGCGCGCTACCGGGCCCGGCGAGAGACCTTCGCCATGATCACGGTCAAGGCCCGCCAGCATGCCGCGCTCAACCCCCTGGCCGCCTTCACCCGCGCGCTGACGCTGGAGCAGGTGCTGGACGCCGACACCATCGCCGAGCCGCTGACCCAGCCGCAATTTGCCTGGACCAGCTCGGGTGTCGCCGCAGTGTTGCTGTGTTCCAGTGAGTTTGCCCGGCGCCACTGCAGCGGCCCGGTCGTGCGCATTGCCGCCCAGGCTTGCATTTCACCCCAGCAGGTGACCGGTCCGGACCAGGGCTCGACCTTTGCTGGCGTAGACTATGACGTCAACGTGGCCGCCGCCCTTGAGTTGTACGAACAGGCGGGCAGGGGGCCGGAGGACGTTGCCGTGTGCGAACTGCACGACACCAGTACCGTCAGCGAATTGCTGCTCTACGAGGCATTGGGTTTCTGCCCTGAAGGCAGGGGTGAGAAAATGGTCGAAGATGGCGACAATACGACGGGTGGCAACCTGGTCGTCAATCCTTCCGGCGGCCTGCTTTCATTGGGCCAGGCGTCAGCGGCGAGCTCGCTGGCGCAATGCATTGAACTGGTGCACCACCTGCGCGGCAGCGCCGGCCGACGCCAGGTCGCCGATGCGCAACTGGCGCTTCAGCAGCAGGCAGGCAGCGATGGCACGGTGACAACGACTCTTTATCAGCGCGATTGACCCCGGGCGCGAATGCGTTGCCACGGGCCTGGAACAGAATTTTTTCAATGGGTGGCACACCACCCTTCAGTTGCAGGAGCAGCCATGAATAACAACAAGAATTCAACACTGTTGCATCGCTTCCTTCACTGGGAGCTCAGCACCCCTGATTCCATCTACCTGACTCAACCCTTGCCCGACGGCAGCGTTCAAGACTATAGCTGGCGTGAAGTGGGCGACCAGGCGCGCCGCATGGCCGCTCACCTGCAGTCGCTTGGCCTGCCTGCGAAATCCTCCATCGGCATTTACGGCAAGAACACGGCCCACTGGATCATCGCCGATCTCGCGATCTGGATGGCCGGACACGTCAGTGTGCCGCTGTACACCACCGCCAACAGCGACACGGTGCGTTACGTGCTGGAGCATGCCGAGATACGGTTGCTGTTCGTCGGTCGCCTGGAGGGTGACGCGGCGGGTTGGAGCGCCATTCGCGACTCGATTCCGACGGGGTTGCCCTTGATCGATCTGCCGATGTCCAGTGGCGGCCAGGGCGAGGCGTGGCAGCCGATCATCGCCCGTACCGCGCCGCTGCAAGCGGTGGTCGAACCTGAACCGGAAGAGCTTGCCACCATCATTTACACCTCGGGCAGCACCGGCGATCCCAAAGGGGTGATGCACAGTTTCGGCGCCATGTACGCCGCGCCGGCGGTGACCGGCTGCATCTATGACAACGGACAGGGCCCCTGCAACAGTGACCGCCTGCTGTCGTACTTGCCGCTTGCCCATACCGCCGAGCGGGCGGTGGTGGAGGCGGTGTCGCTTTACAGCGGCTGCCGGGTGTTCTTCAACCTCGGCCTGGAAACCTTCAGCGACGACCTGCGCCGTGCGCGCCCCACCATCTTCCTGTCCGTGCCACGGTTGTGGAGCAAGTTCTACCAGGGTATCAACGAACGGATCGACCCTGCCAAACAGGCTGCCGTCTTCGCCGATCCGGTAGAAGGCAAGCTGATGAAGGCGCAGATCCTCTCGGCGCTGGGACTGGACCAGGTGCACACCGGCCTGTCCGGTTCGGCGCCTTTGCCGGTCAAGGTGATGGATTGGTACCGCGCGCTGGGACTCGAGTTGCTGGAAGGCTACGGCATGTCGGAGAACTTCGGCACTTCGCATTTCAGCCTGCCGGGGCAAGTGCGCATCGGTTACGTGGGCGCGGCGATCCCGGGGGTCGAATGCCGTATCGGCGATGACAACGAAATCCTGGTGAAAAGCCCGGCGCAGATGCTGGGCTACTACAAGCGACCCGAGTTGACGGCCGAGAGCTACACCGCCGACGGCCTGTTCCGCACCGGTGACCGTGGCGAACTGGACGAACAAGGGCGCCTGCGTATCACCGGACGGGTCAAGGAACTGTTCAAGACCGCCAAGGGCAAGTACGTCGCGCCGGTGCCGATCGAGGCGAAGCTTGGCAATCATCCGCGTGTCGAAGCCTCCTGCGTCACGGGCGTTGGGCTGGTGCAGCCGGTGGCATTGATCAACGTATCGCCCGAGACCCGCGCCGCCCTGGCCACCGCCGATGGGCGTGACAAGGTTGCCACTGAACTTGAGGTGTTCCTGGGGGAGGTCAATGCCCAGTTCGAGTCCCATGAGCAATTGGGGTGTCTGGTGGTGGTTGCCGAGCCCTGGACCGTTGCCAATTCGTTGCTGACGCCGACCTTGAAGATTCGTCGTAATTTGATTGAAGAGCGTTATCAGGGGCAGATTGAAGGGTGGGGGGGCAGTGGGGGTAAGGTTGTTTTTGAATAGAGGTTTGTGCATATCCGTTTCTTCGGTAACGGCTGCTATTGGTTCCGCCCTTACGGCGGGTCACTTTCGAAAAGCGCGAAAGTAACCAAAGCGCTTTTGCCCCTGTCGTTCGGTGCCTCGCTGTGGCTCGGCATGCCCTCGCTCCGGTCCTGCTCCGTGGGCCCGCCGCCATCGGCCAT
>NZ_JABFMU010000077.1 GCF_013359695.1 Pseudomonas sp. C2B4
CAAAAAGCGGCATAAGCACCGTAAACGGTGTCCGGGATTACTTGACCAGTTCAGCTCTGCTCGCGATGGATGTCCAGACAACGCGATCATTCAGACCGGACGCGTTATCGTTGACGTCCATCGCGAGCAGAGCTCGCTCCCACAGGGGAACGCGTGCCCATGAGGTCAGGTACTGGGGCTTTGCCGAAAGCTCACGGCCAGGCGATTCCAGCTGTTGATGGTGGTGACGGCAATGGTCAGATCCACCAGCTCTTCTTCGCTGAATTGCGCCCTCGCCTCTTCATACACATCATCCGGCACATGATTTTCCGACAGCAGTGTCACCGCCTCGGTCCAGGCCAGGGCTGCACGCTCGCGCGGGTTGAAAAAATTGCTGTCGCGCCAGACCACGATGGAATACAGGCGCCGGTCGGTCTCGCCGAGGCGCCGGGCGTCCACTGAATGCATGTCGGTGCAGAAGGCGCAGCCGTTGAGCTGTGATGCGCGAATCTTGATCAGGTGCAGCAGCGCCGGTTCGATGCTCAAGCTGCTGGTCAGCGCCTCCATGGCGATCATCGCTTTCATCGCTTTGGGGGAAGCGCTGTAGTAATCCAGTCGAGGGTTCATGGCGGGCCTTTCGAATCTGATGAATGATTTAAAGATTGGCACAAGCACCGGGTGATGCCAGATCCAATTGCGCGAAAAAACGGCATACCACTTTCTTCGAATAACCGCAGCTGGAAGACACCGTTCCCTACCTGACTTTAAACACCCTCAAGTTATCTGAACGCCCCGCCCTTAAAAAGACATTGGTCACCGCATTATTTGGAAAATTGGATATTCCTGAACATTCAACTCGCTCTCTAAACTGGCGCCGTCATCCCGACACTTGCAACTTTACTTCAAAGGTAAACATCATGAAAAACTTCGTTATCGCCGGTAGTTTGTTGTGTGCAGCCTTCTCTGGCCTGAGCTTCGCCGAAGGTGGCAGCGATCGCCTGATCGAACGCGCAAACGCCCGTGCCGAGCAGGTTGCGCTGGAGAATGCACGGATTGAGAGCGACAATCGCAACACCGCTGAACGCGCTGAAACCCTGCCAGCCAAAGCCAGTTGAAGCGGTTGCTTGCCAATGGCTTGCGCACTGACTCATCCTTGCAAGATCAATATTCCTGCAAGGATGAGTACTTTCAACCAACTACACTAAAACAAAAAAGCCCTGTAATAATCATTACAAGGCTGATGGTGGAGCAACACCAAATTCATAAAACAAATAACATTAAACAGATACTTTCAACTAAATACTTAATGGCGGCAGACTAACGGGAATGACCCGGTCGGCCTATAACCAATTCCTCGATTTCCGGGAAGACCAGTGCCCACTAGTCCAATCCGGCGTTTTTTCCCCTCGCAACTTCATCCCTGCCGGTGAATGCGGGTAATCTTGCGCCACGCACACCGCGAACAAGATCATCCGCCGCAGGAGCTTGCCGGTATGGAACTACATGTTGTCATTCACGGCCGCAAGGACCTGGCAGGCCAGTTGTACAACCAACTGCGCAGCGCCATCGAATCGGGCCGTCTGGCAGCAGGGACGCAGCTTCCACCCAGTCGCCTGCTCGCCGAGCAACTGGGCATTTCGCGCAAGACCATTTCCGATACCTACGCCCAACTGACCTACGAAAACTTTCTCACCGGGGTGATCGGCAAAGGTACCTACGTCAATGCCCGGGCCTCGAAAATCGAG
The DNA here is from genome assembly GCF_013359695.1 of Pseudomonas sp. C2B4. GTDB lineage: Bacteria > Pseudomonadota > Gammaproteobacteria > Pseudomonadales > Pseudomonadaceae > Aquipseudomonas. The sequence goes on from NZ_JABFMU010000077.1 coordinate 1,725, forward strand.
CGCAAGCAGAGTCATTCGGAGCTGGCTGGTTTCGAGGTCATTGAGTCCTGGCGCAACCTGCCGGTGTTTCTGCGCCATCCGACCCTGGAAGGCTCGCTGCGTTATGACTTCATCGGCGGCGCCACCAGCAAGGGCCAGTTTCCCCAGGACGACTGGCGACGCTGCACCTCCCACGCCTTGCGTCAGATCGCCGCCTCCAAGGGCTTCTACAGCCTGCCCGAAGGCTTGCCGGCCCTGCGCAATGCCATCGCCCGGCACATCGCGTTTTCCCGCGGGGTCAACTGCCAGGATGAAGATGTGGTGGTGTGCAACGGAGCCCAACAGGCCCTGGACCTGATCTCCCGCGTCATCACGCGGCCCGGCAGCATCGTGGCCATGGAAGACCCCGGTTATCCGCCGGCACGCCTGCTGTTCGGCACCCACGGCGCCACGGTGATTGGCGTTCCGGTGGATGCCGAGGGCATCCAGGTCGACAAGATCCCCCTCGGCACACGCCTGATTTACGTCACGCCTTCGCACCAGTTCCCGCTGGGGATGCCCATGAGCCAGGAACGGCGGGTGGCGCTGCTGGCCAAGGCCCATGAACTGGGGGCCATCATCATCGAGGACGACTACGACAGCGAATTTCGCTACGAGGGCCGACCCACGGATTCGCTGCAAAGCATGGATGAGCGCGGGATCGTCGCCTACGTCGGAACCTTTTCGAAGACCTTGCTGCCGGAGCTGCGCCTGGGTTATGCGATCCTGCCGCCGGCAATCCTCGAAGCGGTGGTACGCGCCAAGCAACTCACCGACCTGCACACCTCCACCCTGCCCCAGTGGGCACTGGCCAAATTCATCGCTGAAGGCTGCCTGCTCAAGCACATTCGACGCTGCCATACGATTTATGCGGGCAGGCGTGAACGCATCCTGGCGCGCATGGCCGGCGATCTCTCGCCGTGGCTCGAAGCGGTGCCCACCCGGGCCGGTTTCCACATGGTGGTATTGTGCAAAGTGCCAATCGACGTTCCGCTGGTGATAGAACTGGCGAAAAAGGTTGAAGTCGGGCTCTATGCCATCGACAGTTTTTACTACCAGCAAGCCCCTCAGTCCGGGTTCTTCCTGGGTTTCGGTGCCATTGAAACCCTGGACATCGACATCGCCCTGGACCGCCTTCGTGACATTTTGCAACAGCTGGCCTGAGGGATTGGACTGCGGCTTTATCCGGCAATTGGCTATTGGTGGTCCGGGAGTGCAGGCCTATCCTGCATAGGCGTTATCCCTCAATGAGCAGGATTCGTCCGGCCTGATTCAGGAGTGTGAGCCAATGTCCTACAAAGTGATCAATACCGTAAAGGTGCAGGCCGTCGCCGGCCGCTCGGAAGAACTGGGTAAGCAACTGCAAAAGATTGTCGACACCCTGCGCGAAACCCCGGGCTGTGACTCCTATATGGTCGACCGCTGCCCTGAGGACAGTAACCGCTGGACCGTCAGCGCCCACTGGCAATCGGAAGCGGCCATGCAATCGCATTTCAACAGCCCCGAAGTGCAAGGCTTTATCGACCTGATCGATTGCCAACTGGCCAATGCGGTTGATTTCAACAGCTTCCCGATTCGATAGAAACACAATTAAAGATCGCAGCCTTTGGCCGTTCCCGCAGAGCAAGGGTACCTCTGCAGGAGCTGCCGAGGGCTGCGATCTTTTTCGTTTCCGGCTCCCCGCATTGGTCCCCTGACCTTCCCGAGTATTGGCTGTTTGATTGCACCCTGCGGCGCACTAGATTGGTCCCTGACCACTAACCATCGCAGGTGATGAATCATGAACGCATTGCACTTCTTTGCCGCTCCCCTTGTTGCCCTGACCCTGACCGTTTCCGCCTCGGCCTTCGCCCATGAAGCCGGTAATCCTTCGGAAAAGGTCACGGTACTTCAGGATCAAGTGCTGAAAAACGTCCCGGGCAAAAAGGCCCTGATGATCGAGGTCGACTACAAGCCCGGCCAGGCATCCATTGCCCACAAGCACGACGGCACCGCCATGGCCTACGTTCTGGAGGGAGCCGTCACTTCTCAGGTAAAAGGCGAAAAAGAAGTGACTTACAAGGCCGGGGAATACTGGTATGAAGCGGCAGGCTCCGAGCATCTGGTCTCAAAGAACGCCAGCGCCACCAAGCCTGCCAAGTTGCTGGTGTTCATGGTCTTGTCGCCGGACGAGCAAGTGCTGGTCCCATTGAAAAACTGATCGCTGAACCCGTAGCCATAAATAAAAAGGCCCGAAACATTGTTTCGGGCCTTTTTATTTCCCCGGGCAATTAACCAGATGTCTTTAAACCAAACAAAACTATTGGCCACCTGATAATGGCCGATATTGGCTATTTTCTTCCGCCACTCCCGGTTTAGTCTGGAGATACCGCCGGTTACTTCCGGCCAATTAAACTTTCGACTGATGTTGTTTCACTGGAGAAACACCATGAAACTTGCACTTGTCAGTACGTTGACGATAACGGCTCTTTTAACCGGTTGCTCTATTCCCACTGCACCTTCGGCGGTTTCTTCGCTGGACGGCATTTTCAGCGAACCGGTAGGACGCAGCAGCGCCACCCGCGTTCCCAACGGCAGTGATGTGTCCCTGGGCGTGGTGTACAACCGCAACACCCAGGCCAACCGCGCCTACCTTCAGGACTACCAGGCCAATGCCGGCACCGGATTCGGCCAGAGCCTGCTGGTGCAATCGATTCATGACGCCTACGTGGCCACCTCCAACCCCGACCTGGCCGTGGATGGCGTCAAGACCTCCCTGCAACGGCAGTTCGGCTCGGTCACGGTGTACCCGGACATGCAAAGCCTCAAGGCGGCGAAACCGGATGTCGTCGCGGTGGTCGACACCCGCAGTCAACTCATGACCTCGCGCAGTTCCGATATAGAAGCCAATGTCAGTGCGCACTTCTATGACAGCAACCTCAACTACATCGGTACTGCACAAGGGCATGATGCCAAGGCGCTCAGTCCGGTGTGGGCGGACTATAAGCGCAGTGAAGAAATAGTTGCCGACATTAATGAACAGCAGAATGTGCAAGTAAGGGCACTGCAGAAGTTTGACCAGTCGCTCAGTAATTTATTGACCAGGCCGACAGATAAAGTGTCGATGATAGATAACAACAAGGATCAGAAAGTGTATTAAGGGGAATACCTCTTTCGCGAGCAGGCTCGCTCCCACATCGGTTTCGTGTATGTCGCAAACCACTGTGGGAGCGAGCCTGCTCGCGAAGAGGCCCGAACAGACACCCCAGAACATTGGCAAAAAAAAGCCCCGCATCTTTCAATGCGGGGCTTTTTCATTCAACGCCTGATCAAGCAGCCGGTTCCAGCTCTTCACTGGCCGAGGCTGTAGCCGGCACTGCCGGCGCTTGGCCGCTCAATGCCACGTCCAGCAACTCACGGTTGGCCACCGCGTACATGGCGTAGTCCGTGCCGCTGGCGGCACGGATTTCCACCAGCATGGTGCGCCAGCGTTCGATGGTGCTTTCGTGCTGCGCCATCCACTGCGCCAGACGGGTTTCCACGTCCAGGCTGCCGTCGCCCTGTTGCAGGACCGAGATGGTGATCGCACGTTGCTGCCAGTCGACGTCATCGCGGAACGCTTCACGGGCCAGGGCTTGCCAGTTGTTTTCAACCGGCAGCGCGCTGATCTGTTGCAGGTACCAGGTGATGTCCAGCGCGCTGCCCACGGCGAAGTAGGCCTTGGCCACGTCCGCAGGGTCCTGGCCGGTCACGTCGGAAGCCTCGATGATCGGCAGCAGCGTGTACAGGTGCGTGGTGCCAGCCACCATGCGCGCCAGCAATTCAGGCACGCCAGCAGCGACGTAGGCCTGATAACGGGTCTGCCAGGTCTCGCGGATCTCGCCACTGAGCAGTTCGTCGAGCTTGAGGCCCAACGCCGCCAGGTGCGGACCGAAGTGCGCGACGTCACGGGCAGCGTTCTGCTCGTTGCGACGGGCACGCAGGAACCAGCGCGTGGCGCGGCGGCCCAGGCGCATCAGCTCGTCCATCAGCTCCAGTTGCACGTCGGCGGAAACCTTGTAGTCCAGGGCTTCAATCTGACGGAACCAGTGCGGGAGATGGAAAATGTCACGCACGATCACATAAGCACCGGCCACGTTCGCCGGGCTCATGCCGGTCGACTCTTTGAGTCGTTGAACGAAGGTGATGCCCATGTGGTTCACCAGATCGTTGGCGATCTGGGTGCTGACGATTTCGCGCTTCAGACGGTGACGACGCATGGCTTCGGAGAACTTGCTCACCAGGGTTGGCGGGAAAGCGGTTTCCATGTCGCGGGTCAGGTAGTCGTCATCCGGCACCAGGGAGTTGAGCAACTGCTCCTTGAGGTCGATCTTGCTGTAGGAGATCAGCACCGACAACTCGGGACGAGTCAGGCCGTGACCTGCTGCAACGCGTTCGTTGATCGCGTCTTCGGCCGGCAGGAACTCGATGGCGCGATCCAGCTTGCCGCGACCTTCCAGATCGTTCATCAGTCGCTTGTATTCAGCGATCCGTGGCAAGGCACGACGGGCCGCCAGGGACAGTGCCTGAGTCTGCTTGTAGTTGTTGCCCAGTACCAGGTTGCCGACTTCGTCGGTCATGCTCGCCAGCAACTCGTTACGCTGCTTGGCGGTCATGTCGCCGGCCTGAACCACTTCGTTCAGCAGGATCTTGATGTTCACTTCGTGGTCGGAGCAGTCCACGCCACCGGCGTTGTCGATGAAGTCGGTGTTGGAACCGCCGCCATTGAGGCCGAATTCCACGCGACCCAGCTGGGTCATGCCGAGGTTACCGCCCTCGCCCACCACTTTGCAGCGCAGTTCGTTGCCGTTCACGCGCAGCGCATCGTTGGCCTTGTCGCCGACATCGGCGTGGCTTTCGCTGCTGGCTTTGACGTAAGTACCGATACCGCCGTTCCACAACAGGTCCACCGGTGCCTTGAGCAAGGCATTGAGCAGCTCGGTCGGGGTCAGCTTGTCGGCCTTGATGTCGAAACGCTCTTGCATCTGCGGGGAAATCGCAATGCTCTTCGCGCTGCGAGAGAAGATCCCGCCGCCTTCGGACATGATGCTGGTGTCGTAGTCCGACCACGCCGAACGCGGCAGGTCGAACATGCGCTGACGCTCGGCGAAGCTGGTCGCCGGATCCGGATTCGGGTCGATGAAGATGTGCATGTGGTTGAAGGCAGCGACCAGTTGCAGCTTGTCGGACATCAGCAAGCCGTTACCGAACACGTCACCGGCCATGTCGCCGACGCCCACCACGGTGATGCTGTCTTCCTGGACATTGATGCCGCGCTCGCGGAAGTGGCGCTGTACGCCAACCCACGCGCCCTTGGCGGTGATGCCCATTTTCTTGTGGTCGTAACCGGCCGAACCACCGGACGCAAAGGCGTCACCCAGCCAGAAGCCGTAGTCGATGGCGATGCCGTTGGCGATGTCGGAGAAGGTTGCGGTGCCCTTGTCCGCTGCAACCACCAGGTACGGGTCATCGTCGTCATGACGCACGACATTGGCCGGTGGTACCAGCGCGCCGTCCTTCAGGTTGTCGGTGATGTCCAGCAGACCGGAAATGAAGATGCGGTAGCAGGCAATGCCCTCGGCCGCGATCTCGTCACGGCTGCCGCCCAGTGGCAGGCGACGCGGCAGGAAGCCGCCCTTGGCACCCACCGGCACAATCACCGAGTTCTTCACTTGCTGGGCTTTTACCAGGCCCAGGACTTCGGTACGGAAGTCTTCTTCACGGTCGGACCAGCGCAGGCCGCCGCGAGCGACGTTGCCGAAGCGCAGGTGCACGCCTTCGACACGTGGCGAGTAAACGAAGATTTCAAACTTCGGAACAGGTTTCGGCAGTTCAGGAATCAAGTGCGGGTTGAACTTGAAGCTGAAGTACGACTTGTTATGGCCGTTGGCGTCGGTCTGGTAGAAGTTGGTGCGCAGGGTCGCCTTGATCAGGTCCAGGTAGCGACGCAGGATACGGTCTTCGTTGAGCACCTGAACGTCATCCAGAGCGGTCAGGATCGCGTGTTCCAGACGCTGCTCGAGGTTGTCGCTGCTGAGTTTGCGCGCCAGATAGAAACGGGTCTTGAACAACCGGGTCAATTCGCGAGCGATGTCGGTGTGGTTGTTCAGGGTGCTGGCGATGTAGCCCAGGTCGAAGCCCAGACGGATCTGCTTCAGGTAGCGGGCGTAGGCACGCAACAGCGCCACGTCGCGCCATGGCAAGCCGGCGGTCAGCACCAGGCGGTTGAACGCATCGTTCTCGGCATCGCCGCGAACGATGTGGACGAACGCGTCCTGCAGGGTGTCGTTGAGTTGCTGGATATCCAGATCCAGGCCTTCGGCGGCAGTGAACGCGAAATCATGAATCCAGAACTCGCGGCCGCTGCTGTGGCGCAAGTGATACGGGAACTCACCCAGCACGCGCAGACCGAGGTTTTCCAGGATCGGCAAGACGTCGGACAGGGCCAGCGGGGTGTCGGCGTGGTACAGCTTGCAATGCAACTGGCGCTGACCGGAAACCTGGCCCAGCGGCTGATAAAAGCTCATCACCAGCGGGTTTTTGTCGCTCAGGCTCAACAGGTGCTGCATGTCGACCACAGCCGAATGGGCTGCGAAACGCTCGCGGTAACCGGCCGGGAAACCTTTCGGGAAGTCGGCCAGCACGTTGGTGCCCTGGGCTTCGCCGAAGCTTTCGACGGTCAGGGAAGCGTAGTCGTCCTGCCAGCTGCGGCAGGCCTGGATCACTTCGTTTTCCAGCTGCAGCGGGTCGATGTCGATGCGGTTTTTCGGGTCGACGCGCAGGATCAACTGCACACGGGCCAGCACGGACTCGGAGAAGAAGGTCCAGAACTCGCAATCCGAGGCTTTCAGGCGATCCATCAGCACTTGCTGGATCTTCTGGCGCACTTCGGTGGAGTAGATATCGCGCGGCACGTAGGCCAGGCAGTAGCAGAAACGGCCGTACGGGTCCTTGCGCAGGAACACACGGATCTTGTTGCGTTCCTGGATCTGCACGATCGACATCACGGTGCTGAACAGCTCGTCCACCGGGGTCTGGAACAGATCGTCCCGTGGCAGCACTTCGACCACCTGCGCCAGTTCCTTGCCCAGGTGAGCCTTGGCCTGGAAGCCGGAACGGCGTTCGATTTCCGCGACCTTGCGGCGGATGTACGGAATGGTGCGCACACTCTCGCCATACACCGACGAGGTGTACAGGCCCATGAAACGGCATTCCTTGATGACCTTGCCGTCGGCATCGATTTCACGGATCGATACGTAATCCGGGTAAGCCGGACGGTGCACGCGGCTTGGGTGTGCGGCCTTGGCGAACGACAGCAGGGTCGGTTCGCGCAGATAGTTGACGGCGTAGTCTTCGATGCGACGGTCGTCGTAGGTCAGGCCGGCACGCAGCAGTTTGGTCAGGCCGAGGAACGAGTTCTGGTCGTATTCGATGTGACCGCCATCAGGCTGGTCGGTGACCACGAACTCTTCGTAGCCCAGGAAGGTGAAGTGGTTGCCCACCAGCCATTCCAGGAAGCTCTTGATCTCATTCTTCTCTTCGGCATCGACAGCGAACTGGCTACTGTCCAGCTTGGCCAGGATGTCCTGGACCTTGGCCTTCATCGGTTCGAAATCGCCAACCGCGACGCGCACTTCAGCGAGCACCTGCTCCAGCTCTTTGGTCAGCACGCTCAGTTCGGCGGTGTTGGCGCAACGGTCGATTTCCAGGTACATCAACGACTCGTGCAGAACGTCGTCGCCCTGGGTGCCCTTGGGCAGGATTTCCAGCAACTCGCCCTTGCTGCCGCGACGCACGCTCAGCACGGTGGTTTGCAGGGTGTGAATGCTGTAGCCACGACGGTTCAGCTCGGTGCGCACCGAATCCACCAGGAATGGCAGGTCGTGGTGCAGCACTTCGACCGCGGTGTGGGTCGACTGCCAGCCGTGACGTTCGTAATCGGGGTTGAAGACGCGCACTTGCGGTTGCGCGTGATCGAAGCGCTCAAGCAGGCGCCACGCAGAAAGGGTACAGCCAGCGAGATCGGACAACCGGCGTTGGGTCAGTTCGTCCAGGGAAATGATGCCGAAGAATTGTTCAGCGAACAGCGCCACTTGTGGCAGTGCCTGTTCACTGATGTGCTGCGCCAGTGCCGCTTGCAGTTGGTGCTGGAAGTCGGCTTTGCTGGCTGCGGTGAAGAACGCCATCTGTGGTACTCCGCTTGGGCTTGTTATTGATGGAAGCGTCGCGCGAAACACCCCTTTTCGGGGCTATGTTTCAAAGCTACCCGTCACCCTGTTCCTGATTCTCGGGCAGAGGAAACAGGGTGACAGGTGGGTGAAGCTGGACGAGACACTCGGGTCACATTCACCTTCCGTGAATGGGCATCTGCAAAGGCGACTGAACTGCGGGCAGCGCAATGCCTTTACAGGTGCTCATCCGTTGCGCAGCTTAACGAGTGCGGCAAGGCCCATGCTTGCGATGCTGCGACATATTCGGTCAACGGTATGCAGCTTGAGGGCGGGGGCATCGGATAACACTAGCAGCCGTGCGGGAAAATGGCGGTTTTCCGTCCGGTTTTACGGCACGTTCGTCCCAGAAATGACCAGTAACACACTGGTCGTTCGCATCACATCCTTCGACACTCGGACGAGCAGAAATTCGCCGGGACTGGCAGAATCGCTTTTTGTGCGCCTTCATTACGCTCGTCGAGCCAGGAACTACCCATGCAAATGACCACCGCCCTCTTGATCGTCAACCCGTGCGATGACGAAGAAGACAACATGGCCATGCTCTGCTGCCACAGCGACAAGGGCGACATGTTCCTGATGACCCGTTACCCGGACGAGGACGAGCTGGAGATCACCCTCGATGGCGAACCCTCGACCCTCGACGGCGTGAAAGTCACCCTGACGCCTACCCTGCTGAAGATCGAAATCGCGGCGGCGGATGCCGATGCGTTGAATGGGGATGATGTGCTGGAGATCACTCACAGCACGGATGCCAGTGATCTGGCGGAGGTGGAAGAGACGTTGCAGAACATCCTCAAGGGGACCGGGACTTACATCAGTCAGCTCTAGTTTTCAGCCGCTGTACCGGCCTCTTCGCGAGCAGGCTCGCTCCCACAATTGATCGCGCCCTTTCAGAAGGAACCCGACCATCTGTGGGAGCGAGCCTGCTCGCGAAGGGGCCCGAAAAAACGATGCTGCTCTGCCACGGGTACAAACCTCCAACAGTTTCGCCATTCTTTTCCCGCACTTTGCACAAAATGCCGTTAGTCGCCGCCCCCCGCGATGGATTAAAGTAACGCCCCCAGCCCTGGCGTTATACGAACGTCTTCGGTCACCCTTTCCAGGAACAGTCATCGATGGAACATCGTGAAGCGCTGCTCGCGCTGCGAACCTTTCTTTCAACGCAGATTCTCGGCCAGGAAAAACTCATCGAGCGCTTGCTCATCGCCCTGCTTGCCGATGGCCACATGCTGGTCGAGGGCGCCCCTGGCCTGGCCAAGACCAAGGCCATCAAAGAACTTGCCGAAGGCATCGAAGCCCAGTTCCATCGCATCCAGTTCACGCCCGACCTGTTGCCGGCCGACATCACCGGCACGGAAATCTATCGTCCGGAAACCGGCAGCTTCGTGTTCCAGCAAGGCCCGATCTTCCATAACCTGGTGCTGGCGGACGAAATCAACCGTGCCCCGGCCAAGGTGCAGTCGGCGTTGCTCGAGGCGATGGCCGAGCGCCAGGTCAGTGTCGGGCGCAGTACGTATGAGTTGTCGCCGCTGTTTCTGGTGATGGCCACGCAAAACCCCATCGAGCAGGAAGGCACCTATCCGTTGCCGGAAGCCCAGCTCGACCGTTTCCTGATGCACGTGAAAATCGGCTTCCCCGATGCCACCGTCGAACGCCGCATCCTGCAACAGGCCCGGGGCGAAGCCCTGAACGGCGAGACCAAGCCCGAGCGTCGCGTCAGCCAGCAGGCGATTTTTGCCGCCCGCAAGGAAATCCTCGGCCTGTACATGGCCGATGCCGTGGAGGAATACCTGGTGCAACTGGTCATGGCCACCCGCAATCCGGCCAAGTTCGACCCGGAGATGGCCGAGTGGATTGCCTATGGCGCCAGTCCTCGCGGTTCCATCGCCCTGGACCGTTGCGCCCGGGCCCACGCCTGGCTCGCCGGGCGCGATTTCGTCAGCCCGGAAGACATTCAGGCGGTGCTGTTCGATGTGTTGCGCCACCGCATCATTCTTTCCTTTGAAGCCGAAGCCGCCGGCATCGACCAGGACCGTGTGGTCCAGCGGATTCTCGACGTCGTAGCCGTCGCTTGACCCCGATGAACGCCCCCTTGCCACCCCAGCCGGGTATCCGCGTCACGCTCGCCGAGCTGATCGAGATGCGTCATCGCGTGCGCGAAGTGCAGCTATTTTCCACGCCGAGCCAGCGCAGCCCGCTGATCGGCTTGCACCACTCCAAGCTGCGCGGCCGTGGCGTGGACTTCGATCAGGTGCGGGTCTATCAGGCGGGCGACGACGTACGCACCATCGACTGGCGCGTTACCGCGCGGACCCAGGAGCCGCACACCAAGCTGTTCCATGAAGAGCGCGAACGGCCGATTTTCATCATGGTCGAGCAAAGCCGCCGGTTGTTTTTCGGCTCGGGGCTGATGTTCAAATCGGTGCTCGCCGCCCAGGCGGCGAGCCTGATCGGTTGGGCGGCGCTGGGGCATAACGATCGGGTCGGCGGACTGGTGTTCGGCGACAACGAGCACTACGAAATCAAACCTCGGCGCAGCAAGCAGAGTTTGTTGCAACTGCTCAACCGACTGGTGCGGGTCAATCAATCGCTGCACACCGAAGGCGAACCGGACCGCGATGCGTTCGGCATTGCCCTGCGCCGGGCCCGGGAAGTCTCGCGACCCGGCAGCCTGGTGATTGTGATTTGCGATGAGCGCGCCTTGACCGAGAGCGCGGAACAGCAATTGAGCCTGTTGTCGCGCCATTGCGACTTGTTGCTGTTGCCGGTGTCCGACCCGCTGGATCACGCCCTGCCCGCCGCCGGCTTGCTTCGTTTCGCCGAGCGCGGAGCGCAACTGGAGCTCGACACATTGAATTTCGACCTGCGCCAGACCTACCGCGCCCAGGCCGAAACGCGCATCGCCCGCTGGGAATTGCTCGCGCAAAAACTGCGGGTGTTGATGATGCCATTGAGCACCCAGAGCGAAATGGTCGAGCAATTGCGCGAGTACCTGAACCCTCAGAAACCGGGGAAAGGTCGATGAACGGACTCGAACAACTGCAACCGCTGATTTCCCCGCCTCCGATTGCTTTCTGGCCGCCGGCACCCGGTTGGTGGCTGTTACTGCTGCTACTGCCCGCCCTCGGCTTCGGCCTGTGGAAATTGCGGCACCTGGCCCCGCAAAAGCACCGCATCGTGCGCGCCGAACAACCGATGGACCCGGTGCGACTCGCCGCGCTGGCGGAGCTGGCACTGATGCCCAAGCCTTATAACGGCGCCCCTGCCGGCGCCTGGCTGCAGCAACTCAATGGTCTGCTCAAGCGCCTGTGCCGCAACCATTACCCTTATAGCCAGAGCCATACACTCAACGGGCGCAAATGGCTGGCGTTCCTCGACAACCGCTGCCCGGCGGCCGGCCTGACCCGCTGGATGGTGCTGGTCGAAGGTGCTTACAAACCCGAATGCAAACTCGACGACAAGGCCATCGCCGGTCTGACTCAGGCTGTCGACACCTGGATTCGCAAACATGTTTGAGTTCGCCTGGCCGTGGATCTTTGCCCTGCTGCCCTTGCCGTGGTTCATGCGCCTGGTGCTGCCAGTGGCCGACAGCGGTGAACCGGCGCTCAAAGTCAGTTTCCTCAGCGACCTCGAGGGCCTGGCCCGTCGTCGCGCCCGGGCCAATCTGCCGGCCTGGCGCCAGCAGGCGCCTTTCCTGCTGCTGTGGTTGATGTTGCTGACCGCCGCCGCCCGCCCGCAATGGCTTGGCGAACCCCTGCCGATTGCCGCCAGTGGCCGTGACCTGCTGGTGGCGGTGGATGTGTCCGGCTCCATGGATTTCCCGGACATGCAGTGGCAGGACGAAGAGGTCAGCCGCCTGGCACTGGTCCAGCACCTGCTCGGCGACTTCCTCGAGAGTCGCGATGGCGATCGGGTCGGTCTGATCCTGTTCGGCAGCCAGGCTTACCTGCAAGCACCGCTGACCTTCGACCGACACACCGTGCGCGTCTGGCTCGACGAAGCCCGCATCGGCATCGCCGGCAAGAATACCGCCATCGGTGACGCCATCGGCCTGGGCCTCAAACGCCTGCGGCAACGCCCGGCGCAAAGCCGAGTGCTGATTCTGGTGACGGACGGCGCCAACAACGGTGGCCAGATCGACCCGCTCACCGCGGCGCGCCTGGCGGCCCTGGAAGGCGTGAAAATCTACCCGATCGGTATCGGCGCCGATCCCGAAGAAAGTGGCACCCTGGGTTTCCTCGGCATCAATCCGAGCCTGGACCTGGACGAACCCTCCCTGGAAGCGATCGCCCAGGCCACCGGTGGCCGCTACTTTCGGGCGCGGGACGGCAAGGAATTGCAAGCGATCAAGGACACCCTCGACCGACTGGAACCGGTGACCCAGCAACCGACCCAGGCCCGTCCGGCCCAGGCGCTGTATCACTGGCCGCTGGCGATGGCACTGTTACTGAGCATGCTGCTGGTGGCCCGCGTGCTTTGGCCGGACAACCCGTTCCAACGCCTGTTTACCAAGGATCTGTTTTTGCAAACGCAACTGCCTGACTGGCGCCAGCGTCTCAAGCGACTGCGCCTGCGGAGGCGCCGATGAGCGCGCTCTGGCCGTACTGGTTTCGCCCCGGGTGGCTGCTGTTATTGCCGCTGCTGGGCTGGTTGCTGTGGCAGCTCTGGCATCGACAGAAGCGTGCCGGACGCTGGCAGATGATTCTGCCGCCGGCCTTCCATGCCACCCTGCTCAGCGGCGGCAGCGGACGCGACAGCAAGCTGCCGTGGGTGGCCCTGGGTGTGGCGTGGCTGCTGACGATCCTCGCCCTGCTGGGGCCGGGCTGGGAGCGCGTCGAGCAAATCAGCCAGAAACCTGCCGATCCCCTGGTGGTGATCCTTGAGCTGACCCCGGAAATGCTCGCCACCGACGTTCAGCCCAACCGCCTGGAACAGGCCCGGCGCAAGCTCTTCGACCTGCTGCAAAACCGCAGCGACGCACAGACCGCCATCGTCGTCTACGCCGGCAGTGCGCACACGCTGGTGCCGCTGTCGGACGACCTGTCCACCAGCCGCAACCTGATCGACGCCCTCAAGCCCTCGTTGATGCCCGAACCCGGACATCGCGCCGACCTGGCGGTGATCAAGGCCCTGACCCTGCTGGAGCAAGGCGCCTTGGGCGACGGCAGGATCCTGCTGATCGGCTCGTCCCTCACGGAACAGGAACGCCTGGGGATTCGTCGCGCGCTGAGTGGCCACTCAACGCAATTCCTGATGCTGGGCATCGGCACTGCCGAAGGCGCGCCGATCACCCAGGAGGACGGCAGCTTCCTCAAGGACGAACAGGGGGCGATTCTGGTGCCGCATCTGGACGAGGCCGGCCTGAAGGCCTTTGCCAATGATCTGGACGGACGCTATCGCCACGCGCGCCTGAGCGATGCCGATCTGCGTGCGCTGGGTCTGCTCGATGGGCCGCGCAACCTGCGCAACGACGGCCAGACCGTGCGCCTGGATGCCTGGGCCGACCAGGGTTACTGGCTACTGCTGCCGCTACTGCTGCTGGCCGCCTGTGCCGGTCGTCGCGGCTGGTTGCTCTGCCTGCCGCTACTGCTGGCGTTGCCACAACCGAGCCATGCCTTCGAACTCCAGGACCTGTGGCTGCGCCCCGACCAACAGGGCCTGCACCTGCTCAAGCAGAAACGCCCGGCCGAGGCCGCGCAGCACTTCGAAGACCATCAATGGCAAGGCGTGGCCCTCTACGAGGCCGGCGACTACAGCGGCGCCGCCCAGCGGTTCGCCGAAGGCAACGATGCTCACGCCCACTACAATCGTGGCAATGCCCTGGCCAAAAGCGGTGAACTGGAGGCAGCGCTGGATGCCTACGAACAGGCACTTGAACGTCAACCGGACCTGCGTCCTGCGCTGACCAACAAGGCGCTGGTGGAAACCCTGCTCAAGCAGAAAACCAATCCACCCGCCGCCGAACCGGATAAAGCCGCCAGCGAGGAACCGCAGGCGCCGCCACAGGAACCGCCACCCGGCGCTGCCGCCCAGGCGCAGAGCGCCGGCGAGCCGAAGAACGCTGACCAACAGACCGCCTCCGAAACCGATCCATCGTCCACGAGGCCGCCAAAACCGGGCACCAACGAAGTCCCGGGCAGTGAACTGGGCGACGAACAACACACCACGCCGCCCATGCGCCCGGCCAGCGACAGCATCGAAGGCGAACAGCAGCAGGCGCTGGAGCAATGGCTGCGGCAGATCCCGGATGATCCGGCAGAACTGCTCAGACGCAAATTCTGGTACGAACAGCAACAACATCAGGATCAGGGAAAAACTCGATGACCCGCTTCACCGCTTTCATGTTCGCCCCGCTGTCCGCCCTGTTGATCTGGAGCGCCCAGGCCCAGGCAGCCGAGCTGGTCGCCAGTGTCGATCGCACGCGCCTGAACTCCGGGGAAACGATCGAGCTGATCCTGGAATCCAACGACGTGACGCAGTTCGGCAAGCCGGACCTGACGCCGCTGGAGCCGCTGTTCGAAGTGCGCGGCACCCGCCAGGTCAACCAGTTGAACACCCTCGGCGGCGACAACCGCGCCACCACCCGCTGGATTGTCACCCTGCTGCCGCTGCAAAACGGCAGCGTGGTCATCCCTGCGCTGAAACTGGGCGACGCCCAGAGCCAGCCAATCACCGTGCAAGTGGTCCAGAGCGAAACCCAGGAGAACCCGAACAAACTGGCGCCGGTGTTCATCGACGCCAGCCTCGATCAAACCAGCGTGTACGTTCAGGCCCAAGCGATCCTGACCCTGCGCATCTACCATTCGGTGTCGCTGTACGACGACAGCAGCCTGCCGCCCTTGCAGATTCCCGACGCACGCATCGAACAGCTGGGCGAATCGCGGAACTACGAAAAAGACATCAACGGTGTGCGTCACGGCGTCATTGAATGGCGCTATGCGATCTACCCACAACACAGCGGCGAACTGATCATTCCGGGGCAGATATTCAATGCCGCGCTGGTGGAGGCGCAACCGACCCAGGACGCCACGTCGCCGGCGCCCAAATCCGGCAAGTTGATGCGAATCAGCTCCAAGGAAATCCTGCTGACGGTCAAGGCCAAACCCATCACCTACCCCGCCGACCTACCCTGGTTGCCGGCGCGCAGCCTGACCCTCAGCGAGACCTGGAACCCGGAACCGGAACACGTTCAGGTGGGCGATTCGCTGACCCGCAGCCTCACGGTCAAAGCCGAAGGCCTGGCCAGC
Organism: Pseudomonas sp. C2B4; assembly: GCF_013359695.1. GTDB lineage: Bacteria > Pseudomonadota > Gammaproteobacteria > Pseudomonadales > Pseudomonadaceae > Aquipseudomonas. The sequence continues at coordinate 17,239 of NZ_JABFMU010000077.1, forward strand.
ACGCAACTGCCGCCACTGCCCGGCACCGAGGTCAGTGGCTTGCGCCGTTATCCGGATCAACCGGTGCTGGGCAACCAGAACAGCGAACGCGGGTTGGTGGGCAGCCGCGAGGACCGCGAAGCGCTGGTACCGTCTCGCAGCGGTTCAATTGAGTTGCCGTCGGTCGAAGTGGTCTGGTGGAACACCTTTGAAGACCATCTGGAACACAGCAGCCTCCCAGCCAGATCCCTGCAGGTGGCGGCCAATCCCAGCCTGATGGTCGACTCCCCGGCCGGCGCCCCCCTCAACACGACGGCCGAGAGCGAAACCCTGTGGCGCTGGAAACTCAGCAGCCTGATCCTGGCGTGCACCACCCTGCTGGGCTTCGGCCTGTGGTGGCGAGCGCGCTGGCAACCGGCAATCCTGCGCGCCGCGCAAACCGGTCCGAGCCCGCGCACCGTACTCGACGACCTCAAGCGCGCCTGCCAGGCCAACGACTCCCACGCCACCCGCCAGGCCCTCGACGCCTGGGCCCGGCAGCAGCCGGAAACCCTGGCGGACATGGCAGCCCGCTTCGTTCCGCTGTCCGACGCGCTGGACGGATTGAACGGCGCGCTCTACAGCGAAACCGGACAGCACTGGCAAGGTGAAGAGCTGTGGCGGGCGATCCGTACGATCCCGATCACCGAGCGGGTTCAGGACCCGGTGGGCGACAGTGGGTTGCCGCCGCTTTATCCCAAGTAATACTCCGGACGAGGCAAAATGCAGGATCTGTGGGAGATCCTATGGTTGCGGGGAAGCACCTGAGCGACAGCGATCCACTGTGGGAGCGAGCCTGCTCGCGAAGAGGTCCTCACATTCAACATCCATGCTGACTGACCCACCGCTTTCGCGAGCAGGCTCGCTCCCACAGTTTTTCGTGTACATCCGCAAACATGTTTACCAGTAAACTCTCTCCCCTTTCGCCGCTTTCATTTTTCTCGCGGCCATCATCTTTCAAGTAGCGGAGTTCGCCTTGCGTCTGTTTCACACCTCCGACTGGCACCTGGGGCAAAACCTCCACGGCCAGGATCGCGATTTCGAGCACGGCTGTTTTCTCGACTGGCTGTTGCGCCAGCTCAAGCTCGATCAGCCGGATGTACTGCTGATCGCCGGCGATATCTTCGACACGGTGAACCCGCCGGTCAAAGCCCAGGAGCGCCTGTACGACTTCATCGTCAGCGCCCACGAGCAGCAACCGCTGCTGACCATCGTGATGATTGCCGGCAACCACGACTCCGGCTCGCGGATCGAACTGCCGGCTCCGTTGATGCGCCGCTTGCGTACCCATGCGCTGGGCCGGGTGCTGTGGCTGGACGACGGTCAACTGGACGCCGAACGCCTGCTGCTGCCGTTGCCCGACGCCAGCGGCAACATCGCTGGCTGGTGCCTGGCGCTGCCGTTCCTGCGTCCGGCTGAGGTGACCGGCGCACACCTGGGCGACAACTACCTGCGCGGTATCGGCCAGGTACACGAATGGCTGATCGAAGCGGCCAACGCCAAACGCCAACCGGGCCAGGCGCTGATCGCCATCAGCCATGCGCACATGGCTGGAGGTTCGGTGTCGGAAGACTCCGAGCGCAGCCTGATCATCGGTAACGCCGAAGCCCTGCCCGCCAGCCTGTTCGGGCCAAGCATCAGCTACGTCGCCCTCGGTCACTTGCACAAGCCGCAGAAGGTCAACGGCGAGGAGCGGATTCGCTACAGCGGCTCGCCGATTCCGCTGTCGTTCTCCGAAATTGCCTACCAACACCAGATTCTCGACATCACCCTCGACGGCGAAACCCTGGTCAGCGTCGTGCCCAAGCTCATTCCCCGCGCCGTGAACCTGCAACGCCTCGGCCCGGCGCCCTTGGCCGAGATCCTGCTGCAACTGGCCGACCTGCCGAACATCGACCTGTTGGCCGACTACCAGCGCCAGCCCTGGCTGGAGGTACGGGTGCGGCTGGACGAACCGCAGCCGGATTTGCGCCATCAGGTGGAAACCGCCCTGCAAGGCAAGGCCGTGCGCCTGGTACGCATCGCCGCCGAATACGCCGGCAACGGCAGCCGTGAAGGCGCCGATGACGATGCGACACTGATCGAACTGGACCAACTCACGCCCCAGGAACTGTTCAGCCGTGCCTGGCAGGACAACTACGGCAGCGAGGTCGACGAGCAAACCCTCAAGGACTTTGCCGAGCTGTTGCAAGAAGTGCAGATGGAGAGCGAGCAACCATGAAAATCCTCGCCATCCGTTTGAAAAACCTGGCCTCGCTGGCCGGCCCTTTCGAGATCGATTTCACCGCCGAACCGCTGGCCAGCGCCGGCCTGTTCGCCATCACCGGGCCGACCGGTGCGGGTAAAAGCACACTGCTCGACGCCCTGTGCCTGGCGTTGTTCGGCACGGTGCCACGACTCAACAGCGTGCAGCCCTCGGCCAAGGCGCCGGACGTCGACGGTGAAATCGGCACCGGCGATCCCCGCACGCTGCTACGTCGCGGTACCGGTGAAGGCTTTGCGGAGGTTGATTTTGTCGGCATCGACGGCCGTCGCTACCGCGCTCGCTGGGAAGCCAACCGCGCACGGGAAAAAGCCGCTGGCAGGCTGCAAGCCAGTCGCCAGAGCTTGCGCGACATCGACCAGGATCAACTGCTCGCCAGTCAAAAGCTTGAGTTCAAAAGCAGGATCGAGTCGGTACTGGGCCTGAACTTCGAACAGTTCACCCGCGCCGTGCTGTTGGCGCAAAGCGAGTTCAGCGCCTTCCTCAAGGCCGACGACAACGATCGCAGCGAATTGCTGGAAAAGCTCACCGATACCGCGCTCTACACCCGACTGGGTCGCCGCGCCTTCGACAAGACCAAGGAAGCCCGCGAAGCCCACAAACTGCTGCAGGATCAGGCCAGCGGCGTCACGCCGCTGGCGCCTGAAGCCCGGGCGGAACTGGATGAGCGCTTCAATGCGGCACAACAGCAGCTGAAATTGCAGCAAGCGCAACTCAAGCAGCTTGAATTGCAGCACACCTGGCTCAAGGATTTGCGCCAGTTGCAGGAGGCGCAACAAAGCGCCACCGAGCAACTGCAATCGGCCCAGACCCATTGGCATAGCCTGGCTGGCGAACGCCTGAAACTGAACCGCCTGGAACAACTGGCACCGCAACGGCACCAGTTCGCCCGCAAAGCCGAGATCGATGCGCTGTTGACGCCCTTGGCGGCGCGGATTGCCGGGCACACGCAGCAGCATGGCGAACTCGGCGAACGTCAGGCGCAGCTGGAGCAACAGCTCGGCGCCACCCGGATTGCCCTGGGCGAAGCGCAACAGCGACAAACCGACAGCGCGCCGTTGTTGCGTCAGGCCTTTGAAGAACAAAGCACCCTCGCCCGCCTGGTCAAGGATGCCGCCCTCCAGGCCGACGCAAAGCTCCACGCCGAACAGGCTTGCACCCAGGGTCAGAGCGCGATTCAAACCTTGCTCGACCGGCAGGCTCAGGTTGCCGAACACCTGCAGCGCATTGCCGTCGAGCTGGAACACAGCGCTCATCTGAATCCGCTGAGCGATGCCTGGAATGCCTATCGAGATCGCCTGCAACAGTTGATGTTGATCGGCAATCGACTGAATCAGGGTCAGGCCGAGCTGGCCAGCCTCGAACAGAACGCCGCGAGTACCGCGCAAGCGCTCACCGAACAGAAACAACAACTGGAAGTCCTGTTCAGCGAAGCCGGCGCCGAACCGGATGCCGTCGCCGAGCAGATCGGCATTCTTGGCAGCCTCTTGCAGGACAACCGCAAGCAACTGCGGGCCATCGAAGACCTGGCGCGGTTGTGGGCCAGCCAGCAGGCGCTGGACACGCGCGGTGCCGAACTGCAACAACGCCAGCTCAGCGCGCAGCAGGAACGCGAGCGCCTGACTCAGGACGGGGTCAAGGCCAAGGCCGAACTGAGCGTCGCCGAGCAGACCCTCAGCGTCACGCGTGAACTGCTGGAGCGCCAGCGGCTGGCACGCAGTGCGAGTGTCGAAGAACTGCGCGCGCAGTTGCAGGATGATCAGCCGTGCCCGGTCTGCGGCAGCCACGAGCACCCGTATCATCAGCCCGAAGCGCTGCTGCAAAGCCTCGGACGCTTTGATGAAAGCGAACTGGCCAACGCCCAGAAAGCGGTGGACCTGCTCAAGGAAAAACTCACCGACCTGCGAGCCGAAGTCGGCGGCTTGATCGCTCAGCAAAAGGAACTGCTGCAACAGCAGGAACAACTGACGGCCCAACAGCAAGCCCTGGCGCCAAGCCTTGAAGCGCACCCGTTGATTGCTTCGTTGCTGGATCAGGATGCCGGTCAGCGCGACGCCTGGCTCGCACGACAAACCAGCCAGTTGAATCAAAGCATCACCCAGGATGAACAACGGCAAACCGCCCTGCTCACCCTGCAACAGGACGCTGCGCGCCTGACGCAGCAACTGCGCCAGGCCGAAACCGCGCACCAGCAAGCGGCGCGGCACCTGGACAATCAACAGCGCGAACTGAGCAGCGACCGGCAGCGTGTGGACGAAGAGCTCGCCGCCTTCGCCAGCCTGCTGCCGGACGAGACCCTGCAAGCGCTGCGTCTTGAGCCGGCCGCGACCTTCATGCAACTCGATCGGCAGATCAGCGAGCGCCTGGCACAACTCGATCAACAAAAGGAAGAGCTGGCCGAACAGCAACAGCGTCAGCAACACCTGGAGAAGGAGCAGGATCGGCAGCAGACCCGCGTCCAGCAATTGCAAATCGCCGAGCAGCAGTTCAATTCGCTGGCCGAACAACAGCAGGCGAGCCAGCAGACACTTGGGCAGTTGCTCGGGGAGCACGGCAGCGCCGAGCGGTGGCAGCAGCAACTGGAGCGGGACGTGGAGACCGCGCGCAGCACCGAAGCCACGACGGCTCAGGAACTGCAAAGCGTCCTCACGCAACGGGTGCAAATGGCCGCCGAACTCAAGGCCCAGCAAGAGCGCTTGCAAGCACTGGAAAGTGAAGAGCATGAGCTCGCCGGCAAAATCGCCGGTTGGCGCGCCCAACATCCAGAGCTGGATGAAGGCGGCCTCGAAGACCTGCTGGGCGTCGACGACGCCCAGGTCAGTGGGCTGCGCCAACGCTTGCAACACAGCGAAAAAGCCATCGAACAGGCCAGCGTCCTGGTGCAGGAACGGGACAAGCGTCTGCTCGATCACCAGGCGCAGCACAACGGCAATCTTGATGCCGAGCAACTCGACACCGCCCTCACCGAGTTGCAGAACCATTGCATCGTCAGCGAACAGCGATGCGCCGAACTGCGTGCCGAACAGGCCGAGGACCAGCGCCGGCAGAACGCCAACCAGGCGCTGGCGCAGCACATTGCCGAGGCCTACACCGAGTATCAACGCTGGGCGCGCCTGAATGCATTGATCGGCTCGGCCACCGGCGACACCTTCCGCAAGATCGCCCAGGCCTACAACCTCGACCTGCTGGTGCACCACGCCAACGTGCAGCTGCGTCAACTCGTACGGCGCTACCGCCTCAAACGGGGTGGCAGCATGCTCGGGTTGTTGGTGATGGATACGGAGATGGGCGACGAACTGCGTTCAGTGCATTCGTTGTCCGGTGGTGAGACCTTCCTGGTGTCGCTGGCCCTGGCATTGGGCCTGGCCTCGATGGCGTCGAGCACACTGAAAATCGAATCGCTGTTCATCGACGAAGGCTTCGGCAGCCTCGATCCGGAGTCCCTGCAACTGGCCATGGACGCCCTCGACGGCTTGCAGGCCCAGGGGCGCAAGGTCGCGGTGATTTCCCACGTGCAGGAAATGCACGAACGGATTCCGGTGCAGATTCAGGTCCACCGCCAAGGCAACGGCCTCAGTACCCTGGAGGTGAAATGACCACGCTCTACTCTTTCCGCCGCTGCCCGTACGCCATGCGGGCGCGCATGGCCCTGCGCTACGCCGGGGTTGCCGTGGACATCGTCGAGGTCAGCCTGAAGGCCAAACCCGCCGAAATGCTCGCACTGTCGAGCAAAGGCACGGTGCCCGTGCTGAGTGTTGATGGGCGGGTCATCGATGAAAGCCTGGAGATCATGCGCTGGGCCCTGGCTCAGCAGGATCCGCAGGACTGGTTGCTCAAGCAGGATCCGCAAGGGCAGCTTGCCATGGCGGCATTGATCGAGGAGAACGATCAGGCATTCAAGGTGCACCTGAACCGCTACAAGTACGCCGAACGCTATCCGGAGCAACCGATGGAGGCCTATCGCGCCGAGGGCGAGGTATTTTTGCGCAAGCTCGATGAGTTGCTGGAGGGACGGGATTATTTGCTGGCCAATCACCCTTGCCTGGCTGACGTGGCGTTGATGCCATTCATACGGCAATTCGCCCATGTCGATCGCGAGTGGTTTGCGCAGACGCCTTATCGGCGGTTGCAGGCGTGGTTGCAGTGGTTTCTGGAGTCGGAGTTGTTTACATCGGTGATGGCTGTAGGAGCGAGCTCGCTCGCGAAAAACCCACGGACGCCGTTGGATAACTGAATTGACGCGTTATCGTTGACGCTCATCGCGAGCTCGCTCCTACAGGGATCGTGGTGGCTCACGCCAGGACTTCACACATGCCGATCACCGAGCAATCGACCTGGAACGGTCCGAAAAAACCGCTATCGGGCTCGCGCGGCGGGTTGCCGGCCAGCATCCCCATGGCCTTGGCCGTCTCGATGTTGCGCGCGATGTTGTGATTGGCCTCGATGGCCCGTGCCACCCCGCCTATCGAACCGTGCCCGATCCCCAGCAAGGAAAATCCATTGGTGATGAACGCCAGGAAGGCGATGACCAGGAGTTTGCAACGGTTCATGCTCCGCCCACTCCTGCCAGATCAGCCTGATCCGCCATCGCCTGTTGAGCGCGGAGTTCAAACTGGATACCAGGATGTGCCACATGAATGGGCGGTTCGGCGGTTTGTTGCGACTGTGGCGAAAGACTGACAACCAGCACCATGACCAGGTAAAGACCGATAGCCACATAGGCGCCGTGTTTGGCAGAAGTGATGATTGCGCGGGCCATGATGAACTCCGTGGACATGTTTCAGAGTCCACAGATTCGATCAAAAAAGCATCGATCACCAACCACACGTGTCTATATCAACTATCAGCTGCGTTGATCATTAAGCCAGACTATTTCAGTCTTCAATAAAACTAATCATGCGCTCGCGGGCAGCGTCGGGCTCCCCGGAAATGGGCTCGGCAGCGGACAGGATGGGGGTGGAATAGAGGAACAGCAGCACCACTGCAAGACGCATCGCCATGTTATCGATCCTTTTCTGGAGAAGGAGTCAAAAAATCAGCGTCAAAGTTAAACACATGGCTATGTGATATCAAGCAATAGATGGGTGGCGAAATGACACTGTCGCAAATGCGTTATGCAGGAGCGACATCACTTCAGTGCTTTTCGAACTTGAAACGCTCGATGGGCAAGTGACTTCGCTCCTGCATAACGGGTGCAGGGAGAAACGCTCAGTGCTGGGCTTTGTGATCCAGCGCGGCGTAGAAGTTGGCGCTCTGTTGCAGGTATTTCTGGGTGTAGCTTTGGGTGTGGGATTTTTTGTCGCTGATTTCAATGTTGGCGCTGGCTGGCAGGGCAACAGTCGCGGAAATGGCGGAAGCGGCGATTACGGAGAAGAGATTGAAGTTCATGCTGTATTCCTCGGAGTCAGTTGGCTTGCTTGCCCGGTGGGGCCGTGAAGCAAACTTAACCTTCGAGGAACGGAGCCTTGAAATCTTTTGTAGCACTACCAAATATCAGGCTCATTGATAGAAAGCTACAAGCCCCGCGAACCGGGGCCTGCGGCCTATTGTCGCAGCAGAAACTTCAGGTCGCTCGGGGCGTCCATCGGCAATTTTTGTACGGTTTTGCCCAGCAAACCGGTCCTGGCATCGCGCTCGACGACGACAATCTGGTTGCTTTTCTGGTTGGCGATCAGCACGAACTGGCCACTGGGATCGAGGCTGAACTCGCGAGGATGGTCGCCTTCCACCGCACGCCGTTGCAGTTCCTTGAGGTGCCCGGTCAACGGGTCGATGGCAAACACCAGCAACTGATTGGCGGTGCCACGGTTGCTGACGTAGAGAAACTTTCCATCCGTTGAGGCGTGCAATGCAGCGGCTGCCTTGTCCGAAACCGGCTGGCCAGTAGCCAGGTCGACCATTTGCGTCTGCTCAAGCTGGCCGTCGTGATAATCGAACACGGCCACCTGTGCGCTCATTTCCATGGTCAGCCAGGCGTGTTTGCCATCGGCGCTGAACAACAGATGACGCGGGCCGCTACCGGGCGGCAATTGAACGAATGCTGGCGTGGCCGGCGTCAGCGGCAGGTCGGGATTCGCCTTGGGATCGAAGCGGTAGACAAAAACCCTGTCCGCGCCCAGGTCATTTGAGAACACGTACTTGCCATCGGGCGACGGGATCGTCGAATGCACGTGCGCCGACATCTGCCGTTCGGGATTGACCCGGCTGGCCGGATGACTGCTCATCTGCACCACCGGTTTCAACACGCCATCGGTGCCCACCGGCAGCACCGCCAGGGTGCCTCCCGGGTCTTCGGCCACCGAATAATTGCTGACATACAGATGGCTGCCGTCAACGCTTAGGCTCGAATGGGTGGGCTCGTTACCCAGGCTCTGCACCTGATTGATCAGGCTCAGCTCATGGGTCTTGGGGTCGATCGCATAACTGCTGACCCGTCCGACCGGATCGCTCTGGCCCGGGCCATTTTCGTTGACCACGAACAGCCGCCGCCGATCCTTGCTCAAGGTCAGCCAGGATGGATTTTCGCTGTTGATCACTTGCAGCGGCTTGGCGTCGATCTGTCCGGTGACGCTGTCGAAGTTCAGTCGATAAAGGCCCTGGCTTTGACCACCCGTGTAGGAACCCACGAGCAATTGATAGTTCTCGGCTCGAGCGGCCTGAACGCCCATCGCGCCGATGCTGCCGGCGATCAACAGGGGCCAGAGGTTACGCATCCTCTGGTTCGTCGTCTTCGTTGTCGCCGCTGATGACGTCGCCGAGGCAGACCAGACGGTGTTCGCCAGAATCACCGGTGATCAACCAGCTTTGCAAGGTGGTGTCGAAGGTGGCCGCCTGGATCTGTGCCGGGGTGAATTCCCAGTGCTTGGCCGCTCGGCCGTCCATGCATTCGATATGCAGGTTGTCGTCGACATCCAGGGCGAATTCGAAGGCATGCAGCCCGTCGATTTCCACCATTCCGCAGTGTTCGAGGGCATTGAGCAAGGTGTCTGTTACAGCGGTCATGGCAATCAATCTTTGAGTGGGAAAAACGCAATGATAGCTCAATGTGGGCGCTCATCAGTGCCCGTCACGGCACCTGCCCACAACACCCAATAAATGTGGGAGCGAGCCTGCTCGCGAAGGCGGAGTGTCATTCGATAGATTTCCAGACTGTTCCGC
>NZ_JABFMU010000078.1 GCF_013359695.1 Pseudomonas sp. C2B4
ATTGAGTTAATGGTGACTATTGACGCAGTCAATGGTTGGTTGTGTCGACTGGAGACCCCTGTGGGAGCGAGCCTGCTCGCGAAAGCGATCTGCCTGCCACAAGCAATGTTGATCGATAAACCACCTTCGCGAGCAGGCTCGCTCCCACAGGATTCAATGCGCTAGCGGGAAATGATCCCGTGATCGATGGCGTACTTGACCAGGGCCGCCGGCTTGTCGATGTTGAGCTTGCGCCGGATGCTCAGGCGATGGGTTTCCACCGTGCGCACACTGATGTCCAGTTCCCGGGCCATTTCCTTGTTGTTCAAGCCCTGGGCCATTTTGTACAGCACCTGGCTTTCGCGAGGCGTCAGCTCGTTGTCGGAGCTTTTATCGGCAATCAGCCGTTGGGCGATTTCGGCGCTGTAGAAGGTGCCGCCGCTGGTAATGGCTTCGATGGCCGCAATGAGTTCCCGTGACGGGGCATTCTTCAGCACATAGCCGCTGGCACCGGAGCGCACCGATTCACTCACGTACTCGTAGTTATCGTACATGCTCAGCACCAACACCTTGAGTGACGGGTACTGGCTGCGCAGCACGCGAGTCAGCTCCAGGCCGTTCATGTCCCGCAGGCTGATGTCGACCAGCAGCAGGTCCGGCTGGCAGCGCCCGACCATCTCGATCGCATCGACGCCGTTTTCGGCTTCGCCCACCACTTCCAGGGGCGCCATGACGGCCAGCAGGGCCTTGATTCCGTCACGGACCAGGGAGTGATCGTCGACCAACGCAACGCGGATCGGGGAGGGCAGATTCATGGCAGGCATTCACTCTTGTTGTTTTGGACGGCGTCAGCGTTTTTCGCCGGGCAATTTTATCGGCAGCAGAACGTCCAGCTCACTGCGTCCTGGCATCGATATCAAATCGAACCGGCCGCCAAAATGTTCGACACGTTCGCGAATATTACGCAGGCCAATGCCCGCATGGCGACGTTCGACCTGGGCGACATTGAAACCGACGCCGTCATCGACCACCGTCAGGCGCACGTTGTCTTCATAGCCGCGCAGGGTGATGGAGACGTTCTTGGCGTGGGCATGTCTCTCGATATTGGTCAGGCCTTCCTGAACGATGCGGAACAGCGAAACCGCCGCGCCATCGACCAGGTGGCAGTCGAATTCATTGTCGTCGTACGTCACCGTGAGCCCGCTGCGTTGTTCGAATTCCGCGGCCAGTTGGCCGATGGCCGCTTGCAGGCCGAGGGTATCGAGCAGGGATGAGCGCAGGTCGTGGGACAGGCTGCGTACCTCGCCGATCGCGTCCCCCAGGCGTTCAGTCGCATCCCGCAAAATACCCAGGCCCTTGTCCTGGCCGTTCTCGAGCACGTGGCTGGCAAGCTCGAACTGAAACTTGATCGACACCAGCACCTGGCTGATCCCGTCATGCAACTCACGGGAAACCCGTGACCGTTCTTCCTCCTGCAAACTGACGATGCGCTGGGTCAGGCGCTGCAATTTTTTGTCCGCCAGACGATGCTCGCTGACGTTCAAGGTCATGCCGGTGGCGAAGACAAACAGCACCGCGACGAGGGCGACCACGGCAATCGCCATCATGGTCTTGCGGATGCCCATGGCCACTTCGGCACGGGCCTGCTGGGTGGCGCGTTCGACGTCCTCAAGGTAAATGCCGGTGCCGATCATCCAGCCCCAGCGATCGAGCATCACCACGTAGGCGAGCTTGTCGGTCACCTGGCCGGAGGAGGGTTTGTTCCAGGCGTAGCGCTGAAAGCCTTCGCCCGATTGCGCGCTTTTGAGCAGCGCCTGGATCACCGGCAGGCCGTGGGGGTCTTTCATGTCCCACAGGTACTTGCCCACCAGGTCCGACTGCCGCGCGTGCATCAGGCTGCGGCCTTCGTGGTCGTAGACAAAGAAATAACCGTTGATGCCGAAGCTGAGCTTGCGCAGTTCCTCCAGCACTTTTTGCTGGGCGTGCGCGTCACCGTGGCCGTCGTCGTACAGCGGTTCGATCAGGCTTTGCGCCATCTCTACGTAGTTTTTCAGCTCTGCGCGCTTGCTCGCCAGAATACTGTCTTCGATCAACTGCGCCTGTTGATCGCCCAGTTGCCGGTTCAGGGAAATCACCAGCGCGCAGATGACGGCAATGGCCAGTACCAGCGGCAGAATCCCGAGCGCGACGATTTTGTGTTTGAGCTGCATCAGTGCTCCTGGCCGGAACGAGGGAGGGCGAAGGCCCGGCATCATATGCCAAACATACGTCAGGCCTGTAGCGCTGCTGGACGGAATGACCGGTGGCGGGAATGTCACCGATTTGAAATGCAATCCCCTGTGGGAGCGAGCCTTTGTGGCGAGGGGATTTATCCCCGCTCGGCTGCGAAGCAGTCGTAAACCTGCAAATGCGGTTTACCAATGAAATGCTGGGGCTGCTTCGCAGCCCAACGGGGATAAATCCCCTCGCCTAGGTATTCATCAGAAATGAGAGTGCCACAACGAAGGATCGGTAGCTGCGAGCGAGGAGGCTCATTAGAATTGAGAGGCTCAGTACATTAGATTTGAGAATTAGCTCATGGGTGTCGTCAGAGTCGAGAATGACCCATATGAGCGCCGTCGTGATTGCAATCGCTGCGACTTTCGAACTTCGTTGCCAGCAGTGCGCTGTTGCGCCGGAGAGCGTGGGCGCAATTCATCTATCGGTATGGAAACAACTAAGAAAATTTGATTAAAATAAATGTGTCTTCATCCATGAAGCTATCACGATTCAATCATCGCAGTGAAAAAATATCATTGTGCTTCAATAGTGGTATTTATCTGTATATGATCAATAGAAGCGATTGCTAAAATGATGACTGAGCTGGACAAACAGTTGCATTGGAAAACGCCAATGTTACATTTTTGCTGCATCTGAGATTCTGAGGCTAATCCCAATGATGTCTCGAATGACTTCAATGTCGATTAAGCTGTAATTTGAATTAGCGCGAGGCAGCTTTTGGAGATCCATTCCGACCTCGCCCAATGCCGCGAGCCCGTCACAAAGAGGCATTCCCAAAATATTGAAAACTTCGTTGACGTCGAAAAAATGTGGGTCTAAGGCATCACTGTCGATATCTGATGAGTCTGTAATTGGGTAAATGTAGTTCTGCGCCTGGTATGACGTGTATGCTGGCGGATGCTTTCGAAGTGCAGCAGTCAATGAAAGTATATATTGAATATCCCTAAGTGCAGTAGACGCCATTGCCTCAGTCGATTTTCGGGTTTCAGTTTTAGGGAACAAATGATGGCTTTGAAGATGGCTCAGCATCACGAGGACTGTGGCGCGGTGATAAATTTTCGGTTCAAAAAACGGATTTATTGATTTTAATCCGGCCGCTCTCATCAAGTGGTCGCACAGATAGGTAGGCAAGCCAAATTGAGCGCGAAGTTCATCCAGTAGAATGTATTGTTGAGCGAACTCCTTAGGTGCGGTTTGCTCGATAACATCCGGGAGGAACGATCGAAAAGGTGCCGTTGCTACACGCTTTATAAACCATCCTTGGCTTTGCAGTCTTTCAACTGTGGATAGTGAGCACTTTAGCAGTGTGGTTATCTCATCCTTTGTGAGTCCAGCCAGATTTTCTGCAGGAGGGGCGTAGGCCGGGCAATAAGCGGCATTAGCTTGGCGGATGATCTGACAGCGTGGCAGGACAGTGTAATGGTGCGGGGATGGCTGTTCGACCCACTGATCAAGGCTGAAGTCCAACATCGTTTCAACATCCACGCGCTCATCGCCAAACACCGCGCGTTGCATATTTCGACGGTCAATTGTCGCCAGTCGGCAACAGTCATTCCCTGGGCACGACTGTTTGTCGGTGTAAAGCCGGTGGAGTGCACGATTGGCAAGCCAAGCGACCGCTGCAGAGCCGCCGTTAATCCACGGGGCCATGTGTAATGGTCTGATGAATCCAGGGTAACGCGCCAACTGTGAAGCAACGGTCATCTCAATATGTTCGATGACGCGTAAGGGCGCATTGCAGCATCTGGGAGTATCAGCCTTCCGGCGTGCCTCCCAGAGCGTGGCACACAATTTCGAGGTGTTGTACTTCATAGAAATTTCTTCAACAACACAATGCGACTGAAACGGATCGGCCACCGCCGGCATGAAGTCACCGACGACTCGGCGAGCCGCATTCCGTAAAAAGCCGCACCGGCACTTGAATAATAGGGCGTTGTGCCAGCGTTCTTGAGCATGGCATTTGGGGCATTCGGTGATCAGTTCCAAGCCATGCAGCAGGCAAATTTTCAAGTCAGGTAAATCGTGGAAAATGGGCGAGTGCGCAGCGTCAATACATTCTGGGCAGTAGGACAAGCGGTTTGCACAACAGCCACGAGGCAGATATACATTGTCCGCTTTAAAGGTAAGCGGGTGCGACAGTACCGAGTAAAAAACGCTTCGCAACTCGGCAGCGATTAATGGCGCTTGCTGATCCACGATGTCGAGCAGTAAGGATTTTTGCCCCAGCAAGTCGGTCCAGCGATGCGGTTGGCAGGCGAAGTACATACACATATTACTTATCGTGCCGAAGCCGTTGTAATGAGCCATACGCATCAATAAGCTCTTAGGGCTCTCGAACTCAGCTGGCTTGGGTAGGTAACAGAGTTCCTTCATACTGCTTCCTCCACGCTGCATTCAATTCTGTAACAGAAAGACGGAAGGGATTCTGTGGGGGGCAAAATTTGTGGAAGTCTGCGGCGCAGGCGAGGTCTTCAAGGGTAAATGTATTGCCCTCCCGAGACAGGGCGGGAGTCAGGCTGTCATTCAAGAGGGTGTTCAGGTTGCGTAGATTACCGCTGGTGACTAAGCAAATGGCCTTGAATATAGTTTCGTGGGTCAAAACAATCCGCTCAGTGAAGCCGGCCGGCTCGATGACCTTGTGCTCAATCGCCTCAATCATTTTATGAAATTGGGCAGTGGCGGCGCGATCGGTGAAGTCGAAATATCTCAAAGTAGCGCAATAAGGGTAGCGGTCATCGAGTTCTTCGATAGTCTCGATCAGCTTTTTAATTCTTGGCAACCCAACCAACATAATCGGTATGTTGGTCTCGATGAGCAGTTCGTTGACCCAACGGCATACTTTTTTTTTGGTCGGTGTCTGGCCCTGATCGAGGATACGGTGAAATTCGTCCAGGATAATCAGTTGGGTCTGCATAACGAGCAAGCGCTCGATGATCAATCGGGTCAATGTTGCATTGCTGAAGTGCTCGAGGCGTTCACTGTCCTTGAGGCCCAGGTGTCCCAGGAACTTTACCGCTAGAGATTTGATGGTGGCTTCGGGCGGTACGTCGACGAGCAGACAGGGCTTGATCAGGGTCAGGCTGCATTCAGTATCCTGCTCTGTTTCTACAAGACCGACTTCGCGTGCAATCCGCTTGCACAGCGTTGATTTGCCCACCCCTGTTTTGCCGAGTAGCATCATCGAAGTAGCAGCCCGCCGGTCCCTGCTGGTGTTTATGCTTTTATGTGCCATTTGGTGAGCCCGGACGAAGCCGGGGTGCCACACCACACACTGTGAAAGTGCTTCAAGCACGCGCTCTTGCCGTTCGCTACTGGGGGACATGATCAGTCTACCCGCCAAGGTTCTGAATCTACCTCATCCCACGGCTTTTCGATGTCGAGAGGCTGAACGATTGGTGGCGGCTGGCTGGGGGCCGCCTTCTGGGCACGCACCGGCTTCGAATTACGCGCCATGAATTTTTCGCGATCTTCCTGCATGCGTTGGCGCAAACGCCACAAAACGAGGTGCGGTTCGCAGTCATCGAATTGTTTGCCGTCAGCCGCTATCTGCGCCTTCACCTGATAATGCTCCGTCAGGGTCAGGCCTGGCTGGTAGTGTTTGGCGGTCCCCCAGGCAGGCACCCGGTCGTCCTTGTCGGTGGGGGCTGCGACCCAGATCATACCCAGGTCGGTCGGATCGTAGTAGCAGATCGCCTTTTCGCCCTTGCGCAGCTTGGCCTTGATCCTGCCGAGATTGGGGCCCGTCCAAGACAGACAGAGGAACTCGGCACGGTTACCACTGAGGGCGGAGTATTCAATGCCGCGGATCAATGAATTGAACGCTACAGGAGAGACTTTCCTGGGGGGCAGTTGGTGATGCATCCCACGTTCCCACGCCACTCGGGGCGGCATGTGCAACGTAGAATGTTTTTTCTCGTGGTAGACGTCCTCCAGCCACTCGCGAAAATAACTCACCAGGTTCTCGATGGTGTAACAGGCGTGGCGCGCCGGATCATAATCACCGCACGCCTCGGGATTCGAGAAAGTGGTGCCGTGCTGCTCATGCAGCCAGGACGCGAAGGTTTTGAATAAACGCTCGATGCGTGGACGGGTGTTGGGGCTCTTCGGCGGTGGCAACGTCCACTTAATCCCTAAGCGATCAAGCACGGTGGCCACCACGCTGTTGGCGTTTTCGCTACCACCATCACTGAACAGACCCTCCGGGATCCCGCGCCGGTACTCCTCTCCCGGGACGGCCACCACTGCCATGCGCAGCGCTCTCAGCGTTTTCTCGGCGCAGGGGTTCGTCAGTGACAAATCCCAGCCGATGACCATTTCCGAGTTCAGTTCCATCATGGCGGTGAGGCTGGCGAGCTTGCCTAATACACGGTGCTTATGGTTTTCGAGGATCTCGACAAGCATGATGTCGCAAGGATAAGAGTCGATTTCGCACAGCTCCAGCGGCGCAGCCGGCCGCTCCTGCTTGCCGTGAAATTCATGCAGCTTGTTGGCAGCGGCAGCGCCGAGATGTGCACGATCCGTGGCATATCCGCTGATTTTGGCGATCGCACGGACCACGGTGGAGCGGCAGGGACTGCAGAGCATCGGTTCCCAGCCTCCCGCCCGTTTTTGGTTTTCATCTTTTACCCAACCGTCGAGATACTCATAGATACGGTGGACGGTGATGCGCTCGTCGAGCTTTAGGTAGTACTCATCAATCAACGCGTCGAGTTGGATCTTTACCTCCGTCGACAGCTTGCGCCCGCGGGGCAGAGGGCTCCGCAATTTGTACAGGGAGAATTCGTCGTTGTTGTTCGCCCGAAAACGCTGGATCCAGCGGCACAACGTCGAGTAGCCGGGCGGGTGGGGATCGTCGGTCTCCAGGGCGATCCGCTGGATGATGGCCTTGGTGCCCTGTTCGGGCAGGCAGTTACCCTGTTCTTTTAACGCCGTGACGATGTAGTGTTTTTTGCGTTTCGCCTCGATGACCTTGGGATCCTCGGGGTGCAGAAAGTACAGGGCATTGGAGCCGTGTCCTGGCTTATCGGCGAACAGGGTGATGTTGCGCCGTTTGAGGTCGCTCATGAACGAGTCAACGGTGATGTAGCGGGGTCGCAGGTGCGTGACGGTGGACAGGGTAACCACTTCGTCGGTGAGTTGAATCACTTCATGGACGGTGCCATCGATCAAGTATTGCGCGCCGAGGCGCGGGATCGCGACCTCCTTAGCCACCTTCAGACTCCCGGGTTGGGCCTCGTATCATGAGGTTCAGATCCAGCGCCTGGCTCAGATCGGCCTGCAGGTGGCCTAGGAACAGGCAGCTGCACAGGGCCGCGAGGGACGGTGGCGCCGGATGGCTGTTTAACACTTCCCGGAAGGTCGCCGGCCAACACAACTCGGGCAAGCGCTGCAGGCAAGCCGCGAGCTCGTCAGCGCTGGTCGCCAAACTGCGCAGGTACAACTTCTGTAGGGTGGCAAACGTCGGACCGTGGACATCGGGGTCAGTGACGCAATGAAACCGCCAGCCCTGTTCTCGGCACAAGGTGGCGAAGGCGAGCCGGGTCTCCATGCGCTGCGCGGGCAGCTGGGCGAAGCTCGTTTGTACTTCGCAATAACAACCGCCGCCATCCCTGTTGGCGATCAAAAAGTGCGGGGTGTAGCGGTGCTTGTCCGAGGCGGTCGTCCAGGTGAAGGCATGAGGCAGTGCCCAGTACTGCTCGACGTCCGCGTCATGCTCCAGGTGGACACAGTAATCGGCCTGCAGGCGGGTCCCACAGCGCAGCGAGCGGCGATTTTTGCGCGATGGAAAGGTCGTGGAAAAGTTGCGATGTCCCGCGTGCGGCCAAGGGAAGGCGGGTACCGGATCACACGGCATGCTGTTGATACTGGCCAACATTTCCAACCTCCTGAGCGATCGAAAAGCCTGGGTCCTGCGGTGTCCATATTATTTAACGGTTGTTTCCAAAAATCTAACCGACTTCATCCATGCAGAAAGTGACAACAATCGCTCTAAATCGGCTGTTTCAAGGGGGCTAAAAGTTTCCGCATTGACCAAAGGTGGCAATTGGCCATCTTTTGGCAAAATGTGTCAGGAGGATCCATGCTTAATACTCGCGGGGCGGTGATGGCACGCTAAGAAGGCATTCATCTGATGTCGGACAACAAGTCGGTGAGTCAGCTTCGGGCAATTTTCTTTGGTCAAACGCTGACCGAGTTGGCGGGATGGGAAGCCACGGGGCCGGGCATTTCGCGTGGCGGCGACACCTGGTGGGCAAGGCGTACGGGGCGGCCGATACCGGAGACGTTCAATCACAAATGGCCTGACTTCCTCACCGGCCGATCGCCGCGCAACCCGGTGTTGGCTGCGTTGCTGGCGGATTTCCCGATGTTGCACACGGTGTTGGACGATCCGCTTTGGCCGCTGCTGCAGCGCCTGGTGCATCCGCTGGAGGACACCGGTTGCTGGGCGGGGCAATTACGCCTGAATGGACGTGCGTTTCGCTACTACTCCGCGGCGCGCCTGGTACGGTTGTGCGGTGTGCCGGATTGGCGAAGCCTGGCAGGTCTGTTGGCACTGCTGGGCAGTGAGCGCCGGTGTGATACCCGCTCGCAGGCGTGGCTGCGTCAGGTATTCACGCTGTACGTGCTATGTGCCTGCCTGGATCTGCCGGCACGGACTGATCCGCGAGACCTTTTCGGGGTCCTGGAGCAGGCGAACCGTCTGGGCAAGTTCGGTCGACTCAGCGCCTGGCCAAATTCTGCCGCAGACTTCCAACATCAGTTGGAGCGTCTGCAGCGCATCCGCCAACGCCTGCAAGCCAGAGGCTGGATTGTTGGATGGGGGCTTAAGGAGCGCCTGCTGTTTTGGCATTTGCTGTGGAACCGAGCCACCTTGTTGCAGTTGCTCAGCAGTTTCCCCTCGGTCGAGTTGGCGAGACGTGATCTCCTCGCCCAATCGCGGCACTGGTTTCGCCAAGCCCAACGTGATCGTGTCAGCTTTGCCGAGGCGCCACCGGGGACCTGGCGCTGGTGCGATCCCTCGCGAGGCAACACCACCCCTTACGCCTGGGTCATAGCCGGGCCTTGAGCGACATGCCGCAAAGGAGCCGACATGACGGTTGATTTGAGCGATGAAGAAATCTTTGCTGCTGCCGACGCGATTCTGGCCAGCGGCCAGAGTGCCACCCCGGCGCGCGTGCGCGCGCATTTGGGGCGCGGAAACCCGCAACGGATCGGCGCGCTGCTGGATCAATGGTGGTCGCAACTGCTGACACGATTGCGGCAGGACACGTTTCCCGCCACGCTGGCTCAGGCCTTGGGCATGCTGTGGGAGCAGGCGACGGCGCTCGGGCGCCAGGACGCGGAACGGGCTCGCGCGCGCGAGCGAGAGGCGTGGGTCGAAGAGCGCCGTCTGATGGAGAAGGCCTTTGCCAAGCAGCGCCAGGCGCTTGAGCACCTGCTGACGAAAGAGCGACAGGCGTTGGCCGCTCAACGCCAACGCGCACTGAGAAGCCAGGAGCAGCTGCGCGAGCGACTTCGACAGTCACGCGAAACCGCCAAGGAGGCGAAACGCGCGGTGCGTGATGCGCAGAAGAGTCTGGACCGAGCGCAGCGGCAACTGGTGTTTGCTCAGGCCGTCGAGGCGCACCACCGCCGGCGTGATCACGTGCATGCGCTGGAGTTAAACGCGGCGTACCGCGAACTCTCCAGTCGGCCTTTATCCGTAGCCGAGCCTTCGGCAATCGCCGCATCTTCGCCAGAGGGCGACGGCGCTAACCTGTGGCGGGACTTCATGCCATTGTTGGAAGCGGCGCAGCGCACGTTTGAGCCGCGCTTTGCTGAGCTACGTCGCCTGTTAAACGCAGAGTTTGCAGGGCCGGGTATCGGATTGAGTAAAACCGAACGCGATCGGTGTATCGGGCAGTTGCTGGTTGACCAGCATTTACTCGACGAGCTTCGGCAGCAGATAAGGGCCTACTCACACACGGTCGATGAATTGTGTTTTGAGTTTATGCCGCTGTTTTTGGAGATGAGGCAGAGGTTACTGGGTTGACGCCCGCCCGCGGCTTTTTCAGCGCTGTGGTGGTCGCGCGGCTCACGGGTTCGCGGGGCACGCTGAGCTTGTTTGAGAGGCGGGCACAACTCTTTGTGCTGAGGCGCAGGGCGACCGGCCGATGGCTCGCGCTTGGCTGACGGTGAAGGCGCTGATCAAACCCGCTGCCGCCTCTGCAGCAAATTTCATCCGCCATCGCCGACTACCCACGCTCGACGGGCGGATCAGTGTCTTCATCCTCCAACAGGCGGGTGGCCCGACTGGACAGCAGGGCGCCGGCTTGAAAATAGCCCATGACGGTACCGACGCTGCGGTGTTCGGTCATGGCCATGACTTCGCCCAGGGGCACGCCCTGGCGTCCCGCTTCGGTGACAAAGCCGGATCGCAAACTGTGCGCCGCCCAATCGCCGGTCAAGCCGGCCAGTGCTGCCCGACGCTTGATCATCCGCGCCACTGCATCGCCTGAGAGGGCGGTCTCTGTCACCTGGTCATACTTGCGCAACCGCCGGAAGATGGGTCCGCTGGAGCAGGGCGCGGCCGTGAGCCAGGCGTCGAGGGCCCGCGCCGCGGCGCCGCGCAGCGGCTTTTCGCGGGCCTCGCCGCTGGTCTCGGTCTTGGTGGCCCCCAGGGCATACAGCCAGGTGTCCTCGTCCAGTCGGCGCAGGTCTTCTATGCTTAACGCCACCACTTCCGAGCGCCGCCGACCACCGCCGCTCCACGCCAGCAGCAGCAAGGCCTTGTCGCGTACACCGCGCAGGCCATCGGTGCAGGTGGCGAGCATCGCCTGCAGGGGCTCGCGGGTGATCGCCGTTTTCTTGCGCACGCTGACACCCTGGCGAGCCTGGGCCTTGCCGGCTTCTCGGAGCAAGGTGGCGACCGTGGAGGTGGCGCAGGGGTTGTCCCAATGCTGGAGCTTGTGCCATTTGGCCAGGACGGCCAGACGATGGCTGACCGTGTTGAAGGCCAGCGGCCCCGGCTTGCCTTTGACCCGAGCCTTGCACAACGCCTCGTCTATGTTGATCGGTAGCAAGTGGTGCCAGCTGCCGTTGGGCGCGGGGCGGGCCAGGTGGTCGACAATGAATTGCACGACGACCGGCACGGGGAGGGCACCGTCGCCCAGCGCCCGTTCGTAACGCAGCTTTAGCCAAGCGTCCCAATACGTCAAGGCACTGCGGTAGCTGCGCACGGTGTTGGCGGCCGTGCCAGCGGCGATGAACGCCGCGGCGGCGGCCTGCGTGCTGCTGGCGATTTCTGTGGGGTCAAGACGGGGTTCCGTCGCTGAAATCGGTTGATTCGTATTATTTGATACGTCCACCGTACAGTCCTAATGTAGTTAGATCGGATAAACTTAATTTATCAGACCTAATATAGCCGGAGGTGGGTCATGGCGGTAGGGGTGCCGGAAAACGAGGTGTTTGCCGCCGCGGATGCGGTGCTGGCGCGCGGCGAACGGCCGACGGTGGAGCGCGTGCGCCTGGAGCTGGGGCGTGGCAGCCCGGCACGAGTCGGCAACTTACTTGATCAGTGGTGGGAGCAACTGGCCGGGCGCCTGCGCGCAGAATCCCGCCTGCCAGGGTTGCCGGCGGAAGTGGCGCAGGCCTTTGTCGCGGTGTGGCAACAGGCCATTCATTCAGCCCAGGGCGTCGCCGAGCGGGCGCTGATCGAGCAGCGACAGGTGCTGGCGTCAGAGCGCGAACGGGCGGCGGCGGTTGAAGAGCAAGCGCGCCAGGACGCGGCACGGTTTCGTCAACAGGCGGCGGAGGCGGTGGCCGCACGCCAAGCGGTCGAGTTGCGCCTGATCGACCTGGAGCTGTTGTTGGCTCAACGCCAGACGCAGGTTGAAGACTTGCAGCAGCAGCGAGAAGGTTTGCTGCTGGAGCGCCTTGAAACTCAGCAGCACAATCAAGCGTTACAGCAGGACCTGCAGGAGACCCGGCGCAGGGGCGAGCAGGAGCGCGTGGCGCAGGAGAATTATGTACGTGGCGTGGAAGATCGTGCACATCGCGAGGTTGACCGGGCGCGGGAGGAGGGCAAAGCCGTGACGGGCCAATTCAAGGAAGCGGGGCGGCAGGTCGAGCAATTGCAGCGACGCCTGGAGTCGGTTCAAGCCGAGCTCAGTCAATCCCAGCAACGTGCCGCAGCGCAGCACGCCCGCGCCGATACGCTGGAGGAGCAATTGAAACAGGTGCGCGAGGCTCCAACGGCCAAGCGCAAGCCCCGTAAAGGCAAAGCCGTTCCGATGCAGGCCGCTGACGGACAGTGAGTGATCCGCTGACTCCCTCCTTTCAGCGCTACGCCGGAGCGAAGGTCTTCGGCCGTGAAGCGCAGATCCGGATTCAACTGCCGGGAAGCTGACCGCCACTAGTCAAGGGATCATGGTGGTGTCCCGGTGCGGCCCATGACCATGCATCACCGTTTACGTTTAGCGCGGCCTTGCCAGGCCGCCTCTACAATTTCCGGCTGATTGTTTTCGTGCAAAATGCGTAACGCATTGTCGGAGAACCGAGGGTGCTTTTGGCTCCCGAATTCGAACGTCATCATATTCGCTTGGTCGTTATCTATATCTAACATCTCGCGTAGGGCTTTGCATTTATTGAGGCTCAAACCAAGCTTGTCAGCGAGGGCGGTAGGGCTGAGATGGTATTTTTTCTGCAAGTCGACTTCCCGAATCGCACCAGCTGCTTCCGGATCATCACCTGAAACATACCGAACCGGCGCTCCATCCCTTTTGGAGAAGTGAACCCGAAGTGTTGGGCCTTCGCCGGTGACATTGCTAGCCAGAGCGATCAACCTGGGGAAAACCTGATCTACCTGAGTACCGTCCTTGATCGCCTTCTCAATACGGTCAATGTCGCGCTCTGACACTTTCACGGTCTCACTGACATGAGCTTCCATCGCCAATAGCGTACGAATACGACCGCGAGCTTCGTCCCTTGCTCGTTTGTTCGGCGCCAATAACTCCGCAATGTGCCGAAACTCGCGATCTACCAGAACATCGAAACTGGGTAGGGCCGTGGTGGATAGTGGTAGCACACGAAGCGGGAGGTTGTTCGCCAGAGTGTCGGCGAAGTGCTCGACTAAAACTTCATCCAGCGTGGTGAGTAGGGCGCGGGCGGAGACAAACAAGGCATCCTCCGGAACCACGATCATCCAATGCTGTGCAGCATCTCGCATGGTATCCATCGCCCGGATAGCACCTGCCTGCGCTCCAGTCATATAGCCATTGGACGTGGCTACATTCAGAGCCTTATCAAGGCCTATCGCGATTCCTCGTTCTTTATCGAAGACCTGCTTTGCCTTTTGCACTAGCAATGCTTTGGTGAGCATCTCACTGCTGTGTTGCAAGTGAAGCAGTACAGACTCCGTTCGTCCCAGATCGTCGTGTCCATTGAACACCTCCAGGCCCCGGCGAAGGGAGGCGATGGCCTTATTTTTGAGTGTCCGGGCTTCTCGCTTCAGCTTCATCGATCTGCATCCATGGAGTGGGCTTTCAAGTATCAAAATGATAGCAGCCACCTTCGGGAACTTCGGATCAAGAGGCGAGCTATTTTGCAGTCAGCTTCACACCCTTGGCGGCGGCCGTTCATTCCAGCCTGGACGCTATTGGCTGCTTGCAATCAGTCCCAAGCGTTGTCATTCGCAGTTTCCGTAAACGGGTTACCAGAATTTTTAGCGAATAGGCTCGATAGCGCCACTGGGCTGACGTGGATTTTCTTTTGAATTTGCGCCGGCCACTGATGGAGGGGCAGTCTTCTGGGGTAAGGGTTCAGAAAAAGGCCAAGCGCCTTCTGGCACTGTCACGAGCTTGAGACGGGGATGGTTGGTATCACCGACCACGACTTTTTTAATGTCCAGTTTTGGCCGTTCCCTGCCGTTCGTGAGAGTCAGAAAACGACCCAAAGCGGACGGTGGCTACATGTAACCCAGACAGCCACCGCTATCCTTGCCTATAGGTGATAATGTCCTTTATCACGTATAGGAAAGGGTTCACCCGATGGCCAGCGCTCAACCTCCTTCTGTTGCTTTACAACCACAATCTAAGGCACGTTGATCGTCGTGCCGAAGTTGTTGCGTAGGGTCTGTTTATGTAATTCGGCGCTATTAGCTCGGGCAAATCGGGCACGTATATTGATCCAACCAATCCCGCGACTGTAGGAGGAGGGAAATGACTGCAAATCCTGAATGGCTTGTTTTATGTGTTTGGCGAGCATTGCTAGGAGAGATTTATCCATCCATCAGGGGCGTTGCAATATCGCTTTCAGAAAAGAATATTTTAGTCATTCGTTATTATATGGATAGAGAGCCGATCGAGTTTGATAGTGGAAGTATGGAGGTCGTAGCGACAAACATATCAGCGCAAATCGGATTGGATAAAATCTCTCGTATCGAACTTGAGTGCGAATATGCATTTGATCCTATAAGCGAACTTGATCCTTTGGATGGCTTTGTTTATTGTCGTAGAGAGTATGATATGTAAGTTCAATAGCATTATGTCGCACCTGAATTCGACATGACACCTAGTACCTCATAAAAATGGCTGCTTATAGCCGTTTCCTGCCTGTGGTGACCGGCTGAAAACGACCCGAAGCTGCCTCTCGCGAGATGCTGTTAACGGCCAGGAGCGGCCAGTTTGCCCATTAAATGGAACTGTCCCCAACCTTTCACTCGGAAGTTCGTCGACAGCAGGACATGCGCATGACCTGTTCAGTGGTTCAACTTGAACATGTTGGCGTGAACGCAGGAGGGGACTGCATAGCGGGTCGTCAGGTGGCTCTCCAGTTCCGTAGCTGCCGAGACGAGGTTCGTCAATGTGTGAACGCCAGAATTGGGATCGAAGAAATAGAGATCGCTACCGTCATAGGCAAGCGCCACAGAGTGGGGCGTAGCGCTTTGCATGGCGATCAGGGCCGCGCTACGCCTGCTGCGAACCAACAGCTCGATGGTGTGCGTCAGCAACTGGACGAAGCCTCCCTCGAAGAAGGAAGACAAGGTTCCAATCGACTTGCAACCCAGGGTCTGTGCCTCCTGTGAGTACAGGTTATGAAACTCCTGGATGGCCTTGCCCTGGTTGCGAATACCGGGAAGGTTGCCACCCCTGGGGTCGCTGATCGGCTTGCCGTCAATGCCGGTTTCATAGGTGCCGGAATTTCTGAGGCCATCACAGATCTGGTCCTGCAGAGCCATGATTCGCTCAACCTTCCGACCGATATTCCGCTGTTGCAACAGGTCGGCAAGTCCTGGTACCGAACCCAGGTCGAGCGCGCGCATGCAGAAATAAAAGGAAATGCCCTCGCAGGAGCCACCATGCCGTGCGTTGAAGTCATCTTGATCGCAACCCAAAATGAGGGTGATAGCCATAACATGCTCCTTGCTTATTCTCGGTTTTCATAACCAGCTTCGACTGGCCGAGTCGGATATTCGAAGTGAGTCCTGTTCGAAGAACGACCGCTGAAAGGCATGCAACTGTGATCAGGCCCCTTTAAATCCCCGTAGCAGGTGCCTGACGCTTCTAACCAATTAAAAAAAGAAAAGCATTGGGCTCAGGGGTAAGCGGATGGCGTGCTGCAACCGGAGTATAGCTGCTCCCCAATCGGCCGCTTTTGGCCGGTAGCTGCCTGTCGCGTGACCCCTAATCAGTGACGTGGGTTTTGGTAAGCCAGTGAAGGTATGACTGGCTACCGTGGCCGATCAAAAAGGCCCCCACACCGGGTCAAGGTGTGGGGGCCTCTTTCACATAAACGGCGTTATTCGTAGCGCCGAGCTTAGCTTTTCGCCCAGGCGTACACGCGCTGATTGATCTCGCCCAGGCCGCCGTCGCGGGCGATCCACTCTTCCCCGGTGCGCCGGCATTGCGCCTTTAATTCGTCGACGCTGATGCCATGAAAGGCGGCGACCGCCGGGGCCAGCTGTTCCGGAGCATTGCCGCCGTCACGCAGGGCGACAAACATCAGGTGATGCGCGGGCCAATGGGCATACAGGTTACTTGGTTCGGTCATGATGACAGGGCTCCTGAGGGGGAGACATCTCATTGTAGGCTTTGCCCGCGCCAGCCGCAGATCATGGACAGATCGAATTGTTTACAGATGAGTCGGTTGGTGGGGAAAAGTTATTCCGGTTAGGGGTAAGTTTTTCGGCGCAGCGTCAGTGACAACACGGCAGTGGCTCACTCAGGCGTCATCAGCAGCGCCAGGGGCATCTTGACGAACGCCTCGTGACGATCAAGGGCGGTCAAAGCGCCTCGCGCGTTGGCGGCGCTGGATCCGCACCGTTCGACTGCCCGGTAGCGGACACGAGGTGCCGCTAACTGCCAAACAAGCGGATAAGGGTCAAGAATTCCTTGGTGTCAACAAGGCAGAGGAACAGGACTAAGGTCAGGATGAACGGCTCACTGCGCATGAAAGTGCCTCGCCGGAAAGGGTTAGTGCGCTGTACTGGCTCTTCTATCCATCACTCTGAAGGTGAGGTGTACTGACGTTCCGCGTTCATGATGGGACAGACTCGCTTCGCCGCCAAAGCTTTGCATGATCTGCTTCACCATGGTCAACCCTATGCCGAGCCTGCCCTGGCGGGTGGTGTAGAAGGATTTGAAGGCCAGCATTTCTTGCTGTCGGGAGGTTCCGTCGCCGGTGTCAACAATGCTCAGATGCAGCCAGTGATGGGCTTGGTCCAGGTTGGCTTGAACACTGAGTTGACCGCCTGCCGGCATCGCCTCTATGGCGTTGGCAATGACACTGTTGAATATCTGGGAAAGCAACAGCGGGTTACTGATGATCCTGGGCAGGGGGGCATTGTTAAACTGCACTTGGATTTTTGATTGAGTCAGCTGCAGGCTAAAGCTGTTGAGTGTGCTCTGCATGACCGTCATTGGCTCCACCAGCTCGACCTCGCCCCGGATCGGACTCAACCACAGTAGTAGTTCATGTACCCACAGCGACATTCGATCGACCTGATGCACGATATCGTCGAGGTTCTTTTTGGCGGGTTGGCTTTGCATCTCTCTTGCCAATTCGGCGCTTGAGCGGATGCAGGCCAGGGGGTTGCGAAGGCTATGGGCGACGGCCGTGGACATTTCGATCAAGCCCCCATAAGTCTTGTTGGCCACGACCTGGTCCTCTTGAGAGGCCAAGGTGATCGAGGCGCGTCGCGCTACCCAATAAATCCCGAAATAGGCGAGCAACCCGCCCATGGTAGACAGCCAGATGATCCAGTGCCCACGATTGAGGCTTTCAAGCAGGTCGAGTGGCTCCCGGTAAATTTCAACCACCGCGAGGATATTCCCCTGATCGTCCGCAATAGGGATGTAGCTCTCGACGAAGAACATGTTGGGGGCGCGTAAAAATTTCTGCTCGTTCCGGTCTTTATCCACCTTGTTGTATTTAGTGGAAACCCGATCTTTAGCGCTGAAGGCCTCTTCCAGCTCGTCATTTGAAATGTGCTTTCCGACTAACAGGGGGTTGGTCGACCAGGCCACTGTCCGAAAAGGGGAGAAGATATTGATCAAGAGCGAGTCGGGGATGCGCGAGAGATAATCCAGAAACCCGGAAGTTATTTGCGGTCTGTTCTGCGACAGGTCTTCGGACGGCGTGTCACGTTGTGCGCGCTGCAGAACGTCACTGATCTGCATTCCACTCAGCCCGTGATGACGTATCTCACTTCTGGCGATGGTCTGAACCACCTGCGCGGTCATCAGGGCATCGCGTTCGAGACTTTCTTTGACCAGAAATCGCGTTGACACAGAGCCTAGCCCAAAAGCAATCGCACCTATCAGCAGGAAGCTGACTACCGAAAACCACCGCAGGAGATTGAATTGCTTGGTCGGTGCAATTGAATCTGCGGCTCTTCGGCGCAAGCGTCTAAACAACACAGCAGGCGCATGCATAAGGATTTTCCCCAGGTTTGCTGCTGATTTAGTTGTAGCAGCTTCAACTATGCAAATGAGTCGTAGACGCACAAAGAGCATTCTTTGTGCCAACGATGCGCCTCAGTCGCATTTCTGGGCGCCATGCTCATTACGTGAGTGCCGACGCGCTTGGGGCGATGCACCTCGCACCAGGTTGATTGAAAACGCTAAGTACGAAGCGGGGTATTGCACCCCATATTTGGGGGGGAACCCTGGGGGACGGCGATTCCTCTGGACGAAAAAAATTGTGTCTGAGGGTAAGAGTTCTCGAGGCATGTCCGCTAATGGCCGATTTGCGCTTATGGTGAGGGCTGCAATCGACCCATAGCGGCCTTCCCATCCCCGAATTTTGAGCAGCCGTCTCGGTTACGCTTTTGAAATGGCTGCCAATTTCTCAACGGTGAAATTGGTAAATTTGTTTGTGAATTGCAGATCTGCCTAGCCCGTTGGATTCCGATTTCGATCTATATCAAAAACAGCCATAGATCAAAGATCTGCGTCTATTTTCATTTCCTCCAAAAGCCATGCGCTCCGAGATTTTTTAAGTCTGTGGGCGGCGAGCACTGGTGGTCGGTTCATGCTTTTTAGGGTTTGACTGATGTCCGTCTCTAGCCCGACTGATTAAGGTGTATGCGTTGATAACTTCGCCCAGCTTGATCGCTGGCTCCAGAAGTAGAAAAACTAACGAATTAAAGTGAGGCTATAAATATTATGATAAGGCACATCAGGCTAAGCGCACGTGCGACACTTTGCTTTGGCATCATTAGCCTTTTATTGATGTGTATGGGAGGGTTGTCTGTATGGAAAATGTCACAAATCGGCGCTGAGGCGAAAAGGCTGGAAGTCGATTGGTTACCAAGCATACAGGGTTCTGCCGCAATAAAATCGACTGCCTATAATCTGCGTCTCGCTCTACTTTATTATGTAATGCAAGGGGCGACGGACAAGGAAACGTCACAATCCAAAGTAGCCGACTTGGACAAAAAACTCGACGAGGTCTCTCAAGGTTATGAGCCCAACGTTTCTTCTCAGGCTGAACGGGTCAAATATGAGAAGGTTCTGGAAATGGTAAAAAATTACCACGATAAAGTGCAAGTTCTGTTGGTCTCGGCTGACAAATTATCCCAGACCGAATCCTTTTCCTATGTCCGGACGGTGACGACGCCCGCGGCTGAAGAACTGATGATCAGTATTGATCAGTTAGCCGCCGTTAATACGAATGGTGCCGCAAAGTCGGGAGTGGGCGCACGTGAAGCGTTTGATAGCGGACTTGAATGGGTGATCGCGATCATTGTTGTAGGCTTCGTACTCACAATGTCCATCGCCATTATCTTCACGCGAAGCATCGTATTGCCAATGCAATCATTACTGCAAATCAACCAGAAGATTGCCGAGGGAGATTTGAGGAGCAGCGTCGAGGTGTCAGGCGCCGATGAGCTGACTGACCTACAAAAGTCAGCCGCGGCGATGTTGAAGAAACTCAAGGGTACTATCAATCACATTGCCGAGTCTTCTTCATTGTTGGCATCGGCGGCGGAGGAAATGAGTGCCATCACCCATGAGTCGAAAGCGGGTGTACAGCGCCAGAATCTCGAAACCGAGCAGGCTGCGACGGCCGTCAACGAGATGACGGCGGCGGTTGAAGATGTCGCCCGGAATGCGGTCTCGGCGTCCAAGTCCACTACGCAGTCCAGCACGGCCGCCCAAACCGGACTGGATCGGGTTAATCGGACCATTTCCTCGATTGAAAACCTGGCGGACTCTGTTGGACAGACGAGCAACGACCTTGAGCTGTTGGCGCAGCAGACCCAAGGCATCAGAAAGGTCCTAGACGTCATTCGGGCGATTGCCGAGCAAACCAACCTGCTTGCCTTGAACGCCGCCATTGAGGCCGCCCGTGCGGGCGAACAAGGGCGTGGCTTTGCCGTGGTGGCTGACGAAGTCCGGGCCTTGGCTCACCGGACCCAGGAGTCGACCCAGGAAATCGAACAAATGATGAGCGGTATCATGTCGGGATCGGATAAGTCCGTTTTTTCTATGCAGCAAAGCACTACTGAAGCTATCAAAACACTTGAAATTGCACGTGAAGCAGGGGAAGCGATTCGGGAAATATCCAAGGCGGTGACAGATATCAACGAACGAAACCTGCTGATTGCGACGGCCTCCGAGCAACAGGCTCAAGTCGCCCGATCCGTGGATCAGAACTTGATGAGTATTAGGGATCTGTCCATTCAAAGTACGTCGGCAGCTGATCAAACCTCTGTTGCCAGTAATGAATTGTCTGGATTGGCCATTGGATTGAGCAAGGTGGTGGCTCAATTTACGGTTTAAACTATCTGTAAATATTTGGTTTGAGGGCTGCTTGGATGGGCTTTATGTATCCTGCCTTGGTGATGCGCACAGACTTACCCGCTTAGAGAATGGTTGTTGTTAATTGATTGTAGGGTAATGATTCGCTACGAACTCGATAGGGCACTGCGATGCTGGAAGTTTGCCGGCTATTAGCGATTGCTCTATGGTTAAGTTAAATTTGCCGATGGGGTTCGGATTTTGAAGTATAAGTTCGTTGTGGTAGGCCTAGTGGTGATCGTTCTTATCGCTCTAGTAGTATTAGTCGTGAATGAAATCCAACTAATAAGAATTCTTTCAAATGTTGGTGGTTTTCAATGCAATCATCTGCAAGGGGTCGAGAAAAAACGGTGCTTCAAACAGTTTGAATTCAAGATCAACGACGCAGATGAGATATCTTCTGATACTTCGCGAGACCCTGAATTCGGAGGAGGTGAAGGTGCTGGCGTGACATCGGCTCCGTAGACCCAAGCCGGTGTACCGGTGCTGCCAGTTGGTTGTGTCTGGATCAGCGTAACGAGAAGCAATTGACCAGTCAGAGTCCCTACAGCATGTAGATGGTCAGTGATCATGGGGCGATTAGTATCTATTGCCCTTCACTCACGCGATGTAAGGCCGCTTGCTAGGCAAAAGTAATTTGCGTGCCCATCGCCATGTAACCCACTTCGTCGACTAACTCAGCGACGCGCAAGCTCCAGGCGAATCTGCGGGCGATCGAAACTCGTTCAAAAATGGCTGACTCGTTGCGCGATTGGTCAATGTTGAGCAGCGCGCACTCAATGGTGCTATTCGGCGCTGGTGTTCATGCCTTGAATGTTCGCAATGAATCAAAAGTGGCGATGGCTCGAACGTCCGCTTCTGGCCGATTTCTGCCTGTCACGAAAGGCAAAAAACGGCCAAAATCGTACGCTGCGTGCCTGTTCATAGGCTGTGTGGTCAATCTTGGGCATTGTAAGTGGGTGCTTTACCAAATGCGGCTATATATTGCCCGCTAGCTGTTGGTTAGACACAAATCGATCACCTCGATTGTCATTTGAAGCTTCTGCCTGAGCAGCGGAAGCTCTGAAGACGTTAACGCCAGCGGCCTCCCCGCCATGCCAAGAAACGCCGCCAGAGCAAGATCGGAGTGCTTGATCAGTGCTACTAAATGCTCCCCTCGCGGGCCATTACTCCCGGCCATCCAATTTTTGACTGTCCGCTCATTGGCGTTCGTCCAGCGCATCAGTGTTTTTGTGGCCTGGTGCGTTTCCCCCAGTTCCATGTGAAGCGCCCTGGCTATGCCAGCTGCATACTCCTTTTGGGCCAGAAAAGAATTACCCCTTTTCGTGAACATTTTTCTCTCCCCGATCTTCTACCTTTTTTAGAGCTAATCCGAAAAATCGCAGCGACTGATCACGGCTTGGGTATCGCCCTAACCGCCGTGGGTCAGGTTGAGGATGTAGTCGATGCATACGCTCTCTGGTGCGGGTGAGGCTCACCATGTATCAAGCACGACCTTGGCAGCCGCGTATGTCCGCATGTCCACTGAGCATCAGCAGTATTCGACCGAAAATCAGCTCGATGTGATCCGCATATATGCCGCCACACACGCACTCGAGATCGTCAAGGTCTACACAGACTTAGGCAAAAGCGGCCTACGACTTGAAGGCCGTGATGCACTGAAACAATTGTTTTTCGATGTGGAGAGTGGTCGGGCTGAATACTCGACCGTTCTTGTCTATGACGTCAGCCGTTGGGGCCGCTTCCAGGATCCCGACGTCAGCGCCAGTTACGAAGTGCGCTGCCGCCAAGTTGGCGTCTCCGTTCAATACTGTGCGGAGCAATTCACCAACGACGGATCTCCCGTCTCCAACATCGTCAAAAGCGTGAAACGGATGATGGCGGGGGAATACAGCCGGGAACTTTCGGTGAAAGTTTTTGCAGGACAATCTCGGCTTATTGAGCTCGGGTTTCGCCAGGGTGGTCCAGCTGGGTTCGGGCTTAGGCGGCAGTTGCTCGACAGTAACGGCGCACCAAAAAACGAACTAAGCATCGGTGAACATAAAAGCATACAGACCGACCGTGTAATCTTGGTGCCAGGACCGCCTAGCGAAATCGAAATGGTGCAGCACATCTACCGATTGTTCGTGGAGGATGGCAGAAGCGAGCGGGAAATAGCCGATTGGTTGAATGCTCGGGGTGTGCTTACAGATCGTGCTGGACAGTGGTCTCGTGGCACCGTCCACCAAGTGCTGATCAACGAAAAATACGTGGGTAACAACGTCTGGAATCACAAGTCGTTCAAGCTGAAACAGACGCGAACACACAACCCACCTGAACAGTGGATACGAGCAGATGGAGCGTTCCGCCCTGTCGTCAGCATGATCCTGTTTCAAGCTGCCCAATCGATCATCCAAACGCGTTCTTACCGTATGCCGGATGACGAGATGCTCCAGGTCTTGAAGGTGATCTACGAACGCCGTGGCTATCTCTCGGGGCTGGTTATTGATGAGGCAGAAGGATGTCCCTCGAGCAGCGCCTATCATCATCGCTTTGGAAGCTTACTCCGCTGTTATTCACTGATCGGATACACCCCTGCTCGTGACTACCAGTACATAGAGGCCAATAAACGGCTTCGCCAGATGCACCCCATACTCCTTCAGCAAACGACGAGGAAAATCGCCGAGGTTGGCGGTCAGGTGTGGGTCGATCCGCGCACTGATCTCATGTTGGTGAATCAGGAACTGTCCATTTCACTGGTACTGTCTCGGTGCCAAGTCTCTATGGCCGGCTACAAGTGCTGGAACATTCGGTTTGACCTAGGCTTGAATCCTGATATCACCGTCGCAGTGCGAATGAAAGAGCTTGAGGAGACCGCACAGGACTACTACATCCTGCCCACCATCGATATGGATACGCCTCAACTGCGCCTCGCTGAAAGCAATCAGGCCCGATTCGAGATTTATCGCTTCGACTCCTTGGATATCCTGTCGGAACTGTCGCGCCGTGCTGATTATCGGAGGGTGGCATGACGATCATTCAAAACCCTCACAGAACCTGGATGCACGTTGCGGAAGAGTCCATGGTTCGACTCATTCCATTGGAAGATATCCGAGTACTCAATCCTCGGGCGCGTAACCGGCAGGTCTTCGCCAGGCTGGTCGAAAACATTTCGGCATTAGGGCTCAAGCGTCCAATAACGGTCGCCCCGGCTACCAGCGGAACTGAAGCTTATGAAATCGTATGTGGCCAAGGTCGATTCGAGGCCTATCAGGCACTCGGCGAGAAAAAGATCCCCTGCTTGGTGGTCAGTGCCAGCGAGGCGGATCGATACCTGATTGGCTTGGTGGAAAACCTGGCGCGACGAAAGCATTCCAACAGAGAGCTATTGACTGCCATCCAAATCCTCTCAGAACGCGGTTACAGCTGTCAGCAGATCGCCAGCAAAACCTGTCTGGATCCCGGCTACATAAAAGGCATTTTGGTACTGCTGCACCACGGAGAAGAGCGCCTCATCGCTGCGGTTGAAAAAGGTTGGTTATCGATAAAACTGGCCATCGAAATCGCTCGCTCCAAAGACAGTGACGTCCAGCAAGCCATGATTGATGCTTACGAAAGTGGTCTCCTCAAAGGCGAGCAACTGATGAAAGTTCGGCGCCTGATTGATAAGCGAAAAACGTTCGGTAAGCGCTATGGGCAATTACCCGCCCGTCCCGAGAAGACAACCCCGCAGAAGCTTCTTCATGCATATCAGAAAGAAGTTCGACGTCAGAAAGTGATGATCAAAAAGTCGGACATCAATGAGCAACGCCTGCTGATCATCGTCACGACCATGCGCAAACTGTTGGCAGATGAATACCTCAGCACGTTGCTTCGTAGTGAAGAAATTCCGGACATGCCCAAACCATTGGCTGATCGGATTTTTGGGGAGAAGTGATGATGACCGAGGTCAAACAGGCATTCGAGCAACGTGTGATTGCCATACCCATCGAGCGGATCCTTCCCTCGCGCCGGGTTGAGCACCTAATGTGCGGGAGTAAAAAATACGCCAGCATTTTGTGTTCGATTAAGGAGCTGGGCGTCGTTGAGCCATTGGTGGTTCACCCCAAGCCGATCATTGCTGGCGGGGTATCCTCGTTCATGCTTTTGGACGGGCATCTTCGTCTGGAAGCGCTAAAAGCATTGGGTGCGGTTGAAGCGCTATGTCTGATATCTACCGACGATGAGGGCTTTACCTACAACCGGCAGATCAACCGACTCACCCCGATACAAGAACATAAAATGATAATCACCGCCTTGAAGAAAGGCATTGAGGCATCGCGTATTGCCACAGTGCTCGGCATCAATGTGGATCGCGTTCATGAGCGGGAGACGCTGCTGAGAGGTATAGCGCCTGAGGTGGCGGAAATGCTCAAGGTTCGCATGGTCTCCCAAGATGTCTTCCGTACCCTGCGGCAGATGAAACCTATCCGGCAGATTGAAACCGTTGAAATGATGATTTCGGCAAATTGCTTTACCCGAAATTATGCACGAATGGTGTTAGCCGCCTCTCGGCCTGAGATGCTGGTCGAACAAAAGAAAAGATCAACAAGTGAGGCCAGTGCAATGGACATCGCTCGAATGGAGCGGGAGATGGAGAACTTGCAGCATGACTACAAGCAGGTCGAGGATACCCTGGGTGAAACGATGCTGGTCTTGGTCGTGGCGAAAGGGTATCTCATGCGGCTTCTTCGTAATGAGGCCATTGCCGCCTACCTCAGGCATCACTATGCAGAACTGTTGGAGGAGCTGGTCACAATAATTGAAGCCGTCACTACAGACGCTCGGCAGCTCGAACGCGAATAACACCTTGGCATAAAAGATCTACTCTATTGTTTTCCAAGGAGGATTCGCGATGTCCAACTCAGATTTACTCCCTAGTCTGCTTTATAAGATGAACCAAAACCAGCTTGCCCTTGAGGCCGCAATTATGGAGCTGACCCTTTGGGTTGAGCAGCGTGGATCGGGCGATGTTGCCGATAACGTCCGGGGTGCTCTAGCGGCTATTGGTAGGAACGAAGAGTTCATCAATATGACGCTCGCAGTTCTCATGACTCCGGAGTAAATACTTCGCGAAAGACCTTTGACCATTTTGTGATCTGCGAAAAAGATCCGATGTGAGTCGGATAGCGACGGTCAAGCATCGACCGTCACTATAGATAGTCAGATTTCCGTTTGTTCTGCCATTTCCAAGGCGTCATCTACCTCTATTCCTAGGTATCTGACAGTGCTTTCAAGCTTGGCGGCCGCAAAAACTGAGTGCAACACCTGACCTTTCCGGTACGGTGCTGCC
>NZ_JABFMU010000079.1 GCF_013359695.1 Pseudomonas sp. C2B4
GCGGTGTGTCAGTCAGCAATGATGTTGAATGACACACCGCTTTCGCGAGCAGGCTCGCTCCCACACGGTGGTTGTATCAATTTGTAGTCAGTCGTTCCAGGCCGACGAACGGGCAGTCGGCGAGCAATTCTGCAAGGCTGCGACCATCGGCCAGACGCAGATCCGCAGGCGCCAGTTCGGCCAATGGGTACAGGACAAAAGCCCGCTCCTGCATATGGTAGTGCGGGACTTTCAGGCGAGGCTCGTCGATCAGGCGGTTACCGTACAAAAGGATATCGAGATCCAGCGTACGCGGCCCCCAGCGCTCAAGACGCTCGCGACCCTGGCCGTTTTCGATGGCTTGCAGCGCGTCGAGGAGGTCTAGCGGTGGGAGGGTACTGTCCAGAGCGGCGACCGCATTGGTGTAACGCGGTTGGCCGGGAAGAAGCGAGTCGCTCTGATAAAAAGCGGAAATCCCGACCAGCTCCGATTGCGGTAGCTGCGCCAGTGCGGCAACGGCACTGCGTAACTGTTCGGCGGGGTCAGCCAGATTGCTGCCCATGCCGATGTAGATGCGTTCCATGGATTACTCGTCCGTGCCACTCGAAACGCCGGCGGCGCGCTTGCGTTTTGAGCCACCGCTGCGACGACGCTTGCGCGGTGCACCGGTGCCTTCGTCCTTGCCGCTGAGGTCGCGGATCATATCGCGACGTTCACTTTCATTGGCGTCCTGATAGTCAGTCCACCATTCGCCCAGGCCATCGGTCTGCTCGCCAGCGCTTTCGCGCAGCAGCAGGAAGTCGTAACCGGCGCGGAATCGTGGATTGTCCAGCAGCAGGTCGGCACGCTTGCCGCTGCGCCGTGGCAGACGCTCCTGCATGTCCCAGATCTCGCGGATCGGCATGGTGAAACGTTTTGGAATCGCGATGCGCTGGCACTGTTCGGCAATCAGTTCGTGCGCCGCTTCCTGCATCGCCGGAATCGGTGGCATGCCGCGTTCCTGCAAGCGCAGCACGCGAGCCGGCAGGGCAGGCCACAGCAGGGCTGCAAACAGGAACGCCGGGGTTACCGGTTTGTTCTGCTTGATCCGCAGATCAGTGTTGATCAGTGCTTCGCTGATCAGGGTGTGGGTGTAGGTCGGATTGTATTCCAGCGCCTCGGCACTGGCCGGAAACAGTGGATCGAACAGTTGCAGGTCGACCAGCATCTCGAAGGTGTCCGCGGCATGGCCGGAGAGGAACAGCTTCAACACTTCTTCAAACAAACGAGCCGCCGGGATCTCGCGCAGCATCGGTGCCAGGTCGCGGATGGGCAGGGCGCTGTGTTTTTCGATGCCGAAATCCAGTTTGGCCGCAAAACGCACGGCCCGCAGCATCCGGACTGGATCTTCCTGGTAGCGTTGCTTGGGGTCGCCGATCAGGCGGATCAGGTGATTGCGGATGTCGTGCACGCCGTTGGCGTAGTCGAGGATGCGCTCACTGACCGGATCGTAATACAGGGCGTTGATGGTGAAATCGCGACGTTGCGCGTCTTCTTCCAGGGTGCCGTAAACGTTATCGCGCAGAATGCGCCCACTCTCGTTGCGGGAAGACTGGTTGCTGTCTTCCTCTTCATCGTTTTGCGGGTGATTGGCGCGGAACGTCGCGACTTCGATGATTTCGCGTCCAAAATGGATGTGCACCAGTTTGAAGCGACGACCGATGATCCGCGCATTGCGGAATTCGGCCCGGACTTGTTCCGGGGTGGCACTGGTAGCGACGTCAAAGTCTTTCGGCGTGATGCCGAGCAGCATGTCGCGCACGCAACCGCCAACCAGATAAGCCTGGTAACCGGCGCCCTGCAGGCGTTCGACGATGTTCACCGCATAACGGCTGAATTGAGCCTTTTGCAGCGAATGCTGGCCGCTGTTAAGCACTTCAGGCGTGCTGCGAATGTGTTGCGTACGACGCAGGGGAGTACGGAATGACTGGAACAGCTTCTTCAGCATGGGATGCACTGTTTGAAGGAATGTTCGGCCAAAACGAAGAATGACCGCATGATGGGCGGGGATTCTAGCATTTAGTCGGGGGATGGTGTAGGACACAGCAGATTTGAGCTGTAGGAGCAGGTTTTCCGGATCGCGGAAACTACAAGGGGAGCCGAAGCTCCCCAAGAAGTAGTTGCATGCTCTATTTTTGTTATTGGTTTCGGGCTTCTTGTTTTTGTTGAGTGCCCTCGCCATGAAGCTTCCTTCATGACCCTCCCAATCGGGAGCCAAGAGCAAACGGATTGCTTTGGTCGCTGAATTGCAGTGATCTCGCGATCCAACCAGTACAGGCTCTGTCTTAAGACAGTTTTTTGTTGTTCTCGGCCTGGTCGTGGGGCAAGCCCCAAATACAACGCCTCTCCAAAAGAATCAGTTAGCTGCGCCTCTCGCCGTCTTGTTTTTATTGTGCGTGAGTCGATTCGTCTTATTTTTATTGTCTTGTGCATTGCTTGTTATTGTTCTTGTACCAAACATATAGCAGGGGGCGTGCCAACTTTTGCAAAGCCCAATAAAACAAGGGGTTAGGCTTGCTGCTGGTCATTTCGGAGGCCAAAAAAAGCCGGGGCTTCGTTACCGTAAGCCCCGGCTTCTGTTACGTGAAAAATCTGAGGTAACAGTTTTTTCACAAAGTCACGTGTTATCCGCACATCAGACAGTCAGGGTTCAGCTTTCGCTGGCGACCCCGGTTTTGCGCCGCGGAATGCCCAGGCGTTGCCGGCGTTCCCACAGGCATTTGCGACTGACCCCAAGCTTTCGGGCCAGCTCCGTCTCGGTCATGTGGTCCTGATGCTCGAGTACGAAGTGCTGGAAGTAATCTTCCAGGGACAGGTCTTCAGTCGGTTCGTGATTGTTGTTACTGGCGTTGTTGCCCTGTTGCGGGGGCAGGCCGATGAAATCGTCCTCCTCCAGATCGCCCAGTTCGATGTCGATGCCCAGCAGCTCAGCGGAAATCTCCGGGCTCTCGCACAGGATCACTGCGCGCTCGACAGCATTTTCCAGCTCGCGAACGTTGCCGGGCCATGAATAATGGCGAATGGCTTGTTCCGCGTCCGGTGCGAATTTCAGGTCGGTGCGATTGATCCGCGCGCTCTGTCGCGCAAGAAACGCATTGGCGATTTCATTGACGTCAGCACCGCGCTCGCGCAGGGCAGGCAATTTCAGGGCAATCACGTGGAGGCGGTAGTACAAGTCTTCACGGAACTGACCGATCTTCGCCAGACTCTTGAGGTCGCGGTGAGTGGCGGCAATCAGGCGGACATCGACTTTTTGCGACTGGACCGAGCCAACCCGACGAATTTCACCTTCCTGCAGCACCCGCAGCAGTCGGGCCTGTGCTTCCAGCGGCAATTCGCCGATTTCGTCCAGGAACAGGGTGCCGCCGTCCGCGGCTTCCACCAGGCCGGCACGCCCGGCGCTGGCACCGGTGAACGCGCCTTTTTCGTGGCCGAACAGTTCGGACTCGATCAGGCTTTCCGGAATGGCCGCGCAGTTCACCGAAATCATCGGCGCCTTGGCCCGCTTGGAAAGGTTGTGCAGGGCGCGCGCTACCAGTTCCTTACCGGTACCGGACTCACCCTGGATCAGGACATTGGAATCGGTTGGCGCGACTTTGCGGATTTTGCCGTACAGGTCCTGCATCGGCGGGCACGAGCCGATGATGCCGATCTCGCCGTTGCTGTTATCGATACCGGCTTTGGCCGCGCCATTGGTGGCTTTGCCTGCAATCGGTTCCCCGCTGGCTTGTGCCGATTGGCGGTCTCGAAGGATGCGGGCGACAGCCTGGAGCATTTCGTCGTGATCGAAAGGCTTGGCGATGTAATCCACCGCGCCCATCTTCATCGAGTCCACTGCCGAACGCAGGCTGGCGTAACTGGTCATGATCAGCACCGGGGTGCCCTGGCCAAGTTTTATCAGCTCGGTGCCCGGTGCACCCGGCAAGCGCAGGTCACTGACGATCAGGTCGAACGTGGGAATGGTGAAGCGTTCTTGTGCTTCCTGCACTGAACCGGCTTCGCTGACCTGGTACTGGTTGCGTTCCAGCAGGCGGCGCAAGGCGGAGCGGATAATGGTTTCGTCTTCGACGATCAAAATGTGCGGCATTGATTCGATACTCTCGACGGTCTCAGTTCACAGCGGACGTCGCTTCGACATGACGCGGTAAGGTCACCCGGATACGGGTGCCGCGTTGGCTCTGAACATCAGCCGGGCTGTCGATGGTGATTTGTCCATAATGCTCTTCAACGATGGAATAGACCAGTGCAAGGCCCAGACCGGTGCCTTCACCCGGGTCCTTGGTGGTGAAGAAGGGTTCGAACAATCGGTCCATGATGCTCGACGGAATCCCGCTGCCTTCGTCTTCCACGATCAGGTCGACCGTGTGTTCGCCGGCTTCGCTTTTGACGCGCACTGCGCTGCCCGGAGGTGAGGCGTCGCGGGCGTTTGAGAGCAGATTGATCAATACCTGGGCGAGCCGCTGCGGGTCGCCTTCGACCCAGTGCTCGGGGTCGCACAGGTTGTAGAACTGCACTTCGAAATTGCGTCGGTTCAGGGCCAGCAGGCCGATGGCGTCCTGGGCGACTTCCGCCAGACAGACGGGCTCGTCGCTATGCTGGTGACTGCCGGCATGGGCGAAGCTCATCAACGATTGGACGATGCGCGATACGCGTTTGGTCTGTTCGAGGATCTGCCCGCTGATTTCCTTGAGTTCGCCATCCTCTTCGCGCTCTTCGCGCAGGTTCTGCGCCAGGCACGCAATGCCGGTGATCGGGTTGCCGATTTCATGGGCCACACCCGCCGCGAGGCGACCGATACTGGCCAGGCGCTCGGAGTGTACAAGTTTGTCTTCGAGCATCTGGGTTTCGGTCAGGTCTTCCACCAGCAGCACCAGGCCACTGTTGCCGGGGGCAAGGGGCTCGTCGATCGCCGCTTTGTGCAGGTTCAGCCAGCGAGTCTGACCGTCGAGGGCCAAGTGCTGTTTGTGCAAATGTTCGTCCGGGACGTTGATGAAGCCTTGTAGCAGCGCCTTCCACGGGTCGGCAATGGTGCTCAAGCGCGAACCGACCACCCGTTGTGCGGCGATCCCGGTCAGTTCCTCCATGGCCTTGTTCCACATGAGGATTTCCTGATCCTTGGCCAGTGAGCAGACGCCCATCGGCAGCTCTTGCAGCGTCTGGCGGTGATAGCGACGCAGGGCGTCGAGTTCGGCGGCCAGTCCGGTCAGGCGCGAGTGGTAATCCTCGAGGCGGCTTTCGATGAAGTGGATGTCCTCGGTGACATAATTTTCGCCACCGGCTTTGTACGGCAGGAAGGTTTCGACCATGTCCTGGGCCACGCTCGGTCCCATGAGGCCGGAGAGGTTGGCCTCGATACGGTCGCGCAAACGGCGCAGGGCGTAAGGCCGGCGCTCGTCGAATGGCAGGTAGAGATCGCGCAGGGCCTGTTCGACTTCCTTCTGTGCAGCCTTGGCACCCAACGGCTTGGCCAGTTGGGTGGCGAATTCCTGGGGCGAGGCGGCGTGCAGTTCGCGGCGTTGCGGACGACGCACGTTGTCCACGGCGCACGCTTCCGCTGCGCTGGCCTCTTCGGTGCTGGCGCTGGTGAACAACGAGATCAAGGTGAACATCAGCACGTTGGCGGCCAGCGAGGCGATTGCCGCCATGTGCCAGCTGGTGTCGTCCAGCACGTAGATCATGTTCAGCAGTGGAATGTAGAAGCCCTGCAAGTTGCCGACCAGCGGCAACAGCATGGTCACCAGCCACACCAGGATCCCGGCCAGCAAACCGGCGATGAAGCCGCGACGATTGGCGGTCGGCCAGTACAGCACCGACAGTACGCCAGGCAGGAACTGCAGGGTGGCAACAAAGGCGACGATGCCGAGGTTAGCCAGGTCCTGCTCCGCACCCAGTAACAGGTAGAAACCGTAACCGGCCATGATGATCGCGACGATCAGTGCCCGGCGTGTCCACTTCAGCCAGCGGTAGATGTTGCCTTCGGCCGGCGGCTGATACAGCGGCAGCACCAGGTGATTCAGGGCCATCCCCGACAGCGCGAGGGTGGTGACGATGATCAAGCCGCTGGCGGCGGACAGCCCGCCGACATACGCCAGCAGCGCCAGGGCTTTGCTGTTGGCGGCAATGCCGATGCCGAGCGTGAAGTATTCCGGGTTGGTGGTCGCTCCGAGTTTCAATCCGGCCCAGAGGATCAGCGGTACCGCCAGGCTCATCAGCAACAGGAACAACGGCAAGCCCCAGCTCGCGCTGACCAGCGAGCGCGGGTTGAGGTTTTCGGTGAACGTCATGTGATACATGTGCGGCATCACGATCGCCGAGGCAAAGAACACCAGCAGCAGCGTGCGCCACGGGCCTTCCTGCAGCGGTGTATGAAGCGCAGCGAGGGCTGTCTGGTTTTGCAGCAGCCACAGTTCCAGCTGTTGCGGACCATCGAACACGCCGTACAGCGCGTACAGTCCGACACCGCCGAGGGCGATCAACTTGATCACCGATTCGAAGGCGATCGCGAACACCAGGCCTTCATGCTTCTCGCGTGTAGCGATGTGCCGGGAACCGAAGAAAATCGTGAACAGCGTAATCAGCGCGCAGAAACTCAAGGCCACGCGGTGCTGCACCGGCTCGCGGGTAAGAATGCCGATCGAGTCGGCCACCGCCTGAATCTGCAAGGCCAGCAGTGGCAGTACGCCGACCAGCATGAATATCGTCGTCAGCGCGCCGGCCCAGGTGCTGCGGAAGCGAAACGCAAACAGGTCCGCCAGGGACGACAGTTGATAAGTGCGGGTGATCTTCAGGATCGGATACAGCAGCACCGGGGCCAGCAGGAATGCCCCGGACACCCCGAGGTAACTGGACAGGAAGCCGTAACCATACTGATAAGCCAGGCCTACGGTGCCATAAAACGCCCAGGCACTGGCATAGACCCCCAGTGAAAGGGTGTAGGTCAGCGGATGGCGAATGATCGCCCTGGGGATCATGCCCCGTTCGCTGATCCAGGCCACGCCGAACAGCACCGCCAGGTACGCGGCACTGATCAGGATCATCTGTGTCAGGCTAAAGCTCATCGGCATCTTTTTGGCTCTGCAGGATGAAGGTCACGACGATCAGGATCAGCCAGAGCAGATAAGGGCGATACCAGGCGCCAGTGGCGTCGATCCACCAATCCATGATGGCCGGGGAGAACAGATAAATCCCCACTACCAGGAGCAGGACCAAGCGATAGATGTACATCCCGGCCTCTCTTCTTTATGCGCGTGCCCGAAAACGTGCGGCGATGGTAACGGATGGGCGCGCCACTGCAAGCACGATCACTGTAGCTGCGCCTCGGGCAGGTTCAATGTGCGCGGAATCAGGTTGGCATCCCAGTGGGCGATACCCCAGTTCAGCACTTCTTTCGGCGTGGCGTCAGCCAGTTCGATGCCTGGCGTCTGTCCCAGTGCACGCAAGGCGCGCAGCAACAAAGGTGTGGCCTGATCTTCGGTCAATGGCGGCGAGCGGTAGGACTTGCCGAGTTTATTGCCATCGGGTTGGGTAATGAGCGGGATGTGCAGGTAACGCGGCTGCCGAAAGCCAAGCAGTTCCTGCAGGTAGAGCTGGCGAGGCGTGGAATCGAGCAGATCGGCGCCGCGCACGATATCGGTAATGCCTTGCCAGGCATCGTCCAGCACCACCGCCAATTGATAGGCGTAGAGCCCGTCACGCCGACGAATCACGAAATCACCGACATCCCGGCCCAGGTGCTGGTGGAATTCACCTTGCACGCGGTCAATGAAGTGGTAGTCCAGCTCGGGCACACGTATCCGGATCGCGGCATCTTCGGTGGAATGCCCGGCATTGCGGCATAGTCCTGGATAGATGCCGTGGTAGGGCTCCAATTGCTTGCGCGAGCAGGTGCAAGCGTAAGCCAGGCCATGATTGAACAGGCGATTGAGCACCTCGGCATAGGCATCGTGCCGGTCGCTCTGGCGGACCATCTCGTCATCCCACTCGAATCCATAGCTTTCCAGCGCCTTGAGAATCGCCAGCTGAGCACCGGGTTCTTCGCGGGGCGGGTCAAGGTCTTCCATGCGCACCAGCCAGCGACCGCCCACCGAACGCGCGTCGAGGTACGAGGCCAGCGCAGCGACCAGGGAACCGAAATGCAGGTGACCACTGGGCGTAGGGGCGAAGCGTCCGATGTAGGAGGGGGGGGGGATGGCGGTCATAAAGGCGATGTCATTTTGTCTGGGCTTGTACCAGCCACCTGTGGGAGCGAGCCTGCTCGCGAAAGCGGTGTTTCAGCCAGCATCTTTGAAGCTGAGTGCTCCTTCGCAAGCAGGCTCGCTCCCACAGGTTTTCTGTCGAAGCAAAAATCAGAAACAAAAACGGAGCGTTCGCACGCTCCGTTTTTCACTCAAGTCGCTGTTACTTGCCGACTTGCTTTTCCTTGATTTCCGCCAGGGTCTTGCAATCGACGCACATGTCGGCGGTAGGGCGGGCTTCCAGGCGCTTGACGCCGATTTCGACGCCGCAGGACTCGCACCAACCGTACTCTTCGTCTTCGATCAATTGCAGCGTCTTGTCGATCTTCTTGATCAACTTGCGCTCACGATCGCGAGCTCGCAGTTCGAGAGCGAATTCTTCTTCCTGGCTGGCACGATCTGCCGGATCCGGGAAATTGGCTGCTTCGTCCTTCATGTGGTCAACCGTGCGGTCGACTTCCTGCATCAAGTCCTGTTTCCACTTGTTCAGGACCTTGGTGAAGTGCGCACGCATGGGCTTGCCCATGTACTCCTCACCCGGAACTTCTTTATAGGGTTCGAAGCCGCTGATCGACTGGACTGCCTGTTGCTTTGCTTGGGTGGACATGAAATAGACCGCCTCTACTCTTGTAATCCATCTGCGCAGGATTGCTCCATCACCGGCACCCGCCGGCCCTGCGGCTGCAAGCGGGCGAACTTACCAGATCAAATCAGAGCGCGCTACTCCCGGATGTCGAGGCCGCGGCCTGCAGCGCCTGCAAATGATGGCAAAGCGCTGTCTGGTGGCTCCGGAGCCCTGATCAATTATTGATTTTAGTCAAACCTTGGGCGCCCGCTTGAGTCGTTTTGGGTCTGGGTTCTATGGCTCTGACCGC
Source organism: Pseudomonas sp. C2B4 (assembly GCF_013359695.1). Classification (GTDB taxonomy): domain Bacteria; phylum Pseudomonadota; class Gammaproteobacteria; order Pseudomonadales; family Pseudomonadaceae; genus Aquipseudomonas. Next base: position 9,128 of record NZ_JABFMU010000079.1, read on the forward strand.
TTTAGGTTCTCGCTCGTTCCTGCGCTTGGGTAGAATCGATTCTTTTCTTCGTTGAAGGAAGGCCAATGGCTCAGTCCTACAGTGCCCGTAGTCGCGCGATCGAACCTTTTCATGTCATGGCGTTGCTGGCGCGTGCCAATGAATTACAGGCTGCCGGTCACGATGTGATTCACCTGGAAATCGGCGAGCCGGACTTCACCACCGCCGAGCCGATCATCCGTGCCGGCCAGGCCGCATTGGCGGCGGGGCGGACGCGCTACACCGCCGCGCGGGGCATTCCCGAGCTGCGGGAGGCTATTTCGGGCTTTTATCAACAGCGATATGGCTTGAACATCGACCCTCGGCGCATTCTCATCACCCCGGGTGGTTCCGGTGCGCTGCTGTTGGCCAGCGCCTTGCTGGTGGATCCGGGCAAGCATTGGCTGCTGGCGGACCCGGGTTACCCGTGCAACCGGCATTTCCTGCGGTTGGTGGAAGGCGCCGCGCAGCTGGTGCCGGTCGGCCCGGACGTGCGTTATCAATTGACGCCGGACCTGATCGAGCGGCATTGGGACCATGACAGCGTGGGTGCGCTGGTGGCATCCCCGGCCAATCCAACGGGGACGATCCTCTCGCGCGAAGAGCTGGCCGGGCTGTCTACGGCCATCAAACAGCGTCACGGTCATCTGGTGGTGGACGAGATCTACCACGGTCTGACGTATGGCACCGATGCCGCCAGCGTGCTGGAAGTCGACGATAACGCCTTTGTGCTCAATAGTTTTTCTAAATATTTCGGAATGACCGGATGGCGGCTCGGTTGGCTGGTGGCGCCCGATGCGGCGGTGGGCGAACTGGAGAAACTCGCCCAGAACCTCTACATCAGCGCCCCAAGCATGGCCCAGCACGCGGCCTTGGCTTGCTTCGAACCGGCGACCATCAGCATTCTTGAAGAGAGACGCGCCGAATTCGGTCGCCGTCGTGATTTCCTTCTGCCAGCGTTGCGGGAGTTGGGCTTCGGGATCGCCGTCGAGCCGGAAGGCGCATTCTACTTGTACGCCGATATCAGCAAGTTCGGCGGTGATGCCTTCTCGTTCTGTCGACATTTCCTGGAGACCGAGCACGTGGCATTCACTCCAGGGCTTGACTTCGGACGTTATCAGGCGGGGCATCACGTGCGTTTTGCCTACACCCAGAACCTGGATCGTTTGCAGGAAGCGGTGGAGCGTATCGGGCGTGGTCTTCGGAGTTGGCAAGGCTGATGCGTTTTCATCCTCCCCTCGAAGAAGGTCGCCTGATTCGCCGTTACAAGCGTTTCCTGGCCGATATCGAAACCGTTAACGGTGAATTGCTGACCATTCACTGCCCGAACACGGGCTCGATGCTTAATTGTCAGGTCGAAGGCGGGCAGGTTTGGTTCAGCCGCTCCAACGATCCGAAACGCAAGTTGCCCGGCACTTGGGAGATCGGCGAGACCCCGCACGGTCGGCATTTTTGCGTGAACACCGGGCGGGCCAACGCCTTGATCGAGGAAGCCCTGCAGGCCGGCGTGATCAGCGAACTGAACGGTTTCACCGGACTCAAGCGCGAAGTGGCCTACGGTCAGGAAAAGAGTCGGATCGATTTTCGTCTCGATTACCCCGAAGGGCCGGCCTATGTGGAAGTCAAAAGTGTCACGCTGGGGTTCGACGGTGTTGCGGTGGCAGCGTTTCCCGATGCAGTGACCCAGCGCGGGGCCAAGCATTTGCGTGAGTTGGCCCATCTGGCTCGGGACGGGATTCGTGCGGTGCAGTTGTACTGCGTGAATCTGACCGGAATAGAGGCTGTGCGCCCGGCCGAAGAAATCGATCCGGTCTACGCGCTGGCTTTGCGCGAGGCTGTGGCGTGCGGGGTTGAGGTATTGGCCTACGGTGTGCGCCTGACCCATGAAGAGATGGTGGTGGAACGACGTCTGGACGTGTTGCTCGGCGGTTAAAGGCTGACCCAGATGCCCTGAGCATCTTCGCGACAGTCGACGCGGGTCAGCGCTTGTCCCGCGCAGGGGCCGGCAACACACTCACCGTCCTCGATCAAAAACAAGGCGCCGTGGGTGGCGCACTGGATCAGGCTGTTGCTGGGGTCGAGAAACTGATCAGGCGACCATTCCAGGCCAACGCCTCGGTGCGGGCAACGATTGATATAGACGTAAACCTGGCCGCTCCGGCGCACGGCGAACAGCTTTTGCCCATCGAGTTGGAACCCGCGGCTGCTGGCATCGGCCAGTTCAACGCCTTTACACAGAAACTTCATGCCTATCCTCAAGTAGCACGCTCGTGACCGGATATTTCCGAGCTCGGCGTGCGCTAGCAATTATCAAATGACTGACCTGCCCAGCGGCTGCGGGTGCCAGGTGCACAGGATACTTGGCCTGCTCACCTGATGCGCGGGAAACCCTCGAAGGAAGCTGTTTATGCGCCTGAGCCCTTTCTGGAAGGTGGATTAGGTCCGCGGCTACCGGAGAGTTTTAAAAACTGTCGGATGGTTTCTACCTGGGGTCTGCTGGTCGATAGCCTGGCGTCGCGGTTAGCAGTTTTCCTGCAGGGAAGGTGGGCGACTTTTCCACAGGCAAAAAAAGACCCGGCAAGAGCCGGGTCAAATAACCGTGATTAGCCTGATGAGGAGATAATCTGAGAGTCCGAACCAAGGTCTATTCAGAATATCGACCAGTCTCGCGACCAGTTGTGATAATCATATCGATTCTCATTACCAAGTCAACAGGTGATTTCCCGTTTACCTGATTTGTGTCGCACCTGTCTTGCAAGTCCTTGTAAATATTGAATATGGGTCTGTCGTTTTTAGTGAATTCTTCGACTGCTCAATTCTTGTGGCGTGACGAAATGGCTTCCAGCTGTTTATTCAAGGCTTCTTTGCGTTCGGCGGGAATGTCGTTCCAGTGCACGTCCATCAGGGCGCCTTCGATTGCATACAACAACACCTTGGACGCCCGAAAGCCGCGCGTGCGCACGGCCCGATAAGCGTCCACCGCCCCCAGGCGACGCAAGTCCGAGGCGCTGTGGATGCCCACCGCATGCAGCCATTGCGCCGACGTCTTGCCAAGATTCTTTAGGTGTTGCAGTTCATCATTCATCAAGCCTCCTTGCGATGGCCGAATGGTGCGTGGGCAAGCTTCTGAGGAGTGTAGCCATCAGTAGGAAAAGCGTGATTGTTTGGTCGTTTTCGACGCAAATGCTTCTAAGCGGCAGGTGGGGTGAAAATCCGTGAAAGGGACAGCAAGAGCCGTCAAGAGGTTCGTGTTCGGGCCAAACCAGCCTGAAGTCCAGTGCGAGGCGGGGGCACCGGACTTGTCAATTTACGCTGTTGCTCAGCGGGTGCGATAACGCAATCGCGTGCCGAAGTTCATCGACATCAGGATTTCGTCGGCACTCAGTTCGGCCGGAAAATACGCACCGGAAATCTGCGCATGGGCCAGGCTCGCGCCTTCAAGCGAAGCGTTGCGGAAATCAATGCCTCGCAAATCGGCGGAGCGGAAATAGGCATCGGTAAAGTCGACACCGTCGGCGTTCAATTCGCGCAAGTCCAGGCCGCGGAAATCACCACCCACCATGTCGATTGGCCCTTCCTTGGGGCGTTCGTTGTTGAAACCTGTGATGTCGTCTTTGTGGAGCAAGGCATAAAGCGGGGTGTCGAGAAGTTTCGGCTGGCTCATGTCGCATCACCTGTTGGTTTTATGGCGCCATTATAGTGCCACTATTTGACAGCCGTGAAGCAGACGAAGGCTTCACGGCTGAAATAGTTAATTACAGGCCCGGCAGGCGCTGGCGAATTTGCGCCACGACGGTGTCGAGCGTTCCGCTTTCATTGGTCTGGACGCGTTTGCTGCAGAGGATTTCTGCGGGGGTCAGAGCTTCACGGCTGGCTTGTTGGGCTTCGATGACGGCCAACGTCGCATCGGAAGGATCGGTTTTGTCTGCCTGACGCAGGGCCAGCCAGCTCTCAATAACCGCTTGTGGCGCATTGCAGTCAAGAATCAGGAAGGGCGCGCCCGTGGCCTCGGCAATTTTCGCTGCGCTGTCGCGCTGGGCGTGCTTGAGGTAAGTGGCATCAATCACCACAGGGAAGCCGGCGTGGAGGATAACGGCGGCTACTTCATGCAAACGGTTGTAGGTAGCGGTGCTGGCGTCGGCACTATAAATGCCGGCTTGCAGATCATTCGCGACGGTTTGCTCACCGAACAGGCGTTTGCGCTCAACATCGGAACGCAGGCGAATCGCGCCCAGGGCTTCCACCAGGCGCATCGCAACGTGGCTTTTGCCGACCGCGGATACACCGTGAGTAATCGCCATGAAGCGCGAAGGAATGGTGCTATAGCTTTCTGCCAGGTTCGCGTAAGTGCGGTATTGGCGCAGGGTGGTGGCGCGCTGCACCGGGGTGGCGTCGGCCGGCATGCTGAACAGGCTGACCTTGGCGCGAACCAGTGCCCGATAGGCTTTATAGAAGTTGAGCAGTTCCAGGCCCTGATAATCGCCGGTCAGTTCCAGATACTGGCTGATGAAACGGCGAGCCAGGCATTTCAGGCCACGGTCCTCCAGGTCCATGGCCAGGAAGCCGGCGTCGGCATACACATCGGTAAAGCGGAACGGTTCGTTGAATTCGATGCAGTCGAAAATCACGACCTTGCCGTCGATCACCGTGGCGTTGCCCAAATGAATGTCGCCATGGCATTCGCGGATGAATCCGTCTGCCTTGCGCTGGGTGAGAACGGGTTTCAGGCGATCAAAGCTGCTTTCGGCCCAGGCCAGCAGGGCGTCGAGTTGCAGCAGGTCGGCCTTGTCGCTCAGGAATGGACGGATTTGTTCGAAATTCTGACGCACTGGTGCCATGACACTATCCGGCGTGCCGGCTTCGTGTTCTGCCGGTACTTTCGGTGCGCTGAGGTGGAAGCGGGCGATTTGTGCCGCCATCGCGTCGATGTGCGCGGTGGTCAGTTCGCCATTGGCCTGCAGGGTGCTGAGCAAGCCGTTTTGTGGGAACTGACGCATTTTCAGCACATATTCGATGGCCGGGCCTTCGCCGCCCAGTTGCGGTGCTTCGACGCTGCCGGTAACCGGCAACACTTCCAGATACAAATCGTCTGTCAGGCGCTGGTTCAGGCGCAATTCTTCGCCACAGAAATGTTCGCGAGCCTCAAGGCTGGTGAAGTCGAGAAAACCGAAGTTGACCGGCTTCTTCACTTTATAAGCATAGGGGCCAGTGAGCAGCACCCAGGAAATGTGGGTCTCGATGACCTGGAACCCGTCTACCGGATGCGGATAGAGGGCCGGGTTTTGCAGGGCGGCGATCAGGGAGTGGCTCACGGGGGTGATCCTTCAAGGGCTGGAAAAATTCAGGTCGTCATTATGGCCGCTAGCCAGCCCAACGCAAACTCGGAGGGCTCCTGTTGAGTATGAATAAAGTGCGTATAATCCGCCGCCATGACTCGTACTCGATCCCCCCGTACCCCCAAAAAACCACCTTCCCGAGGCCTGCGGCCTTGGCTGGGCTGGGTCCTTAAACTCAGTCTGGTCGGCCTTGTGGTGCTGGCCGGATTCGCGGTTTACCTCGATGCCATCGTGCAGGAGAAGTTTTCCGGCAAGCGCTGGACGATTCCGGCCAAGGTATACGCGCGCCCGCTTGAGCTGTTCGTCGGACAAAAGCTGAGTCGGGACGACTTTCTGACGGAACTCGATGCCCTGGGCTATCGCCGCGAAAGTGTGGCCAATGGTCCGGGCGCGGCTTCGGTCAACGGCAACACCGTCGATCTGAACACCCGTGGTTTCCAGTTCTATGAAGGGATGGAGCAGGCGCAACCGGTGCGCGTGCGGTTCTCTGGCGATTACGTCGCCGAGCTGTCGGCGACCAACGGCTCGAAGTTGTCCGTGGTGCGACTGGAGCCATTGTTGATCGGTGGCCTGTATCCGAAAAACCTTGAAGACCGGATCCTGATCAAGATCGATCAGGTGCCGCCGTACCTGCTTGAAACACTGGTGGCGGTGGAAGACCGCGATTTCTACCATCACTTTGGCGTCTCACCGAAGTCGATTGCCCGTGCGATCTGGGTCAACAGTTCGTCCGGGCGGATGCGCCAGGGAGGAAGTACGCTGACGCAGCAGCTGGTCAAGAACTTCTACCTCACCAATGAGCGAAGCCTGAGCCGTAAGCTCACTGAAGCGATGATGGCGCTGCTGCTCGAGGTCCATTACGACAAGCGCGAAATTCTTGAGGCTTACCTCAACGAAGTGTTTATCGGGCAGGACGGCCAGCGTGCGGTGCACGGTTTTGGTCTGGCCAGTCAGTTCTTCTTCAGTCAGCCGCTGGCCGAACTCAAGCTGCATCAGGTTGCATTGCTGGTGGGCATGGTCAAGGGGCCGTCTTCTTATAACCCGCGCCGTTACCCGGAGCGCGCACTTGAACGGCGTAATCTGGTTCTCGACCTGCTGCAGGAGCAGGGTGTCGCGACGGCCGAGCAAGTTGAAGCAGCCAAGAAAATGCCATTGGGTGTGACCAAGCGTGGCAGTCTGGCGGACAGCTCCTTCCCTGGCTTCCTTGATCTGGTCAAGCGTCAACTGCGCGAAGACTATCGTGACGAAGACTTGACCGAAGAGGGCCTGCGGATCTTCACCAGCTTCGATCCGATCCTGCAGATGAAGGCCGAAGCCTCCGTCAACGACACCTTCAAGCGCCTGTCCGGGCGCAAGGGCTCCGATGACGTTGAGGCAGCGATGGTTGTGACCAACCCGGAAACGGGTGAAGTGCAGGCCATGATCGGCAGCCGCCAGGCCAGTTTTGCCGGCTTCAACCGTGCCCTGGATGCGGTGCGACCGATCGGCTCGTTGATCAAGCCGGCGGTGTACCTGACAGCACTCGAGAAACCGAGCCAGTACACATTGACCAGTTGGCTGTCAGACGAATCCTTCTCGGTTAAAGGTGCGGACGGCCAGGTCTGGAAGCCTCAGAACTATGATCGCCGTTCCCATGGCACGGTCTTCCTTTATCAGGGGCTGGCGCATTCCTATAACCTGTCCACCGCGCGGCTGGGTCTGGCGGTAGGGGTACCGAATGTGCTCAAGACCCTGGGGCGTCTGGGTGTGAGCCGCGAATTCCCGGCTTTCCCATCGATGTTGCTGGGCGCGGGCGGTATGACCCCGATCGAAGTGGCGACCATGTACCAGACCCTCGCCAACGGTGGTTTCAATACACCGATGCGCGGGATTCGTAGCGTACTGACCGCCGAAGGCGAGCCGCTCAAGCGCTACCCGTTCCAGATTCAGCAGCGTTTCGACCCTGCTTCCATTTACCTGATCCAGAGTGCCATGCAGCGTGTCATGCGTGAGGGTACCGGTAGCTCGGTTTACAACGTGTTACCAAAAACCCTGACGCTGGCGGGCAAGACCGGTACCAGTAACGATTCGCGGGACAGCTGGTTTGCCGGTTTCAGTCAGGATCTGCTGGCGGTGGTCTGGTTGGGGCGCGATGACAACGGCAAGACGCCGTTCACTGGCGCTACTGGTGCATTGCAGGTCTGGACCAGTTTCATGCGCAAGGCCGACCCGTTGCCGCTGGACATGCCTCAGCCGGATAATATTGTTCAGGCCTGGGTCGATTCGCGGACCGGGCAAGGCTCTGACGCCAACTGCCCTGGCGCCGTGCAGATGCCGTATATTCGCGGCAGCGAACCGCCTCCCGGTGCCGCTTGTGGTGGCGAAAGCCCTATCAACGGTGAAACGGTGATGGATTGGGTCAAGGGCTGGATGAATTAAGCAAAGAGGGCTTCAAGTGAACAAGTGGTTGATTCCAGCGGTTACCGCCGTGGCTTTGCTCAGCGGTTGCTCCTCCGTACAGCGCGGTTCAATTCCGGTTGTCGACTCCGGTACCAGCGTCTCCAACAGTGAGCGGGTCTCGGCGAATGGCGGTTTCCGTCAGTCGACAGTAAAACGTCCTGCGCAAGCTCGGGTGCAGGAAATTCCGCAAGGCGATACCGGTGTCGTCGTGATGGTGCCGGGTGGCGGTGCGACGACGTCGACGCCGATCAGCACCACGCCGATAACCCCAGGCCCGATTACACCGGGGCCGATTGATACCTCGCCGGTCCAGTCCGCACCGATCAATCAGGGCAGCTACAGCATGCCAGCGACGCCGAGCGGGATTCCGTCGGCCAGTTCCGGTGGCCTGTCTGCCGATGAGCAACTGGACGGTCCGGTATTGGCCCTGTTGACCACAGCTCAGCAGCAACAATCGAGCGGTGACCTCAATGGTGCGTCCTCAAGCCTCGAGCGTGCCCAGCGTGTTGCCCCGCGTGAGCCGCAAGTGCTTTATCGACTGGCGCAAGTGCGCATGGCACAAGGCGATGCCGCTCAAGCCGAGCAATTCGCTCGTCGTGGTCTGACGTTCGCCAACGGTCGTCCCGCACTTCAGGCCAGCCTGTGGGAGCTGATTGCCCAGGCGCGTGAAAAGCAGGGCGATTCTGCTGGCGCGTCACTGGCTCGTCAGAAGGCTAAGGTTACATCGTGATGGATACGCGCTTTCCGAAGATTGCCGATCAGTTGCTGTTGATCGAGCGTGAGCTGCGGTTGCAAGGCTGGTGGGACGAAGTCTCGCCATCCGTTGAGGCGCTATCCAGCGTTGAGCCTTTTTCGGTCGATACGCTGGACTTCGAGCAGTGGCTGCAATGGATCTTCCTGCCGCGCATGAAAGCGATCCTCGAACACAATCTGCCTTTGCCAAACGCTTCGGGGATTCAGGAAATGGCCGAAATGGTCTTCGCCTCCCGCAATGTTCAGGGCAAGGATCGACAGCTGCAGGTGCTGCTCAAAGAGTTTGATCAACTGATCACTGCGGCCCGCTGATCCCGATCCTTTGTAGGAGCTGTCGAGTGAAACGAGACAGCTCCTACAGGTACCTATTGGCAGTTCTCCTCTATCTGCTTCTGCGTTTCACCTATGCGCTCCTGTCGCTGAGTGTTGTCCAATCGACGCAGTTCACCCTCCACTTCCTCTCTGAGTCGCGGATTGTTTTGCAACTGCGCCAGGTTTGTTCGCGCCTGTTCACAAAATGCATTCAGTTCCGTTTGCTGTTCGGCGACCTGCTTCTTGACGCTTTTGTCGATGGCCTGTTGATCGCCAATCGCGCGGCTGTTCAATGGTGTGGCGGGTTTGGTGGCGGACGGGGAGGGCGTCACGACAACGGTGGCTGGTTGGTCCGAAGGCGGTTGCGCATCGAAATGGGTAACGCCTTGGGCATCGACCCACTTGTAAATCTGGGCCGCCATGCTCAAAGGGCTCAGGCTGACCAGCAGGCCGGTGGTCAGGAAAAACGATCGCATGTCATTTCCTTGTCTCGGGTTGCGCAATTGAAGCTAACACACTTGAGGTTTCGCGGTTTTTTCTTGCTTTCTCATGTGCTTAGTTCAATAAAGCACATAGACGACTTGACTTGCAGGGGACGAAACAGAAGAATCCAAAGTCCGCTGTAGAGGGACTGCCAGAAGCAGACCCACTCAGCAGATCATGAGGCGCATATCCGCGCCGACTTGTTACACCCGCAACGCGTTACCTCGCGCTGGGTGGGAAAGGCCCGCAACACTTGGGACGATCCCAATACTTGCTCAGTCAGTGCTGACGTAGTCGGCGACCACCGTCGCTCATGCTCTGCTGAGAAGTAAACCTATTAAGACCCGTCCCATTTTCCGTGGGCGGTATTCTGGCGTTTTAGAGGTGAGCAACGTGGAGCTTTTATCTGGCGGTGAGATGCTCGTCCGCTTCTTGCGTGACGAAGGCGTCAAATATATCTACGGGTACCCGGGTGGTGCTCTTCTTCATGTCTACGATGCCCTGTTCAAAGAACCGGAAGTGACCCATATCCTGGTTCGTCACGAACAGGCTGCGACCCATATGGCTGACGGGTATGCCCGTGCCACCGGCAAGGCCGGCGTGGTACTGGTGACTTCCGGCCCGGGCGCAACCAACGCCATCACCGGTATCGCCACGGCCTACATGGACTCCATTCCGATGGTGGTCATTTCCGGCCAGGTGCCTAGCACCATGGTAGGTACCGACGCATTCCAGGAAACCGACATGATCGGTATCTCCCGGCCGATCGTGAAACACAGCTTCATGATCAAGCACGCGTCGGAAATCCCGGAAGTCATGAAGAAAGCCTTCTACCTGGCGCAATCCGGTCGTCCTGGTCCGGTCGTTGTCGATATCCCGAAAGACATGACCAACCCGGCCGAGAAGTTCGAATACGTCTTCCCGAAAAAAGCCAAGTTGCGCTCCTACAGTCCGGCCGTTCGCGGTCACTCCGGGCAAATCCGCAAAGCGGCGGAAATGCTTCTGGCGGCCAAGCGCCCTGTGCTGTACTCCGGCGGTGGCGTGATTCTCGGCAATGGTTCCGCGCCACTGACCGAGTTGGCGAAAATGCTCAACCTGCCAGTGACCAATACCCTGATGGGCCTGGGTGGCTTTCCTGGCACCGACCGTCAGTTCATCGGCATGCTCGGTATGCATGGCAGCTACACCGCCAACCTGGCGATGCACCATGCTGACGTGATCCTGGCTGTCGGCGCGCGCTTCGACGATCGTGTCATCAACGGCGCATCGAAGTTCTGCCCGAACGCCAAGATCATTCATATCGACATCGACCCTGCTTCGATTTCCAAGACCATCAAGGCTGACGTGCCTATCGTTGGTCCAGTGGAGAGCGTTCTGACCGAAATGGTCGCGATCCTCAAGGAAATCGGCGAGACCCCGAACAAGGAGTCTGTTGCCAGTTGGTGGAAGCAGGTGGATGAGTGGCGCGGTGACCGCGGCCTTTTCCCTTATGACAAGGGCGACGGTAGCGTCATCAAGCCGCAGGCCGTGATCGAAACCTTGTGCGAAGTGACCAAGGGCGATGCCTTTGTAGCCTCCGACGTGGGTCAGCATCAGATGTTCGCGGCGCAGTACTACAAGTTCAACAAGCCGAATCGCTGGATCAACTCCGGTGGTCTGGGCACCATGGGCTTCGGTTTCCCGGCGGCCATGGGCATCAAGTTGAGCTTTCCGGATGACGACGTCGCTTGCGTAACGGGCGAGGGCAGTATCCAGATGAACATTCAGGAACTGTCGACCTGCCTGCAATACGGCTTGCCGGTAAAAATCGTCATCCTGAACAACGGTGTGCTGGGCATGGTTCGCCAGTGGCAAGACATGAGTTACGGCAGCCGTCACTCGCACTCCTACATGGAGTCGTTGCCTGACTTCGTCAAGCTGGCAGAGGCCTACGGCCACGTCGGCGTGCGCATCACCGACTCGAAAGACTTGAAGTCGAAGATGGAAGAAGCGTTCGCCATGAAAGATCGCCTGGTGGTCATCGATATTTCGGTCGACACCAGCGAGCACGTCTACCCGATGCAGATCAAAGACGGCTCCATGCGCGATATGTGGCTGAGCAAGACGGAGCGTACTTAATCATGCGGCACATTATTTCCTTGCTTCTGGAAAACGAACCTGGCGCTCTGTCTCGTGTAGTCGGCCTGTTCTCGCAGCGCAACTACAACATCGAAAGCCTGACCGTGGCACCGACCGAAGATCCGACTCTGTCGCGTCTGACGCTGACTACTGTTGGTCACGATGAAATCATCGAGCAGATCACCAAGAACCTGAACAAACTGATCGAAGTGGTCAAATTGGTCGACTTGTCGGAAAGTGCTCACATCGAGCGCGAACTGATGCTGGTCAAGGTCAAAGCCACCGGTGCCCAGCGCGCCGAGATCAAACGCACTACCGATATTTACCGTGGACAGATCGTTGATGTCAGCGCCAGCGTTTATACCGTTCAACTGACCGGTACCAGCGACAAGCTCGACAGCTTTATCCAGTCCATCGGCACCGCTTCGATTCTGGAGACCGTCCGCAGCGGCGTCACCGGCATTGCTCGCGGCGACAAAGTACTCAGCATCTAAACCAAATTAGCGAACGGCCTGAACGGCCTGATATAGGGGAAATTCATGAAAGTTTTCTACGATAAAGACTGCGACCTGTCGATCATCCAGGGCAAGAAAGTTGCCATCATCGGTTACGGTTCCCAGGGTCACGCTCAAGCGTGCAACCTGAAAGATTCCGGCGTTGACGTTACCGTTGGTCTGCGTAAAGGTTCGGCCACTGTTGCCAAGGCCGAAGCCCACGGCCTGAAAGTGACTGACGTTGCTTCCGCTGTTGCGGCTGCCGACCTGGTCATGATCCTGACCCCGGACGAGTTCCAGTCCTCCCTGTACAAGAACGAAATCGAGCCGAACATCAAGAAAGGCGCCACTCTGGCCTTCTCCCACGGCTTCGCGATCCACTACAACCAGGTTGTGCCGCGCGCTGACCTCGACGTGATCATGATCGCGCCGAAGGCTCCAGGTCACACCGTACGTTCCGAATTCGTGAAGGGCGGCGGTATCCCTGACCTGATCGCTATCTATCAGGACGCATCCGGCAACGCCAAGAACGTTGCCCTGTCCTACGCTGCTGGCGTGGGTGGCGGTCGTACCGGCATCATCGAAACCACCTTCAAGGACGAGACTGAAACCGACCTGTTCGGCGAACAAGCCGTTCTGTGCGGCGGTACCGTTGAGCTGGTAAAAGCCGGTTTCGAAACCCTGGTTGAAGCTGGCTACGCGCCGGAAATGGCCTACTTCGAATGCCTGCACGAACTGAAGCTGATCGTTGACCTCATGTACGAAGGCGGTATCGCCAACATGAACTACTCGATCTCCAACAACGCCGAGTACGGCGAGTACGTGACCGGTCCGGAAGTGATCAACGCCGAATCCCGCCAGGCTATGCGCAACGCCCTGAAACGTATTCAGGACGGTGAGTACGCCAAGATGTTCATCAGCGAAGGCGCTACCGGCTATCCTTCGATGACCGCCAAGCGTCGTAACAACGCCGCTCACGGTATCGAAATCATCGGCGAGCAACTGCGCTCCATGATGCCGTGGATCGGTGCCAACAAGATCGTCGACAAAGCCAAAAACTAAGTCACGCCCTTGTATGAAAAAAACGCGGCCTAGGCCGCGTTTTTTCGTTTGGCTGGCCGGTTCTGGTATAAAGCTGCATCGTTTGCGATGCGAACCGGTGTCGCAGACATCTGTCGAAACTTTCCACCCCGTTGCAAGGTATTGTCCATGAGCGAACGTCCCGAAGAGCCAAACAAGGCCTCTGACGCCGAAAGCCTGCTGCCCATCGATGAGCATGTCGAAGAAGGGCATGATGCTGACGGCCGTAAAGTCCGGCATCGTGGTATCTATCTTCTGCCGAATCTGTTCACCACTGCGAACCTGTTCGCAGGGTTCTACTCCATCATCAACTCCATGAGCGCCCAGAGTGCCTTGAGTGCAGGTGATTCGATTGGTGCGAGCAAGTACTTTGCTTTCGCCGCCATCGCGATTTTCGTCGCCATGGTGCTCGACGGCCTCGACGGTCGCGTTGCCCGTATGACCAATACCCAGAGCGCCTTCGGTGCCGAGTACGACTCGCTGTCGGACATGGTTGCTTTCGGTGTTGCGCCGGCTCTGTTGGCCTTCGGTTGGGCATTGGGTGACATGGGCAAGGTCGGCTGGATGGTCGCCTTCATTTATGTCGCGGGTGCAGCGCTGCGGCTGGCGCGCTTCAATACCCAGGTCGGTACGGCTGACAAGCGCTACTTCATCGGCCTGGCCAGTCCGGCGGCCGCAGGGGTGGTCGCGGGAATTGTCTGGGCGTTCAGTGATTACGGAATCCAGGGCTCCAAGATGTCCTTCCTGGTGGCGCTGATGGTCGCGGCTGCGGGGATGCTGATGGTCAGCAACATCAAGTACAACAGCTTCAAGGAACTGGACCTGAAAGGGCGCGTGCCTTTCGTGGCGATCCTTGCTGTGGTGCTGGTATTCGCGGTCGTGTTCAGCGATCCGCCACGCATTCTGTTACTGGTTTTCCTCGCCTACGCAGCATCCGGCCCGGTGCAGTATCTGTTACATCTTCGTCGGCGCAAAAGCGCCGAGTGATGTAATTTCCCTCATACTCCGCAGTCTGTTGGTGCATCTGTTCTCCAATGCTGCGGAGTAGCCATGCTGATCAAAGTCTCCAAAGCATCCGACTGCCATGAGTCGGATGTCACGCCCGAATCCATCTATCTTTCTCGACGTCATGTATTGGGGGTTGCCGCAGCCGGTATTGCCGTGAGCGCGCTGCCACGGTGGGCGAGTGCCGATGAGGCGGCGCGTTATGCAGATGTCGAGCCTGGCAAGGCGCCTTCCTGGTTCAGTGAGAAACTTCCTTCTACCCAGTGGGGGGCGGTCAACGTCAAGGATGAGGCGATAACCCCTTTCAAGGATGCAACCCATTACAACAACTTCTATGAGTTCGGCACTGACAAGGGGGATCCAGCTGCCAATGCCGGTGCGCTGAAGACTGAACCATGGACGGTGGTAGTGGATGGCGAAGTGGGCAAGCCAGGGCGCTATGCGCTGGAAGACTTCATGAAACCTTACCAACTGGAGGAGCGCATCTATCGCCTTCGCTGTGTGGAAGCATGGTCGATGGTTATTCCATGGATAGGTTTCCCCGTTTCGGCTCTGCTCAATCAGGTAGAGCCCACATCTAAAGCCAAATTCATTCGCTTTGAGACGCTTGAGGACCCCAGGAGCATGCCGGGGCAGCGCTCAGGGTTTGCCTTGATCGACTGGCCCTATGTGGAGGGGTTGCGGCTTGATGAGGCGATGAATCCATTGGCGATATTGGCAGTGGGGATGTACGGGCGCGAGTTGCCGAATCAGAACGGGGCGCCGCTGCGTCTGGTCGTGCCATGGAAATACGGTTTCAAAAGCATCAAGTCCATCGTGCGGATCAGTCTGGTAAGTGAGCAGCCAAAAACCACCTGGCAGAGCATTGCCTCGGATGAGTATGGCTTTTATGCGAACGTGAATCCTACGGTTGACCATCCTCGCTGGACTCAGGCCCGTGAGCGTCGTTTGCCGAGTGGTCTGTTCAAGCCGAATGTGCGTGACACGCAAATGTTCAATGGCTATGCGGATGAAGTTGCTTCTTTATATGCAGGGCTCGATCTGAGGAAGAACTACTGATGCGGTATCCGCTCTGGCGTATAGGTGTTTTCGTCGCTGCGGTGATCTGGCCGCTGCTTTGGTTGTATCAAGCCTGGGAGGATGTGCTGGGGCCTGATCCGGGCAAGGTGTTGGTAGACCGGTTGGGTTTGGGGGCGCTTGTGCTGTTGCTCATTACATTAAGCATGACGCCTTTGCAGAAACTCACAGGTTGGGCCGGCTGGGTGGCTGTCCGGCGGCAATTGGGTCTTTGGTGCTTCGCTTATGTGGTTCTGCATTTGACCGCCTATCTGGCATTTATCCTTGGGTTCGATTGGTCGCAGCTGGGCGTCGAGTTGCGCAAGCGTCCGTACATCATTGTCGGAGCGGTAGGGTTTTTGTGTTTGTTGGCGTTGGCAGTGACATCCAATCGATACAGTCAGCGGCGTTTGGGTGCGCGCTGGAAAAAGCTGCATCGCCTGGCTTATCTGGTTCTCGGGCTTGGATTGCTGCATATGCTCTGGATAGTACGTGCCGATCTGAAGGAGTGGTCTATCTATGCCGCTATTGGTGCGTTGCTATTGATGTTGCGGCTACCGCCGGTAACCCGGCGAATTCCGCGCTTAGTGGCAAAAAAGGCCTCTTCTGCCAAAAAGGCGTAATTAGTGGTTGACGGCAGATTTCAGATGTCTATAATTCGCCCCACTTCCGGCGCGTTCGAAACGGAAAACTCCTTGATAAACAATGAGTTACGCAGTTTTCGATAGTGAGTTGCTTCAGGTCATCGAAGCCGAAAGGGAGTTGAAAAAGAGGTGTTGAC
>NZ_JABFMU010000007.1 GCF_013359695.1 Pseudomonas sp. C2B4
AGCAAAAAGCGGCATAAGCACCGTAAACGGTGTCCGGGATTACTTGACCAGTTCAGCCTTTGTGGCGAGGGGATTTATCCCCGTTGGGTCGCGAAGCGGCCCTGAATCTGTGTCTAAGGTGTATCAGATAAACCGCATTCACCGGATTTGCGACTGCTTCGCAGCCGAACGGGGATAAATCCCCTCGCCACAAAGGCTCGCTCCCACAAAAGCCGGTGATGGGCCAATAAAAAAGGCGACAGGGATAGCCCTGTCGCCTTTTTCAGGTCAGTCGAGGTGCTTACTGCACTTCCACCGCCAGGCTTTCACTGATCTTTTGCTGCCAGATGGCAGGACCGGTGATGTGTACCGACTCGCCCTTGCTGTCGACTGCAACAGTCACAGGCATGTCCTTGACGTCGAACTCGTAGATCGCTTCCATCCCCAGTTCGGCGAACGCCACCACGCGGGATTTCTTGATCGCTTGCGCCACCAGGTAAGCCGCGCCGCCCACTGCCATCAGGTAAACGGCTTTGTGGTCCTTGATCGCGTCGATGGCGGTCGGGCCGCGCTCGGATTTGCCGATCATGCCCAGCAGGCCGGTTTGCTCGAGGATCTGACGGGTGAACTTGTCCATCCGCGTTGCAGTGGTCGGACCGGCAGGGCCCACCACTTCTTCGCGCACCGGATCAACCGGGCCGACGTAATAGATGAAGCGGCCTTTCAGGTCCACCGGCAAGGTTTCACCCTTGTTCAGCATCTCGACCATGCGCTTGTGCGCGGCGTCGCGACCGGTCAGCATCTTGCCGTTGAGCAGGACGGTTTCGCCCGGCTTCCAGCTCTGCACTTCTTCCGGAGTCAGGGTGTCGAGGTTGACGCGACGGGCCGACGGGCCGGCTTCCCAGACGATTTCCGGATAGGCGTCCAGCGGTGGCGCTTCCAGCGAGGCCGGGCCGGAACCGTCGAGCACGAAGTGCGCGTGACGGGTGGCGGCGCAGTTCGGGATCATGCACACCGGCAACGAAGCGGCGTGGGTCGGGTAGTCCATGATCTTCACGTCGAGCACGGTGGTCAGGCCACCGAGGCCCTGGGCGCCGATGCCCAGCTGGTTGACCTTCTCGAACAGCTCCAGACGCATTTCTTCGATGCGGTTCTGTGGGCCGCGGGCTTTCAGCTCGTGGATGTCGATGGATTCCATCAACACTTCCTTGGCCATCACCGCGGCTTTCTCGGCGGTACCGCCGATGCCGATGCCGAGCATGCCCGGTGGGCACCAGCCGGCGCCCATGGTCGGAACGGTCTTGAGCACCCAGTCGACGATCGAGTCGGACGGGTTGAGCATCGCCATTTTCGACTTGTTCTCGGAACCGCCGCCCTTGGCCGCCACGTCCACTTCCACGGTGTTGCCCGGAACGATGGAGTAGTGGATAACGGCCGGGGTGTTGTCCTTGGTGTTCTTGCGAGCGCCCGCCGGGTCGGCGAGGATCGAAGCGCGCAGGACGTTTTCCGGCAGGTTGTAGGCGCGACGCACGCCTTCGTTGATCATGTCGTCCAGGCTCATGGTCGCGCCATCCCAGCGCACGTCCATGCCCACACGGACAAACACGGTCACGATGCCGGTGTCCTGGCAGATCGGGCGGTGGCCGGTGGCGCACATGCGCGAGTTGATCAGGATCTGTGCCATGGAGTCACGGGCCGCTGGCGATTCTTCGCGCAGGTAGGCCTCGTGCATCGCCTGGATGAAATCCACGGGGTGGTAATAGGAAATGAACTGCAGGGCGTCGGCAACGCTCTGAATCAGGTCGTCTTGCTTGATCACGGTCATGAGTCGCGCTCCTCTAAAAGACGGGAACATTCAATAAGGTGCTTGCAGCTTGGGTGCATCGGTCGGTTGCAAGCACCTTTCAAGGCACGCCGGGCATGCTGGCGCGACGCTAAAAAGGCGCGGCAGTATACCGCGCCTCGCTCAAGGGCACACGCGCCGGTAGTCAATCGTTGGTCGCATATCGGACAGTGGACTTGACGGCGGATGTTCGTCCCTGAAAATTGATTAGTCATTTATCGGCCGCGCCACTAAAGTGACATCCAGTCTGTAGAGTAGGACGCTCTATCAGTCTCCTTTCATTCGGTGAGTCAACGATTGACCCATAACGCCATCCAGCGATTGCTAATCAAGCGTTTTTCCCTAGCGGCCGGCACCTACGCCCTGGCATTGCTATTGGTGTGGCTGGCGTTTTTTACCGGCCACTATCAGGACTCATTGGCGGGCATGGCCATGGGCAGCGCGCTGGTGGTGATCAGCCAGGCGGCCTTGTTCGCGGTGTTCTATTCCGGCTGCAATCTGCGTTTCGCCGACCCTAGCCTGACTGAAGCCCAAGTGTTGCTGGGGCTGGGTTGGCAAACCTGGCTGATTGCCCATCTGGATGATGCGCGCGGGGCGTTTCTGGTTTTTTATGTACTGATTTTGCTGTTCGGTCTGTTTCACCTGTCCCGACGCTCATTCCTGCGTTGTGCCTTACTGGTGTTCTTCAGTTTCAGCGCGATCACGCTGTGGGAGGGCTATCACTTCCAATTGCCCGATCCGGCACGGGCGGCGTTACAGGTTTGCGTGCTGTTGATCGTGCTGGTCTGGCTCGTGCTCTATGCCGGGTACGTCCAGGCCTCGCGTCACCGCATGCGTCAGCGGCGTTTTGCGCTGCAGGCGCACCAGGACACGCTGCGCGGGATGATGCGTCAGCTCGAAGACCTTGTCGCCACCGACGAATTGACCGGTCTCTTCAACCGCCGGCACTTTCTGCGCCTGGCTTCTCGCGAGCTCAAAGCCATGGATGCTGGCGTCATGCATGGCCTGGCGCTGATCGACCTCGACCATTTCAAACGCATCAATGACCTCCACGGCCATGCCGCTGGCGATCAGGTGCTGCAAGCCTTTGCCGGCGTGGCTACAGCTTGCTTGCGCGACGGTGACGTTCTGGCCCGTTACGGCGGCGAAGAGTTCGTGGTGCTGCTTCCTGATTGCGATGCCGACAGTCTGACCTTGTGCTGCGAACGGCTGCGTATCGCGTTCACCGATGTCGAGTTGATTGGTTTGAATGTGCGTAACCTCAGCCTGTCCGCCGGCATGACGCTGCTGGAGCAAGGTGACGATCTCGACGAGGCCTTGCAGCGGGCCGACCAGGCGCTGTATCGCGCCAAGCGCGACGGGCGCAACCGTTGCGCGGCGGCATGGGAAAACGTCGATGCCTGAGTTGCGCGTGGGCGACCGCCAGTGGTCGGTGGCGGCGGGCAGCAATCTGCTCGATGCCCTGAATCAGAACGGCGTGGCGGTGCCCTATAGTTGTCGCGCCGGCAGTTGCCATGCCTGCCTGGTGCAATGCGTGCAAGGACTGCCGAGCGACAGTCGCCCCGATGCCTTGAGCGCGGAGCAGCGTCAGCAAGGCTGGCGCCTGGCTTGCCAGTGCCAGGTGGTCGAGGACTTGCAGGTGCACACCTTCGACCCGCAACACGACGGCCGCCCGGCCGAGGTGGTTGCCGTCGATTGGTTGAGCGACAGCGTCCTGCGCCTGCGCCTGACTCCCCAGCGTCCGATGCGCTATAGCGCCGGGCAGCACCTGGTGTTGTGGGCAGGCAACATCGCGCGGCCGTATTCCCTCGCCAGCCTGCCGGAAGACGACCGTTTCCTTGAGTTCCACCTCGATTGTCGCCTGCCGGGGGAGTTCAGTGATGCGGCGCGCCAGCTGAAAATCGGCGATCCGATCCGCCTGGGCGAGTTGCGCGGGGGGGCCTTGCACTACGATCCGGACTGGCACGCCCGACCGCTGTGGCTGATGGCCTCCGGCACCGGGCTGGGGCCCTTGTTCGGCGTGCTGCGCGAAGCGATGCGCCAGGATCACCAGGGCGCTATCCGCGTCATTCACCTGGCCCATGATGCCAACGAGCATTATCTGGCCAAGCCGTTGCAGGCCATGGCGGCCAGCCGTCCGAACCTGAGTATCGAACTGTGGACTGCGGCCGAGTTGCCTGCGGCTTTGGCGCAACTGCGGCTTGTTTCACGGCAAACCCTGGCCCTACTCTGCGGAGCCCCCGACAGTGTCGATGCCTTTGCTCGGCGCTTGTACCTGGCGGGATTGCCGCGCAACCAACTGCTGGCCGATGTCTTCCTGCCCCGTGGTTGAGCGCTGACTTTCAGACGCGAGACCGACCATGACCGATGCCATCCAGATCGAACGCGAACGCGGCCTGCTCACGCTGCGCCTGAATCGCCCCGAGAAGAAAAACGCCCTTACCCGCGCCATGTACAGCCACCTGGCCGAAGCGCTGAAGCAGGCCGACAGCGACCCTGAAATCAATGCGGTGCTGATCACCGGTTCCAGCGAATGTTTCACCGCCGGCAACGACATCGCCGACTTCATCCAGCAACCTCCGGGCAACCTCGACAGCCCGGTATTCCAATTCATGCTCAACCTGTTCGAATGCCGCAAACCAGTGATCGCTGCCGTGGCCGGGGCTGCCGTGGGCATTGGCACGACGCTGTTGCTGCACTGCGACCTGGTGTACGTCAGTCGTGACGCGCGTTTGCGCATGCCGTTCGTCAACCTTGGCCTGTGTCCGGAATTCGGTTCCAGCCTGATCCTGCCGCGCCTGCTCGGGCAGGCCAAGGCCGCTGAGTTGTTGTTGCTCGGTGAAGGGTTCAATGGTGAGCAGGCGGCTGCGTGGGGCATTGCGTCCGAGGCCTTGGGCAGTGGCGAAGAGGCCTTGGCCAGGGCGCGGGAGATGGCCCTGCGTTTCGAGTCGTTGCCGCCTGAGGCGGTACGCATCAGCAAGCAATTGATGAAAGCGTCGGATCGGGAGTTGCTGAGAAAGGTAATAGAGGAAGAGGGCGCGTTGTTTACCCAGCGGTTGCGTTCGCCGGAGGCGATGGCGGCGTTGGTGGGGTTTATCAACAGGCATTGAGAGTTGTGGTGAGTGTGCTGTCCTCTTCGCGAGCAGGCTCGCTCCCACAGTAGAGCGGTGTATGCCGTGCCATTGTGGGAGCGAGCCTGCTCGCGAAGAGGGCAGCACTAACAACACAGCATCAGGACCAGAAACCAAAAAGCCCCGCCATTCACATGGCGGGGCTTTTGCCTTTCAGCAACCGGTCACTCAGACCTGAGGGTCGCCAACGTGCAGGATCTTCATGCCGTTGGTGCCGCCGGTGGTGTGGTAGCTGTCGCCCTTGGTCAGGATCACCCAGTCGCCTTTCTCCACCACGCCGCGCTTGACCAGTTCGTCGATGGCTTTCTGGCTGACTTCGTTCGGTGCCAGCGACGCCGGATCGAACGGAATGGTGTACACGCCACGGAACATCGCCGCGCGGGCCTGGGCTTCGCGGTGCGGGGTGAACGCGTAGATCGGCACCGAGGAGCGGATGCGCGACATGATCAGCGGGGTGTAGCCGCTTTCGGTCAATGCGATGATCGCTTTCACACCCGGGAAGTGGTTGGCCGTGTACATGGTGGCCAGGGCGATGCTCTCGTCGCAACGCTCGAACGTCTTGCCGATGCGGTGGCTGGAGGTCTTGCTGGTCGGGTGCTTTTCAGCGCCGATGCAGATGCGGGCCATGGCCTGCACCGCTTCCAGCGGATAGGCGCCGGCGGCGGACTCGGCCGAGAGCATTACCGCGTCGGTGTAGTCGAGCACGGCGTTGGCCACGTCGGACACTTCGGCGCGAGTCGGCATCGGGTTCTGGATCATCGACTCCATCATCTGGGTCGCGACAATCACCGCCTTGTTGTGGCGACGTGCATGCAGAATGATCTTCTTCTGAATGCCCACCAGCTCGGCGTCGCCGATTTCCACGCCCAGGTCACCACGGGCAACCATCACCGCGTCGGACGCCTGGATCAGGTCATCAAGGGTTTCGTCGTCGGCAACGGCTTCGGCACGTTCGATCTTCGCCACCAGCCAGGCAGTACCGCCGGCTTCGTCGCGCAATTGACGGGCGTATTGCATGTCGGCGGCATCACGCGGGAAGGAAACGGCCAGGTAATCCAGGTCCATTTCCGCAGCGAGCTTGATGTCGGCCTTGTCTTTCTCGGTCAGGGCCGGGGCGGTCAGGCCACCACCGCGACGGTTGATGCCTTTGTGGTCCGACAGCGGGCCGCCGATGGTCACGGTGCAGTGCAGTTCGGTGGCGGTGGCGGTATCGACGCGCATCACAACGCGACCGTCGTCGAGCAGCAGTTCGTCGCCCACGCCGCAGTCCTTGACCAGGTCCGGGTAGTCGATGCCGACCACTTGCTGGTTGCCTTCGGTCAGCGGATGGCTGGTGGAGAAGGTGAATTGATCACCGATCTTCAGCTCGATACGCTTGTTGGCGAATTTGGCGATACGGATTTTCGGGCCTTGCAGGTCACCCAGCAGGGCGACGAAGCGGCCGTGCTTGGCGGCCAGGTCACGCACCAGCTTCGCGCGAGCCTTGTGCTCGTCGGGGGTGCCGTGGGAGAAGTTCAGGCGGGCGACGTCCAGGCCAGCCAGAATCAGCTGTTCGAGAACTTCCGGCGAGTTACTGGCCGGGCCAAGGGTAGCGACGATTTTGGTACGACGGACGGACATGCAAAGACTCCTGAGTTCAAGCGCTGAGTGAGGCTACTATGCTCCGTGGGTGTAGTCATTGTTCGTTTGCACTACTTTTCAGTTTCTTTATTGAACGCGCCAACTTTGTGCCGGGCCGCCTGAAGAATTCCGTCCACAGGTCGATACAGCGTTCAAGACAGGAGATCCCCCATGCGATTCGTGCTCATTGCCGCCCTTGCCCTTAGTGTCGTAAGCGTCGCGGGCTGCACCCGTTTTTCCATGAACCATCATTTGAACCTTGCCTACAGCGCCTATGAGCGGGGCAACTGCGAGCAGGTCATGCTCGAATTGTCCAAGGTCGAACGCGCCAGCCGGGCGCGACCTTACGTCTGGCCGGAAGTGTCGATGATGCGCGGTCAGTGCCTGGAACGGCAGAAAATGTTCATCGATGCCGCCCAGACGTATCAATTCATCATCGCCTCGTACCCGCAAAGCGAGTACGCCTACCGCGCTCGTGCTCGCCTGGAAACTTTGCAGAGCCTGGGCCACTATCCGACCCGCAGTACCGTGGCGGTGCGTCCGACGCAGTTCTGATGGCAACTGTCATCTCATGGCTGGCCGACCGGCGGTGGTGAGCTATAGTCGAATAATCCGGTCTGGAGCCTTGCCTCCGGACCGAGGCAACACCTGTGATCGGCAGGCGTAAGCGACAGCGGTTGATGGACTGTCGCACCGGGATCGGGGAGAGCGGGCCGCTCATGTCTGGAAATCAGCAGGCAGGCCTGTTCCGAAGCATTAGTGCGGCCCTGCTTAAGGGCCTTGCGTAGCGAATTCAGCATGTTCACTGACCGCCGGATCGAGCGGCATCAACTGCCGTATTTTCTGAAAGTGTTCAACAGCATCACCGACAAACCCATCGGCTATCTGGGCAACGTCTCCGCAGACGGGCTGATGCTGATCAGTCAATTGCCGATGATGATCGGCGCAGACTTCGATTTGCGCCTCAAAATCCCCGCCAGCGATGGGTGCCAGCAGATCATCGACCTGCGGGCGTGTTGCCTGTGGTGCCACGAAGACGCCACCCCCCACCATTATGACGCCGGGTTCAGCCTGCAACGGGCACCGCCGGAATATGGGCAACTGGTGGAGGCGTTGAGGCAGTACTTCAGTTTTCAGACGTTGCCGGCGTCGGCCTGAGTGCAAGCATCAAAAGCTTCGCGAGCAGGCTCGCTCCCACAGTTTATCGGCGTGATTAACAACATCCCTGTGGGAGCGAGCCTGCTCGCGAAAGCGCCAGTGCAAACGATGCAAATCTGACAGGCAGATCAAGCACTCCCACTGCGCTTCCAGCTCAAGTATTGCGTCACCAATTGCGTGCCCAATTCCCCGGGCCGCGCATCCAGCACCGGTACACCATGGGCGCTTAACCGTTCATGCAGTTCGGCCCGTGCATTCAAGTAATCCACCGTCCCGCAATAAACCAGGGCCTCGGGCAATGTCTGTACCGGTGTTTCCCGCAGATGGTCGAGCACGTCTTCGCGCAGGCTGGCGACCAGCACCCGATGCTGTTTGCTCAAGCGTTTGACCGCCGTGAGCAGTTCTTCGTCGTCCTCATCCCGCAGGTTGGTCACCAGCACCACCAGCGCCCGGCGTTTCTGTCGAGCGAGCAGTTGAGTGATGGCGGCTTGATAGTCGGCGCTGCGTTGGCTGCTGCTCAGGTCGTAGACCGTGTTGAGCAGGACATTGAGTTGCCCGCTGCCTTTGACCGGGGCGAGGTAGCGCGGTTGGTCACTGGCGAATGTGCTCAGCCCCACTGCATCACCCTGGCGCAGCGCAACGTAGCTCAGCAGCAGGCAGGCATTGAGCGCGTGATCGAAATGCGCCAGCTCACCGTCCTGGCTGCGCAGGCGGCGACCACAGTCGAGCATGAAAATAATCTGCTGGTCGCGTTCGTCCTGATATTCCCGGGCAATCGGTGTGCGCTGGCGGGCGGTGGCTTTCCAGTCGATTTGCCGCAGGCTGTCGCCCTCGCGAAATTCTCGCAGCTGATGAAACTCCAGCCCTTGGCCCCGGCGTTGACGCTGACGCACGCCGAGCTGGCTGAGCCAGTTATCCACAGCCAGCAATTGGCCGCCATAGAGATGGGCGAAGTCGGGATAGACACGGGTGTGATCGGTCACGTTCAGCAAGCGCTTGTCGGACCACAGGCCCAACGGACCCGGCAGGTTGACTTCGCAGTGTTCGAAGCTGAAGTGACCGCGCTTGAGCGGACGCAGGCGATAACCCGTCCGACAACGCTGGTCGGGCAGCAATGGCATCGATAGCGGCAGGTTGTCGAAACTCAGGCCGTCGGGCACATGGTCGAAGAGTTGCAGGTCCAGAGGTTGGGTAAAGTCATGTTCAACCTCCAGCGCTATTTCACTCCAGCGACCCAGGGCCAGACTGCCGGGCAGGTGCCGTTGCACGCGGGGAGAGGGCAGGCGTTTGAGGCGGATGGCATCGAGAAGCGCCAGGACCAGCAGCGCTAACAGCAGACCCCAGTTGATTCGCGACAGATACGCGGGCACTGCAAATTCCAGAGCCTGCATGGCACCCAGCACGATGCCGATGGCCAGCAGTACGGCGAGCCAGAGCAGGAGCAGGCGGGTGGGTTTCACAGGCGAGGCGCCGGTACTTGATCGAGCAGCTGTCGCAACACCTGATCCACTTCCAAACCTTCGATATCCAGCTCCGGCGCGATACGCACGCGATGCCGCAGCACCGCCAGCGCGCAGCCTTTTATGTCATCCGGAATCACGAACTCGCCACCGCGCAACAGCGCCCGCGCCCTCGCGCAACGTACCAGCGCAATCGAGGCCCGGGGCCCGGCACCCAGGGTCAGGCCCGGCCAGCTGCGGGTAGTGCGGGCCAGGCGTACGGCGTAATCCAGCACCTGATCATCCAGCGGCAGGTCACTGGCGATGCGTTGCAAGGCCAGCACATCCTTGGCCTGCAGTACTGTGCGCAGTGGCTGCACGTCGAGCATGTCGGCCCGGGTCGAGCGACTGACCTGGCGCACCATGTTCAACTCCTGCTCGGCATCGGGGTAATCCATGCGCACTTTGAGCATGAAGCGATCCAGCTCCGCTTCCGGTAGTGGATAAGTGCCTTCCTGTTCGATGGGGTTTTGCGTGGCCAGCACCATGAACGGTTGCGCGATGGGCAGGGCGCGGCCTTCAAGGGTGACTTGCCGCTCCTGCATGGCTTCGAGCAGCGCGGCCTGGGTTTTCGCCGGAGCGCGGTTGATCTCGTCGGCCAGCAGCAGGTTAGTGAACAGGGGACCTTTGCGCAGTTTGAACTGCTCGGTCTGCAAGTCGTACACCGCATGCCCGGTGACGTCGCTGGGCATCAGGTCCGGGGTGAACTGGATGCGTGCGAATTCGCCACCGAAACAGCGTGCCAGTGCCCGCACCAACAAGGTCTTGCCCAGCCCTGGCACGCCCTCAAGCAACACGTGCCCACCGGCAATCAATGCCGTCAGCACATCGTCGATCACGCTGTTCTGGCCGATCACGGCCTTTTGCAGTTCGCCGCGTATCGCTTGAGCCAACTGGCTGGCGCGTTGTCGTTGCACGGCGGCATGGCTGGAGGCGTCGGGCTCGATCGGACTCATAAGGCATTCCTCAATGTTTGCAGATGGGCGACCTGACGGCTGAATTCCGCGCTGGACAGTCGCTGCTTCGGTCGCGGGCTCATGGCCTGGCTGATCGCGCGTGTGGGTTGACCGGTCAGGCGTGCAAGCACCAACCATTGTTCGGCGACGCCGAGCTGGTCATACCCGGGATGACGATGGCGGACACGGCGCAAAATGTCTTGCTGCAGCGTTTGCAGCAGGCTGTGCTGACCGTTGCGACGCAACATGAAGTCGGCACTGGCGCGCAGGTGCTCCTGCAATTGCCGGCGCGCTTTCGGTACCGGTTCCTGTAGGGGCCCCTGACGCACGCCGAAATGCCAGAAACCCAGGCCGATCAAGGCAATCAGGGCAACCAGGGCCTGGGGGAAATAGCGCAGCAGCAGAGTCCACAGGTTGTCGTGTTCGGTGTCATAAAGCAGGGTCACGCTCGTGTCCGCCGTCAAATACCAAAGCAGCCACGCGTTGTCATACTGGTCGATGGCCGGGGTTTTCCACAGGTCCGCGTCGGTCACCACGATGATCGAACCGTGCCCATGGTTGAGCTGCATCATGTGGGTGGCCCTGGCACTGTTGGCCCAGGTCTGGGCAAGGTTCTTCGGGTCTTCGAGATGGAACGCGGTGTCGAAGCTGGCGTAGGCCGGCGCTTCTTCGTTTTCCAGATACAGCTTGGTCAGTTTCGGGTAGGGGTCATCGGTGTCGGGCGGCGGGTCCTTGAGGTCTTTGCTCAAGAACTGGTGCAGCTGTACCCGATCAAGCAACGTGTCATTGCTCTGCCCGGTCTTTTCATCCCACAACGACTGAGCGACAAACAACAGTCGCCCGCCGGCCCGTACCCAGTTCATCACTTGATCGATTTGCCGTGGCGTCATGTTGTAGCGATCCCCCAGCAGCAACAGGCTGCGCTGATGCGGCTCCAGGCTGGGCAGGATGTCGAGGCCGTTGGCATGGCTGACGGAGAGGCCCTGTTTACGCAGGAAATGTTCGGCGGCCAGGTAGGGATTGGCGTGGGCTTCGGGCGAAGGGCCGTGATCGATTTCAACCGGGTAGGGCGTGGCCTTCAGGTACAACCAGGCACTCAGCGCAGCCAGCAGTACGGCGATCAACGCGCCGAGCATCAGCGGCCAGGCACGCCGGCTCAACGGCGTGCTCCCGGGCCGAACAGGGCGCGCCAGCCTTCACACAGTTCTTGTTGCAGATGCGCGGCGGGCAGGCGATGCCCATAGGCCATGTTCTGCCAGTGTCTGGTCAGGTTTTGGCTGAAGTTCAGCAGGGCCGGTTGTTGCAATTGCGCCACGCGCTCCAGCACCTGGCCTTCGGTGTCGGCCTCTTTCAACGCAATGTTGAAGTCGTGCAGCAAGTGGCTGAGCAGGGCACGATAGAGTAATCCCAGCGCTTCCCGGGGTTGGGTTTGCCAGAGACTTTCGGCCGTGGCGGCGATGTCGGCCGGTAAAGTCTCGCGGTTGATATTCAGGCCGAACGCCTGTTGTGTCATCGGCGGTACGGCTTTTTTAACGGGAGATTGGCGACGGCTGACAAAGGCCTGCAGCCAGTCGCGGTACCGCCAGATCAACAGGCCGACTGCTGCAATCACGGTGCCCCATAGCATGACCTCGATCAGGGTGGCGATGGCGCCGAGGCGCTGGCTGTCAAACAGCTCGAACAGCGCTTTCAGCCAGTCCGGTGTGTTGCTGTCTTCCGATGTTTCGGGGGTGGCGTTGTCTTCGCCAAATCGATAACGGGTGAGCGTCTCCTTATTTTTGAATGGAGGTTGATCGAGGATCGCCTTGATGCTGTCCCGGGCCGCCTGGCTGGTCAGGGGCTGGGTCAGCAAACGTGGACTGTCGGGTGAAGGGGCCGGCTCGGCGGCCCAGGCGCTTTGCCCCGTCGGCGCCAGCAGGATCACCGCCAGTAACAACGCGACGGCGGTACTGCTCAAGCGCTGGCGCAGGCGTCGGAACACCAGCTCAATGTCCCAGGCCTCCAGCACCGTGCGCCGGTTCAGATAAAGGCTGAAGCCGCAGGCGACATAGATGGGCTCCCAAACCACCAGCACCAGGGCGTAGAAGGCGTTGGTCAGGTGTTCCAGCCAGCGCCAATCCTGGGTGGCGGCGGTTATCAGCGACTGCCAGCTCCAGTCGAGGGCCACTTGTTGCGGCAGGAGCAGATAGAACATCGCCATCAGACCGATCCACAGTGCCGTCTCCAGGTGAACGCCAATCAACGTCAGCCATCGCGCCGCGCTGGCATCGCGCTGCAACAACACCTGCAAACGCTGTTGCCGTGCCTCACCCGCCAGGCCTTCGAGCTGCACCACCGGCAGCAGAAAGCTGCGGCTCAGGCTCAGCCGCCGCCAGGTCAGGCTGGCCAGCAGCTGTGGCTTGAGCAGTCGCGGCCATTGGTAAAGGGCCTGCTTCAATGTGGGGGTTTCACCAAACAGGGCCTTGGACAAGATGTACAGCGGCAGGCGCTCGAATGCTGGCTTCAACCACCAGAAGATAAACACCGCGAGGGAGGGCGACTCCCAGAATGCCCAGGTCAACAGTGCAAAAACCGGCAGGGTCACCATGGCCCAACTGGTCATCAGCAGGCGTCGATGGCGCTGGCTCAACAGCACCCCGAGGTCCATGGCCTCCCAGGTGGGGCGCGGGCGGATCACCACACTGGCATCACTCAGGCGCATGGCGGGTCCGTCCGGCAAACAGTAGATAAACCGCGACCAACAGCCAGAGCGCCGCTCCGACCAGGTATTTAATGAGGG
This sequence comes from Pseudomonas sp. C2B4, assembly GCF_013359695.1. Taxonomy (GTDB): domain Bacteria; phylum Pseudomonadota; class Gammaproteobacteria; order Pseudomonadales; family Pseudomonadaceae; genus Aquipseudomonas. The sequence continues at coordinate 12,966 of NZ_JABFMU010000007.1, forward strand.
GCGTCGGTGCCGTCATCGACGACCAGTAGGCTTCGATAAATGCCGCAATCAGCAGAAACAGCATGACCCCGCAAATCAGCAGCACGCTCTTGCGCGCTGCCAGACGCAAGGCCTCGGCACGGGGCAGTCGTCCCGGTGCAATCAACGCCCAGCCGAGTTGCAGGCCGGCGGCGCCGGCGAGGGCGATGGCGGTCAGTTCGAAAGCGCCATGGCCGATCACGAAAGACCAGAAGGTCTGCCCGTAGCCGATCTGCGTCAGATGCCCGGCCACAGCGCCGATGATCAAGCCGTTGTAAAACAGGAAAAACGCGCTGCCCAGGCCAAACAGCAAACCGCTGGCGAAGGTCTGAAAAGCAATGCCGATGTTGTGCATGATGTAGTAGCCGAACATCACCCAGTCTTCGCTGGCCGCCCGTTCCGCCGAGCGCCCGAGGTGACCGGCGGCCGGGTCGTACATGCTTTGCATTTCGCTGATCTGCGGGGCCGGGAGCAGGTTGTAGACCAGGTCCGGAAACCGGTAGACCAGCAACGCGATGCCGATCAGGCTGCCGAAAAACATCAGGCTGGCGGCAAGCACGAAGCGCCACTGTTCGCGCACCAGTCGGGGGAAGTCCGCGAGAATGAAAGACAGGGCATTGGCACCCAATCGGCTGCGATGGCGATACAGCTGTTGATGCCCGCGCAGGACTTGTTGCTGCAACGAGTCAATGAGGAAACTGCTGTAACCGCGCTCCCGGGCCAGTGCCAGGTGTTGGCAGATGCGCCGATAATCACCGGGAAAACTCGTGATACCGGTGGCGTTGGTGTCCTGCTCCAGCCTTTGCAGCAAGCCGTCGAATTGCTCCCATTCGGCCATGTGCCGATGTTCGAAAAGGCTTTGTTTCATGCCGGCCCCAACAAGCCGCGGGCGATGCCATTGAGTTCGGCCACGGCGTGTGGCGCTGGAACCTGCAACGGCTGCGCGAGGATCGAGGCCAGTTCATTGACCCTGGCGTTGGAGAGTTCAGCCTGGCGTTCGGCGAACCCGAGGATGGCGCGTTGCTCGGTCAGTGTCAGGGTAAATGCCGGGCGGCGCGGCTGGGCGGGAGGGAGTTGCGGCCGGGTGAGGGGTTGTTCGCGGTATATCACCAGGGTGCCGGCGGCAAGATCGCCGAGGCGTTTGAAGCTGGAATGGTTAAGGCAACTGATGGCCCCAAGGAAGTAACCGAACGGCAGCAGATCGACAAAGCGCAACAGGTTGCGCAGCAGCGACGCGGACCAGCCAATGGGAGTGCCATCGTCCTGCACCACACACAAACCCATCCACTGCTTGCCGGGGGAGCGGCCCTGATTGAACACTTCAAACAGCACCATGTACCACCAGCTCACGCCGAAGATCAGCAGCGAGCCGAGCCCTGCACCGAGTTTGCCCAGCATCGCCAAGACAAGGAACAGCGCGCCGAGAATCAGGCCGCGCAATGCCAGATCAATGGAAAACGCCAGCGCACGAACCATCAGCCCGGCCGGGCGCAGTGGTAAATCGATGCCTTCGGGTGTTTCGACCTGATACCGCGTATCCAGTGGCGGGGACAGCGATGCTTTCCTTGGCGGTGCTGCGGTCTCGAGCATGGGCAACCTGATGTTGTGGCCTGATCGGGATTGTCTTGTCCCCTCGATGCTAGCAGCCTCTGCGGGGAAAACGACATCACTACGTAGTTCACGGTAACCAGATGCGGGTGATTGAATGACAAGATTGCTGGCCGGAGCAGGACATGAGCGCCTAGACTTCGCCGATCTCCAGTTCAGGAATAGCCCGTGACCTCCATCTTCTGGTACGACTATGAAACGACGGGCATCAATCCCCGTTGCGATCGCCCACTGCAAATGGCGGGGCTGCGTACTGACTTCGATCTCAATGAAATAGACGAGCCGGTCAACCTCTATTGCCAGCCCAGTGATGACATCCTGCCGCATCCGGCGGCCTGTGCGATCACCGGTATTACGCCCGGCCGCTTGTCCGAGCAAGGCCTGAGCGAAGCCGATTTCATGACCCGTGTGCATGCGCAACTGGCTGCTCCTGGCACCTGCGGCGCGGGTTACAACACCTTGCGTTTCGACGACGAAATGACGCGCTACAGCCTGTACCGCAACTTTTTCGACCCCTACGCGCGGGAATGGCAGGGTGGTAACAGTCGCTGGGATCTGATCGATGTGGTGCGTGCTGCGTATGCCTTGCGCCCTGACGGGATCGTCTGGCCAACGGACGAGGAGGGGCGGGTGACGCTCAAGCTCGAACGTTTGACGGCCGCCAACGGCATCGATCATGGCAACGCCCACGAAGCACTGTCGGACGTTCGCGCGACCATCGCCCTGGCACGTTTGATCCGGGAAAAGCAGCCGAAGTTGTATGACTGGCTGTTTCAGTTACGCAGCAAGCAAAAGGTGCTGGATCAGATTCGCCTGCTACAACCGATGGTGCATGTGTCCGGACGTTTTTCCGCTGCGCGCAACTACATCGGCGTGGTACTGCCCTTGGCATGGCATCCGCGCAACAAGAACGCATTGATAGTCTGCGACCTTCACCTCGATCCGCAGGGGTTGCTTGACCTGGATGCCGAAACCTTGCGCCAGCGCCTGTACACCCGTCGCGATGATCTGGCCGAAGGCGAGTTGCCGGTGCCGCTCAAGCTCATTCACATCAACAAGTGTCCGGTGGTGGCACCGCTGGCGGTCCTTCGCCCGCAAGATCAGGAGCGCCTTGGGCTGGACATGGCGCTGTACCGAGAGCGCGTGCTGCGGCTAAGTGACACGTCCAAAGTTTGGCAAGATAAAGTTGTGGGGATTTATGCCAGGGAGGAGTTTTCCCCCAGCCAGGACCCGGAACAACAGTTATACGATGGTTTTATTGGTGACCGCGATCGACGGCTATGCGAACAAGTCCGGACGGTCGACCCGGCGCAATTAGCGCAAGGGCAGTGGCCTTTCGATGATGAACGCTTGCCTGAATTGTTATTTCGTTATCGCGCACGTAACTTTCCCGCTACGTTGAATTTCGAAGAGCAAGAGCGCTGGCGAATGTTCTGTCAGAAGCGTCTGACACTCCCCGAGTGGGGAGCCCCCAATACCCTGGAAAGTTTTATAGAGGCCGCAGCCCAATTGGCCCTTACTGCAACATCGTTTCAGCAAGAGGTGCTCGATGAATGGCATGAATATGTTCAGGGTTTGCGCCAGCGTTTGAATCTTTGAAATCGAAAACGAGCAGGACTGAACTCCGGACATAAAAAAACGCCAGCGTTATGCTGGCGTTATTTTTTGTCGCAGATGTCTCTGCGGCAAGCGCTGCGGCTTAGCCCAGCAGGGTAGCCCAGCCTTCAACCACGTCACCGCCCCACTTGGCTTTCCACTCTTTCAGAGTCTTGTGGTTGCCACCTTTGGTTTCGATGACTTCGCCATTGTGCGGGTTTTTGTATTGTTTAACTTTGCGAGCACGCTTGGTGCCGGTAGTTTTTACTGCGCCGCCGCGTGGTGCCTTGGTTTTGGATTCTGGATCCAGCAACGCGATGATGTCACGCAGGGACTTGGAGTATTCGCCCATCAGGGTGCGCAGTTTGCCTTCGAATTCCAGCTCGGTTTGCAGTTTGTCGTCTTGGGACAGGTTCTTCAAACGGGCTTGCAGCTCTTTGATAGCTTCTTCGGTGGCGCGATATTCGTTGATCAAGGACATGATTACTACCTTATGTAGAAAGCAGGATGGCAGGGGACAGTGCGGCAATAATAGTCAGGGTATTTCATCAAGTAAACATTAAACCGGCGTTTATTTAATTTAATTGCGGCGAATTTGGCCTACTTTGCGCGAGCCGTTAAATAGTTCGAAGCCGTCGCTACAGATGTTCACAATTCAATGCACGAAGATGGCAAACAACACGGCCATGACGCGGTTCTCTGACGCTGGCAGACCGCGTAGCCGCTGACCATCGGGCAAGGCATCAGGTGATCAATACTGCAGATTTGCTGCGCAGTCGCTAGAATGGCGGCCTTTGCGAAGTTCTGGAGTTTCCCCCTCATGCGCACTTTTCGGCTGGTGATTTCTTGCCCGGACCGCGTCGGCATCGTTGCTAAAGTCAGTAACTTTCTGGCGTCACATAACGGCTGGATCACTGAAGCGAGCCATCACTCTGACAATCTCAGTGGCTGGTTCTTCATGCGTCACGAAATTCGTGCCGACTCGTTGCCTTTCGGTATCGAAGCTTTTCGCGAAGCATTTGCGCCGATTGCCGAGGAGTTTTCGATGGATTGGCGCATCACCGATACCGCGCAGAAAAAGCGCGTGGTGCTGATGGCCAGTCGCGAGTCCCACTGCCTCGCCGACTTGTTGCATCGCTGGCACAGCGATGAACTGGACTGTGAAATTACTTGTGTGATTTCCAACCACGATGACCTGCGCAGCATGGTCGAATGGCACGGCATTCCGTATTACCACGTGCCCGTCAATCCGCAGGACAAGGAGCCTGCATTCGCCGAAGTGTCGCGCCTGGTCAAACAGCACGATGCCGAAGTGGTCGTACTTGCCCGTTACATGCAGATCCTGCCGCCAGAGTTGTGCAGCGAATATGCACATAAGGTCATCAACATTCACCATAGCTTCCTGCCGTCGTTCGTCGGCGCCAAGCCGTACCACCAGGCGTCCATGCGTGGTGTGAAGCTGATCGGTGCGACCTGCCACTATGTGACCGAAGAGCTGGACGCCGGTCCGATCATCGAGCAGGACGTGGTGCGCGTCAGCCACAGTGACAGCATCGAAGACATGGTGCGTTTCGGTCGAGACGTCGAGAAGATGGTGCTGGCCCGTGGTCTGCGTTATCACCTGGAAGACCGGGTGCTGGTGCACGGCAACAAAACCGTGGTGTTCTGATCCCGACACGACACGGTTGAAATTCGAAGGGCCTGGGCGTTCAATCGCTCCAGGCCCTTCGCCGTTTCTGCACTGAGGAAATCACATGGCCGATCCACTGGACAAAGCCACTTCAAAAGCACCCGCCACATTGGGCGAGGGTTGTTTGAGTCGGTACGACCCCGATGACATGAGTCCGGAAGATGGCACCGAGTTTCCGGGCGCCGCCGAGTTGTGGGAGCAGTTGCAGCAAGAACCTGACAGTCCCCCTAAGCCTGCTTGACCTTCATCAGCTTCTTGAGCAGCGGCCGTCCGAGCATCAGCAAAAACACCGGCCCGCCGACCAGCAGATAGAAGTAATAGGTCACCGCCCGCCAGATCAGGATCGCGGCTGCGGCCGTTGATTTTCCTACCATGGGTGCCAGTAACGCCGCCGACGTCAGTTCCGCCGCCCCAGCCCCACCCGGCAAGAGGCTGAATTGTCCTGCACTCAGCGAAAGCATCTGGATCAGAAAGCTCCAGGCCCACTGCAAGTCTGCCCCAAGTCCTCGCAACGCCAGATACAGCACGCTGTAACGCAAGATCCAATGCAGGCAGGTCAAAGCAAACACAGTAATCAATGTCTGAAAAGGCAACTTCAGCGTGTCGGTAAAAGCCGCCAGAAAATGCAGGAGTTTTCGTGCCCAACGCATGCGGGTGGTGGGCTGGACGTTGAGGCGCACGAGCAATCGGCCGCTCAGTCGAATCAGCAAGCGGTGGTAGCGGGCCACGACCACGCAACAGACCAGACCACCGAACATCGAAATGGCACTGACGATCAGCAGCCATTCCATACGCTGGCTGAGGTGCTGGAACAGCGCATAAATCAGGATCCCGCTCAACGCGCAAAGGAAAAACAACAGATCGCTCAACTGATCCATGGCGAACACGGCACTGCCTCTGGCCGGGCGCACGCCATTGCGCGCCAGTAACGCCATGATGGTCAGTGGTCCACCGCTGCCGCCAGGGGTGGCGCAATAGGCAAATTCGGCGGCCATCACCACCCCCAGGCTTTTGACCGGGCTCACCTTGTCGCGCTGATCCCCCAGCAACAAACGCAGGCGCAGGGTGTTGACGACCCAGCACAGCAGGATCATGCCGAACATGACCAGCAACCAACTCCGTGGAAAGGTATTCAATCGCGACCAGGTTTCGCTGCCGCCCAACAACCAGGGAATCAGCACTGCGGCGAGCAGGCCGATCAACAGCAGAATCCCGCGACTCATGCCGCGCGCCCCATGCGCTTGTCTTGCAGTGCCAGCCAGTGCGACTTGGTCATAGGCACCCGGCCCTCCCCGAGCAAGCGTTTGAGGGTTTGCAGCCAGTAGGTGCGTGAGAATTCATGCCGCATATCCACCGGGTGCACACCCAGTCGTATGACTGGCGCCTGCCGCCAGCGTAGTTCGAGCTGATCGCTGACGAGCTTCGACACGCCCCGGCGCCAGGCGCTGCGCGCACTCCAGACCAGACCTGGTGCATTGACCGGCGTGAAGTCCGGCAAGCGATAGAAGTGTTGCGCATCGCTGGTGTAAGTCAGGGGAAGTTGGCGCAAAGCCTGCCGCGTGCCTTCGCTCATCAGCCAGGCCGGAGCGACAAAGCCCTGCAGCGGCCATTGGTAGCGTTCGAACACTTCAATGCCGGCGCGCAGCCGAGCGAGGGCGGCCTCTCGGGGCAGGCTGTAAAACTCGCCTTCGTGGGTATAGATCCGGCGCATGAACCAGTCTCGGGGATTAGTCGCCATCGGTCCGTCATCGCAATGGTAATAGCCGTGAAGTGCCAGTTCATCGCCCCTATCGAGACGCGCGGCAAGTTGGCGACGAAACGCCGGATGAGCTTGCAGATCGTTGTGTTTATGGAAGTCCGGTACCACCAGCAAGGTCATCGGCACATGGCCGAGAGCGTCGATCGCCTCGACAAAGGGTTGGTAATCGACCCAGGTTTGTGGGGCGATATCGTGCAGCACCAGTAACAGGCTGGGCACACTCATGGAGTCAGCCATTGGCCGCCTGCGGCCATTGATTGCCGAGGACGGCGTGATAGTGGCCGAGCAAGCTATTGACCACGGTATCCCAGGCGTAATACCGCTCGACGTGGTGTCGGGCTTTTTGGCCGAGGGCCGCGCTGCCCTGACTGAAGAGCTCGCGAACGGCGTTGGCCATCGCCAACGAGTCATTCGGGGGACACAGCAGGCCACATTGATCGGTGATGATTTCCTCGAAGGCACCGGCTGCCACGGCTATAACGGGGATACCGCAGGCCATGGCTTCGAGGGTCACCAGGCCAAAGGTTTCCTGGTCACCGGCATGCACCAGTGCGTCGGCACTGGCCATCAGGCGGGCGACTTCTGCAGCCGGGCAGAACTCATCGATGACGGTGACGTTGCCCGGAACGGCGGCTGGCATCGACGAGCCCACCAGCAGCAAGTGATAGCGTCGGCCCAGGCGTCTCATGCAATCGAGCAGGACCGGCAGGTTTTTTTCCTTGGAACCGCGTCCGGCAAAAATCAGCAGGTGCGTGTTTTCGTCCAGGCCCAGTTCGGCCCGCAGGCCGATATCGCGCGCATCGGGATGAAACATTTGCAAGTCGACGCCCAGTGGCTGCACGAAAACGTTCCTGACGCCCAGGCCGGTCAGTTTGTCAGCCATGACCCGACTCGGTGCCAGCACCCGGTCGAAGTTGCCGTAGAGTTTGCTGACATATGCCTCGACATTGGGGGTGACCCAGTGGCCCATGCGGTTGCTGACAAGCAGCGGTAGATCCGAGTGATAAAAGCCAATCACTGGCACATCCAGTTGCCGGCGCGCATCCAGGGCGGCCCAGGCCGTGAGGTAAGGGTCGCCGACCTCGATCAGGTCGGGTTGCAGGTCGTGAAGGACATTGCGCCAGGGCGCGAGACGGAGAGGGAAGCGATAGCCCTTGCCGAAGGGCAGGGCGGGGGCAGGAACGGTGTAAATGCCATCCTGTTCACTGAAGATCGCTCCGGGGATCAGCAAACTGTGGCGAATGTTCGGCCTTGTGCACAGGCGATGATGCTTGGCATCCAGATAAGTGCGAACGCCACCGCTGGCAGGGGCGTAGAACATGGTGATGTCAGCGATATGCACGATAAACATCCCTCCGGTCCGTTAATCTCCTTGGTTGACCTTAATGAAGAATAGATGTTCGGTTGGAGTTTTGCGGGTGGGGTGTCAGGAAGGTTTTGCGGCGTTTTACAAGCCGCATTCGCGAGCCGGCTCGCTCCCACAGGGGATTTGTGAACGGCACAAATCATTGTGGGAGCGAACCGGCTCGCGAAGAGGGCAGTTCAGACGCTAGATACGGAAACTGCCTACCAATTGCTTAAGGCGCGCCGCCTGCTGCTCAAGGTCGGCACAGGCACGTAGTGTCGCCTGCAGGTTCTCTACCCCTTCCTGGTTCAACGTATTGATTTCGGTAATGTCGACGTTGATCGATTCCACCACGGCGGTCTGTTCCTCGGTCGCCGTAGCCACCGACTGGTTCATGCCGTCGATTTCACCAATGCGCTGGGTCACGCTGCTCAAACGCTCGCCCGCGAGATTGGCGATTTCCACGCTGTCCTGGCTGTGGCGTTGGCTGTCGGTCATGGTGGTGACGGATTCGCGGGCGCCGACCTGCAGTTCCTCGATCATGGTCTGCACCTGTTGCGCCGACTCCTGGGTACGGTGTGCCAGGTTACGCACTTCATCGGCCACCACCGCAAACCCACGTCCGGCTTCGCCCGCCCGCGCAGCTTCAATGGCGGCGTTGAGTGCCAGCAGGTTGGTTTGCTGGGAAATGCTGGTGATGACTTCGAGGATTTGCCCGATGTTCACGGTTTTGCTGTTGAGCGATTCGATGTTGCTGCTGGACGCGCTGAGCATGCTCGACAACTGATTCATCGCAACAATGCTGCGATCCACCACGTGCTGGCCATCTTCTGCCAGGCTGCGGGCATCGCTGGCCTGATTCGATGCTTGCGCGGCATTGCGTGCGATTTCCTGCGCGGCAGCGCCGAGCTGATTGATCGCCGCCGCCACGCTGTTGGTGCGCGAGGCCTGCTGGTCAGAGTTGAACATCGATGAGTTCGAAGCCGCCACCACCCGCAATGCCACTTCGTTGACCTGCCCGGTGGCCGAGCACACCTCGCGGATCGAGCCGTGAATACGTTCGACGAAACGGTTGAACGCAGTGCCAAGGAGCCCGAATTCATCGTTGTTCACGATGGTCAGGCGTTTGGTCAGGTCGCCTTCGCCGTCGGCGATGTCGGCCATGGCGCGGGTCATGACGTGCAGCGGCTGGATCAGGATGCGGATCAGCATCCCCAGCAGGGCGATGATGATGGCAACGGAAATGACCGTCGCAACCACCGCCGAAGTACGGAATTCGCTGAGCATCGAGAAGGCTTTTTCCTTGTCGATGGACAGGCCGATGTACCAGTTGACCGATGGCAGCCCCTTGATGGGCGTGAAGGTCATGAGGCGGGTTTTGCCGTCGACCTCGACTTCACTGAAGTCGCGGCTGATACGCGGGGTGTTTTGCGGGTAGGCCTCGGTCAGGGATTTCATCACCAGGGTTTTGTCCGGGTGAACCAGGATCTTGCCGTCGGCGCTGATCAGAAAGGCGTAGCCCATGCCGTCGAAGTCGCGCGCACTGAGGGTGTCGATCAGGGTTTGCAGGCTCAGGTCGCCGCCGACCACGCCGACACTTTGGCCGGCTTTCTTCGAGGCGGTGGCCATGGAAATGATCGTTTGACCGGTCGCTGCGTCAATGTAGGGTTCGGTCAGGGTCGGAGTGCTGCTGTTTTCCGCGCCCTTGTACCAGGGACGGACCCGTGGGTCGAAACCGTCCGGCATCTTCGCATCCGGGCGGATGGTGAAGTGCCCGGTGGCGTCACCCAGGTAGGACGCCATGAAGGTCGATGTCAGCGCTTTCTGTTCGAGCAGCGCGGCAACGTTGGATTGTTCAGGGTTGATGGCAATGTTTTGCGCGAGGTTTTCGATCAGCAGAATACGCCCGGCCAGCCAGGTCTGAATGTTGTTGGCGGTGACGTCGCCCATCTCGTTGAGGTAGTTGTCCAGGTCTTCGCGAATGGCGTTACGCTGCAGATAATCGTTGTACAGGGTAAACGAGGCAAAGGTGGCGATTACGATGAGAGCGGCGGCAAGCAGTATCTTATGACTGAAGCGCAGATTTTTGTTCATGGCTTGGGGTTCCGCTAAGGTCTTATATGCCAAAGGCGTCTTTTTATAGGGGCGCGCGGCAGGCATGGGTAAAAATTGAAATTTCCGACTGTCCTTAGGGAAATATCCGACCAGGTTGTCAGACTGGTCTGTCGTAATGTCTATCGGCCGATCCTGAAAAAGATTAACCATGGGTGACCAAATGCCTGACTCACTGCAACTCGTTATTGGCGCCGACCTTTCGGGGCAGCCGATCGCCCAGGCCATGCGTCTGGCCAACCGTCACGGTTTGATCGCGGGCGCTACCGGGACCGGCAAGACCGTCACCTTGCAGCGTATGGCAGAAGCTTTCAGCGATGCCGGCGTGGCGGTGTTCGCCGCCGATATAAAAGGTGACCTGTGTGGACTGGGGGCTGCGGGTAACCCTCAGGGCAAGATCGCCGAGCGGATCGCCGGGATGCCCTGGCTGAACCACAAGCCGGCGGCCTATCCGGTAACCTTGTGGGACATACAGGGTCAGTCCGGTCATCCATTGCGCACGACCTTGAGCGAAATGGGCCCCTTACTGTTGGGCAGCCTCCTCGAACTGAGCGACAGCCAACAGTCGGCACTGTATGCAGCGTTCAAGGTTGCGGACCGTGAAGGTCTGTTGCTGTTGGACCTCAAGGACCTCAAGGCGCTGCTCAATCACCTCAAGGACAACCCGGAGCTGTTGGGTGACGATGCGGCGTTGATGACCACCGGCTCCAGCCAGGCCCTGCTGCGGCGCCTGGCGACCCTTGAGCAGCAAGGCGCCGAGGCGCTGTTCGGTGAGCCGGCGCTGCAACTCGAAGACATTTTGCAACCGACCGTCGACGGCCGCGGGCGCATTCATTTGCTCGATGCCAGTCGCCTGGTACATGAAGCGCCGAAGGTCTACGCGACTTTCCTGCTGTGGCTGCTGGCTGAACTGTTCGAGCAATTGCCGGAGCGCGGCGACGCGGACAAACCGCTGCTGGCGCTGTTTTTCGATGAAGCGCATTTGTTGTTCGCCGGCACGCCCAAGGCCTTGCAGGACCGCCTGGAACAAGTGGTGCGACTGATCCGCTCGAAAGGCGTGGGTGTGTATTTTGTCACGCAATCTCCGGGTGACTTGCCGGACGACGTGCTGGCGCAGCTTGGGTTGCGTATCCAGCATGGCCTGCGCGCATTCACCGCCAAAGAACAGAAATCCTTGCGGGCAGTGGCCGACGGTTTTCGGCCGAACCCGGCATTCGACGCCTTGGCGGTGTTGACTGAGCTGGGTATCGGTGAAGCGTTGGTCGGCACCTTGCAGGACAAGGGCACGCCAGAGATGGTCCGGCGGGTGCTGGTGGCGCCGCCGCAATCGCGGATCGGGCCATTGACCGAGAATGAGCGAACGGTGCTGATCGCCGGTTCACCGTTCAAGGGGCGATATGACAAGCCGGTCGATCGAGAATCGGCCTACGAAGTCCTGATGGGACGCAAGGGCCTGGCGCCGGAACCCGAAGCGGCGCCCGGCAAGCCGGCGGCGGAAGAACCGAGTTTTACTGAACAGGCCGGGGAGTTCCTCGGCACGGCGGCGGGGCAGGCGTTGAAATCCGCAATGCGACAGGCGGCCAATCAGTTAGGACGGCAGTTGGTGCGCGGGTTGATGGGGTCTCTACTCGGTGGCAGCAAGCGCCGCTAACCTGAGCGGGCACAGTAAAAACAGTGGGAGCGAGCCTGCTCGCGAAAGCGGTCTGGCATTCACCGCATGGGTTGACTGATACACCGCTTTCGCGAGCAGGCTCGCTCCCACAGGTACTTCTTCACGCTTTGGGCCTGGCATGCGCCGCCAGCCGCTCCAGCGCCGCCCGCAGGTTCGGATCGGTAATGCCGTCGGCCGTTGCCTGAATGGTCGCCGCCGCATCGTTGGACAAATCCATGGTGTGTCCGGCCGCACCCTGTTGAATGGTGGGTGGCTGAACTTTGAACAGGATTCGCGTGAGATTGGCGAACTCGTCAAACATCTGCAGTTGCCGTTGCAGGCGCTTTTGCTGGTAGCGCAGGCGGGTGGCCCAATGACCGTCGGTGACAATCAGTAATAAACTGCCTTCGCGCCACGATGCCACATGGCAGTGTTCGCGAGCGGCGGGTTGCAGTTGGCTTTCCAGCAGGCGTTGCAGATGGCCCAGGCGTTGGGCGTGGCCAAGAATGGCTTTGAGCGGCTTGGCTTCGCGAAGCAGGACGGCGGGTGCTCTGGCCGTAAGAGGGCGAAATGCCATGATCAGACACCTGAAGTAACAGAGCCGCCATGTTAGCAGAAAGCGCCGCATGCACCCGACCCATTGCTTTGCGCGCGATTTACCCATTAAATCAACCCATGACTTCTGCCTCGTACGGCTTGAAGTTCAACCATTTGCCCCTATTTAAAGTGAGCCCCGTCACAGCGCTGTGCCAGCATCGTGGAATAACGCCACTTTCCTCACCATCGTTTCCGGGTAGAATGCTCGTTCGCATGCGGCCATGAGGGCTGCACGGGCGACTCACGGGGCCGCCCTCCATCCCTTTAGTGTGGAAGATCCTGCCGATATGTTTGCGCCTTTGTTAAAGAAACTTTTTGGAAGCAAGAACGAGCGTGAAGTCAAACGCATGCTCAAGACGGTGCAACTCGTCAATGCCTTCGAAGAGCAAATGGTGGCCCTTTCGGACGATCAATTGCGTGCCAAGACGGATGAGTTCAAGGCCCGCATCGCCAAAGGGGAAAGCCTGGACAAGCTGTTGCCGGAAGCCTTTGCGGTCGCCCGCGAAGCCGGCAAGCGTGTCATGGGCATGCGCCACTTCGATGTTCAGCTGATCGGTGGCATGACCTTGCATGAAGGCCGGATTGCCGAAATGCGCACCGGTGAAGGCAAGACCCTGGTGGGAACACTCGGCGTATACCTCAACGCGTTGTCCGGCAAGGGCGTGCACGTGGTCACGGTGAACGACTACCTGGCTCGTCGTGACGCCAACTGGATGCGCCCGCTCTACGAATTCCTCGGCCTGACGGTCGGCGTGGTCACGCCGTTCCAGCCGCCGGAAGAGAAGCGTGCTGCCTACGCCGCCGACATCACCTACGGCACCAACAACGAATTCGGTTTCGACTACCTGCGCGACAACATGGCGTTCAGCATGGAAGAGAAATTCCAGCGCGAACTCAATTTTGCCGTGATCGACGAAGTCGACTCCATCCTCATCGACGAAGCCCGTACACCGCTGATCATCTCCGGTCAGGCCGAGGACAGTTCCAAGCTGTACATGGAGATCAACAAACTGATCCCGCAGCTGGAGCTGCACGTCGAAGAAGTCGAAGGCGAAGTCACCAAGGCTGGCCATTACACCGTCGACGAGAAGAGCCGCCAGGTCGAACTCAACGAAGCCGGTCACCAGTTCGTCGAAGACGCGCTGACCCGTCTCGGTCTCCTGGCTGAAGGCGAGAGCCTGTACTCGGCGCACAACCTGAGCCTGCTGACTCACGTGTATGCCGGCCTGCGTGCGCACAAGCTGTTCCATCGCAACGTCGAATACATCGTGCAGGACGGTCAGGTCGTGCTGGTCGACGAACACACCGGTCGTACCATGCCGGGCCGTCGTTTGTCCGAAGGCCTGCACCAGGCCATCGAGGCCAAGGAACACCTGAACATCCAGGCCGAAAGCCAGACCCTGGCATCGACCACGTTCCAGAACTACTTCCGTCTGTACGAAAAACTGTCCGGCATGACCGGTACGGCTGACACCGAGGCGTTCGAATTCCATCAGATCTATGGCCTGCCGGTTATCGTCATCCCGACCAACAAACCGTTGGCGCGTAAAGACTATAACGACCTGGTGTTCCTGACTGCCGAAGAGAAATACGCGGCGATCGTCAATGACATCAAGGAAAGCATGGCCGCTGGCCGTCCAGTACTGGTCGGTACGGCAACCATCGAAACTTCCGAGCACATGTCCAATCTGCTCGTGAAAGAAGGCATCGAACACAAGGTTCTGAACGCCAAGTTCCACGAAAAGGAAGCCGAGATCATCGCTCAGGCCGGTCGTCCGGGTGCGCTGACCATCGCCACCAACATGGCCGGTCGTGGTACCGACATCCTGTTGGGCGGCAACTGGGAAGTGGAAGTGGCTTCGCTGGAGAACCCGACGCCTGAGCAGATCGCCCAGATCAAGGCCGACTGGCAGAAACGTCACCAGCAAGTGCTCGAGTCGGGCGGCTTGCAGGTGATCGCTTCCGAGCGTCACGAATCCCGTCGTATCGACAACCAGTTGCGTGGCCGTGCCGGTCGCCAGGGTGACGCCGGTTCCAGCCGTTTCTACCTGTCGCTGGAAGACAGCCTGATGCGCATCTTCGCCTCTGACCGGGTGAAGAACTTCATGAAGGCCCTGGGCATGCAGCCTGGCGAAGCAATCGAGCACCGTATGGTGACCAACGCCATCGAAAAGGCCCAGCGCAAGGTTGAAGGTCGCAACTTCGACATCCGTAAGCAACTGCTCGAGTTCGACGACGTCAACAACGAACAGCGTAAAGTGATCTATCACATGCGTAATACGTTGCTGGCCGCTGACAACATCGGTGAAACCATCGCCGACTTCCGTCAGGACGTGCTCAACGCGACCGTCAGCGCGCACATTCCGCCGCAATCGCTGCCTGAGCAGTGGGACGTGGCCGGTCTGGAAGCCGCGTTGCAGAGCGACTTCGGTGTGGCGCTGCCGATCCAGCAATGGCTCGACGAAGACGATCACCTGTACGAGGAAACCCTGCGCGAGAAACTGATGCAGGAACTCATGGCGGCCTACAACGAGAAGGAAGACCAGGCGGGCGCCGAAGCGCTGCGCACCTTCGAGAAACAGATCGTTCTGCGTGTTCTGGACGACCTGTGGAAAGACCATCTGTCGACCATGGACCACCTGCGTCACGGTATCCACCTGCGTGGCTACGCCCAGAAGAACCCGAAGCAGGAGTACAAGCGCGAGTCGTTCACGCTGTTCTCCGAACTGCTCGATTCGATCAAGCGCGACTCGATCCGTGTGCTGTCGCACGTTCAGGTTCGTCGCGAAGATCCGGCCGAAGAAGAAGCCCGTCTGCGTCAGGAAGCCGAAGCACTGGCAGCGCGCATGCAGTTCCTGCATGAAGAAGCGCCAGGCCTGGAGCAGCCGGAAGTGTTGGGTGAAGAGGTCGATGTTGCCCTTGCCACCGCACCGGTTCGCAACGAGCAGAAGCTGGGCCGTAACGAGCTGTGCTACTGCGGTTCGGGCAAGAAATTCAAGCATTGCCACGGGCAGATCCAGTAAAACCCGTTTCATACGCTGAAATACCCGCGCCGCGACCGGCTTATGCCGTCGCGGCGTTTTGCCATTTACACCACCGCACTTCCAGAAGCGGTGCAGACATCATTAAGTGAGGAGCTCATTCATGGCTGTTGGTCTTGGTCCTTTGCCAACGTTGCACCCGGTTGCCGGTTTTGAACTCGGTATTGCCTCGGCTGGTATCAAGCGCCCGGGGCGCAAGGATGTCGTGGTCATGCGTTGTGCCGAAGGCTCCACGGTCGCTGGCGTGTTCACCCTGAACGCCTTTTGCGCAGCGCCGGTGATCCTGGCCAAGCAACGTGTGCAGGGGACGGTGCGCTACCTGCTGACCAACACCGGCAATGCCAACGCCGGTACCGGTGAACCCGGTCTGGCCGCCGCCGAGCGCACCTGCGCCAAGCTTGCAGAGCTGACGGGTGTCGATGCGAACCAGGTGCTGCCGTACTCCACCGGTGTGATTGGCGAGCCGCTGCCAGTGGAAAAAATCGAAGGTGCGTTGCAAGCGGCCCTCGACGATCTGTCGGTCAACAACTGGGAAGCCGCCGCCACCGGCATCATGACCACCGATACCCTGCCCAAGGGTGCCAGTCGCCAGTTCCAGCATGATGGCGTGACCATCACCGTCACCGGCATCAGCAAAGGTGCAGGCATGATTCGCCCGAACATGGCCACCATGCTCGGCTACATCGCCACTGACGCCAAAGTCTCCCGCGAGGTGCTGCAAAATCTGATGCTGGACGGCGCGAACAAGTCGTTCAACCGCATCACTATCGATGGCGATACCTCGACCAACGACTGCTGCATGCTGATCGCTACCGGTCAGGCCGCGCTGCCGGAAATCACCCGCGCCGAAGGCGAGCTGTTCGCCAAACTCAAGCAAGCGGTGTTCGAAGTGTGCATGGACGTGGCCCAGGCCATCGTTCGCGACGGTGAAGGCGCAACCAAGTTCGTGACCGTGGAAGTCAACGGCGGCGGCAATCACCAGGAATGCCTGGACGTCGGCTACACCGTGGCTCACTCGCCGCTGATCAAGACCGCACTGTTCGCCTCCGATCCGAACTGGGGCCGCATCCTGGCCGCCGTCGGCCGTGCCGGCGTACCGAACCTGGACGTGAGCAAGATTGACGTGTTCCTCGGCGAAGTGTGCATCGCCAGCCGTGGCGCCCGCGCCTCGACCTACACCGAAGCCCAGGGCGCGGCGGTGATGCAGCAGGAAGAAATCACCATCCGTATTGAGTTGGGTCGTGGCGATTGCAGCGAAACCATCTGGACCACCGACCTGTCCCATGAATACGTGAAGATCAACGCCGAGTACCGTACCTAAGATCGCGTCGACCCCATCGCGGGCAAGCCCGCTCCCACAGGATTTTCAGTGGACACAAGTTTTGTGTACGGCAGGACCAATGTGGGAGCGGGCTTGCCCGCGATGGCGGACGACCAGACGCTAGCTATTCTGGCTTGTTCCTCTGACGAGAAGGCACCAAAAACATGAGCCTCCACCTGATCATCGGCGACAAACTGCTTTCCTCCTGGTCCCTGCGCGGTGCCCTGGCCCTCGATCTGGCCGGCGCTGCCTATACCGAAGAGCTTATCAAGCTGAACCAGCCGGACACCCGTGAGCGCCTGCTCAAGCATTCGCCGACCGGCAAAGTCCCACTGCTGAAGACCGAACACGGCACCATCGCCGACTCCCTGGCGATTGCCGAATACCTGGCGGAACAATTCCCCGATGCGGCCCTGTGGCCCAAAGACACCGCCGCCCGTGCCCAGGCGCGTTCGGCGTGCGCACAGATGCACAGTGGTTTTTTTGCCATGCGCGGCAATATGCCGTTCGACCTGAGCCATGACGCGCCGCTGGCGCCAGTGCCGGCTGATGTTCAGGCCGATATCGAGCGTATGTCAGCGTTGTGGGCCGAGTGCCGTGCCGCAGCCACCGAAACCGGTCCGTATCTGTTCGGGCGTTTAACGCTGGCCGACGTATTTTTCGCACCCATCGCCGTGCGCCTGCGCACCTATCAGGTGAAGTTGTCGGCAGTCGACGAAGCCTATGTTGAAGCCGTCTACCAATGGCCAGCGTTCAAGGCTTGGCAGAAGGCCGGACTGGAGGAAATCGAGCGGTGAAACGAGTACACGTAGCCGCTGCCGTTATCCGTGACGGTAGCGGCAAAATCCTGATTGCCCGCCGTGCCGATACTCAGCACCAGGGTGGCCTGTGGGAGTTTCCGGGTGGCAAGGTCGAGGCCGACGAATCGGTCGAAACCGCGCTGGCCCGTGAACTGAAGGAAGAGTTGGGCATTGTGGTCAGCGCAGCGCGCCCATTGATCAAGGTCCGTCATGATTATCCGGACAAGCAGGTGTTGCTGGATGTCTGGGAAGTCTCGGCGTTCACCGGCGAGCCGCACGGCGCCGAAGGTCAGCCACTGGCCTGGGTATCGGCGCGTGAGCTGTCGGGTTACGAGTTCCCCGAGGCTAACCGGCCAATCGTCGCCGCCGCCCGGTTGCCCGAGCAGTACCTGATCACCCCGGAAGACCTGGAAACCCCTGAGCTTCTGCGGGGCATCCAGAAAGCCATCGCTGGAGGTATCAAGCTGATCCAGCTGCGTGCGCCGAACGGTTACGACCCGAAGTATCGCGATCTGGCGGTGGATGCTGTGGGTCTGTGTGCCGGCAAGGCGCAGTTGATGATCAAGGGGCCTTTCGAGTGGCTCGGGGACTTCCCCTCCGCAGGTTGGCACATCACTTCGGCACAATTGCGCAAGTATGCGGCCGCGGGTCGACCGTTGCCCGCGTCGCGCTGGTTGGCGGCGTCCTGCCATAACGCTGAAGAGTTGGCGTTGGCCGAAGAGATGGGGGTGGACTTCGTGACCTTGTCGCCCGTGCAGCCGACCCTGACGCATCCGGATGTTCAGCCATTGGGTTGGGAGCAGGCCTCAAGCTTGATCGAAGGCTTCAGCAAGCCGGTGTTTCTGCTCGGAGGCGTAGGCCCGGCGGAGGTACAGAAGGCTTGGGCGGCGGGTGCCCAGGGGGTAGCGGGGATTCGGGCGTTCTGGCCTGAGGACTGACGTTTCAGTAAGGCTACCGGCCTCTTCGCGAGCAGGCTCGCTCCCACATTCGACCGCGTACTCGGTCAACTGTGGGAGCGAGCCTGCTCGCGAAGAGGGTCTGACAGGTGCCGACTAAACCTCCGGTTTCGCAGCAGGTTGCCACAAAATCTCGGCAATCCCCTGGCGCCTGGCAATCAACCTTGCCGCCACAAACAACAAATCCGACAACCGATTGATGTAGGCCAAACCCACCCCGGCCAACGGTTCCAGCGCATTCAGATGCTGACAGCGGCGTTCAGCGCTGCGGGCCAGGCTTCTGCACATGTGGGCTTGGGCAATCAAGGCCGAACCGCCCGGCAAAATGAAATTCTCCAGCGGTCCCAACTCCTCATTCCACAGATCGATCGCCGCTTCCAGCCGTTCGATTTCCGCGGCGTTCAACGCCTGATATTCCGGCATCGCCAGTTCACCGCCGAGGTCGAACAGCCGATGCTGACAAGGTGCCAATACCTCGAACACTTCCTTCAGCCCCGGATGTTCGGCGCTTTCCACGGTCAGCCCGGCCAGCAGTACACCCACCTGACTGTTCAGCGTATCCACTTCGCCGATGGCCTCGATCCGCGGGTGGTCCTTGGGCACGCGGCGGCCGTCGCCCAGGCCGGTTTCGCCTTTGTCGCCGGTGCGGGTGTAAATCTTCGACAAGCGAAAGCCCATGGATTACCTCGATAGCTGATTGAGTTCTTGAGAAACGAGCGGGGTGCCCGCCAAGGGCAGACGCAAGGTGAAACAGGTGCCTTGGCCCAGCGTCGATTGCACTTCCATCTGACCCTTATGGTTGTTGGTGATGATGAAGTACGACACCGACAGACCCAGGCCTGTGCCCTGGCCAATTTCCTTGGTGGTGAAAAACGGTTCGAAAGTGCGCTTGCGCACGTTTTCGCTCATGCCGATGCCATTGTCTTCCACCTGGATTTCCGCCCAGGGCGGATTGAGCCGGGTTCGCAGGATGATTCGCCCCGGCTCGCTGTCGTCTTCGCGCAGGTGAATGGCCTGGGCGGCGTTTTTCAGCAGGTTGAGCAGCACCTGTTCCAGTTCGTTGGCCGTGCCGGGCACCGGGCCCAGCGCCGGATCGAACTGGCGAATGATGGCCTGGCCCTTGAAGTCGAAGCCGATCGCCAGGTCGAAGTCGTTACCGGCGATCTCCACCGCTTGGTCGATCAGCGCCGGCAGATCGCAGGGGGCCATTTGCCGGGTGCTGCGGCGGCTGAAGCTCAGCATATGAGTAACGATCTTCGCCGCCCGGGCGCCGGCCTGTTGAATGCCATCGAGCAGCTGCGGCACTTCCCGTGCTTGCAGGTAGTTGTTGACGGTCGACAGCTCGACGCCGACCTGTTCGGCCTGTTCGAGGTTTCTTGGCAGGTCGGGAGACAGCCGCCGGCGGATGTTCTGCACGTTGTGCAGGATGGCCCCCAGCGGGTTGTTGATCTCATGGGCCATGCCAGCGGCGAGGCCGCCGACGGAGAGCATTTTTTCCGACTGCACCATCATTTCTTCCAGCGATAGACGCTGGGTGATGTCATCGATCCGGATCACCACGCCACGCCCGGCACCGCCCATCAGTGGATAGAAGGTAAGGGCATAGTGCCGGGCGTCATCGTCCTTGACCCAGGTGACACGCTCGATCTTGGCGACGGTGTGCTGTTCGACGGTTTGTTTGAGCTGCGGTAGAAAGGGCTTGAGCGGCTCGAAAGCGAGGAAGATTGGCTGGTTCAGGGCTTCGTCCAGGCGGGTGCCCGAAAGAGCACTGGCTTCCTGGTTCCATTGGGTTACGTAGAGCTGTTCGTCGAGGGCGATCAGCGCCGAGGGCATGGAGTCGATGATGCTGTTGAGGTAGTTCTGGAATCCGGTGAGTTTTTTCTCGATTTTACTGCGCACCTGGACTTCGAGTTCCAGCTTGCGATTGGTGTGCCGGGTTTCCTCGGCCAGGCCCTGGGCCTGGTCGTACGCGGCCTGGGAGTCATCCCGCGCCCGTTTGAGTTGCTGCTCCCGCGCCTCGATCCGCGAGAGCATGGTATTGAACGCTTCGGCAAGGCTGCCGATTTCGTCGTGGTTGCCGCGAGAAGCGCGCAAGGCGTAGTTCTCTTCCCGGGTCACTTGCCGGGACAGCTCTTCGAGTTGATGGATGGGGCGAGTGATCAGGCGCTTGATCTGCCGTGCGATGACCAGCCATAGCAGCACACTGAAGATCAGGATGCCGAGGCTGGCGGTCAGGGTGCCGGTGTAGAACGCCATTGGCAGTTCGCTGCTGGCGACCAGTAATAGATGACCGGGGGCCGTGCCAGGGCGGGGCAGGGTGATGACCTGGTTACTGCGAAACTCGGTGGCTTGCCAGGATTCGATGTGTCGGTAACGTTCTGGCAGGCTCAGATGATCGCCATGCTGCAGCTGGGCCAGACGCTCGCCCTTGCCGTCATACAGGGCCGCGGCACGCAGCGGCGAATAGCTGTTGAGCTCGTCGAGCAGGCGTTGCGCGCTTTGGGGCGATGCCAGCGCTTCAGAGATCAGGCTCGGATTGGAGACCAGGCGGCCAATGGTTTGCAGGGCCTGGGGCGCCATGCTTTCCTGGGAAATGTAATACGCGGCGCTGATAAAGGTCAGGTTGGCGACCAGCAGGACAGTGGTCAACAGCACCAACAGGGCGGCCAGCAGTTTCTGGCCGACAGGAAGGTTTTCAAGGCGCTGGCGCAATGGCATCAGGTTTATCGCTGCAGAGGAACAAGTGGCCAGCGTAGCCGCTGCTCAGTCGATGGGCAATCCAAGGCTGTCCAGGCGGGCGATCAGGCGTTGTTGCAACTGATTGAGGTGTGGCAGGTTCAATTGGTGTCGGGCTGCGACTTTGCAGGCATGACCCAGCAGATAGCTGATTTCGGTCCGGCGACGGTTGCTGACATCCTGGTACATCGACGAGTAATTCGCGGCGGTGGCGTGGATTACCCGTTCAACTTCCTGTTGCAGGTTTTCGGCGGCTGCAGGCTGGCCGCATTGCTCCAGCAGTTCGGTCAGTTCGCCGCAGAGGGTGGCGACTTCACAGTGATGCTCCTGCAGGCCGCCGTTGCGGCACTCATGCAGTACCGTCAGCGGGTTGATCGCACAGTTGAGCGCCAGTTTGCGCCACAGTCGCGTCAGGATTTCGGTGCTCCACTCATGGGGAATTCCGGCGGCGTCCAGGTCATCCAGCCAGATCGGCGCGACGGGATGACCGGCATCCCCCAACCAGGTGAACCCATGGCCGGCGAACACCACGCGCCAGTCGCCATCGCGGAAGGCACCTTCGGTGCTGGAGGCATAAATGCAGCGCGCCTGCGGCACCTGTGCCGCCACGGCATCCTGACTGCCCAGGCCGTTCTGCAACAGAATCAGCTCGGAACCGGGAGCCAGGCGTGGCGCCAGCTGCGCCACCGCCTGTTCGGCGTCGTAGGCTTTGCAGGCAACCAGCAGGCGCTGGATCGGTTCCTGGTTGTCGGATGTTTCGGCGGGTACCAGGTAGCGCTGCGCCTCTCCGCGCTCGACCAGTGTCAGCCCTCCAGCCGCCTCGTACGCCTGTAGGCGCGCGGTATCGCGCACGATCAGCCGCACCGGCACTCCGGCCCGAGCCAGGCGCGCGGCCCACAACGTGCCGAGACTGCCGGCGCCCAGGACATGCCAGGTGGTGGACATCAGCTTTTTGCTCTGTTTGACGCGCGCATGGACGGCTCGCAGTGAATGATGGGAAAGACCCGTTATAATCAGCGCGGATTTTTACCGCAAGCCAGGCGTGCTCATTGGTGCGCCTTTATTTGGAGAGATTACATGCCGTCGTTCGACGTGGTATCCGAACTGGACAAACACGAAGTCACCAACGCGGTCGAGAACGCCGTCAAGGAACTCGATCGTCGCTATGACCTGAAAGGCAAGGGCAGCTTCGAGTTCAAGGAAAAGGACCTGACCGTCAACCTGACCGCCGAAGCGGATTTCCAGCTTGAAGCGATGATCGAGATCCTCAAGCTGTGCCTGGTCAAGCGCAAGATCGATGTGCAGTGCCTTGAGGTCAAGGACGCTTTTGCCTCGGGCAAGCTGATGAAGCAGGAAGCCGTCCTCAAGGAAGGCATCGACAAAGAGCTGGCGAAGAAGATCGTCGCTCACATCAAAGACGCCAAACTCAAGGTCCAGGCCGCCATTCAGGGTGAGCAAGTGCGGGTCACCGGCAAGAAGCGTGACGATCTGCAGGAAGCCATTGCGGCGCTGCGCGCCAAGGAATTTGGCATGCCGCTGCAGTTCAACAACTTCCGCGACTGACGCACACAGCGGGAACCTCTCGGCGTTTTCGGCGTCCGAGGCCCAAGCAACGGTAGAAACGGTCGACCCGGCAAGGGCTCGATCTTTTCTGCCGTTTATTTTTCGCGTGCCGCTTGGCCGGAAAATCAGGAGAACGTAGATGGACTTGAATGCTGAAGTAGATAACCTGGTCAAGGTGTCCCAGGCCTGGATCCCGATGATCATGGAATATGGCAGCCGTGTGCTGCTGGCGGTGATCACCCTCGCCATCGGCTGGTGGCTGATCAATAAGGTCACGCAAAAGCTTGGCGGCCTGATCGCCCTGCGTAACGCCGACCTGGCGCTGCAAGGTTTCATCAGCAGCCTGGCGAACATCATTCTGAAGATTCTGCTGATTGTCAGCGTGGCGTCGATGATCGGCGTGGAAACCACGTCGTTCGTGGCGGCCATCGGTGCGGCAGGTCTGGCCATCGGCCTGGCCTTGCAGGGTAGTCTGGCGAACTTCGCCGGCGGCGTATTGATTTTGCTGTTCCGTCCTTTCCGTATCGGCGATTGGATCGAAGCCCAGGGTGTTGCGGGTACGGTCGACAGTATCCAGATCTTTCACACCGTACTGCGTACGGGCGATAACAAAACCATCATCGTGCCAAACGGTAACCTGTCGAATGGCATCATCACCAACACCAACCGTCAGCCAACCCGCAAGGTGGTGTTTGATGTGGGTGTGGATTACGAAGCTGATTTGCAAAAGGCCCGTCATGTATTGCTGGATTTGGCCAAGGATCCACGTGTTTTGGCAGATCCTGCGCCTCAAGCAGTCATTTCGACGCTGGGTGACAGTTCAATCACTGTTTCCCTGCGTGTCTGGGTGAAAACAGCGGACTACTGGGATGTGATGTTCATGTTTAACGAACAGTCCCGTGATCGATTGAAGACTGCCGGTATTGACATTCCATTTCCACAGCGGGTTGTTCGCGTGGTCCAGGAAGCATCGGTACAGTAAGTCTGCTGTCACTAGTTACTTCAAGAGCCCAAGGGATTAATAGTCTCTTGGGCTTTTTTGTGACTATTGATCGATTCATTGCAAAAAGTACTAATGTTATTCAAGGAAGTTGTTTGCTGCTGCGTTCGGTATGTGGCAGGCATAAAAAAACGCCCACCTGAAGAGGTGGGCGTTTTTTGATCAATAGTACTTCCGGTTTTACACCCTGATTACAGGATGTTCAGCGGGTACTCGATGATCAGACGGGTGTCGTAGTTGTCACGCGAGTAACCGCTGTACGCACCGTTTGCACGGTAGTTGGCGAAACGAGCACGGAAAGACAAGTCTTTGGCCGGGCCTTCCTGCACAACGTACTTGGACTCCAAGTTCCACTCGTTTTCCTTGCCTTCACCCAGACCGTTGGTCTCGATGTTGTTACCCATTACGTAACGGGTCATGAAGCTCAGGCCCGGCACGCCGTAGGTAGCCATGTTCAGGTCATAGCGAGCTTGATAGGATTTCTCCTCGCGGCCCACGAAGTCGGAGATCTGGATGGAGTTGGAAACGAAGATGGTGCTGTTGCCGTCAACGCCGTAGTAGTAAGCGTTGTCGCCGCTGGACTGTTGGTAAGCCAGGGTGAACTTGTGGGCGCCGATGCTGTAAGCGGCAGCCAGGGACCACAGGTTGTTGTCCACGCCCAGGGTGCCGTCGCCGATAGCGTCAACCAGGTCACCGCGGTCGTCGCCCTTGGTTTTGTAACCGTTAAGGTCGAAGTTCAGGGACTGATCGTCATTGATCGGCAGGGTGTAGTTCAGGTTGAGGTAGTACTTCTTGAAGTACTCTTCAGCATCCGACGCAGCAATGGCACCGGTGAAGTTGTCGGTGAAGGCGTAGCTGGCACCGAAGATGTTGATGCCGCCGCTCAGGCCTTTGCCGTGGTTGCCGTCTTCATCAGGCAGGCCAGCGACGCTGTCATGACCCATGCCGGTTTGGGCGCTCAGTGCGGTGAAGCGACCGGCACTCAGTTCCAGGCCTTTGATTTCCTTACTGGTAATCAAGGTACCTTCAGCGACTTCTGGCAGCATACGGCTGTCATCGGTAGCAAACACAGGGCTGGCAACGAATTGACGGCCGTATTTCAGAGTGGTGTCGGAGAGACGCAGTTTGACTGCACCGCCAACCTTGCCCTGGGATTTTTCTGGGTTGTTTTCGCTGTCGACAGCAAACAGGCCGTTACCACGGTGGCCAGTACCGCCATCGAGTTTGACCGAGCCCATGGCCATGGCGTCGAGACCGAAACCTACGATGCCCTGAGTGAAGCCCGACTCGTAAGTCAGCAGTTGGCTAAGACCGGAGTCCTGACGATAGCCGGAGGTGGCGTTGTTGCTTGCACCGTTTTTGAAGTCACGGTTCATGTATTCAAAACGGGTTTTCAGTTTCAGGCTCGAATCTTCGAGGAAACCCTTGGATTCATCCTGGGAAGACGCCACTGCGAACTGCGAGGTGCCTGCTGCAACAGCCAGTGCGATCATGCTCCACTTCATCACGCGCATCGTGATTTGCTCCTTTGGTTTTTAGAAGAGTACTGCCGCTCCACCTGTTTTATTATCTGGGCGGCTCTTTCTTTTTGTGTCGGCGCAAACTTATATCACGCCGACAATGTTGGCGATACTTGCGCATCTAACCTTTCAGCATCTTTACGACCCTGTCGCAATCAGCTTGCTAGATGTCGCAAATTTACAGCCCCGATGCAACCGGACTGACAACTTTAGTGCTGTTTTTCTAGGCTGGTGCGTCGGTAAAAAGAGTCCCTGGTGAAACGTTTGAATCTCCATCGGGCTACCCTGCCACTGTTTTATTTAGTCTCAAGGCTTCCACTTCCAGCGGTGCCTTATAGACGATGTGGGTGTGAATGCAAAAAACGTGCACAAATCAGAAACCTGCCGATGTTTTTTTCTGAATGGCCGCCTGGCGCTGTAAAAACCTCATAAATCCGGGGGGTTCATCGTACTGGTATTTGGGCTTGACGCCGTTCTTTGCATCGTGTTGACCATGCTGTTACCGCCCCGTGACAACCAAAAATGTTACCGGTTCACCCCGTCAGTGAGTAATTGGCGGATGTTCGAAGGATTCAGCGTAGACGCACTGTGCGGTTTTGGTGCAAAAAAATTCAATCGCTGTACTGAATTCATACAGTTCGGCGTTTTCCGACGTTTGAACGAACCGTTATCTGTCAGTCATTTCAGCGTTTTTGTGGTCGGCGCTGGTTCCGTATTGGTGCATTTTGGCGCCAGGTGTTACATCCCGGGGCGGATTGGGGGCTTGTCATCCCTTCAAGGGCTGTGCCGTGGTTCGGCGTGAAGGTAGCTGCGTTCGCAGGTATGCTGCCGTCCAGTCGCTTGGCGCGCGGTCTCTCGAGAGGGGCGCTAAGCTGAAAAATGATGGCTTCACGGGAGTGCGCGCAGTGTTCGCTTTAGATCCACGACTTCAACAAGACACCTTACTGATCGGTGATTTCCCGCTCTGCCGGTTGCTGTTGTCCAACGACTCGAACTATCCCTGGTTCATCCTGGTACCTCGTCGCGACGATATCAGCGAGATATTTCAGTTGGATGGCGCCGATCAGCAACAGCTATGGCGGGAAACGAGCGCATTGGCAGAAACGCTCAAGGATTCGTTCGATGCTGACAAGTTGAATGTCGCCGCCTTGGGTAATGTGGTCAGTCAGTTGCACATGCATGTGATCGTGCGCAAACGAGAGGATGCCGCCTGGCCGGCTCCGGTCTGGGGCAGGCACCCGGCCAAACCTTACAATGCCGAGCAGGTCGCCGCGATTCGCGAGCGGTTGCGTCTGGTGTTGACCGAAGATTTCACGTTTCTGGAGGGTTGAATCATGAGCCTGGAAGAACGCGTTACCGATCTGGAGAGCCAGTTGGCGTTTCAGGATGACACCATCCAGGCATTGAATGATGTGCTGGCTGCGCAGCAGAGGGTCGTTGAGCGCCTGCAGTTGCAAATGGCAGCGCTGCTTAAGCGTCAGGAAGAAATGGTCGGCCAATTCGAGTCTTTCGAGGAAGAGGCGCCCCCACCGCATTACTGAAATGCAGGCATTAAAAAACCGCGAACAGCCGGGCTGCTCGCGGTTTTTTATTGCCTTGAATCAGCGTCGCGGCAGGGCAGCGATCACATCTTCGGCTTGCAGGCCCTTGTCACGATTCATGACAGAGAACTCCACACGTTGGCCTTCGACCAGGACGCGGTGGCCTTCGCCGCGAATGGCCCGGAAGTGCACGAAAATATCGTCGCCGGAGTCGCGGGAAATAAAGCCGAAGCCCTTGGAGGTGTTGAACCACTTGACGGTGCCGGTATCGCGGTTGCTCATGTCATAGCTTGGTGCGGCAGTGGCTGGTGATGATTTGTAGAAGCCGATGGCCAGGTGCAGGGCAACGGCGATCAGCGCTGCGATCAGGCTGAATAGAACGGCAGGTTGGCCGGCAATCACAGGCATTGGCGCAAGCAGCGTCAGGATTTGCAGAACCACAGCCAGAATCAACAGTGCGCTGACCAGGTTTTGCAGTTGATGGCGCGTGCCTTTGTTCCAGTTGGGGATGACTGGAGCGAGGGTGAGGTTCAGCAGGCCAAACAAGGCCAGGTACAGCGCATCGGGTTGTTGCAGGTAAGGTACGGCTTCGGTTCGCAGGCTAGGGATGAAGGACAACAGCAAGGCTGCTGCGCCCGTTAGCAGGTGGACGATTTTCAACATTTTGATTGACTCACGTTAAGACGGATCACAAGGAAGAGCTGACGGGGTACGGTTCGCTTCAGAACAATAAGAAGAGGCGTTGAGCACGTATCCGGTATCAGCCTATGCGCAGTGCCCGGAAAATAAGGGCGTCAGCGACACAGCGCCTATTTAACAGCAAAGCTTGTGGCTACTCAAATCAAGGAGTCCAGCGGTGCATCGGAGGCGATTTGTCGCAGGTCGGCGGGGTGTCCATGGCTGCAGCGTAACCACAGGCTTGCTAGAGTGGTCCTGCACCTGTTGGATGAATTTCATCACCTTTAGGGGATAAATATGGCAATCGATATCGGTATCAGTGAAGAGGACCGCAAATCCATCGTCGACGGACTTTCGCGCCTGCTGTCGGACACCTACGTACTTTATCTGAAAACCCATAACTTCCATTGGAACGTCACCGGCCCGATGTTCCGGACCCTGCACCTGATGTTCGAGGAGCAATACAACGAATTGGCCCTGGCGGTCGATTCGATTGCCGAACGGATTCGCGCCCTCGGCTTCCCGGCGCCTGGCGCGTACTCCGTTTACGCAAGGCTGTCCTCCATTAAAGAAGAGGAGGGCGTGCCGGCCGCCGAAGACATGATCAGGCAACTGGTCGAGGGGCAGGAAGCGGTAACGCGTACGGCTCGCGGCATTTTTCCCTTGCTCGACAAAGTCAGTGACGAGCCCACGGCCGACCTGCTGACCCAGCGTATGCAGGTTCACGAAAAAACCGCATGGATGCTCCGCGCCCTGCTGGATCAGTAACAGGTTGGCGCGCGGATGATGCCGTGATGGTGTTGTTCGCGCGTTGCCATTGCCTGTCGAAAAAACACCTGCCTACGGAGTGAGTTTTCACTGGGTGAGGTAGGAAAAATCCGAGAGTGAAGCGCTCTCCGTGATCTTCCATCAGTTGTTGGCTTCTCCTACGCGGATGGTCCAAAAGTCATCTGGATATAACTTTGCCCTCGCGGTTTTATAAGTGCACAGACCCTTATGGAAACCAGGGATGGCAAAGGAGTGTCAGTGGTATGGTTTATGACGTCAGGCAGAAGGAAGGGCGGCTCGGTCCGCTGAAGGACATCAGGATCGATCCATTTGTCAGTGAGTTCGATATGGGGCTGGCTCAGCCCTTGTCACGGTCGGTGCGGTTGAATGGTTTCGCCACCTGTTTGCGGCTGGAGCAGGTTTACTGGGATATTTTGAGCGAAATGGCCAAGGTTAACTGCTGTTCGGTCAGTGCGTTGTTGTCTCACGTGGATCGCGAAGTGCATTTGCGCCATGGCGGGGTGAAAAACTTCAGCGCGCTGGTGCGGGTGGTCTGCGTTGTGCACAGCCTCAAGGAAGGCAGTTGCGCGGTCATCGCTCAGTCCCGGCAATGAAGGGTGGCGTGTCGATCTGTGCAGTCTTACGGCTGCACAGGCTGCATTTAATGGATATAATCCCGCTCTTTGCCGCAAAACCCAGCGTGCGCGGTAGCAATCTGATCGCCGAGACAACCCCCATGCCGATGTACGATTACCAATGTGCTTCCTGTGGTCATCAGTTGGAAGCCATTCAAAAGATCAGCGCCGCGCCGCTGGTCGACTGCCCTGCGTGCCAGGCACCAGAGCTCAAGAAGATGCTGTCCATGCCGGGCTTCCGCCTCAGCGGTACTGGCTGGTACGAGACCGATTTCAAGACCGGCTCCAAGAAGAACCTGGCCGGCGGCGACAAAGCTGACTAGGGTTCATGCTCTGCATTGAGCGCCTGAACTGAACCAAACATGTGAGCGCTTGCATCGTCGGACACCCGATATGTGCAAGGTCTCCACCGAATGACGAATTATAGAAGTGAATCCACGACCATGATGCGCAGCCATTATTGCGGCCAACTGAACGAAAGCCTGGAAGGCCAGGAAATTACCCTTTGCGGATGGGTCCACCGTCGCCGTGACCACGGTGGGGTGATTTTCCTCGATATCCGTGATCGTGATGGTCTGGCCCAGGTGGTGTTCGATCCGGACCGCGCTGAAACCTTCGCCGTCGCCGACCGCGTGCGCAGCGAGTACGTGGTCAAGGTCACCGGCAAGGTTCGCCTGCGTCCGGCCGGTGCGACCAACGCCAACATGGCGTCGGGCATGATCGAAGTGCTGGGCTATGAGCTGGAAGTGCTGAACGAAGCGGAAACCCCGCCGTTCCCGCTCAATGACTACTCTGACGTTGGCGAAGAAACCCGTCTGCGCTACCGTTTCCTTGACCTGCGTCGCCCGGAAATGGCCGAGAAACTGCGTCTGCGCTCGCGCATGACCACCAGCATCCGTCGCTACCTGGACGAGAACGGCTTCCTCGACGTCGAGACGCCGATCCTGACCCGCGCTACCCCGGAAGGTGCTCGCGACTACCTGGTGCCAAGCCGTACCCACGCCGGTTCGTTCTTCGCCTTGCCGCAATCGCCGCAGCTGTTCAAGCAACTGCTGATGGTCGCTGGCTTCGATCGTTACTACCAGATCGCCAAGTGCTTCCGCGACGAAGACCTGCGTGCCGACCGCCAGCCGGAATTCACCCAGATCGACATCGAGACCAGCTTCCTCAATGAAGAAGACATCATTGGTCTGACCGAAGGCATGATCCGCAACCTGTTCAAGGAAGTGCTGGGTCTGGAGTTCGGCGAATTCCCGCACATGACCTACGAAGAGGCCATGCGTCGTTATGGTTCGGACAAGCCGGACCTGCGTAACCCGCTGGAACTGGTTGACGTTGCCGACCAGCTCAAGGACGTCGAATTCAAGGTCTTCAGTGGTCCGGCCAACGATCCGAAATGTCGTGTGACCGCACTGCGCGTTCCGGGCGGTGCAAGCATGCCGCGCAGCAAGATCGACGACTACACCAAGTTCGTCGGCATCTACGGTGCCAAGGGCCTGGCGTACATCAAGGTCAACGAGCGCGCCAAAGGCGTCGAAGGCTTGCAGTCGCCAATCGTCAAGAACATCCCTGAAGCGGCCTTGAATGTGATCCTGGATCGCGTAGGCGCAGTCGATGGCGACATCGTGTTCTTCGGTGCCGACAAGGCCAAGATCGTCAGCGAAGCCTTGGGCGCGCTGCGGATCAAGGTCGGCCACGATCTGAACCTGCTGACCTGCGAGTGGGCACCGATGTGGGTTGTCGACTTCCCGATGTTCGAAGAGAACGACGACGGCAGCTTCACCGCCTTGCATCACCCGTTCACCGCGCCGAAGTGCACCCCGGAAGAGCTGGAGGCCAACCCGGCCGCCGCGCTGTCCCGTGCCTACGACATGGTTCTCAACGGCACCGAGTTGGGTGGCGGTTCGATCCGTATCCACCGTAAAGAGATGCAGCAATCGGTATTCCGTCTGCTGGGTATCAATGAAGCGGAACAGGAAGAGAAGTTCGGCTTCCTGCTCGACGCCCTGAAATACGGCGCGCCGCCGCACGGTGGCCTGGCCTTTGGCCTGGACCGCCTGGTGATGCTGATGACCGGCGCCCAGTCGATCCGTGAAGTGATCGCCTTCCCGAAAACCCAGAGCGCGGCGGATGTCATGACTCAGGCGCCGGGTCAGGTAGATGCCAAGGCATTGCGCGAACTGCACATTCGTCTGCGCGAAACGCCTAAGGCCGAGTAAGGCTGACCTGAAGGGCGCATCTGCGGATGCGCCCTTTCTTTATAATGGGAACAGGTCGAGATTTTTGTTTGCCGGCCGGCGCGGTACCGCGCGGCGGGCAATGATTCAAAGAGAATTCGGAGCGAGTTATGGCAGGTCATTCCAAGTGGGCGAACATCAAGCACCGCAAAGAACGTCAGGATGCCAAGAGAGGCAAGATCTTCACCAAGTGGATTCGTGAGCTGACCGTTGCTGCCCGCCAGGGTGGTGGCGATCCGGGCTCCAACCCGCGTCTGCGCCTGGCCTTGGACAAGGCTCTGGGTGCGAACATGAGCCGCGATATCATCGATCGCGCCATTGCCCGTGGCACCGGTGCCGCCGACACTGACGACGTGGTCGAGTTGACCTACGAAGGTTACGGCCCTGGCGGCGTGGCGGTGATGGTCGAGTGCATGACCGACAATCGCAACCGCACCGCGGCGGCAGTGCGTCATGCGTTCAGCAAATGCGGCGGCAACCTCGGTACCGACGGTTCGGTGGCATATCTGTTCGAACGTAAGGGGCAGATTTCCTTCGCGCCTGGCGTCGATGAAGATGCGCTGATGGAAGCGGCCATGGAAGCCGACGCCGATGACGTGGTGACCAACGAAGATGGCTCCATCGACGTGTTCACGTCGTTTGCCGGCTTCTACTCCGTGCGTAACGCGCTGGAGGCGGCGGGTTTCAAAGGTAACGATGCGGAAATCGTCATGCTGCCGACCACCAGCGCCGAGCTGGATCTGGAGGGCGCGGAAAAAGTCCTCAAGCTGATCGACATGCTCGAAGATCTGGATGATGTGCAAAACGTCTACTCCAACGCGGATATCCCGGAGTCGGTGGCTGCACAGCTCGGTTAAGAGCGACTACGATCCCGTGTGGGAGCGAGCCTGCTCGCGAATGCGGATTTTCACCCAGCATCGTTGCTGAATTTGAAGTCGCTTTCGCGAGCAGGTTCTCTCCCACATTTGTTCTTCGCTGTCTTTAATAGCGTGCATTTACTTAACCCGCAGGCTTTATGACTTTAATCCTTGGTATCGACCCCGGTTCGCGCATCACCGGTTACGGCGTGGTACGCGATACCGGGCGTGGCTGTGAGTACGTGGCCTCCGGTTGCATTCGCACCGGCGCTGGCGAGCTGCATGAGCGCCTGCAGATTGTCTATCGCGGGGTGCGGGAGATCATCCAGACCTACAAACCTGTGACCATGGGGATCGAAAAAGTCTTCATGGCGCGCAACGCCGATTCCGCGCTGAAGCTGGGGCAGGCGCGGGGTGCCGCCATCGTGGCGGGCGCGGAGGAAAGTCTGGAAATCGCCGAATACACGGCGACGCAGGTCAAGCAGGCGGTGGTCGGCACCGGTGCCGCCAACAAGGAGCAAGTGCAAATGATGGTCATGCACATGCTGAAGCTGACCAGCAAGCCGCAAATCGATGCCTCGGACGCCCTGGCGATCGCCATTTGTCATGCTCACACCCGTTCCAGCCTGTTGCCCCATGGCTTGGGGGCGGCACGCAGTCGTGGCGGGCGTCTGCGTCTCTGATAGCATCAGCAGTCAATTTTAGGGAATGAGGTGTTTGCGCCTGGGTTGTCGGCGCGAAATCTTCATTCTGTCAGTCGCTGGCCTCGTGCTGGCCAACGCTCAAGGATCTGTAACGTGATTGGACGCTTGCGCGGCACTCTGGCTGAGAAACAGCCGCCGCATCTGATTCTGGATGTAAACGGCCTGGGCTATGAGCTTGAAGTGCCCATGACCACGCTTTACCGCTTGCCGTCGGTCGGTGAACCGCTGACGTTGCACACCCATTTGGTCGTACGCGAAGACGCGCAGTTACTCTATGGCTTCGTCGGCAAGCGCGAGCGAGACTTTTTCCGCGAGTTGATCCGTCTCAATGGTGTGGGGCCGAAACTGGCCCTGGCCCTGATGTCGAGCCTGGAAGTGGACGAACTGATCCGTTGTGTCCAGTCCCAGGACACCTCGGCGCTGACCAAGGTGCCAGGCGTGGGCAAGAAAACCGCCGAGCGTCTGTTGGTTGAACTCAAGGATCGATTCAAGGCCTGGGAAACCGTGCCAGCCATGTTTGCCCTGGTGCCGAACCAGCCGGACGGGCCAGCACCGGTCAATACCGCCGAGAACGATGCGGTCAGCGCGCTGATTTCCCTGGGTTACAAGCCACAGGAAGCCAGCAAGGCGATTTCCGCGATCAAGGAGAAAGGCTTGAGCAGTGAAGACATGATTCGTCGTGCCCTGAAGGGAATGATCTAAGTGATTGAAGCAGATCGTCTGATCGCCGCCACGGGTGGTCCCCGTGACCGCGAGGAAGTCCAGGACCGGGCGATTCGTCCCGTCAGTCTGGCCGAATACATTGGCCAACCGACTGTTCGCGAGCAAATGGAGTTGTTCATCCAGGCTGCCCGTGGGCGCAGCGAGTCCCTGGACCATACGCTGATTTTTGGTCCTCCGGGTCTGGGTAAAACTACCCTGGCCAACATCATCGCCCAGGAAATGGGTGTCTCGATCAAAAGCACCTCGGGGCCGGTCCTTGAGCGCCCGGGTGATCTGGCGGCCTTGCTGACCAATCTCGAACCGCATGATGTGTTGTTTATCGATGAAATCCATCGCCTGTCGCCGATTGTCGAAGAAGTGTTATACCCGGCCATGGAGGACTTCCAGCTCGACATCATGATCGGTGAAGGCCCGGCTGCGCGTTCGATCAAGCTCGACTTGCCGCCATTCACCCTGGTCGGCGCGACGACGCGGGCGGGGATGTTGACCAATCCGTTGCGTGACCGTTTCGGGATCGTCCAGCGCCTGGAGTTCTACAGCAACGCCGATCTGTCGACGATTGTCAGTCGTTCGGCGAGCATCCTTGGCTTGCCGCTGGACCCGGAGGGCGCCTTCGAAATCGCCCGACGGGCCCGCGGCACCCCGCGAATCGCCAACCGTTTGCTGCGCCGGGTGCGGGACTTCGCCGAAGTCCGCGCCAAGGGCCATATCACCAAGCCGATTGCCGACCTGGCCCTGAACCTGCTTGATGTCGATGAGCGTGGCTTCGATCACCAGGACCGACGTCTGTTGCTGACCATGATCGAGAAGTTCGATGGCGGGCCGGTTGGCGTGGACAGCCTCGCCGCGGCCATCAGCGAAGAGCGTCACACCATTGAAGATGTGCTGGAGCCTTATCTGATCCAGCAGGGCTACATCATGCGTACCCCGCGTGGTCGGGTGGTGACGCGGCATGCGTACCTGCACTTCGGCTTAAACATTCCGTCACGATTGGGTGAGATGCCCGTGGTAGACGAGTTCCTCGACGCCGTGGACGATTAATTAACTTTTGCGGGCTGAATTTTCGGGCATTGTGCTGTCCTAGGACCGTACTTTCGCGAGAAAGCCGCAGAACAATGAAAAACAGTTGCCTGGCCGGATTGGCAACCCGAGGAGTAAGCACTAGAGTATGCGCGCGCAAAACGGGCTTGAGCCTTTCGCACATCGTTGTCGCGTTTATTACGAGGACACCGATGCGGGCGGCATCGTGTATTACGTCAATTACCTCAAGTTTATGGAACGGGCTCGAACCGAGCGGCTACGAGAGCTGGGCTTTGCCCAATCGCAGCTGGCAGGGGAGGACCTGTTGTTCGTCGTGCATTCCAGCGAAGCGCGCTACCACGCGCCGGCGCGACTGGATGACGAGCTGCTGGTAAGCGCTGAAGTAATCGAATTGAACCGTGTCAGCCTGCGCTTTAAACAGCAGGTCAGGCGGGCTACGGATAATGCGTTGCTCTGCGAAGGGCAGTTTCTGGTGGCCTGTGTGCGCACCAACAGTTTGAAACCCCGGGCCATTCCCGAAGCTCTACGAGCGGCCTTTGCCGACGTGAGCGGCGCGGGTACACACTCAAAGCAGGAGATAAAGCGTGGAAGCTAACGTCGTCGACCATTCCTCCATGTGGAGCCTGGTCAGCAATGCCAGTATCGTTGTGCAACTGGTGATGCTGACCCTGGTAGCCGCATCGGTGACCTCATGGATCATGATCTTTCAGCGCAGCAACCTGCTGCGCGCCGGTCGACGCGCCCTGGAGAGCTTCGAGGAGCGCTTCTGGTCGGGTATCGACCTGTCCAAACTCTACCGTCAGGCAGGCAGCAACCCGGACCCGGATTCGGGTGTCGAGCAGATCTTCCGCGCCGGCTTCAAGGAATTCTCCCGTCTGCGCCAGCAGCCAGGCGTTGACCCGGAAGCGGTCATGGAAGGTGTGGCTCGTGCCATGCGCGTAGCCATTTCCCGCGAAGAAGAAAAGCTCGAGCAGAGCTTGCCGTTCCTGGCCACCGTCGGCTCTGTCAGTCCGTACATCGGTCTGTTCGGTACCGTCTGGGGCATCATGAACTCCTTCCGTGGCCTGGCGACTGCCCAGCAAGCGACCCTGGCCACTGTGGCGCCAGGTATCGCCGAAGCCCTGATCGCTACGGCGATCGGTCTGTTCGCCGCTATTCCGGCCGTAATCGCCTACAACCGCTTCTCCGCTCGCAGCGAAACCCTGCTGAGCCGCTACTACACCTTCGCCGATGAATTCCAGGCGATCCTGCACCGCAAAGTGCACACCAGCGAAGAATAAGCAGGTAATTTCCGATGGCTTTAATCGCTCGAGCCCGACACAAGCGCAAGCCGGTCGCCGAGATGAACGTGGTGCCTTACATCGACGTGATGTTGGTGCTGCTGGTCATTTTCATGGTGACCGCGCCGATGCTCAACCAGGGCGTGAAAGTGGATCTGCCGAAGGTTTCCAGCGAAGCCTTGCCGCAGGACAACAACACCCAGGTCCTGACCATTTCGATCAAGGCTGACAAGACCTACTACTGGAACCTTGGCAGCGAAGTCGATACAGAGAAGCAACAAGACCGCGCCATGACCCTGCCGCAGATGACTGATGCGGTCACCAAGATCATTCGCGTCGGCAACGAAGGCGGCAAGCGTACCCAGGTCTTCATCCGCGGTGACAAGAGCGTCGACTACGGTGCCGTCATGGGCGCCATGGGCGGGTTGCAGAAAGCCGGGGTCGGTAATGTTGGCTTGATTACCGAGGCGCCCTGATGCAGCAACAGCGAGAGCCGTCCGCCTCGGAAAGCTACTTCTGGCCTAGTGTCTGGGCGATTGGCTTGCACGTGCTGGTGTTCGGCATGCTGTTCGTCAGTTTTGCCTTCACGCCGGAGCTGCCGCCGGCCAAGCCGATTGTCCAGGCGACCCTGTACCAGCTGAAATCGAAAAGTCAGGCAACCACCCAGACCAATCAGAAGATTGCGGGTGAGGCGAAGAAATCCGCCGCGCGCCAGACCGAAGAAGAGCAGATGGAGCAGAAGAAGGTCGAGCAGGAAGCGGTGAAGGCTGCGGAACAAAAGAAAGAAGAAGCGGCTCAAAAGGCCGAGGAAGCCAAGAAGGCCGACGAGTCCAAGAAAGCGGAAGAGGCGAAGAAGGCTGATGAAGCCAAGAAAGCCGACGACGCGAAAAAGGCCGCCGAAGCCAAGAAGGCAGAAGAGAAACAATTGGCTGATATAGCCAAGAAGAAAGCGGAAGAAGAAGCCAAGAAGGCTGCTGAAGAAGAGGCCAAGAAAGCGGCCGCTGAAGAAGCGAAGAAAAAGATCGTCGAAGACGCGAAGAAGAAAGCCGCGGAAGACGCCAAGAAGAAAGCTGAAGCTGAAGAGGCGAAGAAGAAAGTCGCCGAAGAAGCGAAGAAGAAAGCTGCTGCCGATGCTGCAAAGAAGAAAGCGCAGGATGCGGCACGTAAATCCGCCGAAGACAAGAAGGCTCAGGCCCTGGCAGATTTGCTTTCCGACACGCCGCAGCGTCAGCAGGCCTTGGCCGATGAGCAGGGTGACGAAGTCGCCGGCAGTTTCGATGACCTGATCCGAGCACGTGCAGCGGAAGGCTGGGCCCGTCCACCTTCGGCCCGTAAAGGCATGACGGTCGTGTTGCAAATCGGCATGTTGCCGGACGGTACGGTGACTTCGGTCAGCGTGGCCAAGTCCAGTGGTGACGGTCCGTTTGACGCGTCGGCTGTAGCGGCCGTGAAGAATATTGGACGTTTGACAGAAATGCAGGGAATGAAGCCGAGTGATTTCGCTCCGTATCGTTCATTCAAGATGACATTCACACCTGAGGATCTAGCCTTGTGAGAAACCTTCTTCGAGGAATGCTGGTCGTTATCTGCTGCATGGCAGGGATAGCGATGGCAGATGAAAAAAACATTCTGGTCACCAGTGGCAGTGATCGGGCCACCCCGATCGCGGTTGTACCGTTCGGCTTCCAGGGCGGTAGCGTGCTGCCGGACGACATGGCTGAAATCATCGGTAACGACCTGCGCAACTCGGGTTACTACTCGCCGATCCCGAAGCAGAACATGATCAGCCAGCCTAGCCAGGCCAGCGAAATCATCTTCCGTGACTTCAAGGCACTGGGTGCCCAGTACATCATGGTTGGCAGTATTGTTCCGGCGGGCGGTCGCCTGCAGGTTCAATACGCACTATTCAACGTCGCGACCGAACAGCAAGTGCTGACCGGCAGCGTTTCGGGTGGTGTCGATCAGCTGCGTGACATGGCGCACTACATCTCCGACCAGTCGTTCGAAAAACTGACCGGCATCAAAGGTGCGTTTTCGACTCGCCTGCTGTACGTGACAGCCGAGCGCTTCTCCGAGAAGAACACTCGCTACACACTGCAACGTTCGGACTATGACGGTGCCCGTGCCGTGACCTTGCTGCAGTCGCGCGAGCCAATCCTGTCGCCGCGTTTCGCGCCGGACGGCAAGCGTATTGCCTACGTGTCGTTCGAGCAGAAGCGCCCTCGTGTATTCATGCAGAACATCGACACTGGTCGCCGTGAGCAGATCACCAACTTCGAAGGCCTGAACGGCGCGCCAGCCTGGTCGCCTGATGGCAATCGCCTGGCATTCGTACTTTCGAAAGACGGTAACCCGGACATCTACGTGATGAACCTGGGCTCGCGTCAGATCACCCGCGTTACCAATGGTCCTGGCATCAACACCGAGCCGTTCTGGGGCAAGGATGGTTCGACCATCTACTTCACCTCCGACCGTGGCGGCAAGCCGCAGATCTATAAGACCAGCGTGGGCGGCGGCGGTGCAGAACGTGTGACTTTCGTCGGTAACTACAACGCCAACCCTAAATTGTCGGCAGACGAAAAGACCCTGGTAATGATTCACCGCCAGGACGGTTTCACCAATTTCAAAGTGGCGGCTCAGGATTTGCAGCGCGGTAGTGTAAAAATCCTCACTGATAGCACTCTGGACGAGTCGCCTACTGTTGCGCCCAACGGCACCATGGTAATCTACGCCACCCGCCAGCAGGGCCGGGGAGTCTTGATGCTCGTGTCCATCAATGGACGCGTAAGGCTCCCGCTTCCTACCGCACAAGGCGAAGTCAGAGAACCTTCCTGGTCCCCTTACCTGAACTGACGCGGCGCTATACGTTTTACTTAACACACTGGGGTTCATTAGGAGTTTCACGATGGAAATGCTGAAGTTTGGTAAATTTGCTGCGCTGGCTCTCGCCATGGCTGTAGCTGTAGGTTGCTCGTCCAAAGGCGGCGACAATGCCGGTGAAGGCGCGGTAGATCCAAACGCTGGTTACGGCGCAAACACTGGTGCAGTTGACGGCTCCCTGAGCGAAGAAGCTGCTCTGCGCGCTATCACCACTTTCTACTTCGAATACGACAGCTCGGACCTGAAGCCAGAAGCCATGCGCGCTCTGGACGTTCACGCCAAAGACCTGAAAGCAAACGGCGCTCGCGTTGTTCTGGAAGGCAACACCGACGAACGTGGTACTCGTGAGTACAACATGGCACTGGGCGAGCGTCGCGCGAAAGCCGTTCAACGCTACCTGGTACTGCAAGGTGTTTCCCCAGCTCAGCTGGAACTGGTTTCCTACGGCGAAGAGCGTCCAGTTGCTACCGGCAACGACGAGCAGTCCTGGGCTCAAAACCGTCGCGTCGAACTGCGTAAGTAATTCGTCATGCGAACGTGCCGTCGTGCTGTAACTGTTCTGGCTCTCAGTCTCGCGCCGCTTGCGGCGTGGTCTGCGGTTCCTGTGGTCGATAATGACTCCGGCTATAACAATAGCGGGAGCAGCTATCCGCCTGCGGGTTACGGTACGAACGGCGCCTATGCCGGGGGAGGGGTTTCGGCCCCTGTCTCGGCACAGGGCGAGCTGTTCAACCAACTGCAATCAATGCAGCAACAAATCGAGCGCCAGCAAGGTGCGATCGAAGTTCTGCAAAATGATGTAGCGCGCATGAAGCAGGAAAACCTGGAGCGATACCAGGATCTTGATCGGCGCATTGGAACCGGCGTTGCACCAGCCGCGACTCCAGAGAATTCTTCTACCGGTGGCGATTTGAACGCCCCCGGTGCTGCAGCAGGTGCAGGCGCAGCCGCGGGGGCGGCAGCCGCTCAGGCACCAGCAGCGGGCAGTGAACCGGCAGACCCGGCGAAGGAAAAGCTCTACTACGATGCAGCCTTCGACCTGATCAAAGCCAAGGATTTCGACAAGGCCAGTCAGGCTTTCGCCGCATTCCTGCGCAAATACCCGAACAGCCAATACGCGGGCAATGCCCAGTACTGGTTGGGCGAAGTGAACCTGGCCAAAGGTGATCTGCAGGGTGCAGGTCAGGCGTTTGCCAAGGTTTCGCAGCTGTACCCCAAGCATGCCAAAGTGCCTGATTCGCTGTACAAGCTTGCTGATGTAGAGCGCCGCCTCGGTCATACCGATCGAGTGAAAGGCATTCTGCAGCAGGTGGTTTCCCAGTATCCGGGAACGTCCGCCGCTCAGTTGGCCCAGCGCGATCTGCAGAAAATGTAAGCCTGCTTGACCCGTTTTGAAGAAACCCGCGCTTGGCGCGGGTTTTTTCGTTAGAATTCATCCCCTTTTTCTGAAACACGCTTTTTGGGATCTGCGCATTGTCGGGGTTCCTTGAAGTGCCTGACGGAGGCGGACAGCCTGTTTAGCTGTTACGCCCGTGGCGACTATGCAAGACACATTGAGAATCACCGAAGTTTTCTACTCGTTGCAGGGTGAAACTCGGACTGCCGGCCTGCCCACTGTATTTGTGCGCCTGACCGGTTGCCCGTTGCGTTGCCAATACTGCGACAGCGCCTACGCGTTCACTGGCGGGACCATTCGCACGCTCGACGACATCCTTGAGCAAGTGGCTGGGTTCCGTCCTCGTTATGTCTGTGTCACGGGCGGTGAGCCCCTGGCGCAACCCAACGCCATTCCATTACTCAAGCGGTTGTGTGACGCCGGTTACGAAGTGTCGCTGGAAACCAGTGGCTCTATCGATATCTCGGCCGTGGATCCTCGGGTCAGTCGTGTCGTCGACCTGAAGACTCCGGGTTCGAAGGAAGCGCATCGCAACCGTTATGAAAACATTGAAGTGCTCACGCCCAACGATCAGGTGAAATTTGTCATCTGCTCGCGGGAGGACTATGACTGGTCCGTGTCCAAGCTGATCCAGTACGGTCTGGACCAGCGTGCCGGTGAGGTCCTGTTTTCGCCAAGCCATCACGACCTCAATGCTCGGGACCTGGCTGACTGGGTGGTGGCGGACAATCTGCCAGTGCGTCTGCAATTGCAGCTGCATAAATATCTTTGGAACGACGAGCCGGGGCGCTGAGATGACTGAACAACTGAACACTGCGGAAAAACGTGCGGTCATCCTGCTGTCCGGCGGGCTGGATTCGGCGACTGTCGTCGCCATGGCTCGCGCCGAAGGCTACAGCTGCTACACCATGAGTTTCGACTACGGTCAGCGTTCTCACGCCGAACTGTACGCCGCCGAGCGTGTCGCCCATGACTTGGGTGTGGTCGAGCACAAGGTGATCGGCCTGAACCTGAACGGTATCGGTGGTTCGGCACTGACCGACAGCAGCATCGACGTGCCGGAAGAGGCGGGGGAAGGGATTCCGGTGACTTACGTGCCGGCGCGCAACACGGTGTTTCTGTCGCTGGCCCTGGGTTGGGCTGAAGTACTGGGCGCTCGTGACATCTTTATCGGTGTGAATGCGGTCGACTACTCGGGTTACCCGGACTGTCGCCCAGAGTTCGTCGAGGCCTTCGAGCGTATGGCTAACCTTGCGACGAAGGCCGGAGTAGAGGGGCAGGGCTTCCGCATTCAGGCACCGCTGCAAAACCTCAGCAAGGCGCAGATCGTACAGGCTGGCGTGAAGCTCGGCGTGAACTATGGCCTGACCGTTTCCTGCTATCAGGCCGATGACGATGGCCGTGCCTGCGGCAAATGCGACAGCTGCCGTCTGCGTGCGGAAGGCTTCGCGGCGGCCGGAATCAGCGACCCAACCCCTTATTTTTGAATTATTTTAAAATAGGTGTTGAATAGTCCTTAAAAATCAGTATTATACGCGCCACCACACAGCGGGTCGTTAGCTCAGTTGGTAGAGCAGTTGGCTTTTAACCAATTGGTCGTAGGTTCGAATCCCACACGACCCACCATTTTCAAGTTGTTTTAAAAGTCTGGAAGGCCCACGAAAGTGAGGATTTCCGGATTTTTTTTTGCCCGCGATTTAACGTTGTCCGGTTCCGGGGCTGCTCTGCGCGACGCAGGTCAGAATCATCTTTTGCATCCTCGGGATATTCTGTAGCCTTGCGCAGCTTCAACGCTGTCCGTGCCTGATGAATACCCACTTTCCCGGCGGTACCCTGATGGGTCCGGAGCCGGGTGTATACTCGACTTTCGCGCGAATGCGCCTGCAGGTCTTGCGAACATGACGCAGATTTCCGAACGCCTTCTGGTTCAAGCCCACCTCGACGCCAAGCAGCCCAAGCCGCTGACCGCCGATGAGGAAGCCTATTACCGTGCCGCCATCGCTGCCGAGCTCAAGGCTCAGGACGCGGTGCTGGTGGCCCACTTCTATTGCGATCCCGTTATTCAGGCCCTGGCCGAAGAAACCGGTGGCTGTGTCTCCGATTCGCTGGAGATGGCCCGCTTCGGCAATGCTCACCCGGCCAAGACCGTGGTGGTTGCCGGGGTCAAGTTCATGGGCGAAACGGCCAAGATCCTCAATCCTGAAAAACGCATTCTGATGCCGACGCTGGAAGCGACGTGCTCGCTGGACCTGGGTTGCCCGGTCGACGAGTTTTCCGCGTTCTGCGACCAGCATCCCGAGCGTACAGTGGTGGTTTATGCCAACACCTCCGCTGCGGTCAAAGCACGGGCGGACTGGGTGGTGACGTCCAGCTGCGCGTTGGAGATCGTCGAAAGCCTGATGGACAACGGCGAGACCATCATCTGGGGGCCGGACAAGCACCTTGGCACTTACATTCAGCGCCAGACCGGTGCCGACATGCTGCTGTGGGACGGTGCCTGCATCGTTCACGAAGAGTTCAAGTCCAAGCAGCTGGAGGACATGAAGGCGTTGTATCCCGATGCAGCGATCCTGGTCCACCCTGAGTCGCCTACATCGGTGATCGAACTGGCGGATGCAGTCGGTTCCACCAGTCAGCTGATCGCGGCAGCGCAGACGTTGCCGAACAAGACCCTGATTGTTGCGACCGATCGCGGCATCTTCTACAAGATGCAGCAGTTGTGTCCGGACAAGGTCTTCATCGAAGCGCCTACAGCGGGTAACGGTGCGGCATGCCGCAGTTGCGCCCACTGCCCGTGGATGGCGATGAACACCCTTGAGCGCACGCTCAAGAGCTTGAAAGAAGGGGCTAACGAGATCTTTGTCGATCCGGCGCTGATTCCTCAAGCCATTCGGCCGCTCAAGCGCATGCTGGACTTTACCCAGGCGGCGCGGATGAAGTTGGCCGGGAACGCTTAATACCGTTCAATCGCAACGCAAAAAACTGTGGGAGCGAGCCTGCTCGCGAAGAGGGAGTGTCAGCTGACATTAATGTTGCTGATACACCGCTTTCGCGAGCAGGCTCGCTCCCACATTGGTTTGTGCTTGTACCTACTACTTGGTCTTCTTCGGGATCCGCACCAACTGAGTGTTGGAATACATGTCATGCCAGCTGCGTTTCTGCTTGTCGAACAGCGACCAGACGAATCCAAGGCCAACGCACAGCAACGAAGCGATCGATACGACAAAGCGCAGCAGTGCCTGCCACAGGCTGATCGAGGAGCCATCGGCGTTCTGTACGCGGATGCACCAGACCTGCATGCCCAAGGTCTGGCCGGAGTGGGTCCAGAACTTGGCGAAGAAGCCAAACAGTACGAACAGCAGCACGGTTGAAAGCAGCGGGTCG
The DNA here is from genome assembly GCF_013359695.1 of Pseudomonas sp. C2B4. Classification (GTDB taxonomy): domain Bacteria; phylum Pseudomonadota; class Gammaproteobacteria; order Pseudomonadales; family Pseudomonadaceae; genus Aquipseudomonas. The sequence goes on from NZ_JABFMU010000007.1 coordinate 56,403, forward strand.
CCGTCGAGTGCCCCGGCTTCTGTGAGCGCGCGCATCCTGTCTTCACCGATGATTGCCATCTGAATCATCTTGTAGGCGCCGCTGGTAACGATCAGCAGGGCGGTGCACAGCAGGAAGTCATAGAACATCGCCGCCAGACGACGACCCAGGCCAGCGGCAGGAAATTCGCCCTGGGGTTTCAGCAGATGTTTCGACATGACGGCACTCAAAGGGAAAAGAGAAGCCATTTTACGGATTTGCGCGCACAAAAAAGCCCCTGATGTCAGCATCAGGGGCTTTTTCGTTACAGAAGATTAGCCTTCTGCTTGTACTTCGTCAGCCTGCATGCCTTTCTGGCCTTGCACAGCGATGAAGGTCACTTTCTGGCCTTCTTTCAGGCTCTTGAAACCGTTGCCCTGAATAGCGCGGAAATGCACGAACAGATCCGGACCGCTTTCTGGAGTGATAAAACCAAAACCTTTCTCGTCGTTAAACCACTTGACGGTACCGCTCTGACGTTGGGACATTTCTTATTTCCTTTGACGCTAAAATTAATGACAGTCTCTATCTCATGAGAGAGTACTGGGGCTGGTTGCAGGAGAGTAAGAAGACGTCGAACGGGATGTAGCTAACTTGTAGGCTACTGCCCAGGTCACGATTCCAAGCGACCCATGCAAACACAGTGAACAAACTCTACGCCAACTACGGGAGAAAAAACAAGCCCTGTGAAGGCCCCGGTTTTCCTGTGTTAGCTGGCTGTAGGTGGTCCACTAGAGCAGGCTTATACGATTACCTTGTTCAATTGTTTTCGAACGTTATAAGCCAAGTTCATATTCGAATGGAATGAAAGAACGATGCACTGTTTTATGGCGATTGCGTTACACATTAGTGCACGCATAACGCAATCGCGTTACTTATAGAAACAGTCAATCACCCGCGATAGTAGCGTTGTGGAACAAATGGCATTTTGCTTACAAGCAAAGGAACCTTTTTCCCACGAACAATCGCCCATACCGGAGTATCGAGAGCGATATAAGCGCTGTCGAGATAACCCATCGCCAAAGGACCGCCCAGGGTCGGCCCGAAACCACCGCTGCAGACGCTGCCAATGATATCGCCGGCTTCGTTGACGATCTCTGCGCCTTCACGTACCGGAGTGCGTTCCTGAGGCAGCAGGCCGACACGCTTGCGGCTGACACCGGCTTGTTGCTGGGCGAACACGTTTTCTGCACCCGGGAATCCGCCAGCACGCGCGCCATCTGCACGACGCGGCTTGGAGATCGCCCACAGCAGACTGGCTTCGATTGGGGTGGTGTCGGTGTTCATATCGTGGCCGTACAGGCACAGGCCGGCTTCCAGGCGTAGCGAGTCGCGGGCGCCAAGGCCGATGGCTTCGACTTCCGGTTCCGCCAGCAGGGCGCGGGCGAGGGCTTCGGCGTTGGCGGCCGGCACGGAGATTTCGAAACCGTCCTCACCGGTGTAGCCCGAGCGGCTGACAAAGCAGTCCACGCCCTGCAGTTTGACGCGGGCGAACTGCATGAAGGTCATCTTCGCCACTTCCGGTGCCAAACGCGCCAGTACAGTGACTGCTGCCGGGCCTTGCAAGGCCAACAGGGCGCGTTCTTCGAACAGCGGCTCGATAAGGCACTGATCGCCGATGTGCTTTTTCAGATGCGCCAGGTCCTGGTCCTTGCAGGCTGCGTTGACTACCAGGAACAGTTCGTCGTTACCCAGGTTGGCAACCATCAGGTCGTCGAGGATGCCACCGGTCTCGTTGGTGAACATCGCATAGCGCTGCATGCCCACCGGCAGGTCGATGATGTCCACCGGCACCAGGGTTTCCAGAGCCTTGGCGGCATTGGCGCCGGTCAGGCGGATCTGGCCCATGTGCGAAACGTCGAACAGCCCGGCCTGATCACGGGTGTGCTGGTGTTCTTTCATCACGCCCAGCGGGTACTGCACGGGCATGTCATAGCCGGCGAATGGCACCATGCGCGCGCCCAACTCGATGTGCAGCGCGTGCAACGGGGTTTTCAACAGTTGTTCGGTGGACATATTCAGCTCCTGAAAAAGGGTGCAGATGCAGGTGAGCGCACATCAGCACTCGATAATGTTGACCGCCAAACCGCCACGGGCGGTTTCCTTGTATTTGCTTTTCATGTCGGCGCCGGTCTGGCGCATGGTGCGAATGACTTTGTCGAGGGAGACGAAATGTTGCCCGTCGCCACGCATGGCCATGCGCACCGCATTGATGGCCTTGACCGAACCCATGGCATTGCGCTCGATGCAAGGCACTTGCACCAGTCCGCCAATCGGGTCGCAGGTCAGGCCCAGGTTGTGTTCCATGCCGATTTCCGCGGCGTTTTCCACTTGTTGCACCGTGCCGCCGAGGACTTCACACAAGGCCCCGGCCGCCATGGAGCACGCCACGCCAACCTCGCCCTGGCAGCCGACTTCTGCGCCGGAAATCGAGGCGTTTTCCTTGTACAGAATGCCGATGGCCGCGGCGGTCAGCAGAAAGCGCACCACCCCGTCATCGTTCGCCGTGGGAATGAACCGCATGTAGTAATGCAGCACTGCGGGAATGATCCCGGCCGCGCCGTTGGTGGGCGCCGTGACGACGCGTCCGCCGTTGGCGTTTTCTTCGTTGACCGCCAAGGCGTACAGGTTGACCCAGTCCAGCACCGACAACGGATCGCGCAGGGAGGATTCCGGGTTCTTGCACAATTGCCGGTACAGCGCGGCGGCCCGGCGTTTTACCTTCAAACCACCGGGCAGGATGCCTTCGTTGCGGCAGCCGGCGGCCACGCAGTCCTGCATGACCTGCCAGATCTTCAACAGACCGGCACGGGTTTCCGCTTCCGGGCGCCAGGCACTTTCGTTGGTCAGCATCACCTGGCTGATGGACAGGCCGTAGGTGGCGCAGTGACCGAGCAGGTCCTTGGCGCTTTTGAAGGGAAAGGTCAGCGGGGTGGCGTCTTCGACGATGCGGTCGGCGCCGGCGGCATCCTCATCGACGACAAAGCCGCCGCCGACCGAGTAGTACTCGCGACTGCGGATTTGCAGGCCCGCTGCGTCGAATGCGCGAAAAATCATACCGTTGGGGTGATAGGCCAACGGTTTGCGAATCATCGCCAGGTGTTCTTTCTCGTTGAACGCAATGCTGTGTTCGCCGAGCAGGTTCAAGCGTCCGCTGCCGCGTATGTCATGCAGGCGGGCGGCGATGGTTTCGGTGTCCACGGTGTCCGGGTGTTCGCCTTCCAGGCCAAGCAACACGGCCTTGTCGCTGCCGTGGCCCTTGCCGGTGGCGCCGAGTGAGCCGTAGAGCTCGACCTTGACGCTGGTGGTCGCCGGCAGCAGCCCTTCACGGCGCAAGCCTTCGACGAAACGCGCGGCCGCGCGCATCGGGCCGACGGTGTGGGAGCTGGAGGGGCCGATGCCAATCTTGAACAGGTCGAACACGCTAAGCGACATGGTTGTTCTCCGGTTTCTTGTTATAGGAGTGGCGGAAATCTGAGGCCTGGAACACGTCCCTGTGGGAGCGAGCCTGCTCGCGAAGGCGGTCTATCAGTGACATCCATAGTGAATGTCAGTCCGTCTTCGCGAGCAGGCTCGCTCCCACAGGGTTCGTTTTGAGCATGAAAGGGGCGAGCGGACCCGCCCCCTCATTGGTTTAAGCGTAGCTTTCGATCGACGGGCAGGCGCAGACCAGGTTGCGATCGCCGAACACGTTGTCGACGCGACCGACCGGCGGCCAGTACTTGCCTTCGATCAGCGAGGCAACCGGATACACCGCCTGCTCGCGGCTGTACGGGTGCGACCACTCGCCGACCAGCTCCGCCGCGGTGTGCGGGGCGTTTTTCAGCGGGTTGTCGTCCTTGTCCAGGGTGCCGTTTTCCACTGCGCGGATTTCTTCGCGGATGCGGATCATGGCATCGCAGAAACGGTCCAGTTCTTCCTTGGATTCGCTTTCGGTCGGCTCGATCATCAGCGTGCCGGCGACCGGGAACGACATGGTCGGGGCGTGGAAGCCGAAGTCGATCAGGCGCTTGGCCACGTCATCGACGCTGATGCCGCTGCTGTCTTTCAGCGGACGCAGGTCGAGGATGCACTCGTGCGCCACCAGGCCGTTGCTGCCGGTGTACAGGACTGGGTAGTGCTCTTCGAGACGTCGCGAAATGTAGTTGGCGTTGAGGATCGCCAGCTGCGAAGCGCGCTTCAGACCCGCGCCACCCATCATGCGGATGTACATCCAGGTGATCGGCAGGATGCTTGCGCTGCCGAACGGTGCCGCGCAGACCGCGCCTTCCTTGCGCTCCATCTGGGCGTGGCCAGGCAGGAACGGAGCCAGGTGCGATTTGACGCCGATCGGGCCGACGCCCGGGCCGCCACCGCCGTGAGGGATGCAGAAGGTCTTGTGCAGGTTCAGGTGCGACACGTCGCCGCCGAACTTGCCCGGGGCGCAGAGGCCGACCATCGCGTTCATGTTGGCGCCGTCGATGTACACCTGGCCGCCGTTGTCGTGAATGATGCCGCAGATTTCGCGGATGCCTTCCTCGAACACACCGTGGGTCGACGGGTAGGTGATCATCAGCGCAGCGAGGTGTTCGCGGTGCTCGATGGCCTTGGCGCGCAGGTCTTCGATGTCGACGTTGCCACGGGCATCGCAGGCGGTAACGACGACGCGCATGCCGGCCATCTGGGCGGTGGCCGGGTTGGTGCCGTGTGCCGACGACGGGATCAGGCAGATGTCGCGACGGTCTTCGCCACGGCTCTGGTGGTAGGCGCGGATGGCCAGCAGGCCAGCGTACTCACCCTGGGAACCGGCGTTCGGTTGCAGCGAGATCGAATCGTAGCCGGTGGCGGCGCAGAGCATCGCTTCCAGTTCATCGGTCAGTTGCTGGTAACCGGCGCTTTGCTCGGCCGGGGCGAACGGGTGCAGGGCGCCGAATTCGGCCCAGGTCACCGGGATCATTTCGCTGGCGGCGTTGAGCTTCATGGTGCACGAACCCAGCGGGATCATGGTGCGGTCCAGCGCCAGGTCCTTGTCGGCCAGCTTGCGCAGGTAGCGCATCAGCTCGGTTTCCGAGTGATAACGGTTGAACACCGGGTGGCTGAGGATCGGCGACTGGCGAACCAGTGCGGCCGGGATAGTGCTGTTGACGGAGGCGGCGAGTGCGGCGAAGTCAGGCAGGGTTTTGCCATCGGCCAGCAGGGCCCACAGGGTTTCAACGTCGGCCTGGGTGCTGGTTTCGTCGAGAGACAGGCCCAGACGCTCGGCATCTACCACGCGCAGGTTGATCTGTTGGGCATGCGCCTTGTCGTGCAGGGCGGCGGTGTTCGCGCCGGTTTTCACGGTCAGGGTGTCGAAGAAGCTTTCCTGTTCGACGCTCAGACCCAGTGCAGTCAGGCCCTTGGCCAGAATTGCAGCCAGGTGATGCACGCGGTTGGCGATTTGCGTCAGGCCCTTCGGACCGTGATACACGGCGTACATGCTGGCAATGTTGGCCAGCAGCACTTGTGCGGTGCAGATGTTGCTGGTGGCCTTCTCGCGGCGGATGTGTTGCTCGCGGGTCTGCATCGCCAGGCGCAGCGCCGGCTTGCCGAAACGGTCCACGGACACACCGACCAGGCGGCCCGGCATGTCGCGCTTGAACGCATCCTTGGTGGAGAAGTAGGCGGCGTGTGGACCACCGAAGCCCAGCGGCACACCGAAGCGTTGCGCGCTGCCGATGGCCACGTCGGCGCCGAACTCGCCCGGCGGGGTCAGCACGGTCAGGGCCAGCAGGTCGGCGGCGACAGCCACAAGCGCGTTGGCGGCGTGGAAGCGCTCGGTCAGCTCGCGGTAGTCGAAGACGTCACCATTGCTTGCCGGGTATTGCAGCAGGGCGCCGAAGAATGGCGTCACGTCGATCAGTTCGCGCTCGTCGCCAACGACCACGTCGATGCCCAGCGGCTCGGCACGGGTGCGCAGTACGTCGAGGGTTTGCGGGTGGCAATGCACGGAAGCGAAGAACTTGTGGCTGCCCTTGTTCTTGCTCAGGCGCTTGCAGAAGGTCATGGCCTCGGCGGCGGCGGTGGCTTCGTCGAGCAAGGAAGCGTTGGCAATCGGCAGGCCGGTGAGGTCGCTGATCAGGGTCTGGAAGTTCAGCAGCGCTTCGAGACGGCCCTGGGAAATTTCTGGCTGGTACGGGGTGTAGGCGGTGTACCAGGCCGGGTTTTCCAGCAGGTTGCGCAGGATCGGCGACGGCGTGTGGGTACCGTAGTAGCCCTGGCCGATGTAGGTCTTGAACAGTTGGTTCTTGCCGGCGATGGCCTTGATCGAGGCCAGAGCCTCGGCTTCGCTCAAACCGTCTTCGAGGCCGAGCACGCTGGTGCCCTTGATGCTGTCCGGGATGACGCTGGCGCTCAGGGCTTCCAGGGAGTCGAAACCGAGGCTGTTGAGCATGGCTTGCTCGTCGCCAGCACGCGGGCCGATGTGGCGAGCAATGAATTCATTGGCGGTGGTCAAATTCACTTGAGTCATTTCGGCGTTCCTCAGGCTTCGGCTTGGGCTTTGATCAGACGGTCATAAGCGTCCTGATCCAGCAGTTTGGCGACAGCCGAGTCGTCAGCCGGCTTGAAGCGGAAGAACCAACCTTCACCCAGCGGGTCTTCGTTGACCAGTTCCGGGCTGCTGTCCAGCGCCGGGTTCACTTCCAGCACTTCACCGTCCAGTGGCATGTACACGCCACTGGCCGCTTTTACCGATTCCACGGTGGCCGCTTCAGCGCCTTTATCGTAGGACTGCAGCTCAGGCAGTTGTACGAAAACCACGTCGCCCAGTGCGTTCTGTGCGAAAGCGGTGATGCCGACTGTGACGGTGCCGTCAGCTTCGGTGCGCAGCCATTCGTGATCTTCAGTAAAACGCAATTCGCTCATGGAAAACTCCTAAGGGGCCAGACTCGTCTGGTGGACGCGATTGATTGCTTGGGCTATTGCCCTGATTTATGAGGGGTTACTAAGCAAAATCGCGGCCAATGTTTTTTTATTGTTTAAAATCAATAAGTTATATGATTTTTTAGGTGCTGATGTTTTTCTTTTTGTAGCGAAATCGCTACAGGCGCGAGGGAAGAAAAAAGCTGAAGTGGATCAAAGCCTTGCGGGACGCTGTTTGGGGAGGGGTGTAGCGATATCGTTCCACTGTAGCGCTTTCAGTACAGGTGGAGGTCGTATTTGGAGTGATTTTCAAGACAACCGCACAACCACTGTGGGAGCGAGCCTGCTCGCGAAGAGGGCGTGTCAGTCGACATCAAGGGTGACTGGTACACCGCATTCGCGAGCAGGCTCGCTCCCACAGGGTTTTGTGTTGGTGATGGGGCCGCATTCCATTGAAAGCCTACGGCTTGTTGGGAATCCCATACTTGCGCAGTCGATGCGCAATCGCGGTGTGTGAGGTTTGCAGGCGGCTGGCCAGTTGGCGGGTCGAGGGGTAGCTGACGTAGAGTTTTTCCAGCAGGGTTTTCTCGAACTCGTCCATTGCCTGTTCCAGGCTGTCGACATCGTGGTCACTCTGGCGCGCCACGGACGTGCCGGCAATGTCGAGGTCGCCGATGTCCACCAGGCTGCTTTCGCAAATGGCCGCAGCGCGGAAAATCACGTTTTGCAGCTGACGTACGTTGCCGGGCCAGCGGTTGCCCAGCAGGGCCGGGTAGGTGCCGGGCGCGAGGCGACAGACCGGGCGCTGGATCTGCGCGCAGGCCTGCTGCATGAAGTAGCGGGCCAGCAGCAGAATGTCCTGGCCGCGCTCGCGCAGCGGCGGGACTTCAACGTTCAGTACGTTGAGTCGGTAAAACAGGTCTTCGCGGAACAGGCCTTCGCTGACCATTTTTTCCAGGTTGCGGTGGGTCGCACTGAGAATGCGAACGTTGACCTTCACTTCGCGATCACCGCCGACTCGACGAAAGCTGCCGTCGTTGAGGAAACGCAGCAATTTGGCTTGCAAATACGGCGACATCTCGCCGATCTCGTCGAGAAACACCGTGCCCTGGTTGGCCAGTTCCATCAGCCCGGGCTTGCCACCCCGCTGGGCGCCGGTGAAGGCGCCGGGGGCGTAGCCGAACAGTTCGCTTTCGGCGAGGTTCTCCGGCAATGCCGCACAGTTCAATGCCAGAAACGGTGAGTTGTGCCGGGCACTGATGGCGTGACAGGCGCGGGCTACCAATTCCTTGCCAGTACCGGTTTCGCCCTGGATCAACAGCGGCGCATCGAGGGCCGCCACCCGTTGCGCGCGAACCTTGAGCGTGCGGATCACTGGCGATTCGCCCAGCAGCGCGTCGAAACCCTCGGCGTGATCGTGGTGCAGGGCCGACAGGCGTTCGCCGATGCGGTTCGGTTGGTACAGGGTCAGCAGGGCGCCGGCATCGGTAATCGGTGTGGCGTCCAGCAACAAGGTCTGGCCGTTGACGGTGATTTCCCGCAGCGGGAGGCGAAAGCCGTGTTCGAGCAGAGTGTCGAGCAGGGCGGGGTCGGCGAACAGGTCGGCAACGCTTTCGCCGGCCGGTTCGCGGCCATACAGCGCAATCAGCGCCGGATTGGCCAACAGCACCTTGCCGGCGCTGTCCAGCGCCAGAACCGGGTCGGTCATGGCCGCGAGCAGGGCATCGAGCTGCAAGTGTCGACGCTGGCCAGGCAGGATGTCGACCACCGTCATCGCCTGCACGCCGCGTACGCTGAGCAACGCATCGCGCAGCTCTTCGAGGACGTCCGGGCTCAGGGTCGGGGCGTCGATGTAGACGTTGGGCGGAACCATTTCCACTGCATCCAGATTGAGATTGCGCCCACCGAGCAGGGCCAGGACTTCCTGGGTGATACCGACGCGGTCGATGAAACTGACGTGGATACGCATGGGGCGGACTTGGATTCTGGAGTGCGGAGGGTGGCAAGTATGCCTTGGGGCGGGCGATTGGTGAAATCCTGCGCACTGCAGGCAGGGATGTTTCCACTGTGGGAGCGAGCCTGCTCGCGAAGGGGGAGTGTCAGTCGACATCAATATTGGCTGACACTCCGTATTCGCGAGCAGGCTCGCTCCCACAGGGGCTGGTGTTATCCAACAATAGTTGGTTTGTCTTTATAGTCTGGCCACACGGATCACCCAGAGGGACCGCCATGAAGTTGTTGCTTGCGTTTCAACCGCCCTACGACTGGCCAGCCATGCTCGGCTTCCTGTCGGCGCGGGCAATTGCCGGCATGGAAGAGGTGGTTGACGGCGTTTACTCGCGCAGCATTGGCCTGAGGGGAATTCACGGCACCCTGTCGATCAAACCGGCGACGGCGGACTCACTGGAACTGACGCTCGATTTCCCCGACCCGACGGTCGTGCCCGAGATTGTCGCGCGCGTGCGGCGGATGTTTGATCTGGATGCCGACCTGGCCCCGATTCATCAGCACCTGACGATCGACCCACTGCTGGCGCGGTTGATCGCCGAACGCCCGGGGCTGCGTGTGCCGGGGACCTGGGACGGGCTGGAATTGGCGATCCGTGCGGTGTTGGGTCAGCAAATCACGGTGGGGGCGGCGATCAAACTGGCGGGGAAACTGGTGGCGCAATATGGTGTGGCGTTGCCTACGCCGCGAGGTGGCTTGAGCCATGCGTTTCCTGAGGCGGCTGTGTTGGCGGACGCGGACCTTGCGACACTGGGGATGCCGAAAAGCCGTGGCCGCACATTGTCAGGCGTGGCTCGGGCGATGCTGGATGATCCGCTGTTGTTCGAACCCGGTCGGCAGGGCGGTGTGACCCGCCTGCTGGCGTTGTATGGCATTGGCGACTGGACCGCGCAGTACATTGCCCTGCGACAGTTGCGCGAAATGGATGGGTTTCCCACGGGGGATGTGGGGTTGATCAATGCCTTGGCGGCGCTTGAAGGGGAGTCGGTGACGGCGCGGCAGCTGTTGGTGCGGGCTGAGGGTTGGAGACCCTATCGGGGGTATGCGGCGCAGTTGCTTTGGACATCGTTGAGTCGTTCCGACTGATCCTGATTTTATGTTGGCTGTTCTGGCGCCTTCGCGAGCAGGTACAGTGTCGAATCTGTGGGAGCGAGCCTGCTCGCGAAAGCGATTGAACAGTCACCACCACTGCGCGCGATGTGAACCCAATTCGCTGGCCGCAACCGCCCACTGCAACGGCGTGCCGGTGATCTTCAACGGCACATGCAACCGGTGCGCCGGTCCCCAGGGTGTCTGCTCGACCAACATCCCCTGATCGCTTTCATCCTCTGCCCGCAACGGCGCTTCGGTCCCGCGTCCATGCTCGATCAACAACTTCGCCGTGCGTGCCAATGACAATCGCGCCGACCCACCTCGTCCGCTGCTCAAACGGTCTGCCAGCAACCTGATCGCACTGGCTGCCATGAGATACCCGGTGGCGTGATCGAGGGCTTGCAGGGGCAAGGGTGTCGGCTTGTACGTCTGCTTCCAGCGCATGCCAGCGTCGGCAACGCCGCTGCTCATCTGCACCAGGCTGTCGAAGCCGCGGCGGTTCTGCCACGGGCCGCTCCAGCCATAGGCATTGAGGCTCACGTCGATCAGGCCGGGGGCCCGTTTTTGCCGCTCCGTGGCTCCGTAACCGAGGCGCTCCAATGCATCGGCGCGGTAGCCGTGGAGCACGATGTCGGCCTCGTTGAGCAGGCTTTCGAACGTGCGGCGATCGGCCTGGTCATGCAAGTCCAGGCGGGCGCAACGCTTGCCCAAGGTCATTTCCGGTATCACGCCCGGTTCATTCCAGGTCGGCGGGTCGATACGCAAGACGTCGGCGCCAAGGCCCGCGAGAAATCGGCTGGCGACCGGACCGGCGAGCACGCGGGTCAAGTCCAGCACCCTGATCCCGGCCAGTGGTTGCGCCACCGAACCCTGCCACGGCTTGGCGTTGAGGCTGCTGTGATGATCGAACTGAACCAGCGGTTCTGCATTGACAGCCTGACCCTGCGGATGCGCCTGCCACTGTTCCCAGCTGCGCATCTCGGCCGCGCACCCACCGGCATTGACCACCGCCTGTTCCAGATCGCGCTTGGCCCATTGCGCCACTTTGCTTGCCATCGCCACTCGGTCGGCACAGGCGCCTAGCACAGATTCGGCGGCAGCGCGGTGATGGGGCGCATTGGTGTGCAGGCGGATCCAGCCATCCTTGGCGGCGTAGTCACCGGCGATCGGGTCCCACAAGGGTGGAACGCTCCAGCCTGAGGGGCGGATTGAACTGGAGAACCAGAACGAGGCCAGGCGCCGGTCGACTTCGAGGCCGGGCAAGCGTCCGGTTTGCTGGTGCAACAATTCGCTGATGGCCTGGCCGGCGGCGGCGATGCTGGCGCACGCCAGGTCCGTAACGGCAAACGCCGAGGGCAGGGCGCCAGTGGAGGTAAACGGGATTGGCGTGTGCGGCAAGCCGAGTGCGGCTTGAATGGACGTGAGTAAATCAGTCATCGAAGGCCCTCCGGAGCGAGAGCCCGAGCATAGATCAAAAACCGGGTTGGCTTGATGAAAACCTGTGGGAGCGGGCCTGCTCGCGAAGCGGTGCGTCAGCCAACATAGATGTTGAATGTACTGGCCCCTTCGCGAGCAGGCTCGCTCCCACAGGAGGGCGGTTTACACCCGGAACTGATCCATCAGTTTCATCTGGTGAGTGGTGAGGTTGTTGAGTTGGCTGCTGATCTGCGCCGATTCGGTGGCTTGTCCGGTCAGGGTTTCGGTGACGCTGCGGATCGCCGAGACGTTGCGGTTGACCTCTTCGGCCACGGCGCTTTGCTGTTCGGCGGCGCTGGCGATTTGCAGGTTCATGTCGCTGATCACGGTGACTGCGTCACTGATTTTGCTCAATGCCTGTACCGCTTGCTGGATCTGCCCGGCGTTGCTGTGGGCCTGGGTCTGGCTCGAGTGCATGGTGGCAACCACGCCGCGCGTGCCGCTCTGGATGCGTTCGATCACCAGGCGAATTTCCTCCACCGAATCCTGGGTACGTTTGGCCAGGTTGCGCACTTCATCGGCCACCACCGCGAACCCGCGTCCGCTTTCGCCGGCACGGGCCGCTTCAATGGCCGCGTTCAGCGCCAGCAGGTTGGTTTGTTCGGCGATGCTGCGGATCACTTCCAGTACCGAGCCGATCTGCTCGCTGTTCACCGCCAAGGCTTCAACTTCAGTCACAGCCTTGCTGACTTCGTCGGCCAGTTGATTGATGTCGCGGGTGCTGCGCTCGATGATCTGCATGCCGTCGCGGGCCGACTGATCGGCGCCCTTGGCGGCATTGGCCGCATTGGACGCACTGTTGGCGACATCGTGGGCGGTGGCGCTCATTTCGTTGGAGGCGGTGGCGACCTGGTCGATTTCGCGGAACTGCAGCTGCATGCCTTCGCTGGTCTGGCGGGCGATTTCCGAAGACTGGTCGGCGGTGCCGCGGGCGTCGGTGATGCTTTGCTTGATCTGTGCGATGGTCGGCTGCAACTTGTCGAGGAAGCGGTTGAACCAGCTGACCAGTTCCCCCAGTTCATCTTTCTTGCTGTAGTGCAGGCGCTGGGTCAGGTCGCCGTCGCCGCTGGCAATGGCCTTGAGCATTTCCGCCACGCTGTTGATCGGACGGGTCACGCCGGAGGCGGTCAGCCAGATCAGCAACAGACCGACCAGGCCGGCAACGATCGCCACACCCACTGCCTGGATTGTGCCGCTTTGCTGGGCGTCGTCGAGCACCGCTTGCAGTTTCACCGAATCGGCCAGCAGCACTTGCTTGGGCAGGTCGATCACCACGGCCCACGCCTTGGCGTCGGCAATCGGACTGACCGGGTACACCGCCCGGATCAGATCGCCCTGTTCAAGAATTTTCGGTGCACCGTTGGCGAGCAATTGCAGGATGTCCTTGCCGTCCGCCCCCAGGGTGTCGCCGATGCTCTTGCCCACTTTCGTTTGATCGACGCTGTAGGCCGCCATCACACCGGTACCGGAGACGATCAGCATGTGGCCGGCACTGTTGAACAACTCGCGCTGGGAATCGACCGCCGCGGCTTGCAGGGCGTCGAGGGCGATGTCGATACCGACTACGCCGATGGACTTGCCATCCGCCAGCAACGGCACGGAAATGGTGGTCATCAACACTTCCTTGCCGCCAACGGTATCGGCATAAGGGTCGAGCAGGCAGGTGCGCTTGCTGTCCCTGGGGCAGGTGTACCAGACGTTGTAGGGCGTGCCGCTGAGGTTCAGGGTGGTTTTGGTCATGTCCTCTTCGACCATGATGGTGTTGAGCGCTTCACCCCCGGCACGGCTCCAGTAAGTGGCGAAGCGGCCAATCTCGTTGGACTGGCGGGCGGCGTCGCCGACGAACTCGCTGTCCTTGCCATCCAGACCGTTGGGTTCGAACGCCAGCCAGATGCCCAGCACTTTGCCGTTGCGCTCGAAGGCGGTTTTGAGGCTCTGGTTCAACTCTTCACGCAGGGCGCCAGGTTCGAGCGAACGCTTGGCGGCCAGGTTGCGCATGTCCTTGATCTGATCCGCCAGGGCGGTCGCCACCGTCAGGGTTTCACCGAACGTCTTCTGCACCCGCACCGCTTGTTCGGCCGCTTTGGCCTGGAGCAGGTTCTGCACACTGGAGGTGAGCATTCTGCTGCTGGAGTCGTTGACCAGTTCATCGTTCTGATTGGTCTGGTAGATGTTCATGCCGACGATCAGCGCAACGACGCCAAGCAGGCACAGGCCGGAGAGCAGGACGGTTTTCAGGCGGATGGACAGTGAGTCGAACATAGGGCGAACTCGCGAATGGATGAGGTGTTGGCTGTGAGCCGTCGCGGCTCGACGCGCCAAATCCATTCAGCGCCATTCAATCCCCATCGGCGTGGACGCGAGGCGCATGAATGGCAACCCGACGAACGGTAGTGGTTGATCGTTTGCGCGGAAAAATGTGCCGAAAATCATATAAAAAACAGGAAAAATCGCCAACTGATTCAGGAGTATTTGGGGAGGGGGCGAGCAAGAACAAGACCTGAAACCTGTGCCGAAAATCAAATAGAAAACAGGAAAATTCGCCGAGCAAGAACAAAACCTGAAACCTGTGCCGAAAACAGGCGGAAAAACAGGGAAAGTTGCGGGGAGTTTCAGGAGGGCTCTGGCAGTGATTCCGGTCGCGACCAGATCCATAGATTGCCCAGGGTCATGCCGGAAATCGCCAGGTAGATCGGCCAGCCGTGATCGAGCATCACCAGCATCAAGGTCGCGCACAGCAGCATGCTGACGGTGGCGCTGACCTTGGCCCGGCGCGCGATGATTTTGCCGTTGCGCCAGTTGCTCAGAATCGGCCCGAACAAGCGGTGGTTTTCCAGCCAGGCACTCAAGCGCGGCGAACTCCGGGTGGCGGCCCAGGCGGCTAGCAGGATGAACTCGGTGGTCGGCAGGCCGGGAATGACGATGGCGATCAGGCCGATGCCGAGGCTGACATAAGCCAGCAGGCCGAAGAGGAGGCGGGAGAGTCTGGAGGTGGCGGGCATGGGCTCGGAGGGCTTGAGGGGGGGCAGGATCTTGCAGATGTGCTCGGCCCACTGTGGGAGCGGGCTTGCTCGCGAAAGCGGTGTGCCAGGCAACATACCTATTGAATGTGCCGGCCTCTTCGCGAGCAGGCTCGCTCCCACAGGGGATCGTGTTTCTTCAGGCGAGTTCTGGGGCGTAAGCCTGCTCCAGCAACACCGTGAAGCGGTTGAACGCGTTGATGGCGCCTTTATCCAGCTGCGCTTCTTCCTCTGCACTGAACGCCAGTTCATCGAGGGTTTTGACGAAGTGCTTCCAGCCTTGCGCACGGCCGCCGGCCGGTTCGCCAAGGTGGCGGGCGCCGAAGGTTTCGCTCAGGCCCAGGCCCACGGCACGCTTGATCAGGAAGGCCGCCCCCAATTTCGAGCCTTCGGAGACGAACAACCAACCCAGCGCTTCGGCTTTGCTTGGGTTATTCACAGCACCCGCAACCGGCGCCGGCACTTCGGTGTCCAGATCCGCGAGGTCAGCCTTGGCCGCTTCGGCGCGGCAGCGAGCAGGCAAGTCAGTAACGATGGCCGTCAGTTCGGCATCGTTGTACAGCGCCACCAGTTCCGACTGGAACAGGTACTGTGCCACCACGAAACGGGCAAAGTTGGCCTGGGTTTCGAACGGTGCGTGGGCTTTGACCAGGGCATCGAGTTTGCTGTGGGGTTCGTGGGTGATCTGGTTCAGGCGTTGCGAGCGCAAGGCCGGGCGTTGAGTCGTGTCCTGAGTGGTCATGGAAAATCCTTGAGATATAGAAGTGCCTGGTAACGAGACGAATGAGCTGACGCATGACAGTAAAAAATCCTCACCGCGCGGCTCTCATTGAGTCGCGCAGCGAGGTGGCCGCCATCAGATATCCCAAACCAGATTGATTGCGAAGTTGCGGCCCGGCTGGGTCAGGCGGTCGAGGTTGGCCGGTTGCGTCACCGAGGCTTCGCCGACGCTGTCGTAGCCGCGTACGTCATCCCACTGCCAGTATTTTTTGTTGGTCAGGTTGTACAGGCCGGCGTTGACGGTCACCTCGTCGGTGACCTTGTAGAAGCCCGCCAGATCGAGCACGCCGTAACCCGGTGTCTTGAATTGGGTGCTGGTGCCGTCCGGAGTGTTGAAGCTGGTGCTGTCTACGCGGGTCTTGCGTTTGACCAGGGTCCAGCTCAGCAGTGCACCGTATTTGTCCTGGTCGTAACCCAGGCCGAACACGCCAGTCAGCGGGTTGATGCTGTTAAGCGGTTCGCCGCTGTCATCGTTACGACCGTACAGGTAGGCCACCGAGCCCTGGGTGTAGAGGCCGCTCGGCGCACCGAACGTATCCAGGTTCAAGCGACCCTTGAGCTCCAGGCCCTTGATGGTGGCGTGCTTGATGTTGTTGCTCTGGAAGGTTGTCTCGGTGTAGCCGGGCGTGATGGCGTTCTCGTCGATGAAGTCGCGATATTTGTTGTAGAACACCGCGACATCGAAGGTGCCTGCCTCGAACTGTCCGCGCAGGCCTGTTTCATAGCTCTTGCTCTTTTCCGGTTCGAGATCGGGGTTCGGCGCGACCTGATAGCCGCCCGCCACGTTCTCGAAGCGGCCATAGAGCGCCTTGGCGGTCGGCGTGCGAAAGCCTTCGGCGTATTGGCCGTACCAGGTGTAGTTGTCATTGAAACGGTAAGTCGTGCCGAATTTCGGCGACAGCCGATGCCAGGTTTTTTCGTCGTCATTCACTTCGCCATTGCCGCTCTGGTCGGCAGTGGCCAGGAACTCGTCCGTCAGGTGCGGCTTGAGCTGGGTGTAGTCGTAGCGCAGTCCCGGCACAAAGGTCCAGTTGTTCCAGGCAATCTGATCCTGGGCAAACAGGCTGTAGGTGTTGATGGTCGGATCCGGGAAGTCGCTGGCCGGGGTCAGGCTGTCGGCAGGGCTGACGGCGCCGATGACGCGACAAGTGCCGGCCACGGTCAGGCAGGTGCCAGTGCCCGTGCGAAGGCCGGTGACTTTGTCTTGCTTGATAGTGGTGCCATAGGTGACGACATGGTCAGTGTCGGCGATGGCAAACGCCTTGTCGGCCTGGGCATCGAACACCCATTGGCGATCCTTGTAGGTGGTATCGCGATTACGCAGCACCGTGCGCGACGGCGCGTAGATTTCTTCGGTACTCTGGTCGGTCTTGGCGATCTGGTAGTTCAGTGTCCACTTGATGTTGTCGGCCAGGAGGCTGTCCAGCGCAAAGCTGTGATCAAGGCCGAAGCGTTCACGGGTGATGGTGTCGTTGCCGGTGCGCGATTTGTAGAAACCGAAGCCACGCCCTGCGTTGAAGGGGCCGCCCACGGCGCTCAGTTGATTGGTGTCGCGATCGTCCTTGTAGTGCTCGTAGGTCAATCCGAAGCGGGCGTCGTCGGCGTAGTTCCAGCCCAGCTTGGCCAGGACGTTGGTGGTGCGCACGTCCTCCGGATTGGCTTCGGTGCGGTTCAGGCCGGTGCCCCCGGTCTCGCCATAGGACTCGGTTTCATGGCCATTGCGCTGGCTCAGGTGCAGTAAACCGTCGAAATCGCCGGTGCGCCCAGCCACGGTACCGGAGGTCAGCCAGCTGTCATCGGCCGAACTGTAGCCGGTCTTCAGGCGTGCGCCGACGTCCTGGCCAGGCTTGATGATGTCGTCCGGGTCCAGTGTGTAGTAACTGACGGCGCCGCCGATGGCGTTGCTGCCGTACAGCACCGACGCCGGGCCGCGCAGGATTTCCACGCGCTTGACGATTTCCGGGTCGACATAGTTGCGGTTGGTCTGGGCATACGGACCATTGAAGAAGCCGTCGGGCACTTGAACGCCATCGACTTGGGTCAACACGCGGTCACCGTCGATGCCGCGGATGTTGTACCCGGAAAGTCCCGCGCGGGTGCCGGTACCGCCTACCGAAACGCCCGGTTCGTAGCGCACCAGATCCTTGATGTTATTAACGTTGTTGCGGTCGAGGTCTTCACGCGTCTGGACCGTGACGGTGCTTGGCACGCTGCTCACGTCCTGTTCCTGGCGAGTGGCGCTGATGGTCACCTGATCCAGGTTGAGGGCCCCGGCGATGCTGCGGCGTTCCAGCACGATGTTGTTGTTGCCCAGTTTGCGGTAGCTCAGGTTGGTCCCCACCAACAGGCGATCCAGGGCTTTTTCCGGCGGCAGCGATCCGCGTACGCCCGGGGAGTCCATACCTTGCGCCAGTTCGGCCGAGAAGCCGACCTGCCAGCCTGTCACGGCGGTAAAGGCATTGAGTGCCGAGACCAGCGATTGCGGCGCGATGGCGAACGCGTAATCGCCCATGTTGCGGCTCGGTTGCTCGGCGGGCGTCGCAGCCATGAGCGGCGCCGCGCCGGCCATCAGGATGGCGGCGGTCAGCAGCGACAGCATGCGCGAAGGTGAAGAGGACTGGCGGGTAAGGCGAGAGGACATCGATAGCGCTCCGTGTCGCACGAATCTTTATAGGTGCTGATTGGCATTTAGAGATGCGAATCAATTGCATTGGCTATAACGAGACGTACAAGCTTTGGCTATCGAGTAAAAATAATTCTCATTTAGTTCAAGATCACCAGCGCCGGGTATTCCTTGAGCCGTGCCGAGGTGATGTGGGCCAGCGAGCGGACCACGTCCAGTGGCTGGTCGAGACGGTAATTTCCAGTCACGGCCACATCGGCCAACTGCTCGTTGGTGTTGATGATCCAGCCCGGATAGTAGCGACCCAGTTCCGCCAGTACCTGGCTCAGCGGACAGTTTTCAAACACCAGGCGACCCTGGACCCACGCCAGGTCGGTGGCAGCGTCAACCTTGGACGGCCGGTCGAAACCGTTGGGGCCAATGCGGATGCTTTCTCCGGCCGATAGGCGAACCCGCGCATCGTCACGGGTGGCGCGCAAGTCGACATCGCCGCGCTGAACCCGAACCTGGGTCACGCCATCCAGATATCGCACGGCGAATGCCGTATCGCGAACGCTGGCGGTGACGGGGCCTGCGTCGATCTCCAGCGGTTGGCCGCGATGGGGCTGCACCTCGAAAAACGCCTCGCCCTGATACAGGCGTGCCACGCGCTGCTGGTCATTGATGGTGCTGGAAAAGGCCGAGTTGGTGTTGAGCAGGACTTTCGAACCGTCCTCCAGTTGCAGGCGCTGGCGTTCACCCACCACGGTCAGGTGATCGGCCTGCAAGCGCAGCGGCAGATTGCTGAAACTGAACAGGCCGAGGATCAGCACGGCGGCGGTGGCCAAGGGTTTCCAGTGCGGACGCACCCGCGACAGCACGGTGACCTTGGCTGGCTGCGACGCCAGCGCTTGTGCGCATTGCGTGACTTGCGGGCCGTTCCAGATCGCCTGGGCCCTGGCGAACGCCTCTGCATGTGCGGGGTCGGCCGCGAGCCAATGGTGGAACTGGCGGGTCTGTTCTTCGCTCGGGCTGTCCAGCACGATCAGCCAGTCCAGGGCCTGGTCCATCGCATCGGCAGTGGCCTGCGCCGGGGAGGGCGAAGGAGAGCGGCGGGTGTCCGTCACGGTGTTTCCTCGGCGTGTCTGTGCACGGCTGTTTTTTTAGTGAAGCGCAAAAGAGGGGCAAGGGTAGCCCCGATGAACAAAGGCGTCGAGACACGGGCGACTCAGCGGCCGTTCAAGCGGTCGGCGACGCCGATGCAGATGCTCATGATCAGTTTCAGCTCCTTCTGCACGGTGCTGAGCGACACGCCGAGTGTTTCGGCGATCTCCAGGTAGCTGTGGCCGTGCAAGCGGCTGAGGATGAAAATCTGTTGCTGGCGGGGACTGAGTTGACCCAGGCGCACGTTCAGGCGCTCGAGCAATTGTTCGGCATGGGCAGCATCCTCGGCACTGCTGGCGGGGGCGGCGACGCTTTCCACCACGTCCGGCGGCACGTCATCGACCATGGTGCGCGAATGGATGCGTCGCGCGCGCAAATGGTCCAGCGCCAGGTTGCGGGCGGTCTGGAAAACAAAAGGTTCCAGATGATCGATAGCCCGCTCGCCGAGTGCGCGGGTCACCCGCAGGTAGGTTTCCTGCAGGAGGTCTTCGGCGGTGCTGTGATTGTTGACCATCCGTTCCAGCGTGCGCAGCAGAGAGACTCGCTGGGTGATGAAGACGTCGTTGAAGCGCGATTGACTCACGGGAGGACCTGATCCGTTTCGAGCGAATGATAATGCTTATCATCTGTGTGGGTGGTCAAGTAATAGTTTGTGTGGGTTTTCGTTACTTCCAGAAAAGAAGGGCGCTGAATAAGGTCCGCTCGCCAGGCAGAAAGCTGTGCTCTTTTCGCTAACGGGAGGCTGTTGCTGTCGGATATTTCAGGGTTGGTCGTAGGTTCGATCCCAAACATCTTTGGGCTTCTTAAGCAGGTCTGGATGGCTGTTACACCCCTTGTTGATACTTCGTTTAACGAGGTTAATCGGCAGGAGCATCACGTGACGGCATTCACGGAGCGGGGAAAGCCACTTCTCTACAACAATCCATTTACGTGGCGGTCTCTTGGCCACGCACTGGCTGTCAGCCTGTTGGCACTCGCCACTGGCGGTTGCGTGTTTGCACCGGCAGAAAACTTCACCTTGCAGGCTGAAGTGCCGGCGGATTTCCGGGTCAAGGCCGACGCCTTTTATGTGCCGGCCACCGGCGAAACCTGCGAGGCCCCACCGCGCCAGCGCGGAAAAGTGGCGCCCAATCGCAAGTTCTTCACCAGTGAATACCAGAGCGTTGCGCGCACGTCGGAGTTTCAGATTCCGCTGACGACGCGTGCGGGTGGCTGTCCGCTGGTGTTGAGAAGTTTGAAGTTGAATCTGGATGCGAAGTGGGGGACGCATTGGTCCCACATAGGTGGCGACTTTGCCAGTCTGGCTTTTCGCGATGTGCTTGGGCCGGATTTTCCAGCGTTTCCTGGCGCGGGTGTTCAGGAGTTTCAGGGGCAGTGCCAGTGGTTGTTCCGCACCGTAGGACCCAATAGAGCCATTGTAAAAATTCTGCATTGTCGGGCCATCGATGCGGACGGGCAGATGCTGAATCGCATGGCGGGCGGGGTGTTGCAGCGCGATCAGTTACCGGGCCGGACGGTGCGGATGGTGTTCAAGATGGCGCGTCAGGAGCAGCCGTATTACCGCGGATGGTGGTTCGAAACACCTGGTGGCTGGAAACCATGCACCGGTCGTTGGGGTACCAGCAACGAAGAATGGTGCACCCATCCCCCCACATTCACAGATTTCAAACTGCCTGATGGCAGGACCTGCACCGTTTACCCCAACTGCACTGAATAAGGGAGCAACACCATGGACAAGGAACAAGAGGACAGCTTTTTCAGCAGCAAAATGCTGGCCTGCCCGCTGCGGGGGCATTGGACGAGTTTTCAATTGGTTGACGAGTTTGGCGACGGCAAACCTTACGGTGGTCTGTCCTATACCGCTGTCGACAGTGTCGGCCAGGCATTTTCCGGCAGGTTGAATGGTGAGGGTTTTGCAAAGGTGGAAAACCACTACCGTGGGCCAGTGGTGTTAACGATGGACGCACCGCACTCCCGTATTCACAAACTCTACGCTCGTCTGATGGATCGTATTCACTACCCCCTCCCCATCACCGAACTCCAGGTCCGCGCCGAACAAACCCGCTTCTTCCACGAAGACGGCTTCCGCCGCGAACACAACCCGGCCATCAAGGATGCCGACGTCTTTCTTCAGGTCGAAGTCCGCGACCTGGTCCGCCAAGGCGCGCATCTGCCGCCGGTGGTCAAGCGCTTCTACGAACCGCAAAGTTCGCTGCTGCGGGCCATGAACGAACTGGGGATCGGTCCCGAGCATCCCTTCGGTATCGCCCTGAGCCCCAACCAGCACAATGTGCTGGAAGTGCGGCCGCTGCGTGCGTTGCGGCCACTGCTGTCCACCGATGACCAGTTTTGTGCCCTGAACCTCTATCAACTGGCCCTGATGGCGACCTTGAGTTACACCGACTTCGGCCAGGATCCGGCGAAAAGGCCGGTGGACAAGGTGCGTTTCGCGGAGGATCCGAGCGTCGGCCATCTGTTCGGCGAGGCGCTGGCCGGTTTTCGCGAAAACTGGCGCATCGACAAAGGTCAGCGCCAACGGTTCTACCCGCTGTACGAAGACGTGCCCTATTCGAAACGGCTGGAGATCCTGCCGTTCGACCCGACGCTGTATGCATCCAATCACCCGGACAAAGGTGAGGATCAGGAGCATCCGGCCAACCAGCATTTTTTCGATGACCAGGAGGATGGCGGCGATACCCAGGCGTTCATCTGTCATCACGACGAAGTCATCCTGATTGCGGTGCGCGGCACGGCCAGTCTCAAGGACGCGATCCGTGATGTGGACGCGCTGCAAGTGCCGTTCGAGGAAGGCGTCGGCAAGGTTCACAAGGGGTTTTACGACGCGTTTCGGGCAATCAAGGAGTTCGTCCTGCGCTATCTGGATAGATTTCATGCCGGGCAAAAAATCATCATCTGTGGCCACAGCCTCGGCGGTGCCATTGCCTTGTTGCTCGCGGAAGCACTCCGCCGACGTCCCGCCACGAACTACAACATCCTCCTCTACACCTACGGCGCCCCCCGCACCGGCGACGCGGACTTCGTCCAGGGCGCCGCCGAGCTCGTCCACCACCGCATGGTCAACAACAACGACCCGGTACCCGGCGTGCCCGCGCGCTGGATGGACGCCAACTGGAAAGTCTGGGTGCCGGGCCTGACGATGACCGCCCTGAGCGGCTATGGTCTGCTGCTGTTCGGTACCGGTCTGGTGCGTGTCGGCGGTGCGCCCTACGAACATCATGGCCAGCAACAGCACTTCATGCCCGTGCGTTTCGGTGAAAAGGATTCGTCGGCGGTGTTGTGGGACCCCGCCTGCGAGTCCATCGAAGGCACCGCTTGCAGCAGGATTCTGCAAAAGTGGCGTGGTGATATGCCAATGCGCGGCAACCTGCTGGCGCAACTGATCGACTATCAGGACCACATGATGGTGGCCAGCTACATTCCTTTCGCCTGGGCGACCTTGCGTCGCTGGCAGCAGGCCCAGGAAAGCGGCAGAACCGTGGTGACCGGCCATGAGTATCATCTGATCGATAACGCCCTGACGACGCTCAAGGCGAAACTGCAGGAGTATGCCCGCGAGATGCGTTACGACGTAGGGCCGCGTGGCGCGACAGAAGCGCAAAGTGCCGTCAGGAGCGCTCTATCCAGGGAGCAGGGCCGACTGGAGCAAACTCGCGATCGCTTGCTGACGTTGTACGCTCGCCGGCTCACGTTGGCAGATGTGTACGGCAATGCGGCCCAGTCAGCGGAGTTCGCCAGCAGCGTGGCGCGCTGGGCAAAGCACACGGAAAATCAGCAGTCGGAACAGTACGCCAGCCTTCCCCCGTTATTGGATTCCGAGCGTCGGCTGGCGGCTCAACCGTTGGATATCGACTCCTACGTCTGAATGTTGCCCACTTGTTTTTAAAGGACTAAACGATGTTTGAATCCGCCGCTCAACCTCGCTTCTATCTCGATATCACTGGACTGCGGCACGACTTCCAGGTGCTGGCCTTCAAAGCCAACGAGTCCATCAGCCAACCTTATAAAGTCACCGTCGAGCTGGTCAGCGAGCAATCACACCTCGATCTCGAGGCGCTGTTGCACAAACCGGCATTCCTCGGCTTCGGCCCTCCTGGTGAGGGCTTGCATGGGCTGATCCAGACCTTTGCGCAGCACGAGACGGGTCATCGACTGACGCGTTACGAGCTGACATTGGTCCCGCAGCTGGCGTATCTGGACCTGTGCAGCAACCAGCGAATATTTCAGCAGCGCAGCGTCGAGCAGATCATCACCGAAGTCCTGAACAACCACGGCATCCTGGGCGATACGTTCAGTTTTCAGTTTGGCCCGACCCCATATGCGCCGCGGGACTACTGCGTGCAGTTCAATGAAACCGACCTGGCCTTTGTCGAGCGGCTCTGTGAAGAGTCCGGTATTCACTATCACTTTCAGCACAACCCCCAGGGGCATTACCTGGTGTTCGGCGATGATCAGACCTGTTTTCGACGGTTGGCGCCTTCGACGTTTCAACAAGACAGCGGGCAGGTTGCCGAGCACCCGGTGATCAACCGCTTCAGCGTGCGACTGGCCGCCCGTACCAACGTGGTGACGCTTCGGGATTACCATTTCGAAAAACCCGATTTACGTCTCGAAGGACGCGCCAAAAGCCCGGCCGGTCCACTTCTGGAGGACTATCGTGCACCCGGACGCTTTAGTGATGGTGGGGAAGGTAAGCGTCTGGCTGGGCGGAGTCTGGAGCGGCACCGCAGCGATTATCGGTCAGGCGAGGGCGCCAGCGATCTGGGTCAGTTGCACAGTGGTCATTTCCTCGACTTGCGCGACCATCACTGTGCCCGGTGGAATGATCTCTGGCTCCTGACCAGCGTGGAGCATGAAGGTCGACAACCCCAAGTGCTCGAGGAAGCGATGCCCGGTCAGAACCCGGCCTCGGACTTTCAGGGTTATCGCAATACCTTCACTGCGACGCCCTGGGATGCACCGTATCGGCCTCCGCTCAACCGCCCCAAACCCCGAATTTCCGGGAGTCAGACCGCCAAAGTCACCGGGCCGGTGGAAGAGGAGATTCACTGCGATCAATACGGTCGGGTCAAAGTCTGTTTTTACTGGGACCGCACTGACCTGAACACCGATAAAAGCAGTTGCTGGCTAAGAGTCTCAAGCGTCTGGGCGGGCGACGGTTACGGGGCGGTCACCATTCCCCGGGTCGGCATGGAAGTGCTGGTGACCTTTATCGATGGCGATCCTGATCGCCCATTGATTACCGGTTGTCTGCACCACCTGGTCAACCGGGTGCCGTACGAGCTGCCCGCGAACAAGACCCGAAGCGTCTTTCGCAGTCGCAGTTCACCCAAGGGTGGCGGAGCCAATGAATTGCACATCGAAGATCGTCTCGGGCAGGAGCTGATCTACCTGCGGGCGCAGCGCGACATGGAACAGAAAATTGAAAATGACAGTCGGCTGGAAGTCGGCCGCGAACGTCGGGAAACCATCAAGGGCACCAGTACCAGTGTGTTCGAGACTGAAGAACATCGCACGACGACGGGCGACCGCAAAACCCGACTGATGGCCAACGATTACCTGCATGTCGCGCAAAGCAGCCATACCTCTGTGGGTCAGGTGCTGGTGGCGGAGGCGGGTCAGGAAATTCATTTCAAGGCGGGGATGAAAGCGGTGTTCGACGCCAACGAGAACCTGACCTTGAGCGCGGGCGGTCACCATTTGGTGATCGGTGCGAGTGGCATCTTCAGCAGTTGTCCAATCGAAGTGGGTGGCAGTCCCACGCGGGGAACATTGGCTACAGCGCTGATGCCGGGCGCAGCCCAGGCATTGGCGTCGCCCATTGAAAGAGCGCCGGTCACAGGCGTTGTCCAACAGGCATTGATGGCGCTGGCACGGGAGCAAGGTGCAGATTTCTGCCCCATCTGCGAGGCCTGCCGCGAAGGATTCTGTTCAACCGAAGGAGCTGTCGCATGACTCACCAGCCTGTTCAGTGGATGGCGACGCAATTGCAGCTTGGCCGTAGCCTGTGCCTGATCCTTGACTCGGCAGTGGCGTCCGGGATTCACCAGACTTTGGTAAGTCAGCTTTCGCCTGAGCACTATCAAAGTGTCTACAGCAGGACCGCCGTGGCAAGTCTGGCTGCTGACGGTCCTTATGTTTTTTTAGTGGACAGTCTGAATCCGTCAACGCTCGATGAGTCGTTCGAAGGGCTGCCCCGGGACTGGGGGTGGCTGGCAAGTATCGAGAACGGTGCACTTGAGAGGCTGCTCGAGCATTGGCGTGAACGCCTGTTCATCGGGCAACGACCGCAACAGGGGTTGTATCGCTTCCAGGATAATCGGGTGCTGGCACGCGCACTCGCACACCTGCCGGAGTCGGCGTACCCCGAATACCTCGGTCCGGTGATCAGTGCCTGTTACTGGCAGGGCGAACAATGGAGGACAGTTGAGAATCCGGCCCCTGGCCAATACCCGGTCCCCGAAACGCCGCCATGGCTGGACACACCGGCGACGGCCAGCCAGGAGCGGGAGATCCTGCTGGCCAATGTGGGTCAGTATTTGTTGGCCGAGCACAGTGAGGACCTTGCCCGGCTGCCTGCAAAGCTGTCGCCCAGAGCCTGGCTGGCGGAGCAACTCGACCTGGCAGAGCAGTGGGGATGGCAGACGCCGGAGCAACTGCGTTTTCTGGTCGTCGAGCGCTTGCGGGAGATGCATACGCCCGGGATCAAAAACTGGATTCCGCATCCTGAAGAGCCGGCGCAGGCTCATTTTGAGCGCCTGCGCGGTGAGTTGCAGTCCGAGATCAACACCAGGCCTCAGGCAGTCGGCGTGAACTAACTCCGGCCCTGCAAATACGTCGCGTAGTCCGGAATCCGGTGCGCATGCGCCTGATCCATCAACGGGCTGCTGAGCAGGTAATCGGCGCTGCATTCATTGCACGCCACCGGGATGTTCCAGACCGCCGCGACCCGCAGCAATGCCTTGATGTCCGGGTCGTGGGGCTGCGGTTCGAACGGGTCCCAGAAGAACACCAGCAGGTCGACCCGTTGCTCGGCGATTTGTGCACCGAGCTGTTGGTCGCCGCCCAGCGGGCCGCTGATCATGCTCTCCACGGGCAGGTCGAGACGTTGTTGCAACAACAATCCCGTGGTGCCGGTGGCGACCAGTTCATGACGGGCTAGCCGGTCTTTCTGACGTGCGGCCCAGTCGAGCAAAAACACTTTGCAGTGGTCATGGGCGACCAGGGCGATGCGCTTGCGCGCTGCCATGGTCTTTTGCGTGAAGGTGATTCCGATCATCGATGGTGCTCCGCAAATGGCACGCACCTGCAGGAGCGAGCTCTGCTCGCGATGAACTGTCGAACACCGCGGGGCATCAGGTTTCCCGCGTTATCGTTAGCGATCATCGCGAGCAGAGCTCGCTCCTACAGGTAGGGGGGGTTACTCGGCGTTACACAGCGCCAGGCAGTTATCGAGCATGCGGTTGGAGAAGCCCCATTCGTTGTCGTACCAGGCCAGCACCTTGAGCAGCTTGCCGTTGGCCTTGGTGTGGTTGGCGTCGAAGATCGACGACAGCGGGTTGTGGTTGAAGTCGCTGGAAACCAGCGGCAGGGTGTTGTAGCCGAGAATCTTCGAGTGCTGGGCGGCTTGCTTGAGCAGTTCGTTGACTTCTTCGGCCGATGCTTCGCGCTTAAGCTGCACGGTCAGGTCCACCAGGGACACGTTGATCACCGGCACGCGCACCGCCATCCCGGTCAGCTTGCCCGCCAGTTCCGGCAACACCAGGCCGACCGCTTCGGCCGCGCCGGTTTTGCTCGGGATCATGTTCTGGGTGGCCGAACGGGCGCGGTACGGGTCGGTGTGGTAAACGTCAGTCAGGTTCTGGTCGTTGGTGTAGGCATGGATGGTGGTCATCAGGCCGCTTTCGATGCCCAGTTCGCGGTGCAGCACCTGGGCCACTGGCGCCAGGCAGTTGGTGGTGCACGACGCGTTGGAAATGATCTGGTGCGACTGGCGCAGGATGTCGTGGTTGACCCCGTACACCACGGTGGCGTCGGCGCCCTTGGCCGGGGCCGAGATGATCACTTTGCGCGCGCCGGCCGTAATATGCGCGGCGGCTTTGGCCCGGTCGGTGAACAGACCGGTGCATTCGAATACCACATCAATTTTTTCCGCGGCCCAAGGCAGGTCGGCCGGATTGCGAATGGCGCTGACCGCGATACGGTCGCCGTTGACGGTCAGGCTTTCCTGGTCATGCTGGACATCGGCGTCGAACGTGCCGTGAACAGTGTCGTACTTAAGCAAGTGCGCGTTGATCGCGCTGTCGCCCAAATCGTTGATGGCGACGATCTGCAAATCCTGACGATAGCCTTGGGTATAGAGTGCGCGCAGAACGTTACGGCCAATGCGGCCAAAACCATTGATTGCGATTCGAAGAGTCATTTATCAGCGCCGCCGTCGTTTTGTTGTTGGAATTACAAGATTATTCGCAAAAAAATAGAAAACAAGCCTTTTTAGTGGCAATATTTTGTTCAATCTACAACGAGCGACCTGATTCAACTGGTCCAATTGGTCAACAAAACCGTCCGTCATCCCATCGACAACGGCTCTTGATCAGCATAGACAATCAGGTCGCCACATCCGTTAGCCTGGAGTTCTACACATGCATCCCCGCGTCCTTGAGGTCACCGAACGGCTTATCGCTCGCAGTCGCGCCACGCGTGAGGCTTACCTTGCACTGATTCGCGGTGCGGCCAGCGACGGTCCGATGCGCGGCAAGCTGCAATGCGCCAACTTCGCCCACGGCGTGGCCGGTTGCGGCAGCCACGACAAGAACAGCCTGCGGATGATGAATTCCGCCAACATCGCAATTGTTTCGTCATATAACGACATGCTCTCGGCGCACCAGCCGTATGAAGTCTTCCCTGAGCTGATCAAGAAAGCCCTGCGCGAGATCGGCTCCGTCGGCCAGTTCGCCGGCGGTACCCCAGCCATGTGCGATGGCGTGACCCAGGGCGAGCCGGGCATGGAGCTGAGCCTGCCCAGCCGTGAAGTGATCGCGTTGTCCACCGCCGTGGCGTTGTCCCACAACATGTTCGATGGCGCGCTGATGCTGGGCATCTGCGACAAGATCGTCCCGGGCCTGATGATGGGCGCGTTGCGCTTCGGTCATCTGCCGATGATTTTCGTGCCGGGCGGACCGATGGTGTCGGGCATTTCCAACAAGCAGAAAGCCGATGTGCGCCAGCGCTATGCCGAAGGCAAGGCCAGCCGCGAAGAGTTGCTGGAGTCGGAAATGAACTCCTACCACAGCCCCGGCACTTGCACCTTCTATGGCACCGCCAACACCAACCAGTTGCTGATGGAAGTCATGGGCCTGCACTTGCCGGGCGCGTCTTTCGTCAACCCGAATACGCCGTTGCGTGACGCCCTGACCCGCGAAGCGGCGCATCAGGTGACGCGCCTGACCAAGCAGAACGGCAACTACCTGCCGATCGGCGAAATCGTCGACGAGCGTTCGATCGTCAACTCGATCGTTGCCCTGCACGCCACCGGCGGTTCGACCAACCACACCTTGCACATGCCGGCCATCGCCATGGCGGCGGGCATCCAGTTGACCTGGCAGGACATGGCCGATCTCTCCGAGGTGGTGCCGACCCTGAGCCACGTCTACCCGAACGGCAAAGCCGACATCAACCACTTCCAGGCAGCAGGTGGAATGTCGTTCCTGATCCGCGAACTGCTGGAAGCCGGGTTGCTCCACGAAAACGTCAACACTGTGTTGGGTCACGGCCTGAGCCGCTACACGATGGAGCCGTTCCTCGACAATGAGGAATTGGTCTGGCGCGAAGGCGTCACCGAAAGCCTCGACGAAAGCATCCTGCGCCCGGTCGCTCGCGCGTTCTCGCCAGAGGGCGGCTTGCGGGTGATGGAGGGCAATATCGGTCGCGGGGTGATGAAAGTGTCGGCCGTGGCCCTGGAAAACCAGATCGTCGAAGCACCGGCCATGGTGTTCCAGGATCAGCAGGATCTGGCCGATGCGTTCAAGGCCGGTTTGCTGGAGAAAGATTTTGTCGCCGTGATGCGCTTCCAGGGGCCGCGTTCCAACGGCATGCCGGAGTTGCACAAGATGACGCCGTTCCTCGGCGTGCTGCAGGATCGCGGCTTCAAGGTCGCCCTGGTGACCGACGGACGCATGTCCGGCGCGTCGGGGAAAATCCCGGCGGCCATTCACGTCAGTCCCGAAGCTTATGTGGGCGGCCCTTTGGCGCGGGTACAGGAGGGCGATATCATCCGCGTCGATGGCGTCAAAGGCACCCTGGAGCTTAAGGTGGACGCCGAAGAATTCGCAGCGCGCACGCCGGCCAAGGGCCTGTTGGGCAACAACATCGGCACCGGTCGCGAGCTGTTTGGTTTCATGCGCATGGCCTTCAGCTCGGCGGAGCAGGGCGCCAGCGCCTTTACTTCTGCCCTGGAGACGCTTAATTGAAACTGGCTTTGGTCGGTGACATCGGTGGGACCAACGCACGGTTCGCGTTGTGGAAAAACCAGCAGCTGGAATCGGTCCAGGTGCTGGCGACGGCCGACCATGCCAGCCCGGAAGAGGCGATCGCCCTCTATCTGAGCGGGCTGGGCCTGGCACCGGGTTCAATCGGATCGGTGTGCCTGTCGGTGGCCGGCCCGGTGAGCGGTGACGAATTCAAGTTCACCAACAACCACTGGCGCCTGAGTCGCAAGGGTTTCTGCCAGACCTTGCAGGTGGAGCAATTGTTGCTGGTCAACGACTTCTCGGCCATGGCCCTGGGCATGACCCGTTTGCAGCCGGGCGAATTCCGCGTGGTCTGCGAAGGCACGCCGGAGCCATTGCGTCCGGCGGTGGTGATCGGTCCCGGCACCGGGCTGGGCGTCGGTACCTTGCTCGATCTCGGCGAA
This sequence comes from Pseudomonas sp. C2B4, assembly GCF_013359695.1. Classification (GTDB taxonomy): domain Bacteria; phylum Pseudomonadota; class Gammaproteobacteria; order Pseudomonadales; family Pseudomonadaceae; genus Aquipseudomonas. The sequence continues at coordinate 86,371 of NZ_JABFMU010000007.1, forward strand.
GGGCGTTTTGCCGCGCTGCCGGGTGAAGGGGGGCACGTCGATTTGCCGCTGAGCAGTCCGCGTGAGACTCAGTTGTGGCAACACATCTTCAATGAGATCGGTCATGTCAGCGCTGAAACCGCGTTGAGCGGCGGCGGCTTGCCACGGGTCTATCGGGCGATCTGTGCGGTGGATGGTCACGAGCCGGTACTCGATACCCCGGAAGCGATCACCGCCGCCGGCCTGGCGGGCGACCCGATTGCCCTGGAAGTGCTCGAACAATTCTGCTGCTGGCTCGGTCGAGTGGCTGGCAACAATGTACTGACCACCGGTGCTCGCGGTGGCGTGTACATCGTTGGCGGCGTGATTCCGCGCTTCGCCGATTTCTTCCTCGAAAGCGGTTTCGCCCGGTGCTTTGCCGACAAGGGCTGCATGAGCGATTACTTCAAGGGGATACCGGTGTGGCTGGTGACGGCGCCGTATTCCGGGTTGGTGGGCGCGGGGGTGGCGCTGGAGCAATCAATCCCCGCTTGAAATGCGATCAAAATGTAGGAGTGAGCCTGCTCGCGATGACGGTGTGTCAGTCAACAGAACTGTTGGATGCAAGACCGCTATCGCGAGCAGGCTCGCTCCTACAGTGGTTTGTGGTGTTTGTAAAAATGGTGCATCAGGCATAATCCGCCCAATTCAAACAACAAGGACGCCGCCCCGTGAGCTCAGTCAACAAGTCGATTTTGTTGGTCGATGACGATCAAGAGATACGCGAGTTGCTGGACACCTACCTGACCCGCGCCGGTTTCCAGGTCCGCACCACGCCCGATGGCGCCGGCTTTCGCCAGGCCCTGAGCGACGAGCCGAGCGATCTGGTGATCCTCGACGTGATGCTTCCGGACGAAGACGGTTTCAGTCTGTGTCGCTGGATTCGCCAGCATCCGAAGCGGGCCCAGGTGCCGATCATCATGCTCACCGCCAGCTCCGACGAGGCCGACCGGGTCATCGGCCTGGAACTGGGCGCCGACGATTACCTCGGCAAACCTTTCAGTCCCCGTGAGTTGCAGGCACGCATCAAGGCCCTGTTGCGCCGCGCCCAGTTTGGTCAGGAGCGTAATGGCGGTGAAGTGCTGGCCTTCGATGACTGGCGGCTGGACATGGTCAGCCATCGCCTGTTCCACATCGATGGAGAGGAAGTGATCCTGTCCGGCGCCGACTTCGCCTTGTTGAAACTGTTCCTCGATCATCCCCAGGAAATTCTGGATCGCGACACCATCGGCAACGCCACCCGTGGCCGCGAATTGATGCCGCTGGATCGCATCGTCGACATGGCGGTCAGTCGCCTGCGCCAGCGCCTGCGTGACACGGAAAAACCGCCACGCCTGATTCGCACCGTGCGTGGCAGCGGCTATCAATTGGCGGCCAATGTGATTGCCAGCAATGGTCACTGAGTCGCTGCGCAAGCTGGCCCGACGGGTGCCGGTGCCGCGCTCGCTGCTCGGGCGCATGTTGCTGCTGACCCTGCTGGCGGTGTTGTTCGCCCAGGCGCTGTCGAGTGTGATCTGGGTCTCGCAATTGCGTGCCACACAGCTTGAAGGCCTGGTCACCAGCGCCCGCAGCCTTGCGCATTCGATGACCGCCAGCGTCAGTTACTTCCGCTCGTTGCCGGTGGCGTTCCGGCCGTTGGTGCTCGACCAGTTGCGCAGCATGGGCGGCACGCGGTTCGTGGTCACGCTCAACGACAAGCCCCTGGGGATGGAAGTGCTGCCGATCACGGCGCGCAAAGCGGCGGTGATCAAGGCGGTGGACGAAGTGCTGCGTCAGTCGCTGGGGCAGGACACGGATATCTCGGTCACCTTTGTCAGCCCCGAAGACCTGCGGATCTTCAATGGCGGCCTGAAACTCGATGAGTTGCCGCGCTCCTGGGCGCACTACGCGCTGACCCTGGAGCCGGTGAACCCGCCGGTGCTGGTGACGCAGATCCAGATGGCGCCCGGCGAATGGCTGTACATCGCCTCGCTGTTGCCCGAGCCCTACACCAGTCTGGAAGAACAAGGGCTGCCGGCGCAGCAGGTGTGGTTCATCGTCCTCACCAGCGGCTTCTTGCTGCTGTTCATCGGCCTGCTGGTGCACTGGCAGAGCCGGCCGCTCAAGCGTCTGGCGCGGGCGGCGCGGGACCTGTCGCTGGGTGCCGACGTGGAGCCGGTGGCCGAGGGTGGCGGCAGTGAAGTGGTGGAAGTCGGTCGCGCCTTCAACACCATGCGCGAGCGCATCAGCCGTTACCTGACCGAACGCAGCCAATTGTTCAGCGCGATTTCCCACGACCTGCGAACGCCGATTACCCGGCTGCGGCTGCGGGTCGAATTGCTCGAAGACGAAAAACTGCAAGCCAAGTTCGGCCGTGATCTGGACGAGCTGGAGCTGCTGGTCAAGGGCGCGCTGCAATGTGTGAAAGACACCGACATCCACGAGAACATCGAGCAGGTGGATCTCAACTATGTGCTCGACTGCCTGGTGGAGCCTTATCTGGCGCCGAACGGCAACGGTCGCGTGACTCAACAGGGGCGGGCGCTGGCCACTTATCCGGGCAAACCGCTGGCGCTCAAGCGCTGCATCGGCAACCTGATCGACAACGCCTTGAAGTACGGGCAAAACGCCCACCTGCACATCGATGACGACGACAGTGCTTTTGTCCTGCACGTCGACGACGAGGGGCCGGGGGTTCCGGAGCAGCGGCTGGAGCAAGTGTTCGAACCGCACTTTCGCCTGGCCGGGCAGCAGCAGGGGTATGGGTTGGGGTTGGGAATTGCGCGCAATATTGCCCACAGCCATGGCGGTGAAGTGAGTTTGCAGAATTTGCGTGAGGGTGGGTTGAGGGTGACGTTGCAGTTGCCGCGCAGTGTTGACTAGCCTTGTGGCGAGGGGATTTATCCCCGTTGGGTGGCGAAGCCGCCCCAAAGTCTGCAATTGAGGTGTATCAGATAAACCGAGTGCAATTGTTTTGCGACTGCTGCGCAGCCGAACGGGGATAAATCCCCTCGCCACAGGTGATCACTCGCCATAAATTTGGGGTGAATGTCACAGGTTGGTGACATAACTCGCCCCCTTCGTTACAAGCCCGCGTCGGCCCGTTGTTTAGACTGCCCCTCAGTCATAACAACAAAAAAGGCCCCCCATGGATCACTTCCAACCTGCCTTCAGCAGCTGGCTGAACGCACCTGCCCATCAGCAATGGCTCGCCGCCGAAGGCCTGCGCCTGTTGGCGTTTGCCAAGGCGTCGAAGCTGCCTGAAGGCTTCGGTAATCTTGATGAGCGAGGTCACCTGCCGGCCGACGCCCAAGCCGAAACCATGAACACCGCGCGCATGACCCACAGCTTCGCCATGGCCCACATCCAGGGCTTGCCGGGGTTTGTCGAGTTGGTGGATCACGGCATCCAGGCCCTGCGCGGGCCCTTGCGCGATGCACTGCACGGCGGTTGGTTTTCCGTTGCCGAACACCGCGACGGCAACACCGGCAAGAACGCCTATCTGCATGCCTTCGTGGCGCTGGCCGCGAGTTCCGCGGTGGTCGCGCAACGGCCCGGCGCACAAGCCTTGCTCGATGACGCCATCGACATCATCGACACCTATTTCTGGAGCGAGGAGGAGGGCGCCATGCGCGAATCCTTCAGCCGCGACTGGAGCGATGAAGAGTCCTATCGCGGCGCCAACAGCAACATGCACGCCACCGAAGCCTTCCTCGCCCTGGCCGATGTCACCGACGACAACCGTTGGCTGTGTCGCGCCCAGCGCATTGTCGAACGGGTGATTCACGGTCACGCCGCCGCCAACGGCTATCTGGTGATCGAACATTTCGACTGCGATTGGCAGCCCCTGCGCGAGTACAACCGCGACAACCCGGCCGACGGATTCCGCCCTTACGGCACCACGCCGGGTCACGGTTTCGAATGGGCGCGGTTGTTATTGCACCTCGAAGCGGCGCGGGTGCGGGCCGGCATGCTCACGCCGGGCTGGCTGGCCACCGACGCGCAGAAACTCTTCGAGGAAAACTGCCGACATGGCTGGGACGTCGATGGCGCGCCCGGCATCGTCTACACCCTTGACTGGGACAATCGCGCGGTGGTCCGCCATCGCCTGCACTGGACCCATTGCGAAGCCAGCGCCGCCGCCAGTGCCTTGCTCAAGCGCACCGGCGAGGAGCAATACGAGCGCTGGTACCGGCTGTTTTGGGAATTTTGTGACAGTCATTTCATCGACCGCTGCGATGGCAGCTGGCACCACGAACTCGATCCCTTGAATCGCCCCAGCGCCGATATCTGGGCCGGCAAACCCGACCTTTATCACGCCTGGCAAGCGCTGCTGATTCCGCGCCTGCCGCTGGCGCCGAGCATGGCCACTGCGCTGGGGCAGTTGTCCCAGAGCTTTCCTGTGTAACCATGTGGTGACATTCCCGCGTCCCTTCGTTACCTGCGAAGGGGTATCCCCTGTTTAAAATCCTATGCAGCGCAAGCACCAGACTTGCAACGCATAACAACAAGAAAGGTACTACTAGATGAATGCGATTTCTCGCCTCGCTACTGTCATTTCTCTCGCCTCCCTGGTTCCATTTTCCGCGTTCCCGCTCAGTGCACTGGCCGACGATGCCAAAGGTTCGGTCGAGGTCGTTCACTGGTGGACGTCCGGTGGTGAAAAGGCAGCGGTCGATGTCCTCAAGGCCCAAGTCGAAAAAGACGGCTTCACCTGGAAGGATGGCGCAGTCGCCGGTGGTGGCGGTTCCACGGCCATGACCGTTCTCAAGAGTCGCGCCGTTGCCGGCAACCCGCCGGGCGTTGCCCAGATCAAGGGCCCGGACATCCAGGAGTGGGGCAGCACCGGCCTGCTGAGCACCGACACCCTGGCACCCGTCGCCAAGGCGGAAAACTGGGATGGCCTGCTGTCGAAGAAGGTCTCCGACACCGTCAAGTACGAAGGTGACTATGTCGCCGTGCCGGTGAACATCCACCGCGTCAACTGGCTGTGGATCAACCCGGAAGTGTTCAAGAAAGCCGGGATCGACAAGGCGCCGACCACCCTCGAAGAATTCTATGCCGCCGGCGACAAGCTCAAGGCTGCCGGCTTCATCGCGCTCGCCCACGGTGGCCAGCCTTGGCAAGACAGCACCGTGTTTGAAGACGTGGTGCTCTCGGTCATGGGCGCCGATGGATACAAGAAAGCCCTGGTAGATCTGGATCAGAAATCCCTGTCCGGGCCGGAGATGACCAAGGCCTTCACCGAGCTGAAAAAGATCACCACCTACATGGATCCGAACCGCGCCGGTCGTGACTGGAACATCGCGGCCGCCGAGGTCATCAATGGCAAGGCCGGCATGCAGATGATGGGTGACTGGGCCAAGAGCGAGTGGACCGCCGCGAAGAAAGTCGCGGGCAAGGACTACCAGTGCGTGCCGTTCCCGGGCACCGATAAAGCCTTCACCTACAACATCGACTCGATGGCCGTGTTCAAGCTCAAGGCTGATCGCAAGGGCGACATCGCCGCGCAACAAGACCTGGCCAAGGTCGCGTTGGGTACCGACTTCCAGAAAGTCTTCAGCATCAACAAGGGCTCGATCCCGGTGCGGACCGACATGCTGAACGAAATGGACAAGCTGGGCTTTGACTCCTGCGCCCAGACCGCCGCCAAGGACTTCCTGGCGGACGACAAGACCGGCGGCCTGCAACCGAGCATGGCGCACAACATGGCCACCTCCCTGGCCGTGCAAGGCGCGATCTTCGACGTGGTCACCAACTTCATGAACGACAAGGACGCCGATCCGGCCAAGGCCAGCGCCCAACTGGCATCGGCGGTCAAAGCGGCCCAGTAACTTCCTGTACTGAGTAACCCTGTGGGAGCGAGCCTGCTCGCGAAAGCGGTCTGACATTCAACATGGATGTCGACTGATACACCGCCTTCGCGAGCAGGCTCGCTCCCACAAGGGATCACTCCGATCCTTCTATCTAAACCTGGATTATCCCGATGAGCTCTGTGGCGGTTTTCAGCAAAGCCTCACCGTTCGATGCGCTGCAACGCTGGTTACCCAAGTTGGTACTGGCGCCGAGCATGCTGATCGTGTTGGTTGGCTTCTACGGTTACATCATCTGGACGTTCATTCTGTCCTTTACCAACTCCAGCTTCATGCCGAGCTACAAGTGGGTCGGCCTGCAGCAATACATGCGACTGATGGACAACGACCGCTGGTGGGTCGCGAGCAAGAACCTCGCGGTGTTCGGCGGGCTGTTCATCGGCATCAGCCTGGTGCTGGGCGTCTTCCTCGCGGTGCTGCTGGACCAGCGAATCCGCAAGGAAGGCTTCATTCGCACCATCTACCTGTACCCGATGGCGCTGTCGATGATCGTCACCGGTACGGCGTGGAAGTGGCTGCTCAACCCGGGCCTGGGCCTGGACAAGATGCTGCGCGACTGGGGCTGGGAAGGCTTCCGTCTCGACTGGCTGGTGGATCAGGATCGCGTCGTGTACTGCCTGGTGATTGCTGCCGTGTGGCAAGCCTCCGGGTTTGTGATGGCGATGTTCCTCGCCGGCCTGCGGGGTGTCGATCAATCGATCATCCGCGCCGCGCAAGTCGACGGTGCAAGCCTGCCGACCATCTACCTGAAGATCGTGCTGCCGAGCCTGCGCCCGGTGTTCTTCAGCGCCTTCATGATCCTCGCGCACATTGCGATCAAGAGCTTCGACCTGGTGGCGGCGATGACCGCTGGCGGGCCTGGCTACTCGTCCGACCTGCCGGCGATGTTCATGTATTCCTTCACCTTCAGCCGTGGCCAGATGGGCATCGGTTCGGCCAGCGCCATGCTGATGCTCGGTGCCTTGCTGACGATCCTCGTGCCGTACCTGTACTCCGAGCTGCGAGGCAAGCGCCATGACTAATCAACCCGCAAAGTCATCCCTGAGCTTCAGCCGCATCGCGATCTACGCCACGCTCCTGCTGGCCGCCGCGGTGTACCTGGTACCCCTGGTGGTGATGTTGCTGACCAGCTTCAAATCCCCGGAAGACATTCGCACCGGCAACCTGTTGAGCTGGCCGGCCGTGATCGACGGCATCGGCTGGATCAAGGCCTGGGACGTGGTCGGCGGCTACTTCTGGAACTCGGTGAAAATTACCGTGCCAGCGGTGCTGATCTCGACCTTCATCGGTGCCATGAACGGTTACGTATTGTCGATGTGGCGCTTTCGCGGTTCGCAACTGTTCTTCGGTCTGTTGCTGTTCGGCTGCTTCCTGCCGTTCCAGACCGTGCTGTTGCCGGCCTCGTTCACCCTCGGCAAGTTCGGCCTGGCCAACACCACCACCGGTCTGGTGCTGGTGCACGTGGTCTACGGCCTGGCGTTCACCACGCTGTTCTTCCGCAACTACTACGTGAGCGTGCCGGATGCGCTGGTCAAGGCGGCGCGGCTCGACGGTGCAGGCTTCTTCACGATCTTCTGGAAGATCCTGCTGCCGATGTCGATCCCGATCGTGATGGTCTGCCTTATCTGGCAGTTCACCCAGATCTGGAACGACTTCCTGTTCGGCGTGGTGTTCGCCAGCGGCGATGCCCAGCCAATCACAGTGGCGCTGAACAACCTGGTCAACACCAGCACCGGGGTCAAGGAATACAACGTTGATATGGCCGCCGCGATGATCGCCGGGCTGCCGACACTGCTGGTCTACATATTCGCTGGCAAGTATTTCCTGCGTGGGCTGACGTCCGGCGCGGTCAAGGGGTAGAAACATGGCAACTCTCGAATTACGCAACGTCAACAAGACCTACGGCGCCGGCTTGCCGGACACCCTGAAGAACATCGAACTGAAGATCGATGACGGGGAGTTTCTGATCCTGGTCGGTCCGTCCGGCTGCGGAAAATCGACCTTGATGAACTGCATCGCCGGCCTGGAAACCATCAGCGGCGGCGCGATCCTGGTGGACGACGCCGACATCAGTGGCATGAGCCCGAAAGATCGCGACATCGCCATGGTGTTCCAGTCCTATGCGCTGTACCCGACCATGAGCGTGCGCGACAACATCGCCTTCGGCCTGAAGATTCGCAAAATGCCGACCGCTGACATCGACGAAGAAGTCGCCCGGGTTTCCAAGTTGTTGCAGATCGAACACTTGCTCAACCGCAAGCCCGGCCAACTCTCCGGTGGCCAGCAACAGCGCGTGGCGATGGGGCGCGCCCTGGCGCGGCGGCCGAAGATCTACCTGTTCGACGAACCGCTGTCCAACCTCGACGCCAAGCTGCGGGTCGAGATGCGCACCGAAATGAAACTGATGCACCAGCGCCTGAAAACCACCACGGTCTACGTGACCCACGACCAGATCGAAGCCATGACCCTGGGCGACAAGGTGGCGGTGATGAAGGACGGGATCATTCAGCAGTTCGGCACGCCCAAAGACATCTACAACAACCCGGCCAACCTGTTCGTCGCGAGCTTCATCGGCTCGCCGCCCATGAACTTCATTCCCCTGCGTTTGCAGCGCAAGGACGGTCGCCTGCTGGCGCTGCTCGACAGTGGCCAGGCCCGTTGCGAATTGCCGCTGGGCATGCAGGACGCCGGTCTCGAGGATCGCGAAGTGATCCTCGGCATGCGCCCGGAGCAGATCGTGCTGGCCAACGGCGAGGCCAATGGTTTGCCGACCATTCGCGCCGAAGTCCAGGTCACCGAGCCGACCGGGCCCGACACCCTGGTCTTCGTCAATCTCAACGGCACCAAGGTCTGCTGCCGCCTGGCACCCGACGTTGCGCCAGCGGTGGGCGAGACCCTGACCCTGCAATTCGATCCGGCGAAAGTGCTGCTGTTCGATGCCAAGAGCGGTGAACGGCTGGGGGTGGCCGGTGTGCCGAAAGCCGAGAGTCACGCTGCCAACGTCGCCCAATTCAAGGGCCGCTGAAGATCAAGTGTGGGAGCGGGCTTGCTCGCGAAAGCGGTGTGTCATTCAAGGATATGTCGACTGACGCACCGCATTCGCGAGCAAGCCCGCTCCCACAGGGGGATATGCGGTGAGCGGCCTGTCGCTCCTCGCAACCGATGTAACCGCGTTAGACAGAAAAGTTAATAACAATAAGACGAGGATGTAGGGATGAAGAAGAACAACAACGCTCAGCTTATCTGCCAGTTAACGGCCGTTGCGGCCATGATGCTGGCCGGTAGTGTTCACGCGGCTGAAGCGTTCAGCGCCGATTCCGAATGGATGACCGGCGATTGGGGTGGGGAACGGACCCGGCTGATCGAGCAGGGTATCGATATCAAGATGGACTACGTCGGTGAAGTGGGCGGCAACCTCCACGGCGGTTTCAACGATGACAAGACGGCGCGTTACTCCGACCAGTTTGGCCTGGGCGCGGCGCTTGACCTGCAAAAACTGCTGGGCTGGGACAACACCCAGGCCAAGATCCAGCTGACCAATCGTAACGGTGAAAACATCTCCAACGACCGCATCGGTGATCCGCGTGCAGGCACCCTGAGTTCGTCCCAGGAAGTCTACGGCCGTGGCCACATGGTCCGTCTGACCCAGTTGTGGATCAAGCATCAGTTCCTCGACAACAAACTGGACATCAAGGCCGGTTACTTCGGCGAAGGCGAAGACTTCAACAGCTTCCCGTGCGAATTCCAGAACCTGGCATTCTGCGGCTCCCAGGTGGGTAACTGGGCGACCAACATCTGGTACAACTGGCCGGTCAGCCAGGCGGCGATCCGCGTGAAGTGGAACATTTCGCCCGAGTGGTATGCGCAGATCGGCGCGTACAACCAGAACACCTCGCAACTGGAGCACGGTAACGGCTTCAAGCTCAGCGGCAGTGGTACCAACGGCACCGTCCTGCCGGTGGAACTGGTGTGGCTGCCTAACCCTGGCAACCTGCCGGGCGAATACCGTGTCGGTTACTACAAAAGCACGGCCAAGGCCGACGACGTTCGTGAAGACGATAACGGCGATGACGCTGCCACCACTGGCAACGCCTATCGCAGCCACAGCAGCAAGCACGGCTACTGGTTCGTTGCGCAACAACAGCTGACCACCCACAACGGTGACGCTTCCCGCGGTCTGAACATTGCCGCCAACGCCACGTTCCACGACAAGGACACCAACATCGTCGACAACTACCAGTCGCTGATGTTTGTGTACAAGGGCCCGTTCGATGCCCGTCCGAAAGATGACCTCGGTATCGGTTTCTCGCGTATCCATGTCAACGATGACGTGAAGAAAAACGCCGAGTTGGTCAACGCCGCCAATGGTGTGACCCAGTACGAAGACCCGCTGTTCTCGCCGCTGCGTGACACCGAGTACAACTACGAACTCAACTATGGCTTCCACGTCACCAACTGGCTGACCGTGCGTCCCAACCTGCAATACATCACTCACCCGGGCGGTGTGGATGAAGTCGACAACGCGCTGGTCGCCGGTCTGAAAATTCAGTCGGTGTTCTGACGCGACTGCGATAAGCTCCTCTCTATGTGCGCATTTTGCGGACGGCCATGGCTGTCCGCTTTTTTTTGGGGTGGCGAGGGGCGTGCTGTGATGAGGACTTTTGTGGCGAGGGGATTTATCCCCGTCGGGCTGCGAAGCGGCCCTAAAAAATGGGACTGCTGCGCAGTCCAACGGGGATAAATCCCCTCGCCACAGTAGACCGTCACTACATTGACTCGCTGAGTACACCCATGATTTTCAGGACCGTGGTACATGCTTGAGCATCCGCTACAACGCTTCTTCAAATCCTTGCGCGAGCGGCCCGTGTTTGCGTGGGAGCGCTATCAGAAGCGCGACGTGCTCGTGATCGATCATCCGCTGTGTCAGGCGGTGTTCAGTCGTCAGGGCGCGCAATTGCTGCACTTCCAGCCCAAAGATCAAAAGCCTTGGCTGTGGTGTGCTGCGAAGTGGCCGCAGGTCGGGGCCATTCGCGGTGGCGTGCCGGTGTGCTGGCCGTGGTATGGCCGTCATCCGAGCGAAAATGCCTGGCCGTCCCATGGTTGGGCACGTTTGCTCGACTGGAAGCTGATCGACAGCAGCAGTGATGAGGATGGCGTGCGCTTGCACTGGCAGCTGCGGTTGTGCGACTGGCAAGTGGATCTGCACGCCCACCTGGGGGAGCGAATGGATCTGCGCCTGAGCACCGAGCATCAAGACAGCCTGCCTTGCCAATTGAGCCAGGCGTTGCACGCCTATTGGCGTATTGGTGACGTCGGCGAGGTAGCGCTGTCTGGGCTCGATGGCGCGCAAGGTTACGACCAGTTGAGCCGGCAGGTTTGCCAGCAGGAAGGTGAGTTGCGCGTCGATGGCGGCTGTCAGCGGGTGTTCCAGCATGACGGCGAGTTACAGCTCAACGATCACGCCTGGCAGCGGGCGTTGTGCATCGATACCGGCGACACCGCGGACACGGTGGTCTGGCACCCGGGCTCGCGGCCGTTGCTGGGGGTGAGCTGGAGTGAGATATCCGAGTTTGTTTGCGTGGAAGCGGCGAGCGGCGGCACTGACAGCCTGTGCCTGAAACCGGGGGAGCGGGCGCATTTGAGTTTGCAGGCGCGGGTGGGGGCTTAGGTTCGGAGTTTGCGGTGTTGGGGCGGCCGTCTTCGCGAGCAGGCTCGCTCCCACACTAGATCTTCAGTGGACGCAATATGTGTGATCAACACAAATCCACTGTGGGAGCGAGCCTGCTCGCGAAGAGGCCCGATCAGGCAATGAAGATGCCGGACTAGTTGAACTCGTCGCCCACCGGATACCGGCTGGCATTCAAGCTCTCCTTGATCTTGCGCAAATGCGGCTGGAAATCCACGCCACGGCGCAAGGTCATGCCGGTGGCGAGCACGTCCAGTACGGTCAGCTGAATGATCCGCGAGGTCATCGGCATGTAGATGTCGGTGTCCTCCGGCAGCGGAATGTTTAGGCTCAAGGTACTGGCCTTGGCCAGGGGCGAGTTCTCCGCGGTCAAGCCGAGCACCGACGCGCCGTTTTCCCGGGCGATGCGCGCCACTTCCACCAGTTCGCGGGTGCGGCCGGTGTAGGAAATGATCACGAACAGCTCGCCGGTGTGCGCCACCGAAGCAATCATGCGCTGCATCAGCACGTCGGCATGGGCGGTCACGGCCAGGTTGAAACGGAAGAACTTGTGCTGCGCATCCAGCGCCACAGGCGCTGAAGCGCCAAGGCCGAAGAAGTGGATCTGCCGGGCCTGGATCAAAAGGTCGACGGCGCGGCTGATCAGGTTCGGGTCCAGCGCCTGGCAAGCGCTGTCCAGGGACGCGATGGCGCTGCCGAAAATTTTCTGGGTATAGGCTTCGGGATTGTCGTCGGCCTCCACCGCACGGCTGACATACGCCGCGCCGCTGGCCAGGCTCTGGGCCAGTTGCAGCTTGAGTTCGGGGTAGCCGCTGACGCCGAACGAACGGCAGAAACGGTTGACCGTCGGTTCGCTGACCGACGCGGCCTGGGCGAGGGCGGCGATGCTGAACCGGGTGGCCTGCTGTGGGTTGAGCAGGATCACCTCGGCGACTTTGCGTTCGGCCTTGTTCAGCTCTTCAAGGCGATTCTGGATCTGCTCCAGTAAATTTCGCACGCGGTCCATATGGATTTCCTTGATTCACCTGCGCCGATAAGCGCACGGCTAATGCAAAAAGGGCCTTTGATGCGGCCCGTAACGGTGGCCTATCCTACTGATGGCTCCGACCGACCACCACTCGGAATCTGTATTTTGCGAAAATGTTGTGGTTATTACTACATTTTCCCTTGAGTGATGCCTTGAAAAAAGGTATTTGTAGCTTAACTTGATAAAAGAACAAACATCATGCTCTCGATTACGGTTGAACCGTGCACCTTTGCCTTGTTCGGCGCCCTTGGCGATCTGGCTCTGCGCAAGCTGTTTCCTGCCCTTTATCAACTCGATGGCGCGGGCCTCCTGCATGAGGACACCCGCATCATCGCGCTGGCCCGTGAGCCTGGCAGCGAGCAGGAGCACCTGACGTTCATCGCTTCCGAGCTGCGCCGCTACGTCGGTGCCAAGGAGCTGGACGAAGCCGTGGTCGATCGCTTCCTCGCTCGCTTGACCTATCTGCACGTCGACTTCCTCAAGTCCGAAGACTATGTGGCCCTGGCTGAGCAGGCCGGAAGCGCACAACGGGTGATTGCCTATTTCGCCACGCCGGCCGCGGTTTACGGCGCGATCTGCGAGAACCTGGCGAAGGTTGGCCTGGCGGAAAACACCCGCGTGGTGCTGGAAAAGCCCATCGGTTCCGACCTGGAATCCTCGCGCAAGGTCAACGATGCCGTGGCGCAGTTCTTCCCGGAGAACCGCACCTATCGCATCGACCACTACCTGGGCAAGGAAACGGTGCAGAACCTGATTGCCCTGCGTTTCGCCAACAGCCTGTTCGAAACCCAGTGGAACCAGAACTACATCTCCCACGTGGAAATCACCGTGGCCGAGAAGGTCGGTATCGAAGGTCGCTGGGGCTACTTCGACAAGGCCGGCCAACTGCGGGACATGATCCAGAATCACCTGCTGCAACTGCTCTGCCTGATCGCCATGGACCCGCCGGCCGACTTGTCCGCCGACAGTATTCGCGACGAGAAGGTCAAGGTCCTCAAGGCGCTGGCGCCGATCAGTCCGGAAGGCCTGACCACCCAGGTGGTGCGCGGCCAGTACATCGCTGGCTACAGCGAAGGCAAGGCAGTGCCGGGTTATCTGGAAGAACCCAATTCCAACACCCAGAGCGACACCGAAACCTTCGTCGCTTTGCGTGCCGATATCCGCAACTGGCGCTGGGCCGGCGTACCGTTTTACCTGCGTACCGGCAAGCGCATGCCGCAGAAGCTGTCGCAGATCGTCATCCACTTCAAGGAACCGTCGCACTACATTTTCGCTCCCGAGCAGCGCCTGCAAATCAGCAACAAGCTGATTATCCGCCTGCAACCGGACGAAGGCATTTCCTTGCGCGTGATGACCAAGGACCAAGGCCTGGACAAGGGCATGCAGCTGCGCAGCGGTCCGTTGCAGCTGAATTTTTCCGACACCTGGAGCAGCGCACGGATTCCCGATGCCTACGAGCGGTTGTTGCTGGAAGTGATGCGCGGCAATCAGAACCTGTTTGTCCGTAAAGATGAAATCGAAGCCGCGTGGAAGTGGTGTGACCAGTTGATCGCCGGGTGGAAAAAATCCGGTGATGCGCCCAAGCCGTACGCGGCCGGGTCCTGGGGGCCGATGAGCTCCATTGCACTGATCACGCGGGACGGGAGGTCATGGTATGGCGATATCTGATTTGAAACTGCCCAAGGGCGTCAGCGCCCATGGGTTCAAGAGTCCGGTGCTCTTGGCCGAAGGCCTGGCACTGAACGTGGCCAAACAACTGAGCGACGCGATCGACGCCCAGGGCACCGCGACCCTGGTGGTGTCCGGCGGCCGCAGCCCGGTGGCGTTTTTCCAGCACCTGGCCAAGCAGGCGCTGGACTGGTCGAACGTGGTGATCAGCCTCGCCGACGAGCGCTGGGTGCCGGTGGAACATGCCGACAGCAACGCCGGCCTGCTCAAGAAGTATCTGTTGCAAGGCCCGGCGGCCAAGGCGCAGTTCCTGAGCCTGTACAGCGCCAGCGCCAACCTTGAACAGGCAGCCGATCAGGCTGATCGACTGCTCTCCGAGTTGCCGGTGATCGACGTGCTGGTGCTGGGCATGGGGGATGACGGCCACACCGCGTCGCTGTTCCCCAACAGCCCGAACCTCGCCGAAGCCCTGAAGGCTGACGGCAGTCGTCGCTGCTACCCGATGCTGGCGCCCACCGTGCCGCATCAGCGCCTGACCATGAGCCGGGCGCTGCTGGCTTCGGCCAAACATAAAGTTCTATCGATTTCCGGTCAGTCCAAGTTGACCACCCTGAGTATCGCGTTGGCCGGTGACGATGTCGCCGAAATGCCGGTGCGCGCATTTTTGCAACCCACGTTAGAGATTTACTGGTGCCCATGAGCCAAGGAACAGCCGCTATGACAAACCCATCCCCGACCGTTTCCATGGCGGATAAAGTTGCCCTGATCGACAGCCTCTGCGCCAAGGCGCGGATCCTGCCGGTGATCACCATCGCTCGCGAGCAGGACGTCCTGCCGCTGGCCGATGCCCTTGCTGCCGGTGGCCTGACTGCTCTGGAAGTGACCCTGCGTTCGCAGTTCGGCCTCAAGGCCATCCAGATCCTGCGTGAGCAACGCCCGGAACTGGTGACCGGTGCCGGTACCGTGCTTGATCGCCACATGCTGGCCGCGGCCGAAGCGGCAGGTTCGCAATTCATCGTCACGCCGGGCATCACCCGCGACCTGCTGGAAGCCAGCGTAGAAAGCCCGATTCCGCTGCTGCCAGGCATCAGCAACGCCTCGGGCATCATGGAAGGCTATGGCCTGGGTTATCGCCGCTTCAAGCTGTTCCCGGCGGAAGTCAGCGGCGGCGTCGCGGCCATCAAGGCCCTGGGCGGACCATTCGGCGAAGTGAAATTCTGCCCGACTGGCGGCGTAGGTCCGGCCAACATCAAGAGCTACATGGCGCTGAAAAACGTCATGTGCGTGGGCGGTAGCTGGATGCTTGATCCTGAGTGGATCAAGAACGGCGACTGGGCCCGCATTCAGGAATGCACCGCCGAGGCCCTGGCGCTGCTGGACTGATCGCTTCACCCGACACGTAGTTGTGTGTTTTACGGCTTTACGGTGCGCTTGGTCGGTGCACCGTTTTTTTTTGCCCAAAGGAAATGCACGAACGCCGCTCCCACAGGGGGTATCTGCCACGACTTCGATCAACTGTGGGAGCGAGCCTGCTCGCGAAGGCGGCGTAACATTCAACAATTGTGGTGGCTGACACACCGCTTTCGCGAGCAGGCTCGCTCCCACAGGTCAGCGCAACTCCGTCAACGCCGTGACCAGTTGCTTCATGTGCTCGGCAGTGGTGGTCAGCCCCGGCGTAATCCGAATGCACGGACCACACGCCGCGCCGCTGCGCACCACGGTAAACAGGTTGTAGTCGCTGAGCAGTCGCTGGACCATCACTTGCTGATCGGCCTGTGCGGTAAAGCGCATCGACGTGATGCCGCAATACAGTCGCGGGTCATCCGGGGTCAGGACTTCGATGCCCGGGAGTTCGCGTACCGCCCGCACCCACCGGTTACGCAGGTAGTTGAGCCGCGCACCCTTGGCGGCGGAACCGCCCATCGCGTGATGTTCCTCGATGACCAGCGGCAGGGTCAGCAATGCGGGGATGTTCGGTGTGCTGTAGGGGGTACGGGCGCGAATGTCGGTGACCGGAAAATGCATTTCGCCCATGTCCGGGTCGATGTCCGCCAGGCGCTCAGGGGCGATATAGAGAAAGCCCAGGGTCAACGGCGCGCCAATCCACTTGTGCAGGTTGTAGGCGGCGAAAGCGATGCCCAGATCCTTGAGATCGAATTCGAACTGGCCCAGCGCATGGGCGCCGTCGAGGATCACATCAATACCATGTTCCCTGGCGGCAGCGGCAATCGCCTGAACCGGCATCACCAGACCGGTGCGGTGGGTGACGTGGGTCAGGGCCATCAACTTGAGTCGCGGATGACGCGCAAAGGTTTCACGGTAGGTGGCCAGCAAGCTGTCGAAACTGGCCGGATGCGCGTGCTCGATCTCTATCACCTCGACACCGCGATGCTTTGCCAGCCAGCGCATGGCGCCTTTGACGGTGTCGTATTCCAGATCGCAGATCAGCACCTGGTCACCCGGTTGCAGGCGATTGTAGTTGCGGATCAATGACTGCAAACCGTCCGAGGCGTTGCGGGTGAGGGCGACGGCTTCGGCGGGCGCACCGATCAAACTGGCCACCAGCGCCTGGATTTTCAGGCTGTCGCCCTGTTCAAAACGCTGGCGGACATGAACCGAATTGCCGCGGTTGATCAGTTCGATGTTGCGTTGATACTCCTCGACCGCCGTGCGCGACATACGCCCGAAGTAACCGTTTTCCAGGTTGATCGGGCCGGGTTGCTGATCGTAGCGGTCGGCAAAGGTTTGCCAGAAGGCTTCATCACGGGCGCGGCGGGTATTGTCGGGCATGGGTTACTCAATCGGAGGCGGGATGAGTGAATCAGTGGCGAGGGGCGGGCTTGCCATGTTTGGCGCGCAACGGTTCGAGCAATTCCGACAAGCCGTTGTGATCGATTTCCTGCATCAGGGCCAGCAGGCCGCCCAACTCACCATGGGGGAAGCCTTCCCGGGCGAACCAGTTCAGGTAGGGGCCCGGCAAGTCCGCAATGATCCGCCCTTTGTATTTGCCGAAGGGCATTTCGCGGGTGATCAGCAGTTCAAGTTTTTCAGGGTTCATGACTCGGTCGTCTTGATTCATTCGGTTCGGAAAATACAGGCATTCTGCATGCAGGCCAATTGACAGATCATGCAAAAAAAACGGATACAGATTTTCTGAGTGGATTTAACTTATTGAAATTAAACAGATAATTAATCATCTACAGGCTGGCATGCGCTCTGCAACGAGTCAGTCATCTTTCATCAACCGCAAGGAATTGAAAAATGACCGACATGAATAAAGAAGCGATCTCTGTGCTCAACGACCTGATTGAAACCAGCAAGGACGGTCAGGAAGGGTTCAAGACGTGCGCTGAAGACATCAAACACCCTGAACTCAAAACCCTGTTCGTGCAACGCTCCGCCGAGTGCGCAAAGGCTGCCGCGGAATTGCAAAGCGCTGTGCGTTCGATGGGGGGCGATCCGGAGACGTCCACCAGTGTCAGCGGCGACATGCACCGTCGCTGGGTCGACGTGAAGTCGATGTTCACCGGCAAGGACGAAGAGGCCGTGTTGAACGAAGCCGAGCGCGGTGAAGACCATGCACTGAAGGCTTATCGCCAGGCCATGGAAAAAATCAACAAGCACAACCTGGTGGGCATTCGTGACATCGTTGAACGTCAGTATCACGGCGTGCAACGTAACCACGATCAGGTCAAGGCGCTGCGTAATCAGGCGCGTGCACGTTCATAAATCCCAACCGGTGACCCCCTGTAGGAGCGAGCCTGCTCGCGATGGCGGCCGTACATTCAACATTGATGTTGACTGAACTGGCGCTATCGCGAGCAGGCTCGCTCCTACAGTTTAAAGTGTCGCGAATCAGCCGATGCTGATCTCCGGCAGCTCGGTCAAGGTCACGGACTGCTGTTTGCGCGGCGCGAGGATTTCCGCCTCGCCATCGACCACCAACTCATCGCGCTGGTTGAATACGCGAGTGGCAATGCGCACGCGGAATTTCGGCAGTTTTTCCAGGATTTCCAGGCGCACCGTCAGGGTGTCGCCGATCTTCACCGGCTTCTGAAAGCTCATTTGCTGACCGATGTAGATCGTGCCCGGGCCAGGCAACTCGCAGGCGACCGCGGCGCTGATCAGGGCTCCGCTGAACATGCCGTGGGCGATGCGCTCCTTGAACATGGTGCTGGCGGCGTATTCGGCGTCCAGGTGCACCGGGTTATGGTCACCCGACATCGCGGCGAACAACTGGATGTCGCGCTCTTCGACCGTCTTGCTGAAGCTGGCGGTCTGGCCGATTTCGAGGGCTTCGTAAGGTGTGTTGGTAACCTGGGTCATGGGTCTGAATTCCTGTGACGAGTAAAAAGATTCACAAAAAGCTATTCGCTTCGGTGTGGCCGGGGCGTGCTCAGGGTCTGGTGGATCCAGGTCAACACATCGGCGGTCACTTCATCGCGGTTGGTTTCGTTGAACAGTTCGTGCCGCGCCTGCGGGTAAATGGTCAGTTGCAGGTGCTGGCTGCCGGCTTCGCGCAAGGCGCCGGCCAGATCCTTCAGACGCTTGCCTTCGCTCACCGGATCACATTCGCCGCCGATCACCAGCAACGGCAGGCCCGGATCGATCTGGGCGAGATTGGACGCTTTGCTGATTTGCTGCAACCCGCCCAGCAAATCGATCCACAGCTGATTGGTGCAGCGGAAGCCGCACAGCGGGTCGTTGGCGTACAGGTCGACTTCCGTCGGATCGCGGCTGAGCCAGTCAAACTGCGTGCGTACCGGTTTGAATCGCTTGTTGAAGGAGCCGAACGACAGCCATTCGATGAACGCACTGCGCCCCTTCGGCCCCTGGCGCAGACGTTCGAAACGGGCAATCTGCCGGGCGGCGCGATAAAGCACTACGGGCTGGAAGTTCGAGCCGCTGAGAATGGCGCCGTGCAGGCTGGCGCTGTGATGCAGCAGATACGCCTGGGCAAGGTAGCTGCCCATGCTGTGCCCCAACAGCACGATGGGCGCGCCGGGATGTTGCTGGCCGATGTGTTGGTTGAGGCACGCCAGGTCGCCGACCACTTTGGCCCAACCGTCGTTGTCGGCGAAATGGCCGAGTGTCCCGTTTTCGGCAGTTTTGCCATGTCCACGCAGATCCGGAGCGTACACGCCATAGCCCTGCTCACAGAGCTTTTGCGCCAGACGAGCGTAGCGGCCGCTGTGTTCCGCCATGCCGTGGGCCAGCAGGATCACGGCCCTGGGGCTTTCGTCGGGCAACCACTGGTTGACGAAGAGGCGGCTGCGGTCGCTGGTGGTCAGCCAGAACGTGTCGTGGATCATGGCGATTCCTTTTGCTGAAGGCCTTTGCCTGACTATTGTAGGAGCGAGCTTGCTCGCGATGGGCGTGAACGATAACGCGTACAGCCTGAAGCTCAGTGGTGCCTTTGGTTTTTTCGCGAGCAAGCTCGCTCCTACAGGTCAGCACGAGCCTGGCCGCAATGTATAGCGCATCCTTGGCCGGACGTCTGATCAGGCCACGCCGCGGCAGCAAGATTCACACGATCAATGACGGCCATGCGCATATTTGCCTGTTTCGCCATAGCTGCTAGTGTCCGTGAAGCTCCGCTTTTCTGCACGTTGAGTAAACAGACAGAAATGACAGAAAAGCGGCCCCGGATAGGCTCAGGTAAAGAGGACAAGAACAATGCAACCTGATTTCTGGAATGACAAACGCCCGGCTGGCGTGCCATTGGACATTGATGTCGCCGAATACAAGTCAGTCATCGAGGTGTTCGAGCGTTCCTGCAAGAAGTTTGCTGATCGCCCGGCGTTCAGCAACATGGGCGTCACCCTGACCTACGCCGAGCTGGAACGCTACAGCGCGGCCTTCGCCGGTTACCTGCAAGCGGAGACCGACCTGGTGCCGGGGGATCGCATCGCGGTGCAGATGCCCAACGTCCTGCAATACCCGATTGCCGTGTTTGGCGCCTTGCGTGCCGGGCTGATCGTGGTCAATACCAACCCGCTGTACACCGCGCGGGAGATGCGTCATCAGTTCAAGGATTCCGGGGCCCGGGCGCTGGTCTACCTGAACATGTTCGGGCAGAAGGTCCAGGAAGTGCTGGCCGATACCGATATCCAGTACCTGATCGAAGCGAGGATGGGCGACCTGATGCCCGGCGCCAAGGGCTGGCTGGTCAATACAATGGTCAGCAAGGTCAAGAAAATGGTCCCGGCCTATTCCTTGCCCCAGGCCATTTCCTTCAAGAGTGCGCTGCGCCTGGGCAAAGGAAAGAGCATCAAGCCGCTGAAGGCCGGCCTCAAGGACATCGCGGTGTTGCAATACACCGGCGGTACCACCGGCCTGGCCAAGGGCGCGATGCTGACCCACGGCAACCTGGTCGCCAACATGCAGCAGGCGCGGGCGTGTCTCAGTCAGTTTGCCAAAGACGGCCAACCCCTGCTGCGTGAAGGGCAGGAGGTGATGATCGCGCCGTTGCCGCTGTACCACATCTATGCCTTCACCGCGAATTGCATGTGCATGATGGTGACCGGCAACCACAACGTGCTGATTACCAACCCGCGGGACATCGGCGGCTTTATCAAGGAGCTGAAAAAGTGGCGCTTCTCGGCGCTGCTGGGGCTCAACACCTTGTTCGTTGCGCTGATGGACCATCCTGACTTCAAGACCCTGGATTTCTCCAGCCTCAAGCTCACCAACTCCGGCGGCACGGCGCTGGTCAAGGCCACGGCCGAGCGCTGGGAGCAGTTGACCGGTTGCCGCATCACCGAAGGCTATGGCCTGACCGAAACCTCCCCGGTGGCCTGCACCAATCCCTACGGCGACAAATCGCGGATCGGCACGGTCGGCCTGCCGGTGCCGGGCACCACGCTCAAGGTCATCAACGATGAAGGCGTCGAGCAACCCTTGGGCGAACGCGGCGAGTTGTGCATCAAGGGCCCGCAGATCATGAAAGGCTACTGGCAGAAACCCGAAGCGACCGACGAAGTGCTGGATGCCGAGGGCTGGTTCAAGTCCGGCGACATCGCGGTAATCGACCCGGACGGCTTTGTGCGCATTGTCGACCGCAAGAAAGACATGATTATCGTCTCGGGTTTCAACGTGTACCCGAACGAGATCGAGGACGTGGTCATGGCCCACCCGAAAGTCGCCAACTGCGCGGTGATCGGTGTGCCGGACGAGCGTTCGGGCGAGGCGGTGAAGTTGTTCGTGGTCGCCCGTGAAGCGGGGGTCAGCCTTGAAGAGCTGAAGGCGTACTGCAAGGAAAACTTCACCGCGTACAAGGTGCCCAAGCACATTGTCTTGCGTGAGACGTTGCCGATGACGCCGGTGGGCAAGATTCTGCGGCGGGAGTTGCGTGATATCGCTTAAGCGGTGAAGGGCCGCGCTTCGCGCGGATCCCCTGTAGGAGCGAGCTCTGCTCGCGAACTGGACGTCAACGATAACGCGCCCTGTCTGAATGACAGCGTTGTCTGGACGTTTTTCGCGAGCAGGCTCGCTCCTACAGTTTTAGAGGCCCCGAATTTCGGGGCTTTCAGCGGCATATAGGTTTTTTGCTCTAAAATGACCGGTTGATGTTCTTGAGTCACAAAAGTGACCGTAGAGGCCGCTTTTGGCTCTAGTCGACCCAATTCAAAGCTGCTACTCTCGGCGCGCTTTGTGACTTCTCGGCCTAGTAAAACAGCCAGATTCACCTTGGAACAAACACCAATAATAATCGCATCAAATGCGGTGCTGAATTCGCGTTGCTGAGGAGTGGGCTTCCATGATCGAAGACTTTTGGAAGGATAAGTACCCAGCTGGAATTGCTGCCGACATCAATCCAGACGAGTACCCGAATATTCAGGCAGTGTTGAAGCAATCCTGCCAACGCTTCGCCAACAAACCGGCTTTCAGCAACCTGGGCAAGACAATCACCTACGGTGAACTGTACGAACTGTCCGGTGCCTTTGCCGCGTACCTGCAACAGCATACCGATTTGCAGCCGGGCGATCGAATCGCCGTGCAATTGCCCAACGTGCTGCAGTACCCGGTCGCCGTCTTCGGTGCCATCCGCGCCGGGCTGATCGTGGTCAACACCAACCCGCTGTACACCGCGCGGGAAATGGAACACCAGTTCAATGACTCCGGTGCCAAGGCTTTGGTCTGCCTGGCCAACATGGCACACCTGGCCGAGGCCGTCGTGCCGAAAACCGGGGTCAAGCATGTGATCGTCACGGAAGTGGCGGATTTGCTGCCACCGCTCAAGCGTCTGCTGATCAACAGCGTGATCAAGTACGTGAAGAAGATGGTGCCGGCGTATCACTTGCCAAAAGCCATCAAGTTCAACGACGTGTTGAGCAAGGGCCACGGCCAGCCTGTGACTGAAGCCAACCCGGCGAGCAGTGATGTGGCGGTGCTGCAATACACCGGCGGCACCACCGGCGTGGCCAAGGGCGCGATGCTGACGCACCGCAACCTGGTGGCGAACATGCTGCAGTGCAAGGCGCTGATGGGCTCCAACCTCAATGAAGGCTGCGAGATCCTGATCACGCCGCTGCCGCTGTACCACATCTATGCCTTCACCTTTCATTGCATGGCGATGATGCTGATCGGCAACCACAACGTCCTGATCAGCAACCCGCGTGATTTGCCGGCGATGGTCAAGGAACTGTCGAAGTGGAAGTTCAGCGGTTTCGTCGGCCTCAACACGTTGTTCGTGGCCCTGTGCAACAACGAAGGCTTCCGCAAGCTGGACTTCTCCGCGCTGAAAGTCACCCTGTCGGGCGGCATGGCCCTGCAACTGGCGGCAGCCGAGCGCTGGAAAGCGGTCACCGGTTGCGCCATCTGCGAAGGGTACGGCATGACCGAAACCAGCCCGGTGGCCACGGTCAATCCGATCCAGAACATCCAGATCGGCACCATCGGCATTCCGGTGCCATCGACCCTGTGCAAAGTCATCAATGATGCCGGTGTCGAGCAGCCAATGGGTGAAATCGGCGAACTGTGCGTGAAAGGTCCGCAGGTAATGAAGGGGTACTGGCAGCGCCAGGAAGCCACCGATGAAATCCTCGACAGCGAAGGTTGGTTGAAGACCGGTGACATCGCGCTGATCCAGCCGGACGGCTACATGCGCATCGTCGATCGCAAGAAAGACATGATCCTGGTGTCCGGTTTCAACGTGTACCCGAACGAGCTGGAAGATGTGCTGGCGACCCTGCCGGGCGTGCTGCAATGCGCGGCCATCGGCGTGCCGGACGAGAAGTCGGGCGAGGCGATCAAGATCTTCATCGTCGCCAAACCGGGCGTGACCCTGACCAAGGAGCAGGTGATGGAGCACATGCGCGCCAACGTCACCGGTTACAAGGTCCCACGCTCCGTGGAGTTCCGCGATGCGCTGCCGACCACCAACGTCGGCAAGATCCTGCGTCGTGAATTGCGCGATGAAGAGTTGAAGAAGATCAACGCGAAGAAAACCACCGCGTGATCAACAAAAAGCCCCGCCGATGCGGGGCTTTTTTTAGATCTGTCAAAACACCGATCTACTGTAGGAGCGAGCCTGCTCGCGAAAAAGGCCCAGACATCGCTGGCAACCAGTCCGCCCGCGTTATCGTTAACGCCCATCGCGAGCAGGCTCGCTCCTACAGGAATGTTGTTTATTGGCGGAACGGCGCGAAATTGACGTTGGTGCCCGCCGGGCGCATGTCCTGCAGCCAGGAGTCCTTGTCGGCGCTCAGTTCCAGGCTCAGGGCTGCCTTGCGCTTGCCCTGGTTACGCACCACCAGGCCTTCGAGTTTCTCGCGCAGGAATACCGTTGGCACTTTCAGGTGCACCAGTTCATCGGTCGCTGGCGTGTGCATCAGCAGGTGAATCCACTCGTACTGACCAACGGCCAGGCGCGACACCGGGATGTCGAACCACCAGATGTTGCGGTTGCGGTTCAGTTCGGTGAAGTGGCAGTTGTTAACGCCAAGCACAGCACCGCCGAGTTCCTGATTTCTGCGGGCAATGGCCTGCTTTTTATCGAGTTTCATAACATTCCTACGGGATTGGATCTTCAGCGCCAGGGCCTGAATACGTTGCGCATTCTCGGGGGTTGCCGGGCAAACATAAAGCCCAACCTGCATTGAACGATGAAATGTCGTCGGGAAAATAAATGAAACTCCCCGCAAACGCCCCCGGTCAACCATGTGTAATGACTTTTCTCATTGAGATGTTCAGAGGAGAAACACCATGGGCAGCACAAGCGATAAAGTAAAAGGCATGGCCAACGAAGCTGCGGGTAACGTCAAACAAGGCGTCGGCAAGGTCACCAACAACCCGAATCTGCAAGCTGAGGGCAAGGCTCAGGAAAGGAAAGGCGAGGCCCAACAAGCCATCGGCAAAGCCAAGGACGCAATCAAGAAAGGCGTCGACAGAGCGTGATAAGGCCTTTGATGAAGTCAGAAACGGCCATCCACGGATGGCCGTTTTTGTGTCAGCCTGAACTTGAGCGATGAAATTGTTTCAAAGTCGCCAGGTAGGCTACTTTGACTAAAGAAAACGGCCCCGGAGTCGCCCTGACTTCAAACCAATCCTGTATGCGGCGGATGGAGACGCGAATGATTTTCCCGGACATGAGAGGCCTGCCCCTGCACCGTGTAATGCTGCGCACGGTGACCGAGTTCGTCGACGACGAGATGTCGACCTATGCCTCGGCGCTGGCCTATCAAATGCTGTTTTCGCTGTTTCCCTTCATCCTGTTCCTGATCGCCCTGATCGGTTTCCTGCACCTGCCGGATTTCTTTTCCTGGCTGCGCCTGCAATCGGAACTGGTGTTGCCGCCCCAGGCACTGGAGCAGGTAAACCCGGTGATCGACCAGCTCCAGCAATCCAAGGGCGGGCTGCTGTCGGTGGGTATCGTGATTGCCCTGTGGACGGCCTCCGCCGGTGTGCGCCTAATGATGAGCGCGATGAACGCCGCCTACGATGTGGTCGAAGGGCGACCGGCGTGGAAGCGCTTTCCGCTGTCGATCATCTACACCGTTGGCATTGCCGGCATGCTGCTGATCGCCGCGGCGTTGATGGTGTTGGGGCCGCAGGTGATGAGCTGGATCGCGGCGCAAATCGGCCTTGAATATTTCATTGTCACGCTGTGGAACATTGCGCGCTGGCCCGTGATCGTGATTTTGATGATGGTCGCGGTGGCGCTGATCTATTACGTCATGCCAGACGTCAAACAGGAGTTTCGCTTCATCACGCCGGGTTCGGTGCTGTCGGTGGTGGTGTGGATCATCGCGTCCCTGGGATTCGGTCTGTACGTCAAGGAATTCGCCAACTACAACGCCATGTATGGCAGTATCGGCGCGATCATCGTGCTGCTGTTGTACTTCTACATTTCCGCCGCGGTGCTGCTGCTCGGCGCCGAGATGAATGCGGTGATCGAGCACATGTCGCGCGAGGGCAAGGACCCTGGCGAGAAGGTTGCCGGCGAGCATGGTCCCGTTCATGAGGAAAAACACCACGTATCGGGACTGGGCCGCGATCACTCCATCAAGCCACCCACTGACGAAGTCATCAAATGATCCGTGAAATCCTGAAAATGGGCGATGAGCGCCTGTTGCGCATTGCCCCGCCAGTGCCCGTCGAAATGTTCGACAGCCCCGAGTTGTGGCAGTTGATCGACGACATGTTCCAAACCATGGAAAGCGTTGGCGGCGTCGGCCTGGCCGCACCGCAGATCGGTGTCGACCTGCAGCTGGTGATCTTCGGTTTCGAGCACAGCGAGCGTTACCCGGACGCCGACGCGGTGCCGCAGACGATCCTGATCAACCCGTTGATCACACCGTTGAGCCCGATCATGGAAGAGGGTTTCGAAGGTTGCCTGTCGGTGCCCGGCTTGCGGGGCGCGGTGGATCGTTATCAACAGATCCGCTACGAAGGTGTCGACCCCAAGGGCGAGCCGATTGTGCGCGTCGCTTCCGGTTTCCATGCGCGGGTGGTGCAGCACGAATGCGACCACCTGATCGGCCGCTTGTACCCGTCACGCATTACCGACTTCAGCAAGTTCGGGTTTACCGAGGTGATGTTCCCGGATCTTGATCCGAATGCGGATGATTAAAATCCACACAAAACCAATGTAGGAGCGAGCCTGCTCGCGATGAGGCCGTGTCAGTCAATGATGATGTTGAATGAAACTCCGCCATCGCGAGCAGGCTCGCTCCTACATTTGATCTACGTCGTTATTTAGATGGTTTGACGAACCGCAACGTCATCCGGTCCGACTCCCCGATCGCCACATACTTCGCCCGGTCCTTTTCCCCCAACGTCAACGCCGGCGGCAGTGTCCACACGCCTTCGGGGTAATCCTTGGTGTCCTTCGGATTGGCATTGATTTCACTCTGCGCCTCAAGCTTGAAACCCGCATCGGTTGCCAGTTTCACCACAAAATCGGTAGGCAGATAGCCGCTGTGCTTGATGTCCTCCAGGGACGCCCCGTCCCTGGCTCGATGGTCGACGACGCCGAGCACGCCACCGGGTTTGAGCACCTTGAAAAAGGCCTGGAACATCAGCGGCGCGGTATTGGCGAGCACCCAGTTGTGCACGTTGCGAAAGGTCAGCACGGTGTCCGCCGAACCGGGTTGGCCGAAGGCCGGGGCTTTCGGGTCGAACTCGAGCACCTGGGCCTTGGCGTACTGTTCAGGCGTCGCGGCGAATTTGCTCTTCAGCTTTTCTTCGTTCTTGCGCGCGTAGTCACTGACCGTCGGCGCCTGGATCGCCGCGATGTACTGCCCATGCTCCTTGAGCAGCGGCGCCAGCAATTCGCTGTACCAGCCGTTGCCGGGGGTGATTTCAATGACCGTCTGATTCGGCGCCAGACCAAAGAACTGCAGGCCCTGTTGCGGATGACGATAGCCATCGCGCGCGACGTTTTCCGGGGCACGCCAACTGCCGGCCAAGACCTTGGCGTATTGCTCGGCGGACACCGTCGGCGTGGCGGCATGGGCGAAAACAGGGGCGAGCAGGGCGGTCAGCGTCAAAGCCAGAAGAGCGGGTTTCATGGGGCGTCCTGAGCGAAGTCGAAGTCGACAGCGAGGCTAGCACGCAGCGCTCCGGGGCCGATCACACATTATCGACGGTGGACCTAACCAACGGTTCTAAGCCCATGGCGATCATGGGTTTGCTGCGGGCATAACGGCTCAATCGCTCGACCATGGCGTAGGGCATTGGCGGGTCAAAGCTGAAGCCGCGGCGTTCGTAAAATCCGCGCAAGTCGGGGTGGCAGAACAACCAGACCGGTAGCTCGAGATCCTTGACGGCTTCAGCGATCAACGACGCGGCGACCCCCTGTTCGCGACAGGCCGGGTCGACAAACAACCCCGTCAGCCAATGCCCGCCGGCCACCGGTCGCAAACACAAGGCAGCGACGATCTCGTCGCGCCTGGCGACCCACAGTTGCGCGTCGCGCACCGCTTTCATCGACGATTGGTGGGCGCGATAGAACTTGTTCATCAATGGCCACAGCGGCTCATCGAGTCTGGAGTAACGGGTGCTGTGCATGGGGCTAAACTGTTGGAGGGCAAGCGCGATTATAAAAGAACGCGCACGTCGGGATAGGTGTATACCTGTTTTCATCCCCCCGCGAGTGGAGTACGCATCATGTCTAAAGGTATGGAATCAAAAAAAGAGCTGAAGAAAAAACCGGCAAAAACCGCCATTGAAAAACGTGCCGAGAAGAAAGCTAAAAAACTCAACCTGTTCGGGCATTGAGTCCGCTCCGTTGGATCGCTCCCACGCCTCGCATGGGAGCGACCCTTTGAAAACAAACTGCAAGAAATCCCGCCGCCGTTGCACAGAAGGGGACTGGTCCCCGATCCGAGCAACGCCATGCCCCATTACTTCGATAACGCCCACCGAAAAGAAATCGAAACCCTGCGCCAACGCTTCACCGCCCGTACCGAGTGGCCGACCTGGTTGCTGTTGATCGGCGTGTACGGCGCCTGGTTCGCCATCGTTCTGAGCAGTCATTCATTGGGCTTGTGGGCGAGCACGCTGTTGCTGATTCCCGTGGTGGTGCTCTGGCTGTCGGTACAGCACGAGCTGCTGCACGGTCATCCGACCCGTTGGCCGGCGCTGAACAAAGTCCTGGGCTACGCACCGTTCGCGGTGTGGTACCCCTACACGCTGTATCGCGACAGTCATTTGCTGCATCACCGCGACGAAGACTTGACCCTCCCCGGTCGCGATCCGGAAAGCCGTTATGTGAGCATCGAGCAATGGCAGGGCAGCTCGCTGTTCGAGCAGGGCCTGCATTGGCTGAATAAAACCGTGCTCGGCCGCTTCGCCCTCGGTGCGCCGCTGGCCTTGCTGGCCTTGGCCCGGGAAGAAATTCAACGACTCAAGCGCGGTGATCGTCAGGCCTGGTGGATGTGGCTCAGCCACGGGGCGCTGACCCTGCTGATGCTGCTGTTCATCGCGCGTTACAGCCTCCTGCCGGTGTGGCATTACCTCTTGCTGATCAGTGTGCCGGCGCTGTCGATTGCGATGATTCGCTCCTACTATGAACATCGCCCACATGGGCTGCCCGAGCAGCGCACCGTGCTCAATGAAGCGGCATGGCCCTGGCGCTGGTTGTTCCTCAACCTCAATCTGCACCTGGTGCACCACGACTTGCCGGGGCTGCCCTGGTACGACTTGCCTCGCGTCTACCGCGCCCGTCGCGAGCAATGGCTGGCGCGCAGCGGCGGGTTTCTGGTGCAGGGTTATGGACAGTTGTGGCGCGAGCATGGGGTGAAGGCGATTGATAGTCCGCGGCATCCGTTTCACTGACTTTTCATGACCGACACCTACCTCCTGTGGGAGCGAGCCTGCTCGCGAAAGCGATTTAACATCCAACAGATAAGTCGACTGATACACCGCTTTCGCGAGCAGGCTCGCTCCCACAGTGGATCTTTGTTCTCCGGGATTTTTTTGATGACTCAACACCTCGCCGAATTACTGATGTACGTCGCCCCCGAACCGATCCGCGAGGCCAACGAACGCTGGCTGGCGCTTATCCTTGAGCGACTGGGGGCCAGGCGTCGAAGCGCCGAAGGCCTGTCTTTGATGGACCTTTGGCTGTCGCCGCACCTGTTGCTGACGCAAACCTGCGGTTATCCGCTGATGACCGCGCTGCGTGGCCAGGTCCGGG
The DNA here is from genome assembly GCF_013359695.1 of Pseudomonas sp. C2B4. GTDB lineage: Bacteria > Pseudomonadota > Gammaproteobacteria > Pseudomonadales > Pseudomonadaceae > Aquipseudomonas. The sequence goes on from NZ_JABFMU010000007.1 coordinate 115,764, forward strand.
TGCTGGGCCGCCCGCGCTATGAAATGCCGGACGCGAGTGGCGGCAACCATTGCAGCCTGCTGCTCGGTCGCGCCGACGATCCACGACCAAGCCTGCCGGACTTTCATGGCAGCCGTGGCGTGATCAACGGCGAAGACTCCAACAGCGGCATGAACCTGCTGCGCCATCGACTGGCGCCGCTGCATCGGGACGGGCAGTTTTTTGCCGGGGTCGGCATCAGCGGCAGCCACCGTGAAAGTTTGCGTTGGTTGCGCGAGGACCGTGCGGATCTGGCGGCGGTTGACAGCGTGACCTACGCCTATCTGGCGCGTTACGCCGCGGAGGAGGTTGCCGGGTTGCGGGTGGTTGCTCGCAGTGCCATCAGCCCGACGTTGCCGTACATCACGGCTTCGAGTGTCAGTGATGAGCAGGCTGAGGAGATTCGACAGGTGATGAACCAGACCTTGGGCGAGTTGCCGGAGGTGGCGCAGGTTCTTGGTTTGCGGGAGGTATTGCCGGCCAGTGAAGGCGATTACCAGGTGATTATTGATTATCAGCAGGAAGCCGAGGCGTTGGGGGTCGGGCGGTTGCGATAAGGTTTGGGGAGGGTGTCGACAGACTCTTTTTCGCGAGCAGGCTCGCTCCCACAGGCTGTCTGCGGACCTGTGGGAGCGAGCCTGCTCGCGAAAGCCATCGGTCAGGCACCTAAGATTTATATTCTTAAAATGAATATAAAAATCACTTTTAAATATTATTAATGAATAAGGCTCCTTGCTAGGATCGCGTCACCGGACGACCGGACATTCAGCGACCCCTAACCCCTGGAGCCTCTATGTCGTCCGGCACCGGCCTTTCCCATCGCAATGACGTGGGCGGATTGTTCCGCGCCCATTACCCCTGGCTGTGCGCAAGATTGCACCAGTACCTGGGGAACGCTTCCAGTGCCGAAGACGTCGCCGCCGAAGCCTTCGTGCAGTTGCTCGAAGCACCCGAGCACCTGTCGATCCGCGAGCCTCGCGCCTGGCTGACCACGATTGCCCGCCGGTTGATTTACCAACTGTGGCGCCGCCGTGACCTGGAGCGCCGGCACCTCGATGAACTGCATCAAGTCGATCCATCCACAACGCCGTCGCCCGAAGAACTGGCGCAACTGAGCCAGGCGCTGCATGGCCTCGACCGCACGCTGGCGCGCCTGCCCGGCAAGGTCCGGGACACCTTTCTGTTGTCGCGGGTCGACGGCCTGACTTACCCGCAAATCGCTGCCGAGCTCGGCATTTCCCAGCGTTCGGTCAGCGCCTACATGATCCGCTCCGAAGCCCTGTGTGCCCGGCACCGCGCCAATCCATTCCTGAAACACCCCCTACAGAACAAGAGGTCCGCATGAGATCGATCAAAACCCTGCTCGGCAGTTCGCTGCTGGCCCTGAGCCTGATGGCCAACCAGGCACCGGCGGCGGAAAAAAACGCCCCCATCCACTTCGGCGACATCACTTGGGAAAGCGGCAGCCTCATCACCGAGATCCTGCGCCTGATCGTCGAGAAAGGTTACGGCTACCCGACGGATACGTTGCCGGGCAGCACCGTCAGCCTCGAAGCGGCGCTGGCCAAGAACGACATTCAGGTGATCGGTGAAGAGTGGGCCGGGCGCAGCCCGGCGTGGGTCAAGGCTGCCGCCGAAGGCAAGGTCTTTGGCCTGGGCGACACGGTCAAAGGCGCCACCGAAGGTTGGTGGGTGCCCGAATACGTGATCAAGGGCGACCCGGAGCGCGGTATCAAGCCGCTGGCGCCGGAGCTGAAATCCGTCGCCGACCTGGCCGAATACAAAGACGTGTTTCGCGATCCCGAAGACCCCAGTCGCGGGCGCTTCCTCAACAGCCCTACCGGCTGGACCTCGGAAATCGTCAACAGCCAGAAACTCAAGGCCTATGACTTGACCGACAGCTTCGTCAACTTCCGTACCGGCTCCGGCGCCGCGCTGGATGCCGAGGTCGCGTCGTCGATCCGTCGCGGCAAACCGGTGCTGTTCTACTACTGGTCGCCGACGCCGCTGCTGGGTCGCTTCAAACTGGTGAAGCTCGACGAACCGCCATTCGACGCCGAAGCCTGGAAAACCCTGGCCGATGCCAACAACCCGAACCCCAAGGGCACCCGTTCGATGCCGGCCAGCCTGGCGATCGGTGTGTCCGCGCCGTTCAAGGCGCAGTACCCGGACCTGGTGGCGTTCTTTGAGAAAGTCGACCTGCCCATCGACCTGCTGAACCAGACCCTGGGCCAAATGAGTGAAAAACGGCAGAAACCCCGCGAAGTGGCCGAAGCATTTTTGCGTGAACAGCCGCAGGTGTGGACGGGCTGGGTGCCGGGGGAGGTGGCGAGTCGCGTCTCGGCGAGTCTTTGAACAGTTTTTTCCCGGGGTGAGGCGCTATAGCACCAGTCGTCGGGTCTGTTATTTCTGACAGTAGACAGGCAATCGCCACAAATCGACTCTGTTCCCTGCCGGCGCTGGATTTATTCAGTGCTTACAGGGAGCGGAGTTTTTTCATGAACACCCAATGGTACGTTGGAGTCACGGCACTGTGTGTCGGCATCGGCGCACTGTTTTTTTCCGCCGGGCATGTCTCGGTCAAGCGCCTCCCCTATACCGCGTTTGAACCCGATATGACGGCTGAGCAAAAAGCCGGGGTGCAGCGGCATATTGACCTGCAGTTGCGTCGCAAATCGGGAGGGCAGCAAGTCAGTTCCACACAAGTGGTGTATGCCGACGATTCGATTGTGCTGACGTTCCCGGTACCCGGTGACGCGGGCCCATCCGACAGCACCTGTGATTACGGTTACTTTTGTGTCTGGGACGGCTTCGATTACACGGGCAGGAAACTGTCGCTGCTCAGCACGCCGGCCAATCGTATCGTCAACCTCTCGGACTTCGGCATGAACGGCCAGGTCTCGTCCTGGCAGCATCACAACAAGATCCACACGGTGAAAGTCTTCGGCGTGGATGGGCCTGGGGCCAAAGGCAACGTGATGATGAGTAATCTCAAGGAAGTGGTATTGGGCAAGGGCTGTTGCCCTTTCAGCATTCCCGATCAGGTCAGCATCACGGGCGCCTGGACTGAAATCTATGCTCAAAGCCGGCTGCTCGAACATAACGATCGAATGGTCAGCATTGCGCTGGGGCCCATGTTTTATTTGTTTGCACAGTAGAAAAAGCCTCACGGCCGGGTGATGTCTGACGACGCTGAACCGATTTTGTCCTCAATAGTGGCCGACTAGTGGCCTTGCGCGCCCCTGACGCCTGTCTATGCTCACTCGTAACTAACTATGTCGGTCGCAATCGGATGTCAGGGATTGAGGCCTCAAGAGTGCGCACGCCAAGGCACCCACGCTGAACAACATGGAGCGATACGGTAAATGGATTTTGCTTATGAGTACGTTAGGGCTTGCCCGGCTCCGGGCGATCAAGAGAAGGATGTCTTGATGAGGACGTCGCAATAGGGACCCTCCGATTCAACATCAACTAATTACCTGACAAGTCCTTCCTTTTGGAGGGGCGCGCGTACCTGTTCCGAGGAACGTAGTGGTGGATGTGAAAGACCCGTTACTTTCATTTATCAAAAGACCGCGCTTGGGGTGATACGACCATGTTCAACCTGCATAACAAGGCTGACCTGCTGGAAATCGAACGCTTCAGTTGTGCGCTGACCGAGGCCAATGCCAAGTTGGCCGCCGTCAGCCGTTCGATGGCAATGATTGAGTTCACCCCGGACGGCATTGTTATCGATGCCAATGAAAATTTTTGCCGCGCCATGGGTTACAGCGCCGAAGAAGTACGCGGCAAGCATCACCGGATATTCTGCGAAGAGGCGTTTTACCGCAGCGAGGCCTACACCAAATTGTGGCGTGATCTGGCGCGGGGCGAGGCGGTCAGCGGCACCTTTTCGCGCTTGAACAAGAGCGGCAGGGAAATCTGGCTCGAAGCCAGCTACATGCCGGTGTACGGCCCGGATCGCCAGGTTCGCAGCGTGATCAAAGTCGCCACGGACATCACCGACAGGGTCAACAAGGAACACGAAAACCAAAGCATGCTCGCGGCGATCGGTCGCTCCATGGCGGTGATCGAGTTCACCCCGGATGGCAAGGTGATCGCGGCCAACGAAAACTTCCTCAAGACCATGCATTATTCGCTCAACGAGGTCATCGGGCAGCACCACAGTCTGTTCTGTCACCGTGCCGAAGCGGAGTCGTCGGCCTACAAGGCGTTCTGGGCGTCACTCAATCGCGGCGAATATCACTCGCACCGTTTCGAACGCAAGGACAAGTATGGTCATACCGTATTCCTCGAAGCGTCCTACAACCCGCTGTTCGACGCCAAGGGGCGGCTGTACAAGGTGGTGAAGTTTGCCAGCGATATCACCCGGCAGATGACCACCCTGCAAACCGCCGCGGAATCGGCCCACAGCACCTCGGTGCAAAACGACGTCTGCGCGCGCAAGGGCTCGGAGGTGGTGCAGCAAACGGTGCAGATCATCCAGGACATTTCCAAGGACTTGAACGAAGCCGCGCTGAGCATCGATGCGGTGAGCAAACAGTCCGACATCATCGGCACCATCGTGCAGACCATCCGCGGCATCGCCGATCAGACCAACCTGCTGGCGCTGAACGCGGCCATCGAAGCGGCCCGCGCCGGGGAGCATGGGCGTGGATTCGCGGTGGTGGCCGATGAAGTGCGCAGCCTCGCCGCACGCACGAGCCAGGCGACGGTGGAGATTGTCGATGTGGTGCGCAAGAACCACGATTTGTCGGTGAGTGCGGTGTCGAGTATGCAATCGAGCCTGAGTCGAACCGGGCTCGGGGTAGAGCTGGCGAACGAGGCGGGGGAGGTGATTCTGGAGATTCAGCAGGGCTCGCGGCATGTGGTGGATGCGATCAGCCAGTTCAACTCGACCTTGCAGTTGAACTGAACGTAGCTCAGAACCTGTGGGAGCGAGCCTGCTCGCGATGGTGGATCAGTCACATTGCTGTCGACTGACACACCATCGCGAGCAAGCTCGCTCCTACAGAGAGGCGCGGATTGTTAAAGGGAGGCGAGGAATTTATCCACCACCTGCGCCTTGTTCTGACCGCCGTCCTTTTGCGCTTTCTCGGCCTCCGCCAACTCTCGCTTGTCTTCCATGCGCTGGGCGATTTCCTCACCGACCTTTTTCTGCTGCTCGGGCGGCATCGCGTCGACTTCTTCCTGGGTCAGCCCCATCTCTTCCAGAATCGCATCGCGCATGCGCTGTTCCGGGGTTTTACTCATGTACTCCTTGAACGCGTCGGCGGCCGATTCACCGCCACCGAGTCGCTTGACGACGTCATCCGGCAGCTTGCCTTCAACCATTTGCAGACCCACGCGGGTTTTGGCGAACGCCTCATCGACGTTGTCGCTGATACGCGTGGTTTCGCTGACCTGTTGCGTAGCCAGTTGAGTGGCGGATTCCTGAACTTGTGTGGTGGCTTGCGTGGTTTGCGCCTGCACATTGTTTTGCAGGGCCTGGGTCATGACGCTCTGCAGGCCGGCGGCGGCTTCGGCGGTCGGATCTTCACCCGGACGTTTGGGGAGCGGTGTAACCAGGTTTAATTTTGCACTGACCAACATGATGAATAGACCTTGTAGGTGATGGCGGTGCAGTGCGCTGAGCAATTACTGTGCCTGCACGATAAATTCTATAAAAATCAGTCGGTTAGTATTTTTGTGGCAAGCGCTGAAGTGAACGGTAGGCAAACGTTTGCCGACGAGCGGCAAAGGCCTGTTCAAGGCAGGCCGTTGCAGCAATGTTTGAGAAAGCCGGGGTGTTGGGCCAGGCGCTTGAAATAATCATCGACGGCCGGGAGGTCGGGTCGCTCCATGGGGGTCATCAGCCAGCGATTGACGGACAGACCGATGACGATATCGGCCAGTGTGAATCGGGTCCCGGCGACATAGGCCTTGGTGCTCGCCAATTGGTGTTCGAGGATGGCCATTTTCTGGTTCCAGCCACGCAGGCCGACTTCCAGGCGATGCGGGTCCTGGAACTCCGGATCCTTGCGCACCAGTGCCATGAACGCATAGACCCATGACGCATTGAGTTCGATGGCCTGCCAATCCATCCATTGTTCCACCCGGGCGCGGGCGGCCGGTTCGGTAGGCAGCAACTCGTTGTAGTGATGATGGTGTTTGCCCGCCAGGTAGCGGCAAATGGTGTTGGACTCCCACAGCGGACCGTTCTCGTCAATGATCACCGGCACCTGCGCGTTGGGATTGAACCTGAGGAATTCCGGGCTGTGGGTCGAGGCAAAGCCGCTGCCCCAATCCTCGCGCTCGAAGGACAGGCCCAGTTCCTCGCAGGTCCACAGGACTTTGCGGACGTTGATCGACGAGGCTTTGCCGAGAATTTTCAGTGCATGGTCCATGTTGCTACTCCGTCAGCGAATCAAGGCGTCGGAAATCATAGTGAGCCTGCCAACGGTCGACTTCAAGTGTGTAGGAAGGGTCTGTAGGCAAGGGGTTTCAGAGGATTTCCGCAGGCAGCGATTTCTTGCAGCCTTGCCTACAACTACGCCAGAATCCGCCGACTTGTGCGTCTGGTGTCCGGATTCTATTGTTCCGTGTCGCTGCAAATTCAGCGATCGGGTTTCGCAGCCCGGGTATCTCTAGACGCATGGCGTCCACCGTTCGTGATCGACTCACGTTATGGCGGCTGTGCGCGGAAGACCTTCGGGTCTACCGGGTTCTAGAGTCCCGGTCTGCGAGCCGCGTACAGCTGCCACCCTCTTCGTATCGCAGCGAATCGTGGCAGCTCCATCACTCTAGGAGCATTGCCATGTTCAAACCCACGCCCAACCCCCCGCGCAATCCCAGTCCCCTGTTCCTGATCGCCCCGGGCATCAATAACGAAACCCTGCTGGCCCATGCCTGCGAATCGCTGGCCTCGGCGAGTGTCATGACCAATGACTTTGCGACGTTTCTGGAAGGCACCCATCGCAACACGGCATTGGCGATTGCACAGATCATCATGCTGGCCGAACTGGCGGTGAATCGGGTGCTGGATAACCTTGATCCGCAGGATTAGCACCGAACCTTGTGGCGAGGGGATGTCTGTGGCGAGGGGATTTATCCCCGTTGGGGCGCGGAGCGGCCCTACACCCTGACACTGTGGTCTATCAGACAGAACGCGTTGCCGGGTTTTAGGGCTGCTGCGCAGCCCAACGGGGATAAATCCCCTCGCCACAGTGAATCTCCCTCCCATAAGAATAAAGTCGTGCTTAGGTACTCTCGCGCACCTTCAACTCAAACCCCATGTCCTGCACCGGTTTGGCCACGGTGTTGCCGGCCATCAGTGTCAGCATCTGCTCCGCCGCGCGGCGGCCGATGGCTTCGCGTGGGGTGCTGATGCTGCTCAGGCGGGGGACCATGTGGGCCGAGGCGGGCAGGTCGTTGAAGCCGAGGATGGCCACCTGCTCGGGGATCTTGATGCCGCAGCGCATGGCTTCGAGCAACGCGCCCTGGGCCAGGTCGTCGTTGCCGAAGAAGATCGCATCGACATCAGGATGATTGGCCATCATCTGCAAAAACAACTCGCCACCCAAACCGACTGAAGAGGGGCGGGGGGTCAGCACTTCCAGTGCCGGGTCGTACAGACTGGCCTTTTGCAGGGCACGGCGGAAACCTTCGCCACGCAGCAATGTGCGCTGATCGAGTTGCGCGCCGATGTAGGCCAGGCGCTTGCGACCACGGGACAGCAAATGCTCGGCAGCCGTTTCGCCAGCAGCCAGCTGCGAAAAGCCGACGCAATTGAGGCCGTCGGCGCTGTCCAGTTCCATCATGTACACGCAGGGAATGTTGCTCGCCTCGATCATGCGTCGCGAGCTTTCCGTGCGGTCGAAACCGGTGAGCAGCAAGCCGCGTGGCTGATAGGCCATGTAGTTGCGCAGCAGGTTTTCTTCTTCGTCGCGGGAATAGTGGAAGTTGCCGATCAGCACTTCGAAGCCTTTGGGGCGCAAAACCTGATGAATGGCTTCCAGGGTGTCGATGAACAACAGGTTGGACAGCGACGGCACCAACACCACCACCGAATGGCTCTGGGCCGAGGCCAGGGCGCGGGCCGCGGAGTTGACCACATAATTGAGTTCCAGCGCCGCGTTCTGCACCTTTTCCACCAGTTCGGTGGCTACGGTGCTGACGCCGCGCAAGGCACGGGACGCTGTGATCGGGCTGACACCGGCCAGGCGCGCGACTTCGTTCAGGGTAGGGCGGCCAGTGGTGCGCGTATTTTTATCGTTCTTGGTTGAGTTCATCGACGGCTTGCCAAACAAAATACAAGGCACTAAGGTAGCGCTGTCTCGATGCAGCTGCAAATGCGTGAGCGGGGGTTCGCCTGATCCTCGCTTTTTGGCGTTGGGAACAAACATGCTGCAACCCACAAAATGACAAGAAAGGCGTCGGCAACTCCTGCTTTTGGTCTAGTGTCATAACTGGCAAAGGTAGCGCTGTCTGCGCGCTGAGGTGTTACATGAATCATCCCATCACCGCCCTGGTCATCATGGGCGTTGCCGGTTGCGGCAAGACGTGCGTCAGCGAGGCCCTGTGCCAGCTCAGCGGCGCCACTGCCATTGAAGGCGACTCTTTCCACCCTGCCGCCAATATCGAAAAGATGAGCGCGGGTATCCCCCTGAACGATGAAGACCGTGCCGGCTGGCTCGACAGCCTGTGCGATGAACTGCGCCGTGTCGATGCCCTGGGCCAGCGCCCGGTGCTGACCTGCTCGGCCCTCAAGCACATTTACCGCGAACGCTTGCGCAGTGCCTTGCCGGGCCTGGGCTTCGTGTTCCTGGAACTGACCCCCGAAGTCGCCGCCGACCGTGTTTCCCATCGGCCGGGCCATTTCATGCCGTCGACGCTGATCGACAGCCAGTTCGCCACCCTCGAATCCCCCGTCGGTGAGCCGCTGACCCTGGCCCTCGATGCCTCGACCCACAGCGTCGATCAGTTGGCGGTGCAAGCCCACCACTGGTGGCTCGAGCACGGCCTGAAACGCGCCGGTTAAATTTTGCTCGAAGAGATAGCGCTGTCCTTATGGCTTTCGAATTACCCGCTTTAATAACAACAACAACCAGGAGACACCCCTAATGTTTGGCATGTCCCACGAGACGTTCCTGCTGCTCGATGCAGTGGTCACGGTGATCGGGCTTATCGTTCTGATCACCAAGTTCAAGTTTCACCCCTTCATTGCCCTGATCATCGCCGCCGCCTTCCTCGGGCTGACTTCCGGCATGCCGATTGGCACCATCATCAAGGCCTTCCAGGACGGCTTCGGTGGCGTGCTCGGTTTCGTCGGGATCATCCTCGCGCTGGGCACCATGCTCGGCAAAATGATGGCCGAGTCGGGCGGGGCGGACCAGATCGCCCAGACCCTGATCCGCGCCTTCGGCAAGGACAAGGTGCAGTGGGCAATGATGTTCGCCGCGTTCCTGGTGGGCATCCCGCTGTTCTTCGAAATCGGTTTCGTGCTGCTGATCCCGCTGGTGTTCATCGTCGCCCGGCGTACCGGCGTGTCGATCATCAAGATCGGTATCCCGCTGCTGGCCGGTCTGTCCGCCGTGCACGGCCTGGTGCCACCGCACCCGGGCCCACTGCTGGCCATCGGCGTGTTCGGTGCCGACATTGGTAAAACCATTCTGTACGGCCTGATCGTGGCGCTGCCAACGGCGATCATTGCCGGTCCGATCTTTGGTACCTTCATCGCCAAGCACATCCCCGGTCACCCGAATCAGGAGCTGGTGGATCAACTGGCGCGTGAGACTGACTCGGCCGATCTGCCAAGCTTCAGCATCACCCTGATCACCGTGCTGTCGCCGGTGTTCCTGATGCTGCTCAAGACCTTTGCCGATGTGGTGCTGCCGGAGGGCAACTTCTTCCGCACCTTCATGGACCTGATCGGTCACCCGATCTCGGCGCTGCTGCTGGCGTTGCTGCTGTCGCTGTACACCTTCGGCTACAAACAGGGCATCGGTTCCAACCAGATGCTCAAATGGCTGGACGCGAGCCTCGCGCCAACCGCCGCGATCATCCTGATCATCGGTGCCGGTGGTGGCTTCAAGCAGATGCTGGTGACCAGCGGCGTGGGTAATGTCATCGGTAACATGGCGGTGGCGGCACAGATCTCGCCCATCCTTCTGGCGTGGCTGGTGGCGGCGGTGATTCGTATCGCTACCGGTTCGGCGACCGTGGCGACCATTACCGGCGCGGGCATCGTGGTGCCAGTTGTCGGGATGATCCCAGGGGTTAACCGCGAGCTGCTGGTGCTGGCCACCGGTGCCGGTTCCTTGATCCTGTCTCACGTTAACGACGCCGGTTTCTGGCTGGTGAAGCAGTACTTCAACATGACCGTGGCGGAGACGTTCAAGACCTGGACGGCGATGGAAACCATCCTGTCGGTGGTGGGGTTGGGCTTTATTCTGTTGTTGTCGTTGTTCGTTTAAGGCATTCGCCAGACACAAAAAAACCGCAGCGATGCGGTTTTTTTGTGGGTGAAGAATCTCAAATCTGAACATTGAACCCTGTGGGAGCGAGCCTGCTCGAGAAAGCGGACTTGCATTCAACCTCTTCATTGAATGTTAAGCCCTCTTCGCGAGCAGGCTCGCTCCCACAGTATTTTGTGCGGGTGTCAGGATTTGCTGGCTACACCATCCGCCCGGAACATCCCGCGAATCCCGCGCACGGCCTGGCGAATCCGGTCCTGGTTTTCGATCAGGGCGAAGCGCACGTGATCGTCGCCGTATTCACCGAAACCCACACCCGGCGAGACGCAGACCTTGGCTTCGGCCAGCAGTTTCTTGGCGAATTCCAGCGATCCCAGGTGGGCATAAGCCTCGGGGATCTTGGCCCAGACGTACATCGACGCCTTTGGATTCTCGACCATCCAGCCCAGTTCATGCAGGCCCTTGACCAGCACGTTGCGCCGCTGCCGGTATTGCTCGGCGATGTCGCGCACGCATTGCTGGTCGCCTTCCAGCGCGGCAATCGCCGCGACCTGCAGCGGGGTGAAGGTACCGTAGTCGTGGTAGCTCTTGATCCGCGCCAAGGCGTTGACCAGTTCCGGGTTGCCGACCATGAAGCCGATGCGCCAGCCCGCCATGTTGTAGCTCTTGGACAGGGTGAAGAACTCCACCGCGATGTCCTTGGCACCCGGCACCTGCATGATCGACGGGGCTTTCCAGCCGTCGTAGACGATGTCGGCGTAGGCCAGGTCATGCACCACCAGCACGTCGTATTGCTTGGCGAGGGCGATGACGCGCTCGAAGAAGTCCAGCTCCACGCACTGGGCGGTGGGGTTGGACGGGAAGCCGAGGATCATCATTTTCGGCTTCGGAATCGAGCCACGAATCGCCCGCTCCAGCTCGGCGAAGAAATCCACGCCGGGCACCAGCGGCACCGACCGCACCTGGGCGCCGGCAATCACGGCACCGTAGATGTGGATCGGGTAGCTCGGGTTGGGCACCAGCACCGTGTCGCCCTGGTCGAGGGTGGCCAGCATCAGGTGCGCCAGGCCTTCCTTGGAACCGATGGTGACAATGGCTTCGCTTTCCGGGTCGATGTCGACCTCGTAGCGTTCCTTGTACCAGTTGGAGATCGCCCGGCGCAGGCGCGGAATGCCCTTGGACGTCGAGTAGCCATGGGTGTCTTCGCGCTGGGCGACGGTCACCAGTTTTTCGACGATGTGCGGCGGGGTGGCGCCGTCGGGGTTGCCCATGCTCAAGTCGATGATGTCTTCGCCACGACGACGGGCGGCCATCTTCAGCTCGGCTGTGATGTTGAAAACGTAAGGGGGGAGTCGATCGATGCGCGCAAAGCGGCGCGGCGAACCTTGTTCGGCCATTGTTGCCTCGGATAACGTAAGCGCCCGGAACCGTCCGAGCGACGCTGGTCACTGCGGTGACCTGTGGCGGAATGTACGGGCAGCTGTGGCAGACTGTCCAGCCTCCATGTAAACAAATTTTTCCGAAGGAAGCGGTTCGATGGAATTTACCAGTGGCTTCTTGCTGAGCCTTTCGCTGTGCCTGGACATAGGCGTGGCCAACATCGCGATGATCACCCTGGCGATGCAACGCGGCTATTTTCAAGGCTTCGCCCTGGGCCTGGGCACCTGTGTCGGCGACCTGATCTACGCCGTGCTGGCACTGGCGGGCATGACCGTTTTGCTGCAATACGAAACCGTGCGCTGGGTGTTGTGGATCGGCGGCTCGGCGCTGCTGGTGTACTTCGCGGCAAAGATGATTTATTCGGCGATCCACCATGAAGCGCTGCTGGCCGAGACCGCTGAAGTGGGCCACAACTCCCATCGCAAGGAGTTCTTTCGCGGGATTTTCCTCGCTATGTCATCGCCCAGCGCGATTCTCTGGTTCGCTGCGGTGGGCGGCACCCTGATTGCCCGTTCCGGCGGCGGAGGCCCCCTCAGTTCCGCCCTGTTTCTCGGTGGTTTTCTCTGCGCCGGGCTGTTGTGGTCTGCGGGCCTGTGCTTCGCCGCGAGCCATGGCGGCAAGTTGCTGGGCGACAAACTGCTGCGCTATTCGTATCTGGCATCGGCGGCGATCTTCTGCTATTTCGCGGTGTACGTGATCCTATCTGGCTATAACGAGTTTTTCGGTGTCGCTGCCATCGAGCAGTTGCATGCCCTGTAACTGGGCGAAACGGGTTTGGCCTCTATACTCCCAGCCGAACCCACTTTTCGCTCCAGGAGTCGAGCCATGGATGAGCAAACACCCGTCGGACTGGCCGAGCCACGCTTCGAACACGGACACTTCCTGCTGATTGCAGGACTTGGCGGACGATTTACCCAGCAAACCACCGCAGGCATTCCTGATCTCTGGGAAAAATTCATACCCCACATCGGCAATATTCCGGGCCAGAAGGGCGAGGTGACCTACGGCATCTGCTGCAATCCGGATGGCAAGGGCGGCTTCGAGTACATCGCCGGTGTCGAGATCGCCAAACTCGACGATCTTCCGGACCAATACCGTTGGATCGAAGTGCAGCCGCAGTATTACGCGGTGTTCGAGCACAAAGGCTCGCTCGATCTATTGCCGCAAACCTTCCAGTATCTTTGGCACACCTGGCTGCCGCAGTCCGGCCATGAGGCGGCGGACGCCCCGGAGTTCGAGCGCTACAGCGAAGACTTCAACCCGAAGCTGAACACCGGCAAGCTGGAAATCTGGTTGCCGATCAAGGCGTGACACCTGCCTCGGGAGACGGATCGCGCGATTCGTCTCCCGATATCGCATCGGGCGCTGTGGAGTCGGGGTTGGCTTCTATACTTACAGCCAAATCCGCTTTCTTGCTCCGGGAGTCAGGCCATGGCTGTGTCACCCTGCGTCTCAACGACAGCCCCACGTTTCGAACGTGGAGAATCCATGCTGATCGCCGGGTTTGGCGGCCGATTTTCCCGACAGGACTACCGCGGTATCTATGATTTCTGGGTGGAATTTTTCGCCCATCTGGACCGTATCCCGGGCACAAAAGGTCAAACGACCTACGGCGTGTGCTGCAATTTCGACGGCAAGGGCGGCTTCGATTACATCGCCGGGATCGAGGTCAGCAGTCGCGACGATTTGCCGGACACCTACCGCTCGATAGAGATTGAGCCTCGGCAGTACGCGGTTTTCGTTCACGACGGATGGCCGGATATCTTGCCGCAGAGCCATCTATACATCCTTGATACCTGGCTGCCGCAGTCCGGCTATAAACGGGTAATGGAAGCCCCGATTTTCGAGCGTTACAGCGAAGATTTCATTCCGAAGGATCACACCGGCAATGTGGAAATCTGGCTGCCGATCACGCAGTGACAGGCATTCGCCGCTCGCTGTCATACGGCCCCTGATTTATGATTCCGGGCCTTCCCATCTGATTGCGACCTGCCATGAACACCGTCATCCGCCACGTCACGCCCGCCGACCTGGACCGCTGCTACGCCATCGAAACCCTTGCCTACGAAGGTGACGAAGCCGCGACCCGAGAGAAAATCGCCACCCGCATCGCCACCTGGCCCGAGGGTTTCATCGTCGCCGAGGTGGAGGGCGTGGTCGCCGGTTTCATCAATTCCGGCGCGGCGTTCCAGGTGGAAATGTCGGACGAGGCATTCAAGGAACTGATCGGCCACGACCCGGCCGGGCCGCACGTGGTGATCATGTCGGTGGTGGTGCATCCGGATTATCAGGGCCAGGGTTTGGCGAAGCGCCTGATGGGCGAATTCATCGAGCACATGCGCGCACTGAACAAGGCCAGCATCCACCTGATGTGCAAGGAACGGCATATTCCGTTTTACGCCGGTTTTGGCTTTGCCTACATCAAACCGTCGGCGTCGGACCATGGCGGGATGGCGTGGCATGAGATGGTGCTCAATCTCTAATCTCGGCACGGACTTCTTGTGGGAGCGAGCCTTTGTGGCGAGGGGATTTATCCCCGTTCGGCTGCGAAGCAGTCGTAAAACCGGTGTATGCGTTCAATCTGACATACCACGACTACAGAGTTTGGGGCCGCTACGCGACCCAGCGGGGATAAATCCCCTCGCCACAAAGGCTCGCTCCCACAGAGAGGCTGCTTCAGAACATCAATCCCATCCGCCGCTCATACCCGATCCGCCCCCTGTACGCCTCGCCACTGTCAACAAACCCGTATTTGACATACAAGGCAATCGCCGACTCATTGTCCGCATCCACCGACAATTCCAGCCCCCTGATTTCCGGCCACGCCTGGCGCGCTACGCTGGGCAACGCTTGCAGGCAGGCCTTGCCATAGCCTTTGCCTTGAGAACGCTGGTCGACCTGAAGCGCATGCAGCGTGGCGCTGTGCTCGTCAGCCCAGGCGGGCAAGACGGGCGGGCGCTTGAGCAGCAGGAAGGCGACCGGAATGTCCTCGGCCAGCAGGGCAAAGCCTTTGACGCCGGGGCAGGGCCTGGACAGCAAGGTGTGCAATGCACCGTGGATGTCCCCGGAGAACTTGATTTGATCGGGGTGAACTTCAATGGCCTCGACCTGCTGGCGCTGCAGCGCGTTCAGGCTTTCGTAAGGCACGAGTCGGGCTGTCACTGGAGTGTCCTTTTTCCGACAAAAATGAGTCTCGAATTCTAGCGAGTCTGGCCGTTTGGATTATTTTTATTTCGTCTGTCGATTTCCCGGATCGCCGGACGACTAGGGGTGTCTTCACAATAAAAACCACGGAGAACCACCATGTACGCTACCCATGAAATCCAGACCCTGATCGACACCTATCGCCAGGCGGTCATCGCCAAGGATGTCGATAAAATCATGGCTCTGTATGCCGACGACATCGTTTCCTACGACGCGGTCAAGGCCCTGCAATTTCGCGGCAAGGCCGCTTACCGCACGCATTGGCAGGAATGCATGGAAATGTGCCAGGGCCCGCACACGTTCGACTTCGACCATATGAACATCGTGGTGGACGAGCACGTCGCCTTCGCCCACTGGCTGGCCCATTGCGGCGGCACCAATGAAAAGGGTGAAACCCAGGCCTGCTGGATGCGTGTGACGGCCTGCTATCGCCGCCAGGATGGGCAATGGCGCATTGTCCATGAACACTGGTCGGCGCCGTTCGACATGATGAGCGGCACCACGCTGTTCAATCTGGAGCCCTGAACGGTTTGTCGGGAGGCCGTACCCGAACGCCAATCTGCAGCCATAGTTGATCGTTCAATCAGGAGAGCGCCATGAAGTATTTATGTCTGGTCTACAGCGATGAGCGCCTGTTGCATTCGCTGCCGGAGAGCCCCGAGGACGCGGAGTGCATGGCGTACGCCGAGTCGATCCAGGGCAGCGGGCGGATGGTCGCGGCCGAGGCCCTGGAGTCGGTGCAGACCGCCACGACCGTGCGCATGCGCAACGGCAAACTGTCGATTACCGATGGGCCGTTTGCCGAAACCAAGGAGCAGTTGGCGGGCTTCTACCTGATCGATGCCAGGGACCTCAATGAAGCGATTCAGGTCGCTGGCGACATCCCGGCGGCGCGGGTTGGCTGTGTCGAAGTGCGGCCTGTTCGCCAGTTGAATATTTGAGATGCCGGGTCTTTCGGTCAAGGCGCGGGTCGAGCAGGTTTATCGCCAGGAGTCGCGGCGCATCCTGGCGACACTGATCCGCCTGCTCGGCGATTTCGACCTCGCCGAAGAGGCCTTGCACGAGGCGTTTTTCGTCGCGGTCGAGCGCTGGCAGGCGGATGGCGTTCCGGAGAACCCGCGCACCTGGCTGGTCTCGACGGGGCGTTTCAAGGCCATCGATGTGCTGCGCAGGCGTGCCCGGTTCGCCGCTTCACGCCCGTTGCTGATCGCGCAACTGGAGGCGCTGGAGCAGGCCGACTGGAGTGACGAAGACGTGGAAGACGATCGCCTGCGACTGATCTTCACCTGTTGTCACCCGGCGCTGGCGGCGGACGCCCAGGTGCCGTTGACCCTGCGGGAAGTCTGCGACCTGACCACTGAAGAAATCGCCCGGGCCTTTCTCTCGGCACCGGCCACCATCGCCCAGCGCATCGTGCGGGCCAAGGCGAAAATCCGCGACGCGAAAATCCCTTATCAAGTGCCGTCCCTGGCGGAATTGCCCGAACGTCTGGACAGCGTGCTGCGGGTGATTTACCTGGTGTTCAACGAAGGCTATTCGGCGTCCATCGGCGCGCAAGTGACCCGCGAGGACCTGACCCGCGAAGCGATTCGCCTCGGCCGGTTGTTGATGGAGTTGCTGCCGGAACCGGAAGTCATGGGGCTGCTGGCTCTGATGCTGTTGCATGAGTCGCGACGGCTGGCCAGAACCTCCTCCGACGGTGAATTGATCTTGCTCGATGAGCAGGACCGGACCCTGTGGGACCGCGAGATGATCGCCGAAGGGTGTGCGCTGGTGGAGCGGGCGCTGGGCACTCGTCGTTTCGGTCCGTATGGCCTGCAAGCGGCAATTGCCGCGGTGCATGCCGAAGCGCCATCGGTGGAAGAAACCGATTGGGTTCAGATCGTCGGGCTGTATGACGTGCTGCTGCGAGCGGTGCCGTCACCGGTGATCGAGTTGAACCGGGCGGCGGCGCTGTCCAGGCGCGATGGTCCGTTGGCCGGATTGAGGCTGGTCGAGGCGATTCTGGATCGCGGTGATCTGGCGGATTACCACCTGGCGCATTCGGCGCGGGCGGAGTTTTGCCGGCAGTTGGGATGGGTGGAGCAGGCGCGGGAGGCGTATGAGCGAGCGCTTGAGTTGACCCGGCAAGAGCCGGAGCGGCGGTTTATCGAGGCTCGGCTCAAGGCGTTGGAGTGAGGTGATCTGAAGGGCCTCTTCGCGAGCAGGCTCGCTCCCACAGATTTAGCGCTTACCCTGTGGGAGCGAGCCTGCTCGCGAAAGGTCCGAAGGACCTGCTTTTATTGATCAGGCCTGCTGTCGCGTCGCCGCCATCACAATCTCGCGAATGCACACATTCTGCGGCTGCTGATAAGCAAACGCGATCGCCGAAGCCACATCCTCGGCACTCAACACCGTGCCGCCCATGTCCTGTTTCCAGGCCTGATAACCGGTCTTGATCGCTTCATCGGTGGTATGGCTCAACAGCTCGGTTTCCACCGCACCCGGGGCGATGGTGATCACCCGCACGTTGTGTTGCGACAACTCTTCGCGCAGGTTTTCCGACAGGCCATGCACGGCGAATTTGGTGCCGACATAGGCCACGTGATTCGGGAAGGTCTTGCGCCCGGCCACCGAGCTGACATTGATGATCGTGCCGTGCTGGCGCTCGACCATGCCGGCCACCACCGCATGCACGCCGTTGAGCAAGCCCTTCACATTCACATCGAGCATCTGGTCCCACTGTGCCGGGTCCTGTTTGCTCATTTCGCCCAGCAGCATCACCCCGGCGTTGTTGATCAAGGCATCGGCCGGGCCGAATTGTGCTTCGGCCTCGGCAACGGCGGCGAGCAGGGCGGCACGGTCGGTGATGTCGACACGACGGCTGAGGCTGTTGGGCAGCGCCAAGGCTTCCAGGCGTTCGATGCGCCGGGCCAGCAGTAACAAAGGGTGACCGGCGGCGTTCAACAAACGGGCGGCCGCTTCGCCAATGCCCGAACTGGCCCCGGTAATGATGATCAATGGCTTGCTCACGGCACGACTCCTGAAATCAGAAAAACAAATGGCTGAATGTGGATCGCAGTATATTTAGCGCTTTCATGCCTGAAAAATGCCTTATTCCTCTGCCTGTCATCGGAACTGCCTATGGATGTTCGCCACCTCAAAGCCTTTCTCGCCGTGTTCGAGGAACGCAATATCACCCTCGCGGCCCAGCGGTTGTTCATCAGTCAGCCCACCTTGTCGGTGACCATCAAACAACTCGAAGAAGAACTGGGGGCGACATTGTTTGTGCGCCAGCCCCGTGGCGTCGATGTCAGTGATGAGGCGCGGGTGCTGTATCCCCAGGCACTGCGCATGGTGGCGGATGCCCAAGCCTTGAGCCGGCTGTTCCGCGGCCAGGAGAACCGTACGCCGCTGACGCTGGGCATCGAAGGCGATATCGCCGACAGCCACATCGAAGCGTTCGTGCGCATGGCCCGGCAGGCGTTGCCCAATTTGCTGCTGACGCTGGAGGAAGGTTGCTGTGGCGACGGGCGTCTGGCGGTGGAAGAGATGTGCTGCGAGGACGAATTGTTCCTGCCGCTGTGGGAGGAGTCCTACGTGATGGCGCTGCCCATCGACCATCCGATGGCTAACAGCGAAAGCGGACAACCCTGGACGCCAATCAGTGACTGGATCACCTGTCCGCAGCATCCCTCGCACCAGCGGTTGATGGCGCTGTACGGGCGTTCGCCGGGCGCGGTGGCCGGGCATGCCGGTTCGTTGAAACAAGCGCTGCACATGGTCGCCGCCGGGGTGGGTGTGGCGATGTTGCCGCAGTCACTGGTGACTGGACACGAGCGCGTGACGACCCGCGCCATGCACCTGCCGACACCGACGCGGCGGGTAGGCTTGTGCTATGCCGCGCAGGCACTGGAACTGCCGGCGTTGCGCGGGTTGCATGAGTATTTCCAGATGAATCGACCGATGCGGGTTGGGGGGGGGTTGATCAGGTTTGGGGCAGGAGGTGTCTGTTCTGACCTCTTCGCGAGCAGGCTCGCTCCCACAGGTTTAGCGCGAACCCCTGTGGGAGCGAGCCTGCTCGCGAATGGCCGCGCCGCTATTCCAACATCTTGCCCAACAACCAGCTCCCAGCCGGCCCCGGCGGATTCAGCCGCGACCACAGTGCATCCACATACACGGTCTTCGGCCAGCCCCGCACTTGCAGTTCCTGCAGCGATCCCGGGCCAAATCGCTCCACCAGCCAGCGCGGCAACGGCGCCCAGCCGAATCCGCCCTGGGCCATCTCCAGCAGCATCAAATAACTCGGCGCCGACCAGACGCGACCCTTCGCCCGGCTTTCATAGGGATTGACGATGGTCGCCAGACGCAGCTCGCGGTGTTGTTGCAGCACGTCCTGATCAATGTGTTTCAGTGTGGCCAGGGGATGCCTGGGCGAAACGAACAGGGCGATTTCCGTGCGTTCGTCCACCGTTGAATTGACCAGGTCCGGCGGGTAACTGTCCTGCATTTCGGCGAAGGCCACCTGTGCCCGGCCACTTTGCACCAGCGCCACCAGGTCGTCGCATTCGGCGATCAGGCATTCGAGTTCCAGGTCCGGATAGCGTTGCTCGAAGGCACTGAGTGACGCCTCGAAGCGGTCGGACTGGTAGGTATCGGACAATGCCACGGTCAACTTCGCCTCAACCCCCTGGGACAGTTGACTGGCGGTCATTTCCAGGCGACTGGTGGCGGCCAGGATGTCTTCGGCGCGTTGCAACATCACGTGCCCGGCCGGGGTGAGGGTAGGTTTGCGGCTGCTGCGGTCAAACAGTTCCAGATTCAGATCGATTTCCAGGCTGGCCACCGCCGCGCTGATGGTCGATTGGCTGCGACCCAACTTACGCGCCGCGGCGGAAAACGAACCTTGAGTGGCCGCTTGAACAAACGCCTGCAACACTTCCTGGGACGCCATGAACTATCGCCTTGATCGATGGTTATTGGTTATGAAGTATCGGTGTGATGTTGGACCATGGCAACCATCGCTATTTGAGGAGGTGGGTCATGAACATCAACAAATCCATCACGGAACGTATTTTCCAGGCTGTCGGTTTCGAACTGCTGGCCATCCTGATCTGTACCCCGTTATTGGCCTGGATCATGGATAAACCCATGGTCGACATGGGCGTCGTGACGATCGCCATGGCAGCGCTGGCGCTGGCGTGGAACGTGATTTTCAACGGGTACTTCGACCGTGTTCTCAAGCGCTTTGCCCTTGCGCACAACGCCTGGACGCGGGTGGTGCATGCGCTGCTGTTTGAAGGGGGGCTGGTTGCCCTGGGCGTGCCGCTGATTGCCTGGTGGCTGAACATCAGCCTGTGGCAGGCGTTCCTGCTGGATATCGGCGTGCTGCTGTTTTTCCTGCCGTATACCTATGTTTACCACTGGGTGTATGACGTGGTGCGCGAGCGAGTGGTAATGCGTGAGCACAGCAACGCATAACCTGTGGGAGCGAGCCTGCTCGCGAAAGCGGCCTGTCAGGCAACATTGATATCGACTGACACGACGCCTTCGCGAGCAGGCTCGCTCCCACGGTTGTTTTGCGGTGTCCTTAGAAAATCTGGGTAAACAACCAATACAAACTGCCCGACAACAAAATCGCCGCCGGCAACGTCAGGACCCACGCCATCAGCAGATTGCGGATGGTCTTCATCTGCAAGCCGCCGCCGTTGGCGACCATGGTCCCGGCCACGCCTGACGACAGCACATGGGTGGTCGATACCGGCAAGCCGAACATATCGGCAGCACCGATGGTCAGCATGGCCACGGTTTCCGCCGAGGCGCCCTGGGCGTAGGTCAGGTGGGTCTTGCCGATCTTTTCACCCACCGTCACCACGATGCGCTTCCAGCCGACCATGGTGCCCAATCCCAGGGCGATGGCCACGGCGATCTTCACCCATAGCGGAATGAAACGCGTGGCGTTGTCGATCTGTTGCTTGAACAATTGCAGCTTGCCGGTGGTGTCGGCGTCGAAGTTGCCGACCTTGTTCTTGTCCATCAGGCGGATGGTTTCGCTGGTCAGGTACATGTCGTTACGCACGTTGCCCATGGCCTCGGCCGGGACTTTCGACAAGGAGCCGTAACCTTTCACTTCGTTGCCGATGTTGCCCGCCAGCGCGGCCAGCGCGGGGATCAGTTGCGGCGTGACTTCCTTGCTGCGCACGTAATCGGACAGGATCGGTCGCGGGTCGGCTGGGGCCGGCAGCGGCGCATTCTTCACCAGGGCCTGCTGGGTGACTTCCGCCACGGCCGCGAACTGCAGGGCCTGATCCGCCGGCATGGTACGGTTCAGGGCGTAAGCCATCGGCAGGGTGCCGACCAGAATCAACATGATCAGGCCCATGCCTTTCTGCCCGTCATTGGAGCCGTGGGCGAAGGACACGCCGGTGCAGGTCAGGATCAACATGCCGCGAATCCACCACGGCGGCGGGCTGTTGCCTTTCGGCGCCTTGTACAGCGCACGGTTCTTGACGAACGCGCGCAAGGCCAGCAACAACAACGCGGCGCAGCCGAAGCCCACCAGTGGCGAGAGCAGCAGTGCGTAGCCGACCTTGGTTGCCTGCGCCCAGTCCACGCCACTGGTGCCGTCACGCCCGTGCATCAGCGCGTTGGCCACACCGACGCCGATGATCGAGCCGATCAGCGTGTGGGAGGAAGACGCCGGCAAGCCCAGCCACCAGGTGCCGAGGTTCCACAGGATCGCGGCGATCAAAAGGGCGAAGATCATCGCGAAACCGGCGGAAGACCCCACCTGCAGAATCAGCTCCACCGGCAGCAGCGCGATGATGCCGAACGCCACCGCACCGCTGGACAGCAGCACGCCGAGGAAATTGAAGAAACCCGACCAGACCACGGCAAAGTGCGGTGGCAGCGAGTGGGTGTAAATCACCGTGGCCACGGCATTGGCGGTGTCGTGGAAGCCGTTTACGAACTCGAAGCCCAGGGCAATCAGCAATGCCACGCCCAACAACAGAAACGGCGTCCAGGTGGTCACCACGGTGCCGAGTCCGTTTATGTCGCGCATCAGGCTGTAGGCAGTGAACAGCAATCCCATGGCCAGCACTGCGAAAAACACTACGAAGGTGAACAGGCCGGGTTTTTTATCCAGCTGCGGTTGACCACTGCTGACGGGCGTCTGGGCAGCGGAGAAGGAAGGCGTAGCCATGCCGGACATTCCTGAGGAGGGACGGAGTGTTCGTCATGATCGGCGCTAAATATTACACAAAGGCTGCGCTAGATCAGGGTTTGGGCGTTTGGTGGATCCGTTGATCCGAATCCATTACTACCTGTCGGCGCCAAATCTGAGACCTGTGGGAGCGAGCCTGCTCGCGAAGGCGGTATTACATTCAGTATCTGTGCGTCTGACACGCCGCCATCGCGAGCAGGCTCGCTCCCACAGGATTTCAAGCGCGCTCAATAATCCCGCCGCTTGCGAAACGCCCACCGCCCGGCAATCACGGTAAAGGTCGCGACCAGTGCCACCAGGATCCAGAACCCTTCCGGATCCTGTGAAAGCGGCACCCCACCCACATTCATCCCGAAAAAACCGGCAATGATGTTGATCGGCAACGCCAGCACCGTGACCACGGTCAGGGTGAACAGCGTGCGGTTGCTCTGTTCGTTGAGGTTGGCGGCGATTTCTTCCTGCAACAGCTTGATGCGTTCACCGAGGGCCGTCAGGTCGTTGATGATCAGCGCAAATTCCTCGGTGGATTTGCGCAGTTCCTTGACGTCTTCCTTTTGCAGCCAGGGCGGCGGGCGATTGAGCAGTCGCAGCAGCGACCCCGGTTCCAGCGCCAACAGACGTTGCAGGCGCACCAGCACCCTGCGATTGGCGCCCAGTTCGGCGCGGTTGGTCGACAATCGCTGCGACAGCAACTCGTCTTCGACCTGATCCACGCTCAGGCTGGTCTTGCGCACGATCTGGGTCAGCACTTCGCCCTGATCGCGCAGCAGGTGGACCAGCAATTCCAGCGGCGAACGAAAACGCTCGCCGGCCTTCACCGACGAGCGCAATTTGTCCACCGAGTGCAACGGCTGCAGGCGCGCACTGATGATCAGCCGGCTGCGCACACAGACCCACAGCGTCGAGACATCCGACGAGACCATGCTGCTGAGGTTGAACACCACATCGTTGACCACCGCCAGCAATGCCGAGTCGACATGCTCGATACGCGTTGAGCGTGAGCCTTCATGCAGGGCTTCGAAAAACTCGTCGGGGAGTTCCAGATGACGTTTCATCCAGCGTTCGCACGCGGCATGGGCGAGGTTCAGGTGTAGCCACAGGAATTCGTCGCTGTCCTGGGGTTGTTGCAGGCACTGCAAGGCCCTGGCCGAGTCGATCTCGCGCCCGCGTTCACCGGGGCGAAAACTGAATCCGTACAGCAAGCCGAACAGGTCCGGATCGCGATGGCTTTGATCGATGCTGTGGTTCATGAGGACTCGCAAGGGAGATGCCTGTCGCGGGTTTTACAGGTTCAGGTGAGCCGCATCATCGCAACGCCGTTTGACGGTTTTGTGACGATTGCGTGGCGAGCAGCCGCTTTGTATCGGTATTGAGACCGAGTCGGTACACAGTCGATCTCAAGTGCGGCCATGGCGTGTCGATGATCGGGTAAACCTGAACCCACATTGGATGAACACCATGGTCAGCATCACCAACATTTCGATTCCGCAAACCTTGTCCACTGCTTCGACGACCGCCAGCACGGTCGCCAGCGGCGCCACTGAAGACACCACGGCGGCGTCTGCCACGACAGCAACAACCGACAGCGCCAAGGTGCCTGTCGGCGGCGCTGCGGCATCGGGGGACAGCAGTTCCAGCAGCAGCGAAGAATCCGATGCAGTGAAAGAGCTGCGCAAGCAGATCGCGGAACTGCAAAAGCAGTTGCAGGAACAGCAGCAGCAACTGCAAGCGGCCCAGGCCAAGCGGGAAGACGATGCGGCCAAGGCCAGCGCCGTGGCGGCTGCCCAATCGCAGATCGCGTCGACTTCCGCGTCGTTGCAGAGCGCGGCAGCGGCGTTGTTGCAGGCGCTGACGGACACCTCTTCCAGCACCTCGGGGGCGCTGGTCAGCACCACCGCCTGATCAATCGTCCAGACGCAAAAAAGCCGCACGATCATCAGACCGTGCGGCTTTGCGCGGAGCGTCGGTTTGCCTTACTTGTTGTTCAGAACCTCGCCGGTAGCAGCCAGTATGTCCACATCCCACTTCACGTTATTTGGGTCGCGCCCTTCGACTTCGTAGATGTAACCCTTGAAGCGATGTTCCAGTTGGGTTTCGGTAATCGTCGAACCCGGGTGCAGCTTCAGGGCGATCTGGGTCAGCTCTTCCAGTGGCTTGACCTTGCCTTCCTTGATCAGCTGAGGAATCTGGTGCAGCAGGACATCATCTTCTTTCGCCTGGACCAAAGCGGCAGGGATCAGGGTGACAGCGGCGATCAGGGCAAACACGGTTTTCATGGGGTTCTTTCCTTGGAAGAGTGAATTTGAAATCAAGTTAATTGCGGTAACTTAATCCACCCTTAAATGCCCTTTAACCGAATCAAAGATTTACAAACCTTCGGGCGCAAAAAAAGCCGCGCGATCCGGAAATCGCGCGGCTTTTTTGGACCTGTGTATCAGTCGTCTATTTTGTTTTTCAGCACTTCGCCGGTGGCGGCATTCAGCTCCACTTCCCACTTAACGTTTTTGGCGTCACGCAGATCGACTTCGTACTCGTAGAAGCTATTGGAGTGGTGATTGTCCAGGTCGCTGTCCTTGATGGTGGCGCCGGGGTGCAGCTTCAACACGATCTGATTGAGTTCTTCCAGCGGCTTGATCTTGCCGTCCTTGACCAGTTGCGGGATCTGGTCGACCGGTACATCGGCCTGGGCCAAACCGGCGGTGAGTGTCAGGGTGGCAGCGGCGAACAGGGCAGTCAGGGTTTTCATGAGCATCTTTCCTTAGCTGTTTAAGTGAGGCTGAGCTGTTTAAGTGGGACCAGATTAATTGTGGCAACTTAATTCAGCCTTAAATTCCCTTAACCCGCGCCGACGTCTTCGCGAGCAGGCTCGCTCCCACAGGTTTACGCCAATATCTGTGGGAGCGAGCCTGCTCGCGAATGCAGACACCTCGGTCCCGGATCAATACCCGTTATTCTTCAACACCAGATCAACACTCGCCGCCGGCCGCTTATAGAATTTCAACAACTCACTGGCACGATTGGTAAAGATCCCATCCACCCCGGCCGCCATGACCTTCTGGAAATCCACCGCTTCGTCGATGGTGTAGACATGCACCAGCAGCCCCTGATCGTGGGTGTACTGGTTCATCCACGGTTGCACCAGATCCGCGTAACTCTGATCGCCACCCAAGGTCAACGCGGCGGACGGGCCAGTGCCGATCGCACCCTGGGTCTTGGCGTAGTCGACCCAGCGCTGGAATTCGGCTTTGTCCTTCGGTTGCTGTTTGGCGTAGTAAGCGGCCTTGTCCTTCTCGCCGGACTGGGCAAACGTCACCTTCGATTCAGGCTCGATATTGCCTTCGCCGACCCACAACAACAGGATTTTCGGCACCTGCGGCATTTCCTTTTGCAGCAGTTCGAGACTGCTCTTCTCGAAGGTTTGCAGGATCACCTTGCCTTTGCCCTGGCCGACCGCCAGCTCGCTTTTCGCCAGTTTCGAACCGGCCGGGCTCAGCCAGCCACGGTCCTGGAGTTTCGCCTTCAGGTCATGCTCGATGCCGGGAAATTGCTTCGGCTCCTTGGTCTCGATGTACAGGCCTGGCTTGTGCAGCGGATTGCTTTGGGCAATGTCGATGATTTCATCGAGGGTCAGGATTTTCAGACCCGGGTAGGAAGGACGCGCGCGATCCGGGTAAGCCGTGTTGAACCAGCTACCGGCATCCAGGGTTTTCAGTTCGGCCATGGTGAAGGCGTTGGCCGGGCTGTCCTTGCGCTCGGGGAACTTGATCGCAACGTCGGTGGTGCGTTGCAAGTTGTTGTCGTGCAGGGCGAACAGCACGCCATCCTTGCTGCGTTGCAGGTCGAGTTCCAGGTAATCGGCACCGAGGTCGCGGGCCAGCTTGTACGCGGCGGCGGTGGACTCCGGTGCATCGAACGACGCGCCACGGTGGGCGATCACGGCCGGGTGCGGGATACCCAAACGGGTCGCCAGCGCGGTGGGGCTGGGCTCGCTGGCGGCTTGGGCCTGAGCCGGAACTTGAACGACGCCGAGCAGCAGGCTCAGCATCAGGGCGCGTTGGGTGAAGGTGGCTGGCATGGTCGAGATCCTTTCGCGAGGGTTTTCAAAGACGTCCCTTTTAACAACTGAGCGTTGCCGAC
Organism: Pseudomonas sp. C2B4; assembly: GCF_013359695.1. Taxonomy (GTDB): domain Bacteria; phylum Pseudomonadota; class Gammaproteobacteria; order Pseudomonadales; family Pseudomonadaceae; genus Aquipseudomonas. The sequence goes on from NZ_JABFMU010000007.1 coordinate 142,221, forward strand.
GCTATCGCGAGACCGACATAAGCGTGTTTAAAGCTGATGTTCGTCAGCGTTTTTGTGGGCCTGTTTGCAGTACGCTTGGCCCCGGCAATTTCCCCGGCAGAGGGAAAAGCCAATCGCAGGCCCTGCGTGTAAACCAACAATCACTGCTTGTGAGGTTTACCATGCGCATCACTTCCCAGCTCATTTGCCAGGCGGCCGACCAACTCAAAGGCTTCGTCGGCCTTAATCGCAAGACCGGCCACTACATCGTGCGCTTCAGCGAAGACTCCTTCGGCATGGACGTGGCGGACGACGGCATCATTCCCACCAGCGAATTCGTCTGGGCTGCCGGGCCCGAGCAAACCATGACCCTCAAGCGCGAGTTGATCCAGTTGCTGTTGGATCAGAACATCGATGACAGGATCAACATCACCGAGCCATTGCGGGTGTACATGAACAGGCGGGATGTGCCGGAGATTGCGGCGGTGCGGAGTTTGGTGCGGGGCTGAGATTTTGCGGTGATTCGGCTGGCCTCTTCGCGAGCAGGCTCGCTCCCACAGGTTGAATCCGGTCGGGCACAAATGCTGTGAACGACACAGATCCACTGTGGGAGCGAGCCTGCTCGCGAAAGCGGTCTTACAGTTTGAACCCATAATCGCGCTCAACCCGACACACCCGCGTATGGCACTGCGCATACCAGGTCGACCGCCCGCGCTCCCGGATCGCGCTGTGCTCGGGATGATGTTTCCACGCCAGAATCGCCGCTTCACTGGCCCAGTACGACACGGTAATACCCAGCCCATCCTCGCCCCGCGCCGACTCCGCGCCGAGGAACCCCGGTTGTTCTCGCGCCATCTCCACCATGCGCGCAGCGGCCTCGGCATACCCCAGGTCACCCTCCGTGCGCAGCGAGGTGAAGATCACCGCGTAATACGGTGCGGGTGGCGTATTGGCGATCATGGTCGCTGCTCCGCGCAGGCTTCTACCAGTGCCCGCACCAATGGCGGCAGCGTACCCTTGAGCGCAGCGCGTTCCGGTTGGAACAGCGTGGCCACGAAGAAGGGATGCCCCCTGAGTTCCAGTGCGCGCAAGCCTTGCGCCGCATCGTGGCCCACACCCTGAAGGTCGTGTTGGAGCAAGTCCTGTTCGAACTGTGGATTCACACCAAAGCGGCAGCGATAGCCTTCACGAATCTCGGACGTTTCATACGCCTTGGCGATCAACGAACCTGCCCGCAACCGAATGCTGTCGACCACCTCAACCAGTGAGCACGTCAGAGGCGTGAGCAATGCGCGATCAGCATCGGGCGATGTCTCGCCATGCTCGGCATCCGACCAGCCGAGTGCGTTGCGCGCATATTCCAGCACCGCGTGTTGAAAACCGCCGCAGGTGCCGAGGAAAGGTCGCTGGTGTTCGCGGGCAAAGCGAATCGCCCGTAACGCGCCGTCCGGGCTGCGATAAGGGCTGGCGGGCACACACCAGAAGCCGTCGAATTCATCGAGGGACGCGCCGGCGTCGATGCTTTCGGTGCCGAGCCAATGCCCTTGCACGCTCAGAACGCTGTGATCGGCGGCCAAACCGAGGGCCAGGGGGATGGCTTGATGGGCGGTGACTTGCGGGTCGTAGTCGCCGATCAGAGCGATGCGGATGACGGGGTTTTCCATGGAGCACCTCAGCGCTTGTTGATTCCTGGCGCCCACTATAGATTGGCGTTCACGCACTCAATATTGGCGTTTTACCAAGTGATCAATGCGCCGACGCACTATCGACTGGACTACCCGGACCTGGCCCTGATTCTCGCGCTGGTGCGCGGCGGCTCGTTGGCCCGGGCCTCACAGCTGATGCAGGTAGACGTCTCGACGGTGTTTCGGGCCGTGCGGCGACTCGAAGCCGCGCTGGGCCAGCAATTGTTCGAAAAAAGCCGCGCCGGCTACCTGCCCACCACCTTGGCACAGTCGCTCGCCAAGCAGGCGGAGCAAGCCGAACAAGCCCTGGAAGCGGCGCGCATCGGCGTGGAGCAGGGCGGTGAAGTCATCAGCGGCACGGTGCGTCTGACCTGCACGGATTCAGTCCTGCAAGGTTTGCTGTTGCCGGCGCTGGCGCACTTCATGCCGAACTATCCGGCGCTGACCCTCGAACTCAGCACCTCCAACGACTTTGCCAATCTAAGCCGCCGCGATGCCGATATCGCCCTGCGCCTGACCCGCACGCCACCGGAACATCTGGTGGGGCGACGTTTGGCGGACGTTGCCTACCGGGTGTGTGCCAGTGCGAGTTACCTGCAATCGGCCGGCACCGACGATCCGGCAGCATTGACCTGGATCGCTCCGGATGACTTCCTGCCCGATCACCCGACGGTGGCCTGGCGCCGCCAAGCGTTACCGGGCGTGATGCCGGGTTATCGCTGCAACAGTATGCTGTCGGTCACCGAACTGGTACGAGCGGGGTTGGGCGTGGCAGCGTTGCCGGACTTTTTGATTGGTGAGGGATTGCAAACGCTGGGCGAGCCGTTGCACGGCTACGACACGGCGTTGTGGCTACTGACGCGCCCGGATTGCCGTGCCTTGCGCTCGGTGGTGACCTTGTTTGACGAGTTGGGGCGGGCGCTGAAATGGGCGTGAGGTGGCTCGGGCTTCCGCCCGATTTTTCATTCTGAAACACATTGCCGCGATGGGGTTGGAGCGATCGAGCGTTCGACCTCGCCACCCATCGTGTCATTTCTTACAGCTGATAATTAGCCAGAAACATATCCAGCGCCGACTCCACCACCGTGCTTTGCATCTCGGTCGAGAGTCTTGGCTGGCCCATGGAAATCTGCGGCCAGAACGCGAAGGATTTGAGCAGGCCCTGCACCTGTTGCGCAGCAAAGTCGGGGGCGACTGCTTTCAATCGGCCATCGGCCTGTGCTGCACGAATCCACACCGTCAGGTTTTCTTCACGCTCACCCATTCGGGTCACCATGCTCTGGGCCCGCTCGGGAGAATGGATGGCCGCGGCAATGGCCACACGTGCCAGATCGAGAAGATTGTCATCGCTCAGCATTTGCAACTTCGCGGTCAGCAATTGGCGCAATTGATCGCGCAAGGGCAGCTCGCGGCAGTAGGACGTTTCCTGCTCCGCCGTCACCCTGATCCATAATTGATTGAGGATCTCCGCAAACAACTCTTCCTTGCTGGGAAAGTGGTTGTACACCGTGCGCTTCGACACGCCAGCAGTGGCGGCAATCTTGTCCATGCTGGTGATCTCGAAACCGTTGGCACGGAATTCGGCAATCGCCGCCTGAATGATGGCTTCGCGTTTTCGGTCGGTCAGGCGCTGTGGAGCTGTCATAAATACGCTTCGGCAGGAAGGGGTAAGAAATTACACTCGGTAGTTTACTTGCGATCGGCTTTGATGCAACCTTGAAACTACACTGTGCAGTGTAATGTTTTGTTAATCCTGCACGGTGATAACTAGAGTTTCGGCTGATGCGTGCGTGCCTTGGCCATTTATCGTCCCAAAGCGGAAAATCGTGATACGCGCGGTTTTTCTGGAGTCATTCAGTCATGGCCAACTCAACTTCCCCGGCGGATATCGCTGTCACACCTGAGGCTTCTCGTCAGGCAGAAGGGCAATACCGCAACCATGCACCGTTCAAGCGCGAGGGCTTTCGCAAGACCCTGCGCATCCTGTGGAACGTGATCTTCAACAAACCGCGCGACACCCGTCCCAGCGCACCGGTCCCGGTACAGCCTCTGACGCGAGCGGCACTGATGGCCGCACCGAACCACAGCGTCTATCGCCTCGGCCATTCCACGGTATTGCTCAAGCTGCGGGACAAGTTCTACATCACCGACCCGGTCTTCGCTGAACGCGCCTCACCCGTGCAATGGGCCGGGCCCAAGCGCTTTCACCAGCCGCCCATCAGCCTGGAGCAATTGCCGCCGATCGAAGCGGTGATCCTGTCCCACGATCACTACGACCACCTGGATCATCAGGCCGTGTTGAAACTGGCTGACAAGACCCGCTATTTCCTGACGCCGCTGGGCGTGGGCGACACCCTGATCAAGTGGGGCATCGACGCCAGCAAGGTCCGGCAACTGGACTGGTGGGAAGGCACCGAGGTCGAAGGCCTGCGCTTTATCGCCACGCCATCGCAACACTTTTCCGGGCGCGGCCTGTTCGACGGTAACAGCACCCTCTGGGCCTCGTGGGTGATGATCGACGGCGACACGCGGATCTTCTTCAGTGGTGACAGTGGCTACTTCGACGGCTTCAAACGCATCGGCGAGCAGTACGGTCCGTTCGACCTGACCCTGATGGAAACCGGCGCCTACAACGTCGAATGGCCGCACGTGCACATGCAACCGGAACAAACCCTGCAAGCCCACCTCGACCTCAAGGGGCGCTGGCTGTTACCGATCCACAACGGTACTTTCGATTTGTCGATGCACGCCTGGTACGAACCCTTCGACCGCATCCTGGCATTGGCTTGGGAGCGTAGCGTGACGATTACCACGCCGCAGATGGGCGAGGCCTTCAACCTGAAGCATCCGCAGCGGGGTGAGGCCTGGTGGTTAACGGTCGAGCAGCCGGTGTATGAGGATCAACAAAGCCTCGGGTGAAGCGACTACGAACAGGGACGAACATTCTTACGAAAGGCTGTGAGCGGTGATGACGGATAATTTCGGCCGCTTCTGTAGGCTGAAATACCGGGTGAAATGCATCACCCGCAATCAGTCATAAGGATGTTTACATGGACGTAAGGTTAAGCGGCTGCATGATGCGGTTGGCTGGGGTCGCCCTGTTCTCGATGGCGATAAGCGGATTCTGTGCACAGGCCGCCGCGCCCGAAACCCGGCTGGAGTACATGAGTATCGACGAGATCAACCAGAGGATGGACAGCGGTCAGCTGAGTTCCGTAGCGCTGGTTCGACACTTGTTGGCGCGGATCGAAAGGCTGGACAAAAACGGGCCGGCAATCAACGCCATCATCGAGCTCAATCCCGAGGCCTTGGCGATTGCCGAGGCAATGGATCGGGAACGAAAGGGCGGCTACACCCGAGGCCCGCTGCATGGCATCCCGGTGTTGCTGAAGGACAATATCGACACCTCCGATCAAATGCAGACCAGCGCCGGCTCACTAGCCATGGTCGGACAACCCGCCGCGCAGGATGCCTTTATCGTGCAACGCCTCAGGGCGGCCGGGGCGGTGATTCTCGGAAAAACCAATCTCAGTGAATGGGCTAATTTTCGTGATCCTGCCATTTCCAGCGGCTGGAGCGGGCGCGGCGGCCAAACCAAAAATCCGCACCTATTAAGTGGCGATCCCTGCGGTTCCAGTTCAGGTTCCGCCGCCGCCGTCGCGGCAGGTTTTGCGCCCCTGACCGTCGGCACGGAAACGTCTGGATCGATCAGTTGCCCGGCATCCATGAATGGTGTGGTGGGCATCAAGCCCACCGTGGGTCTGCTAAGTGGAAGTGGCATTATTCCGGTGACTCACAAACTGGACACGCCCGGGCCGATGGCACGCACGGTTCGCGACGCTGCACTCCTGTTGAATGCGATGGTGGGCAACGATGTCGCTGATCCGATCCAAAAGCCGCATAACCTGGAAGCGGTGGACTTCACCGCCTTGTTACGTCCAAACACTCTGATTGGACGACGAATCGGCTACCCCGCCAAATTTGATCGTGATGCTTTGGCGCTGCAGGTTGACCCGCATTTTTCCAGAGCGTTGGAGCTCATGCAGGCAGCAGGCGCAACGTTGATCCCCGTGGAACTGATCGACCCGCTTTCGGAGCAGGTTGAGGAAGCATTGCAAATGGGGATCAAGCGAGACTTGCCTCGTTACCTGGCGACTCGAACCGGAGTTCCTGCCGCGACACTGGACGATCTGCTGCTGTTCAATGCCGCCAGCGCTGAAGGTCATAACCAGGACACCTTGATTGCTGCCAGCAAAGTTGTCTTCGACGAGCAAACCTACAATCAGCTCTGGCAGAACATCCAAGGTGAAAACGCCGCCGCCATCGATCAATTGCTGGCAACCCATCAACTGGATGCCCTCGTATCAGACGTCGAATCACCTGCCATGAATGTCGTACCGCTGGCGGGGTATCCCGGCGTCATGGTGCCTTCCGGAATAGACGATGAAGGCGCGCCTACGTCGGTCTACTTCTTCGGACCTCGCTGGAGCGATGCCCGGTTACTGGCGTTGGCGTATGGGTATGAACAGATCTCTCATGGGTGGCGTGCGCCGGCGTTCAAACCGTAGAGATCGCACTGTAGGAGCGAGCTTGCTCGCGATGCACTCAAGGGCGCCGCGTTTTACCAGGTAATACGCGACATTGTTCAAGACCATCGCGAGCAAGCTCGCTCCTACAATTGATTCCTCGTCAATCAACGCATCAACTCACTCAACCATCGCAAAATCCGCCCGCCCCACCGGATTCGGCGTCGACCCTTTCACATTCATCCCACGCCCCGGCGCAAACCCCGGGAAGAACACCAGCCCCTCCGACTCAAACCGATATGCCAACGCCAACCGCGTGACATCCAGCACCTCACGCTTGGCCTCGAAACGCTGGATGGCCTCCACCGAAACCCCGGCTTCCTCGGACAATTCCTCCACACTCCAACCCAGCATCGCTCTGGCCTGGGCGCAGTGGGCCGGGGTGAATTGGAAAAGGGCGATACGCTCCAGGGTGATTTTCATCGCTTGAGAGGCCATGGTGTTCTCCGGGCTCGAGAGTGTTGATCAAAATATACTGTGTTTTTGTACAGTTGTTTTGAGCGCGGATCAAATTGATTTTTCGATTTTCTCTATCCCGTGCCATCCGGCCAGACGGACGGTTACTTGCCTTCCAACCCCGGCGCCTCCCGCACAATCAGGTGATCCAGATTCTCAATGTCGGCACTGAACACCCCGAACGTCTGCTCGGGGTTTTTCTTACTTGGTACCTGCTTCAACACCGGTGTCACCCCATAAAAGAAGCAATACAACTCACGCCCACTGTCGATGGCATGCTTGATCTCTTCCAGGAACGCCTTGCGCTTGCGGTAGGTGTCGATCAGCTTCTTGCTCAGGTAAACATTGACCGAATACGGCTTCTTCTCGAACCAGACCTTCTTCTCGAAGTCGATGCGAAAGCTCTGGGTGTAGTCCTTGATCTCCTTGATCCTGCCCCAGTAAATCAGCCCCTTGTTGTCCTGCAGATACTCGATCTTCTTGAAAAACGCGCCGTAGGTTGCGGTGTGCTCGCCGATCTTCAGCGGCATGCGCTTGAGCAGCTCCTTGTCGCCGAAATTCGAGACAAAACACTCGACGGGGTGGGCGAAGACATGGGTCTTGTCCGGCGCCGAATCCTGGGCTGAAGGCTCGACGTTACTGTCCGCCGAAGACGTAACCGCCTCATCCCTCGCAACGTCCGCCACCCCCGCCGGGCTGTGCGGCTTGCGCACATACTGACGCCGGGTCAGCAACAATTCCGACGGGAAATGCTCCTCACGGCTGTCATCCGCTTCGGCCTCCACCCCCGGCGCCGGCGTCTTCAGGCTCACATAAGGACAACCCTCGACATGCCGCGTAGTCGGCAGGTTCTTGAAATGCGGCGTACGCACGTAGTTCACATTCTTGGCGTTGAACGTGCCCAACCCATTCGCGGCTTCGAACGCTAAACGGCAGACATCGTTGGGGCACTGGAAATGCTCCTGGGCGGAATCGAATGCCATGGTTTCGTCGAAATTGAGATCGCGCACGTCATAGATCGACAGCTTGGCGTCGAGGCTGAGGCAGTAGGCGAGGTCGAATTTCATGGGGGCTCGAGTCCGTGAGAGGGAAGGGTATTAATAGCGGGAGGCGGGGCAGGTTGCACTCACTGTTTTCAACACCCCACAAAATCAACGACAACCTACCGAAACCGTGGAAGCGAGCCCGTTCGCGAATGCCAAAACCACCACCGCATCAAGCTAACCACCCACCTGTGGCGAGGGGATTCATCCCCGTTGGATCACGCGGTGCATCAGGCAGACCACGTTGCCTGGATTGGCGACTGTTGCGCAGCCGAACGGGACGGTGCGGCGTTCCGACAAGCACCCTCGCCACAGGTTTTTTACTTGAACAGCGAGTTCGTGCGGCCGCATTCAAGCGTTGCAGCTAAGTTGAAATAAGTATGCTGGGTCATAAATCTTTTTCCCCAACAGGTTTTCCAGAGCTCCAAGCTGCTCGTTCGTGAGGTTGTATCCTTCCCAGCCTTGTTGTTCAGCGGTCCATCCCATGATCCGTTTTACTTCCTGATCCTTTCCAGCCGGGAGCTCTTCTTCGAATGCAAGGAGCTCGTTATCTCTGTAAAAGGCTTCGATGACATAAATCATGGTTCCATGACATCACTGATGAATTTGAGGGCATTCTCTGAGGCAATTGCAGTGGGATGGCCAATCGGGTAAGGGGCCCATAAACATCCTGATTTACCACTTGTCACGATAGATGAATGCCACCTGATAGTCATAGGAGGACAAGTGAATGATATGGAGGAAATGGGGTTGAAGCGTACTGACCCAATGGAGGGCAACGTCAAAACCACCGTTGTTTATATTGTCTTCGATACGCATGCCAAGTGCCTCAATCACAGAGCCGTCATCACCCAAATCTTGCGACAACTCCTCTCCTTCGCCCAATTCGGTTTCCTTGTCGTACCATTCAAGTCTAATTTTCAGTCCCATGGACCCATCCCTTTTCAAACTACTAATCGTCTGTATTCAGGATTAGGGGAAAGCCCAGTAAGAGAAAAATAACTGTTTTCACCAAGTATTCCTGTATCGAAAAGATACCTGGTAGTCGAATTTATTTGGCTCAATTTTGTGATCAAACAAGGGTTGAATTTTTGGTATCCAGTCATTTTTTACATCGTACCCACCGTCATAAATCTCAAGCTCTTCCATGAGCCCCAAAGCATCAATGATCGAGCCGTCGTCACCAAGATCGGCCGAGTATTCTTTTCCCTCTAATGCTTCGGTTTTTTTGTCATACCAATTCAATCGGACTTTCAATCCCATAGCATCCTCACAAACACTCTTTAATACTACGTTTCTTATTTGGCGGGTTGATTTGCTCGCCTATAGCGCTTTCGCTCAGGTTTTCCTCCGTTCTCTCACTAGGGTTGCAGGCCCAACCTTTACATCAATCCAGCTATTCGAGACACACCAATTGAACTATGTTCGCCACGTCGTTCAGCTCTCTGTTGGTCCACCTTTCGAGCGTTTTCACTTGTTCCGGGGTCAGATCGTAGCCATCGAATTCATCCTCGGGATGCTGCCAGTTCATTAACGCTTTTAATTCTTCTCTACGATCACCGGAAATCTCTACGCTGAAGATCAACTCCTCGGTCTCTCTTTCGAAAACCTCTATTACGTATCTCATTTTTCTACTCTCCTTGTCGGGTCGGCGGGCTTCGTTTGCTCCCCCGTTTTCGGGTCGTATTCTCCAAGATGCTTCCCTTGTTTGGTATACAGCTCAACCTTGCCATGTTGTGAGTCCCATTCATAAATTCTTCCTGCGGAGTCCTTCCACCGTCTGCGTTTTTTACCACCTCCACGTACTGAGGTTTTCAATGGTGCGGGTCTTATATCTGGGAATGCCGGAAGTGTTGTTGGAGCTGGGTAGTACTTCAAGTCACCTGGAACGCTCAAAACAATGTAAACCGGCCTAACCCCCGACCCCACCGGAAACACCAGAATGAAATCCTTGTACTCAGGCGGGTAGATCGGATTCACGATGATGTCTGCAGCGTGTTTGTTCGGCGGAAAAACCCAGATGTGTGGCGCCTGTGGCGCAGCTTCCAGCTTGGGAATGCCGAGGATGTCGGAGCCGTCGACGGCCGGTGTCCAGATCAGTTCGATGCCATCGCCAAGATCGGCAACATATTGGCTGCCGCGGTTCGCGATCTGCACAACATCGACCATCTCCCACTCGGGGTTCTTGCCGGTGTAGAAGGCGTAGCCCTTAAGGCTGCCATCGGCTTGTTGTTCGACATGCAGGCGCATGCGGGAGCGAGCCTGTGTGAGGGCGCGCAGTTGCTCTTCGGTGTAGAGAGCACTGTCGCCCAGGCTGGATGTCCAGAACACGGCGACCAAGCCGGCCAATACCGCTGTTGTCACAGCACCAAGAGCAGCGGCGACGCCTATGGTCGGGGCGACGAGGGCTGGAGCGCGAAGTGCAAGTTGGCCAACACCCAGCGCAACGGTGGAACCGCTGATCGTCTGCAGATTCAGCAGCCCTTCATCGTCGACCTCGCGAGCGCCGAGCCAGGCGATGTCTCCGTAGTCGTTGAGGCTGTCGGTGGGCACCATCCCCGAGGGATTGGAGTAGTTGATGATCGCGTCCGGCAGCTTGCAGGATTTGGCGAAGACGCAACCGCGAGGCGTGATGTTTTGTTTTTCTTCGACAACGTTACGACTGCGCATGAATGCTTCCTGCCTGGCGAGCATGGCGTCGTATTTGGCTTGCATGGCGTCGAACACGGCCATTTCATCGGCCGTCATGTAGCGGTAGTGGGTGTGATGGCCATCACCGGATGGCGGGGTTTGAATCAGGGGGGGCTTGTTGCGAGCCACTGACTGTCCTTGTGTGTTCGTCCATCGGCAGCCCCGAATCAGGGGCTGCGCGACGTTAACGAGCGGGACAGTTTGTGGCTGTAGGATGGGTCTTTATTGACCGTAGGGGGTGTCTCGAATGTTTGGGGTGGCAGGGCAGAGCTTTTGCGACGCTCTGCTTTCCAGATTGTGCGAATTTACGACTGCTGCGCTTCCGAACGGAGCAAGCCCCCTCGCCACACAGTTCGAGTCATCTAGTCACTCGGGAATTAACCGTCCGATCTTCTTATAAAGAGAATCAGTGAACGCCTCACTGTCATTCGAATGATGGCAACGACGATGGCAGTTTGGGCACAGCGCTACGGCATTGGTAACTTGATCCGAGCCTTTTTCGGCGAGCGGCTTAACGTGGTGGACTTCCAGATAAGGCAAATCAAGCTTTTGAAACGGAGCAGGCTCATCGCAGCCTTCACACCGTCCTTCAGCTTCATTTCGAACCCAGGCTCTAACTTCGGGATCACGCACATAAACCGTACGGGAGCTTGCCGCTCGCTTCGGTTTCTTAATGCCTTTGGGCGGTTCCTTTATCTTTTGCTTTTGAAGCGCAGCAGCGCGACGTTCTAGGGTTTCTTCGTCGGCTGTTGGAGCTTTGGGGTCACCAGGCTGAACGCCTCTTTCAGTGAGCACTGCTCGAATGGATTGCTCAACATTGGAACCAACATTCTTGGCAGGTTTATAGCCCTTGATGAATTCCCTATCCATCTTCATCAGGACAGTAGAGATATTCTGCATCCGGAATTCGACAGAGCCTTTAGTGCGGGTTGGCAAGGCTGTTTCTCGCAGAGCAAGATTCTCTTCAGTCTTAACGAATTTTTGGCCGCTTTGCTCTAGCGCGAGCATCTTCAAATAGGCGTCTACTGCGGCCTTAATTTCCGAAATGCTCCAGTCGCTGTCTTTTTTCGTTGCGCTCATAGAATCGCCGAGGGTTGAAAATCCTCGGACGATACTGAGTGGCCATCACGGCTGTCTACGAAAATTCTTACAGAAAAGAGCGACAAATCTCGCAAGCGATCCTACGGACGCATCACCTAACCCATCGAATGCTTTGAGGACTGAAACGCCTGCACGACTCTGCGCCACCAGGGTTTGGTCAGCGTTGTCTGTTGCTGCGTCTGATCGTGCAACCAGTACGGCATGTCCCGCAGCCGAATCCACCCTTCATCCTGCCAATGCAGCAAGCTCAACGACATCTCCGGCCAGTCCAACAAACTCAACATCGGTCGATCCGAGTTGTTTGACACCTTCGCATCACGCAAGACTGGCACTACCTGATGAGTCAACCACTCACGCAACAAGCGATTCCCAGGAACGTAGTGATACACCAACAGTGCATACACACCTGATTCGCTGAGCATTAGCTGTTTTTCTGGTTGCCGGAAATACTCAATCCACAAAATACGGCGCTGATCTTTATCCAACTTGCTGACCCTACGATCACTCAGGTGGACACCCATCAGGCGGCCGATATCGCGGGCGCAGAACCATGGTTGGTTATCTAGCAGGAGGGCATGGAGTGGGAGGTGGTGACGGGTGAAGAGTGTCGGGGTGAAAAAATCAGGCATATCCATTACCTCTACGGTTGAAGGTGGAGAAGGCCGGAGCCCGACGTAGAGGGTCTAAGAAATCCCAACAAGCCGATTCACTCGCACACAAATCGCGCATTCATGGTTAATACCAGTATGCGTTCCCGTGTGAGGAGTTTAGCTTTCTACGTTGGGCGTTTCTTAGGCACCTGCATTTGAGCTTAGAGATGCTCTGAGGCCTCATCAATGCGGACGGCGCTGGAAATGCTGTAGGAGGTTTACCGGGTAGGTTGAGATGAGTAGGCGTTTTCTTACCGAACAAAAAAGCCCCGATCAGATCGGGGCTTTTTTTACAGTTCGGTTTGTCGATTTACATCGTCAAATCACGGCAAGCTCAGGAATCAATCCCAGCTCAGCGCACCACCGGTTTGGTATTCAATTACGCGAGTCTCAAAGAAGTTCTTCTCTTTCTTCAAGTCCATGATCTCGCTCATCCATGGGAACGGGTTAGTCGTCCCTGGGTACTCTTCCTTCAGACCGATCTGCGACAGGCGACGGTTAGCGATGAACTTGAGGTAGTCCTCCATCATCGCCGCGTTCATGCCCAGTACGCCGCGAGGCATGGTGTCGCGGGCGTATTCGATTTCCAGCTGGGTGCCTTGCAGGATCATCTGCGAAGCTTCTTCCTTCATTTCAGCATCCCACAGGTGTGGGTTTTCGATTTTGATCTGGTTGATCACGTCGATGCCGAAGTTCAGGTGCATGGATTCGTCGCGCAGGATATATTGGAACTGCTCGGCGACGCCGGTCATTTTGTTGCGGCGGCCCATGGAGAGGATTTGGGTGAAGCCGCAGTAGAAGAAGATGCCTTCCAGAACGCAGTAGTAGGCGATCAGGTTGCGTAGCAGTTCCTTGTCGGTTTCGACGGTGCCGGTTTCGAACTTCGGATCGGAGATCGAGCGGGTGTATTTCAGGCCCCAGGTGGCTTTTTTCGCGACCGATGGGATCTCGTGGTACATGTTGAAGATCTCGCCTTCATCCATGGCCAACGATTCGATGCAGTACTGGTAGGCGTGGGTGTGGATCGCCTCTTCGAACGCCTGGCGCAGGATGTACTGGCGGCATTCCGGGTTGGTGATCAGGCGGTACACGGCCAGGACCAGGTTGTTGGCAACCAGGGAGTCGGCGGTGGAGAAGAAGCCGAGGTTGCGCATCACGATGCGGCGCTCGTCGTCGGTCAGGCCTTCCGGGTTTTTCCAGAGGGCGATGTCGGCGGTCATGTTGACTTCTTGCGGCATCCAGTGGTTTGCGCAGCCGTCCAGGTATTTCTGCCAGGCCCAGTCGTACTTGAAGGGCACGAGTTGGTTGAGGTCGGCGCGGCAGTTGATCATGCGCTTTTCGTCAACGGCGACACGGGCGGAGGCGCCTTCGAGTTCGGCGAGGCCTTCGGCGACGTCGAGGGAATCCAGGGCGGCTTTGGCGCGGGCAACGGCGGCGGAGTCAGCGGCGGTCACGGCGCGGGCTTCCAGGGCGGCGGCACCGCCGGCGCTGTCGAGACGGTCCATATTGGCTTCAGCGGCGTGGCCGGCGTTGGCGCTCTTGGCCACTACTTCCGTGTCTTCTTTATCGAATTCGTCCCAGCTCAGCATGACGTGTCGTCTCCTGCGTGAGGGCCAGATTGCCCGTGTGAAATGGATGGTCTGTTTTTCACACGGCCGTACTGGCCGCGTTGGATAGCGTTTTTTGCAGCGGTACACGCAGGCAAATAAACATAATTTTGTACGGGGTCCGAGAGCCTCTGACGGGCGCGGAAATCGGTGAGGACTTCAGCGTGGGCTTCAGACTGGCTGTCATCCCTGTAAGGGAATATTGCAGGCCCGTTTAAGGCGGCATTATAGGGAAATTTTTGCGGCCGTGGTGGGGCGAATCCGCGCATGGAGCGGCCGAGAGGGCAGGTTTTTCGGTCAGAGCGAGGGTTTATGGGGCTTTGACGGGAGAAGATTTTTTTTCGTAAAAATCGCTTGAGTTTTGTTTTGATCAAGAAATGATCAAAAAAGGCCATTTTTCACTACATCTTGTGTTTCAAAACGCTTTTGGACGACTCCAGACACAACTGAGCCCGACCGAAGCCGGGCTGAAATCGACCTTCAGCTAGACGCTGAAACGGCTCGATTCGGTGCAGTCTGATCAGCCGCCGGAGCAGCCATTACCCATGACGCTGTAACGCAGAATATGACGCTGACCTTTGGAGTCGTCGTATACCATTTTGGCCGGGACTACTTCGCAAACATTCGGCACTTCGCTCATGGAGATCACTTTGGCGATGTCCAGATTCATTGAGTAAGTGTATTCCTCGATGGCGGGTTGTTGCTGTGCGACATCAGTCTGAATCTCGTCTGCCATGGCGGTTGCGCACAGGCTGCCGAGGGCCAGAACCAATAAAGCTTTCATTTAATGTTTACCTTTTTGAGGGCGAAAGGGGTCACGCAACCTTTTTGGGGTTGCGTGTGGAACTGCACTGCTTTGATTTGGGTTAACTGCCTTCGTGGGGGCTGTAACTTGGTTAACTCAGGTTGCCGGGTTGGCGAGGCGAATTTTAGGCGTGGGGGATACGTTCATATAGACGTGGTTCTGATAAACACTTTTGACAGATCCTGTAACAATCCCTGAATAACCTCTACTTCTGCAGGAGCGAGCCCTGCTCGCGATGAACCTGAGGGCTGCGCGTGATGTCAGGTTGGGCGCGTTATCGTTGACGAACATCGCGAGCAGGGCTCGCTCCTACAGGATTACGGGGCGTTTAGCAGAGCGGCGCAGGGCTAATCAGGACAGTTTGTATGGGCTTGTTACTACCATCGTCGAATGGTTCTATAGCGTCGGCCCGGCTAAAACGGAGGCCATACAAAAACAACTATTCCACCGAGGTAAGAAAGATGAGTGCGGCTTCCCTGTATCCCGTTCGTCCCGAGGTTCTGGCCAATACGCTGACTGACGAGGCGACCTACAAGGCCATGTACCAGCAGTCGGTCGTCAACCCGGACGGTTTCTGGCGCGAGCAAGCCAAGCGCCTCGACTGGATCAAGCCTTTCACCACGGTGAAGCAGACGTCCTTCGACGATCACCATGTCGACATCAAGTGGTTCGCCGATGGCACCCTGAACGTTTCCTACAACTGCCTCGACCGTCATCTGGCCGAGCGCGGCGATCAAGTCGCAATCATTTGGGAAGGGGACGACCCTTCCGAAAGCCGCAACATCACCTACCGCGAACTGCATGAACAAGTCTGCAAGTTCGCCAACGCCCTGCGTGGCCAGGACGTGCACCGCGGCGACGTGGTGACTATCTATATGCCGATGATTCCCGAAGCCGTGGTCGCCATGCTGGCCTGTACCCGGATCGGCGCGATTCACTCGGTGGTGTTCGGCGGTTTCTCGCCGGAAGCCCTGGCTGGCCGCATCATCGACTGCCGCTCGAAAGTGGTGATCACCGCCGACGAAGGTATTCGTGCCGGCAAGAAGATCCCACTCAAGGCCAACGTCGACGACGCGCTGACCAACCCGGAAACCAGCAGCATTCAGAAAGTCATCGTATGCAAGCGCACCGGTGGCGACATCAAGTGGAACCAGCATCGCGACATCTGGTTCGAAGACCTGATGAAAGTGGCGGGCACCGTTTGCGCGCCGAAAGAGATGGGCGCCGAAGAAGCGCTGTTCATCCTTTATACCTCCGGCTCCACCGGCAAGCCGAAGGGCGTGCAGCACACCACGGGCGGCTATCTGTTGTACGCGGCCATGACTCATGAGCGCGTGTTCGACTACCGTCCGGGCGAAATCTACTGGTGCACCGCCGACGTCGGCTGGGTCACCGGCCACAGTTACATCGTCTACGGCCCGCTGGCCAATGGCGCGACCACACTGCTGTTCGAAGGCGTGCCGAACTATCCGGACATCACCCGGGTGGCGAAGATCGTCGACAAGCACAAGGTCAACATCCTCTACACCGCGCCGACCGCGATCCGCGCGATGATGGCGTCGGGCACTGCCGCCGTAGAAGGCGCCGATGGCAGCAGCCTGCGCCTGCTCGGTTCGGTGGGAGAGCCGATCAACCCGGAAGCCTGGGATTGGTACTACAAGAATGTCGGCAAGTCCCGTTGCCCGATCGTCGATACCTGGTGGCAGACCGAAACCGGCGGCAACATGATGAGTCCTCTGCCGGGCGCCCACGGCCTCAAGCCGGGTTCCGCGGCACGTCCGTTCTTCGGCGTGGTGCCGGCCTTGGTGGACAACCTGGGCAACATCATCGAAGGCGAGGCCGAGGGCAACCTGGTGATTCTCGATTCGTGGCCAGGCCAGGCGCGTACGCTGTACGGCGACCATGACCGCTTTGTCGATACCTACTTCAAGACCTTCCGTGGCATGTACTTCACTGGTGATGGCGCCCGTCGCGATGCCGATGGCTACTACTGGATCACCGGTCGGGTGGACGACGTGCTTAACGTTTCCGGCCACCGCATGGGTACCGCTGAGATTGAAAGCGCGATGGTCGCTCACCCGAAAGTCGCCGAAGCGGCGGTGGTCGGGGTGCCGCACGACATCAAGGGGCAGGGCATTTATGTCTACGTCACCTTGAACGCCGGTGAAGAAACCAGCGAGCAATTGCGCCTGGAGCTGAAGAACTGGGTGCGCAAAGAGATTGGCCCGATTGCTTCGCCGGATGTCATTCAGTGGGCGCCGGGGCTGCCGAAAACGCGTTCGGGCAAGATCATGCGCCGGATCCTGCGCAAGATTGCGACGGCGGAATACGAAGGGCTGGGGGATATTTCCACCCTGGCGGATCCGGGTGTGGTGCAGCATTTGATTGATACACACAAGACGATGAATGTTGCTTAAGTAGCGTTTGAAGTCATCGAAGCCCTGCCAGGTGTGAGTCTGGTGGGGCTTTTTGTTGCCTGGGGGTTTTGTGTTGTCTGGTCGGGCCTCTTCGCGAGCAGGCTCGCTCCCACAGTTAACCGAGGTGCCTCGTCGGGCGCGGTCCAATGTGGGAGCGAGCCTGCTCGCGAAGGCGATCTATCAGGCACCCAATAAACAACAGCCAATAATTATCGGCTTACCCTGTAGGGGCTTTCCCACTGTTACCTGTCAGTTTTCAAGTAACTGAATGTGTAACCGCTCGCCGCCGATACGGGGCATTGGGAAACGCAAAATGCCAGCAAGGGTGCATTTGCGGTGCTCAAAAAAATAACACCCCACGCCAAGCTTGCCGGATTAGAAGGGTTTGCCAATAATAGGCCCACAATTTGCAACATGTATCGGTTCACTGTCTTTTGCCTTCGCATGATTTTGCAAGGCTGTCAACGTGCTCAAACGGCTTTCTCGGTGCTTCTGTAACTAGTTGTCGCATTGAAGAAATATCGGTCTCGGGCCTGTCGTTAGAATGCCGATCATTCGCTCGTCGTTGTCCGTGTTGAAAATTCGCACGCGCAATGTAGGACGCAGCAACGCTTTCCGGTTCCACTCATTCGCATATTGGGCTGTCGCTCACTCTGCCGTTTTAGCCCTTTTCCGATGGAGTCCCAAGATGAAGAAACTCGTGCTGCTTGGCGCCCTGGCACTGTCCGTGCTGTCCCTGCCAACCTTCGCCGATGAAAAACCTCTGAAAATCGGTATCGAAGCGGCTTACCCTCCGTTCGCGTCCAAGGCACCGGACGGCAGCATCGTGGGTTTCGACTACGACATCGGCAACGCTCTGTGCGAAGAGATGAAGGTCAAGTGCGTTTGGGTCGAGCAAGAGTTCGACGGTCTGATCCCGGCACTCAAAGTGCGCAAGATCGACGCGATCCTGTCGTCCATGTCGATCACTGAAGACCGCAAGAAGTCCGTGGACTTCACCAACAAGTACTACAACACCCCGGCGCGCCTGGTCATGAAGGCCGGCACTCAGGTCAGCGACAACCTGACCGAGCTCAAAGGCAAGAACATTGGCGTGCAGCGCGGTTCGATCCACGAGCGTTTCGCCCGTGAAGTCCTGGCTCCGCTGGGTGCCGAGATCAAACCATACGGTTCGCAGAACGAAATTTATCTGGATGTGGCTGCCGGTCGTCTCGACGGCACCGTGGCAGACGCTACGCTTCTGGATGACGGTTTCCTGAAAACCGACGCTGGCAAGGGTTTCGCGTTCGTGGGGCCTGCTTTCACCGACGTCAAATACTTCGGTGACGGCGTAGGTATCGCGGTTCGCAAGGGCGACGCGCTGAAAGACAAGATCAACACCGCGATTGCCGCCATCCGCGAGAACGGCAAATACAAGCAAATCCAGGACAAGTACTTCGCCTTCGATATCTACGGCAAGTAACACGTCCGGGCAACAAGTCAGAAATGGCGCAAGCAACAGGATCTCTGAGGTTTGCGCCATTTTTTCATCCCAACTTTCGAGGACCTGAATCATGTTGAAAGGCTACGGGGCTGTCATCCTCGATGGCGTTTGGCTGACGCTTCAGCTCGCCTTGTCGTCCATGGCCCTGGCCATTGTTCTGGGCCTGATCGGCGTCGCGCTGCGTCTGTCGCCGGTGCGCTGGCTGGCCTGGCTGGGCGATCTGTATGCCACGGTGATCCGCGGGATTCCCGATCTGGTGTTGATCCTGCTGATCTTCTACGGCGGCCAGGACATGCTCAACCGCGTCGCGCCGATGCTGGGCTATGACGAGTACATCGACCTGAACCCACTGGTAGCCGGTATCGGCACACTGGGTTTCATCTTCGGGGCCTACCTGTCGGAAACCTTTCGCGGCGCGTTCATGGCAATCCCCAAGGGGCAGGCTGAAGCCGGCATGGCTTACGGCATGAGCGGTTTCCAGGTGTTCTTCCGGGTGTTGGTGCCGCAGATGATTCGCCTGGCGATTCCGGGCTTTACCAACAACTGGCTGGTACTGACCAAGGCCACTGCGCTGATTTCGGTGGTGGGTCTGCAAGACATGATGTTCAAGGCCAAGCAGGCGGCCGATGCCACCCGTGAGCCTTTCACCTTCTTCCTCGCAGTGGCGGCGTTGTACCTGGTGATTACCAGCGTCTCGTTGCTGGCACTGCGTCACCTCGAGAAGCGCTACTCGGTAGGCGTAAGGGCGGCTGAGCTATGATCTTCGACTACAACGTCATTTGGGAGGCTTTGCCGCTGTACCTGGGCGGCCTGGTGACTACCCTCAAATTGCTCGCGCTGTCGCTGTTCTTCGGCCTGTTGTGTGCGTTGCCGCTGGGCTTGATGCGCGTCTCGAAAAACGCCGTGGTCAACATGACCGCATGGCTCTACACCTATGTGATTCGCGGCACGCCGATGCTGGTGCAGCTGTTCCTGATCTACTACGGTCTGGCGCAATTCCAAGCGGTGCGAGAGAGCTTCCTGTGGCCATGGCTGTCCAGCGCCACCTTCTGTGCGTGCCTGGCGTTCGCCATCAACACCAGCGCCTACACCGCTGAAATCATCGCCGGCAGCCTGCGGGCCACGCCGAACGGCGAGATCGAAGCGGCCAAGGCCATGGGCATGTCGCGGGTCAAGATGTACAAGCGCATCCTGCTGCCGTCGGCCCTGCGCCGGGCGCTGCCGCAGTACAGCAACGAAGTGATCATGATGCTGCAGACCACCAGTCTGGCGTCCATCGTGACCCTGATCGACATCACCGGTGCCGCGCGCACGGTCAACGCGCAGTTCTACCTGCCGTTCGAGGCCTACATCACCGCCGGCGTGTTCTACCTGTGCCTGACCTTCATTCTGGTGAAGCTGTTCAAGCTGGCCGAGCGCCGCTGGCTGGGCTACCTGGCTCCGCGGAAGCACTGATATGGAACGCATTGACCATGCATTGCCGTGGAGCCACCTCGGTAGCGAGCGCCATGTTTCGGTGTTCCGCTTCGGCAGTGGCGAGCGCAAGGCCTACATCCAGGCCAGCCTCCACGCCGATGAACTGCCGGGCATGCGCACGGCCTGGGCGCTGAAGAAGCGCCTGGCCGTACTCGAAGCCCTGGGCCTGCTCAATGGTGTGATCGAACTGGTGCCGGTGGCCAACCCGCTGGGTCTCGGTCAACTGCTGCAGGGCAATCATCAAGGGCGCTTCGAGGCGGGCAGCGGCAAGAACTTCAACCGGGATTTCGTCGAGCTCAGCGCACCTGTGGCCGCGCAACTCGATGGCCATCTGGGCGATGATCCCCACGCCAATATCCGTTTGATCCGCCAGGCCATGAGCGATCATCTGGCAGCATTGCCGCCGGCCAGCAGCCAATTGCAGGGCATGCAGCGCGTCTTGCTCAGCCATGCCTGCACCGCCGATGTTGTATTGGATTTGCACTGCGACGCCGAAGCGGCGCTGCACATGTATGCCTTGCCGCAGCACTGGCCGCAGTGGCGTTCGCTGGCGGCGCACCTGAACGTGAAGGTCGGCCTGCTGGCGGAAGACTCTGGCGGCAGCTCCTTCGACGAAGCCTGTTCGCTGCCGTGGTTGCGCCTGTCGCGCCTGTTCCCCGACGCGCAGATTCCGCTGGCGTGCCTGGCGACTACCATTGAATTGGGTGGTCAGGCCGACACTGGCCGCGCTGAATCCGAAGCGCACGCCGAAGGCATTCTGGCGTTCCTCGCCGAGCAAGGCCTGATCAGCGGTGAGTGGCCGAACGCGGCGCACGAACCTTGCGAAGGCCTGCCGTTCGAAGGCACCGAATTGCTGTTCGCGCCACACCCTGGCGTGGTGAGTTTCCTGCGTAAACCCGGCGAGTGGATTGAAGCCGGTGATGAGCTTTTCGAAGTGATCGATCCGCTGGCGGATCGGGTCAGCACGGTGTGTGCTGGTACGTCCGGGGTGCTGTTTGCCATTGAACGGCTGCGTTACGCCCAACCCGGTTTCTGGCTGGCCAAGGTGGCGGGGCGCGAAGCGCTGCGTCACGGGCGCTTGCTCAACGACTGACTGACTGCTTTTTGTGAGAACCGACCGCATGTACAAACTTGAAGTCCAAGACCTGCATAAACGCTATGGCAGTCACGAAGTGCTCAAGGGCGTGTCCCTGAAAGCGGCGGCTGGCGATGTGATCAGCATCATCGGCTCCAGTGGCTCCGGCAAAAGTACCTTCCTGCGCTGCATCAACCTGCTGGAGCAGCCGCACGCGGGCAAGATCCTGCTCAACAATGAAGAGCTGAAACTGGTGGCGAACAAGGACGGCGCGCTGAAGGCTGCCGACCCGAAACAGCTGCAACGCATGCGTTCGCGCCTGTCGATGGTGTTCCAGCATTTCAACCTGTGGTCGCACATGACCGCGCTGGAAAACATCATGGAAGCGCCGGTCCACGTGCTGGGTGTGTCCAAGGCCGAAGCCCGTGAAAAGGCCGAGCACTACCTGAACAAGGTCGGCGTGGCGCATCGCAAGGATGCTTACCCGGGCCACATGTCCGGCGGTGAACAACAGCGCGTGGCGATTGCCCGGGCGCTGGCGATGGAACCTGAGGTGATGCTTTTCGACGAACCGACTTCGGCACTGGACCCGGAGCTGGTCGGCGACGTATTGAAGGTGATGCAAGCCCTGGCCCAGGAAGGCCGGACCATGGTGGTGGTGACCCACGAAATGGGCTTCGCCCGTGAAGTGTCGAACCAGCTGGTGTTCCTGCATAAAGGTGTCGTCGAAGAAAGCGGTAACCCGCGTGAAGTGCTGGTGAACCCGAAATCCGAACGCTTGCAGCAATTCCTCTCGGGCAGCCTCAAGTAATCAAGACTGCCGTTGTGCACCGGGATAGTGCATGCTTCGCAGTCTAAAGGCTGGCCCTGATCCCCGGTGGGAGAGTCTGGTCCTGCCCTGTGGGAGCGAGCCTGCTCGCGAATGCGGTGTGACATCCAACGCAGATGTCGACTGATCC
>NZ_JABFMU010000080.1 GCF_013359695.1 Pseudomonas sp. C2B4
CCACGGAGCAGGACCGGAGCGAGGGCATGCCGAGCATTAGCGAGGCACCGAACGACAGGGGCAAGAGCCCTTGGTTACTTGGGGCTTTTCCAAGTGACCCGCCGTAAGGGTGGAACCATAAGTGGCCGTTACCGAAAAAACGGATATACACCCAATCCAAAAACCAACCCCATCCTCAAGAAGCCGGCCGCGCCTCAGGCAACGTCCAGCTGCCATCCAGAATCGGCTCCTGCGGCAAATAGAACCGCACCATATAGTTCCACCCCGGCATGATCGGCAGACAATTGATCGTAGTGGCCGAGCACCCGCCAAACTGCACCGACACCTGCCCTCCCTCGCCCTTCTTCGCCGTCAGGTTGTTGATCGCGTAAGCACCCAGGTCGTTTGGCTGCACGCGGCCATCGGCATCATAAACAGTGATCGACCAGAAGCCTTGAACCGGAACCTGCCCCACGTCCAGGCGATAAGCCGTCTGCCCGTCATTACGCTCAGGCGTGACGATCTGGTAAAAGGCATCCTTTTGCGGATTGCCACCCCAGGCCGTCGCGCTGCCGATCAGGTGGCGGATCGGATTGACGTCAGCGGGCTTGCCGAACATATCCCGCGAATCACTGAGTGATTGCCCCAGGACAGACAGCGCGCTCCTGATCCTGGCCCGGCTCGTCTCATCCCAGTCCGGCACGTCGAAGCGTCCCGGCCCATTGGGCTGGGTGACCGCAATGGCATCCTGTAAACCATGGACCTTGTCCAGGTCCTGCGGATCGGCAGGGTCGATCAGGATCCTTACCCCCAGCATGACGTAGCGCGTTCCCACCTGCGCCTTGCTGACGGTGTAGTCACCGGCGTCGTAACGGACATCGACCACGTTGTGATCTTCGTTGATCAGCGCCATGGACATGAAACGATTGCCGGCATTGGGCAGGCTCACGGTGACGGGCCCGGCGTCCAGGTCGAACACGGCCGTGGAATACAGGGTGTCGCGGTTGGGTCGCACGACGGTCTGGGCGCCGGCGGGAACCAGCTCGCGCCAATGGAAGAAACTGCCCAGCCCTGCGCGCTTGAGGGTCATGGCGAAATAGCGGTCAGTCTCGGCACGGACAAAATTATCGACGTTCACCGTGACCGGCGTACCCGGCAAGGCCTGGGTTTGCACCGGGGACAGGCAGGCGGCAAACACTGCGCAAGACGCCAGCAGTACTTTCAATTCGTTCATGTAGGTGTCCTTTCAGGTAAAGGACCGTTATGCCTTTGCCAACCCCCATACCGCCCCTCTCGTTTAGGGGGGTATGGGATGCCGGCACTCTGCGGGCTTGTCGTCAGGCGACGTCGACATCCTTGAGCGATGCCATGTCGATCACGAAGCGATACTTCACGTCATTGTTCTGCATGCGCGTGAAGGCCTGGTTGATGTCCTGGATGTCGATCATTTCGCAACTTGGCAACACCTGATGCTCGGCGCAGAAGTCGAGCAGTTCCTGGGTCTGTTCCAGCCCACCGATCAACGAACCGGCAATCGAGCGATTGTTGACGGCCAGCAAGGCGCCATGGATCGGCTCCAGCGGCTCCAGTGCCCCCACCAGCACCAGCGTGCCGTTACGGGCCAGCAGCATCAGGTAGGGATTGACGTTGTGCGTGCGCGGGATGGTATCGAGGATCAGGTCAAAACTGCTGGCGGCGCTTTTCATGGCCGCCGGATCGCTGGACAGCAGCACATGATGGGCACCGAGTGCCAGGGCATCGTCGGCCTTGCCCGGCGAGGTGGTGATCACGGTCACCTGTGCGCCCAACGCCACGCCCAGCTTGACCGCCATGTGCCCTAACCCGCCCAGGCCAATGACCGCCAGTCGCGTTCCGGCCTTGACCTTGCGCTCGCGCATCGGTGTCCAGACGGTGATGCCGGCGCACAGCAACGGCCCCGTGAAACGCGGGTCCAGTGCTGGTGGCACACGCAGCACGAAGCGTTCGCGCACCACGATGTTCTGGGCGTACCCCCCGCGGGTCACTTCGCCGCTGAGACGGTCCAGGCCGTTGTAGGTCGGTGTCATGCCCTGGGTGCAATGCGGCTCCTGATGCTGCTCGCAGGCGTCGCACTGCCGGCAGCTGTCGACCATGCAACCGACCGCGACCAGGTCACCCACGCGGTAACGGTTGACGGTCGACCCCACGGCGGTGACCCTGCCGACGATTTCATGGCCCGGGACACAAGGAAAACGCGTGCTTTTCCAGTCGTTGTGCGCGTAGTGCATGTCGGAATGACAGACGCCGCAGTAGTCGATATCGATGGCGACGTCATCGTCGCGCAGTGCCCGGCGCTCGAAGCGCAGCGGTTCGAGGGGAGCGTTGGCTTCGTGGACGCCGTAGCCGATGCAGGTGGTCATGTTTGTTTCTCCAAATATCGGATGAGCACCACCAAACCTGTGGGAGCGAGCCTGCTCGCGAAAGCGGTGGGTCAGTCAACATCGATGTTGATGGTGCTGACGCCTTCGCGAGCAGGCTCGCTCCCACAGGGTCATAGGGTGTTCATGAGGTCTGAGTCAGATCGACGGCCGCAGCCAGGGCGCAGCGCTGGTCTGCGGCGAGGCGATCTGGTTGGAAATCCACTTGCCCATGCGGCGCATCGGTTCGATGGAGTCCTGCGGCGCGGCAAACTTCATCGCCGCGGCGTAGCCCAGCGAAACGATGCGCTGGGCGCCATACAACGGCAGCACATCCTTGAGCCGGTCCTTGATGTTTTCCGGATAGACACCGACGGTCTGGGTATAGGCATCGACCGCCGCCATCATCTCGCTCAAGTCGTCGACCGGCACCAGGTTGGCGGTACGGTCGTCGAGGCTGGCGGCGAACGACACCGGCTCCGGCAACTGCGAGCAGATGATCGCCCCCTCGCCTTCCTTGCCACCGATGACCTGGTACCACTCGTCATCCAGGCGCAACGCGTCGACGTGGGCCTTCAAACCCTGGTCATAGCGCTTGGGTGCGGTACTGAGGGTATTGGGCAAGCCGCGCATGGCGTCATAGACGTACTGGCCGAAGGTATTGAGCCGCTCCAGGCCTTGCTCGTCCGTGCCGCTCTGCACGTACACCACTCGCGCACAGACACAGCCCTTCTGGTTGATCGCGCCGATATCGGCGGCCAGGCGCACGGCCGCTTCGCGCATGTTCGCTTCGCTGTCGAAGGTCTCCTGGCCGATGATGCTGGCGCTGCGCTTGGGGTCCAGGGAAATCAGTTCCAGCCCGGGCTGGATGTATTTGGTCACGTGCTTCATCGAGGCGAAACCACCCCAGGCGACGATCTTTTCCAGGTTCTGCGGTTGGTACAGGCGCTGCTCGAAGGCTTCGTCGCCCCCCTTCCAGTAAGCCACCGACAGGTGTTTGGTCAGCGGATGGTCCGGGGCCATGTCGACCATGGTGCGGGCAATGGCCAGCGCGGTGAACGGGTCGTTGGACGGCGCTTTGATGATCGCGTCGCTGCGCAGCACCATGTTGCGGATGATGGTCCACAGCGACAGGGACACCGCGTTGCCGGCGACAATGTGCAGGGTCCGCGCGCCGAAGCAACGCACTTCCAGCTCGGTGCCGTCGAGCAGCGTTTGCGGCACCCAGCCTTCCAGGTACTTGATGCCCACCGTGGTTTCCGCCATTTCGGTGATGAACTCACGGGATAGCATGTGCTTAAGGCCCATGTAGGAGCCCTTGACGATGCTCGGGGTGGTCGGCGCTGTCAGGAACGACAGCTCACAGGCTTCCTGCAGGTATTGGTTCTTGTCCAGGTCCAGGCGCCCGCCGAGTTCGACGGCGTAATCGAGAATGTCGTCGAAACTCAGGGTGTACAGATCCGCGAGTTTCGCGGGATTGCCCAGCGGCAACCGGTCGATGTACTGGCGGGCGTCAGGGGTGAGGAAACTCAGGTCGCCACCACGGCCACCCACTTCAATCAGGTGGTCGGTGATCACTTGACCACGGATGATCATCGGTGCAATCGGATGGGTCATGGCTCAGCCCTCCAGGGTATTGAGGAAGTCCATCGCTTCGCGATGGGATTGTTCGGACGCCGCGCAGGTGATTTTGTCGTCCCCGCCGTTTTTCTCGCTGTAGCGCTGAACCGTGCCGACCACGTAGCGACTGTGGCGCCCGCAAGCGCAGGGCTGATCCCACTCGATGGTGACTTCGTCGCCGGTGATGAAGCCGCCCCAGTGGATGTCGGCCCCCAGGTCGAAGAACGCCGCACGCCCCGTCCGGCGCCCGTGGCGTGGCAACGGCTTGCTGGTTTCAGGATCCAGCAGGAAAGGAATCGCGGTATGCGAGAAGTGGTAGTTGCCGTGCTCGCATTTGAGGTGCGAGCCGCTGACCACCTCCGACATCGCATAGGATTCGTTGAGCGTCTTCACCCCGAGAAAGCGCATGACGTCTTCGCGCCAGTTCTCCGGCGGCACCACACCTTTGGCGCCGCCAGTGGTGATGATGTAGGAGTCGGGATGGAACACCCCTTCGAGTCCACGCTCCAGACCGGCCACGGCCATGTTGTGCAGCAGGTTCCAGGTACCGCCGATGTACACGCGCTTGCCCTTCAGGCGGGTGGCGATGTCATCGAAGAACGCCGCCAGGTGCTGCGGCATCTCGGCCTGCTGCTGGTCGAAGGCCTTTTTCTTGGCCAACAGTTCGGGGGCCACCACCAGTCGATCCAGCGTGCCGTTGTTGTGGGCGGCGCGCAACCTGGCGCCCAGTCGCAACACGTCACTGGACAGGGTCGACGGATAGGCCGGGTGGAAATGCGAAGGATCGGGCAACAGCACCCGCGCCAGCGAGCCCATGCCGCGCAGGTGGCTGAGGTAGCCTTTGCGGTAGTACGGGTAGGCGGTGTGCAGATCCGGATCCGGCGTGTCCGCGCCCGTCATGTTCCAGGCGTAGAGCTTGCGCACTTCGGAGGCCTTTTCGAACTCGCGGGCGCTGCACGGCAGGAAAGAAAGGGTCCCGGATGTCCCGGAGGTATGGCTCAGGCACAGCTCCGGCAGTTCGCGGTCCATGGTTTCGAACCAGTCATCCAGGCCGGTGCAGGCGCTGACGTCGACCGCGGTGATTTTTGCCGCCAGCTCAGGGATTACCAGTTTGCCCAGCCATTTGTTGATGGCGGCGAAGTTGTTCTTTTCCAGCAGCGATGGCGGGTAGGACTTGAACAGCGTGTGCTCGAACAGCAACGGCACTACGTCGTCCAGTTCTTCGATACGCTCGATACCCTCGGCGTCCGCCAGTTTCTTGAGCACCGCGATACGGTCGCGCATTTCACCGAAACGACGCTTGAGCCCCGCCAGCTGCAACGCGTTGATCTGCTCGGCAGGCATTTGCTTCCAGTTCTGCAAGCTGTGCTCGACCAGGGCCACCGGGTCGCTCAGCAGCAGGTCGACCTGCTCTTCTATTGTTTTTGTCACGGGACAGTCTCCTGGGATTCACTCGTCGCCCACTGGCCGTTGATGCGCAACGGCCTTGATGGCGGGACCAGTTTAGGGGGTGCGAAGGCGAAATCATTTCCGGATTCCGGCACCCGAAAAACCGACTCAACTGATTGTATTTATTGACTATTTATTTTTGTGGCAGGGTGAACGAAGGGGTTATTCCGGGTCCGCCGTGGTCAGCAGCGCATGGAGCATGCGCGTCAGCAGGCGAACGGTGTCGTCATCGAGCAGGTATTCCGGCTTTTCGATCAGCAGTGCACGGGGCAAGGCCGTGACCGCCTGATAGGCCAGGAAGCCGGCCTTCTCGCGATCACGCACCAGCACCTGATCGGAAAAGCGTTGCACCAGGGCCGGAATGACCACGGAAATCCAGAAGCGCTCCGGCTTGACGATCTCCAGGCGCACCAGTTCGCCGTAGTAGGCGGACTTGATGCTCAGTTCGGAATCGACCTGCAGCCAGCGATGCAAGGCTGCAAGGCCGGTGCGCAGGATCATCTCGATGCCGTCGTAGAGGGTGGCCGATGCCGGTAGCGCGTGGATGTTGGCAATCACTTGCTGGCGGACGTCGGCGCGGTAGTCTTCGAAAATCGCGCCGATCAGCGACTCGATGGTGGGGAAATATTCGTAGATGGAACTGATCGCCACCCCCGAGTAATCGGAAAGACGGTAGATCGACAGCGCCTCTCGCCCTTCCCCTTCGAGGATCTCGCGCCCGGCGGTCTTCAGCGCGTCGACCAGGGCGACCGAACGCGCCTGCTTCGGCTGTTTGCGGGGTCTGGCGGGGAGTTCCACCAGCACGTTGTCATGGCCACGAGAGGACGTTGCCGTCCCCTCGTTTCCCGGTGTTGGTTCCAACCGGCGGGCCATGGGTCAGGGCGTCACGACGTTGAATGTCGGCTGGAAGCTGGTGAGCATGCCGAGCATCGCCTTGAAGCGTTCCGCATCGCCTTCGAGCTTGATGTCACCCTGCTTGAGCGCCGTCGGGAAATCCAGCTGGCGCAGGCTGATCCGGTCCAGCACCGCCTTGCTCATGGTCACCGTGGCCACCGGCTGGGCATGGCTGGTATTTTCGCGATAGGTCAGCACGCCGTTTCGCAAGGTCAGGGCAAAGTGCTGGTCCAGGTCGTCGAAGTTCCAGTTCAGGGTCATGTCGTGGCCCTGGGCCTTGTCCGAATCCATGCGCACGGCCAGCAGGTCCATGAACATCGTCGGTGTCGCCGCCCGGATCAGGTCGGCGGTGGCACGTGCGCCCTGCTGCGGCTTGATCTCGCGCAATTCCTGCGCGCCGGTCAGGTACATGTTGCGCCAGATCGCCGATTCGCTGCGATAGGCCAGCTGCTCCAGCGCATCGGCCTGGGCCTCGCGGGCCGCTTTGTTGTCAGGCTCGGCGAACACCAGGTGATTGCCCAGTTGCGCCGCCCAGCGGTAGTCGCCCTTGTCCATCGCCGCACGCATCTGCGCCAGCACCTTCTCAGCGCCGCCCATGGCTTCAACATAGTGTTTGCCGGCATCCACCGGCGGCAGCGGATCGAGATTGGACGGGTTACCGTCGTAGAAACCCATATAGCGTTGATACACCGCACGGGTGTTGAAACTCAATGTGCCGTAGTAGCCCCGGGTATACCACTTCTGGTCGAGATCGCCGGGCAACTTCTTCACTGCGTCGGCAATCTCCAGCGGGGTCATGCCCTGGTTGAGCAGGTTCAGTGTGCGGTTGTTGATGAAGGCGTACATGTCGCGCTCGTCGGCCAGCAGGGTGCGGATGTCCTCACCGCCCCAGGTCGGCCAGTTGTGCTGGGCGAACATCACCTGGGCCTTGTCGCCATAGCGCACCAGGGCATCATCGAGGAACTGCGCCCAGGCCTTGCCGTCACGCACTTCCGCGCCACGGGGGGTCAGCAGGTTGTGCATCGCTCTCACTGCGTTCTCGGAGATGCACAGCGCCTGCATTTGCGGCAGGTACATGTTCATTTCCGAAGGTGCCTCGGTGCCGGGCGTGAGCTGGAACACGAACTGCACGCCCGCGATGTCATGGGTTTCTTCCGCTTGCGCAATCAGGTTGGTCGGTGCGATCAGGCTGATGGTGCCGCCCACCGGAGCGCCCTTGCCAATACCGGTATCCACCTGCCCGAACTCGTTGCTCGGCACCGTGCCGCCACTCTGGAACAGACCGCGACGGAACATGGCGGCACCGGCCAGGACGTTTTCCTGAATCGCGTGCTCCATGAACCCTGCCGGGGCGTAGATGCGGACTTTGCCGGCCTTGACGTCCGCCTCGTCGACCACACCGCGAACGCCGCCGAAATGATCGACATGGCTATGGCTGTAGATCACCGCCACCACCGGCTTGCGCGGGCGGTGCTGGTAGTACAGCTCCAGGCCAGCCTTTGCCGTCTCGGTGACATAGAGCGGGTCGATGATGATCAGCCCGTCGTCCCCTTCAATGATGGTCATGTTCGCCAGGTCCATGCCGCGCAGCTGGTAGATCTTGTCGCTGACCTGGAACAGACCGGCGATGGCATTGAGTTGCGCCATGCGCCACAGGCTGGGGTTCACCGAGTCCGGCGCCTGGTCCGGCTTGAGAAAGTCGTACTGGTGGGAGTTCCACACGGTCTTGCCGTCGGCATTCTTGATCTCGCCTTCGAAGGCCGCCACCAGCCCCCGGCGGGCGGCTTCATAGTCGGCACGATCCTGGAACGGCAGTTGCTTGAGCACGTCCTTGTTCATGGCTGCTGTGGACGCGCTGGCAGGCTTGGCAGGATTGGCGTCCGTCGCCCACGTCGGGCTGCTGGACAAAGCGATGGCAATGGCAAGTGCAACAAGGGAATAACGCATACAGATTCCTTAAGCGTGGCGCGTGTCCACAATGATTAACCTGGCGTGCCACTTCGGCAGCCGACCTTTGAAGCCGTACAGCAATCAGCCCTGGGCACTGATGCCCGTGAGCGCCTTGGCGATCGATAGTTTTTGAACATCGGTGAGGCCATGGGGGACAGGCAATACGATCGCCTCGCGCACCAGACGCTCGAGATCGAGCAAGGTGCCCAGGGCCTTGCCGCCGGGAAGTTGCAGCGCATCCTGGCAAGCCTTGAGCGCCATTTCGCTGGCCAGCCAACGGGCCATGCACGCCTGCATCTGGCAGCCCGTGCCGATTTCGATCAGTGACCAGGCGCGAAAACACATGAGCCTGGCGGCGTCGAGCCGGGTCGCCATTTCGGCGATTTTCAACGCCACCAGCGGCTGGGAGGCCGCGGCCGTTCCAGACTCGCCGCTGTTTTGAACGGCGGCAATGCCCCCTTCCAGCACCGCGCGCATCAGTCCAACCGATAACAACGCCGCGCCGGCATCGATCTTCTCCAGCAGCCTGGCCCGTTGTTCGAGGCCACCCTGCTCTTCCCAGATCAAATGACTGGCAGGCAAGCGCACATTGTTGAAGGACACCCGGGTATTGAACGTCCCGCTCAGGGTCGGTCGGTCGATGATTTTCGAGGCATAGCCATGGGGCTCACGCGCCACCAGCACATGACACAACGCGCCAGCCTCGGTGCGTACCCCGGTGATGAGCAGGTCCGAGTAGTGACCGTTGCACACCCGCTCGTGCACCCCGTTGATGATCCAGCCGTCCGCCGTGGGCCAGGCGCTGACGTCCCCCTCGACCGCCGTTGCCAGCGCATCGCCCTCGTGCAGGTAAAAGCCGCCGAAGCTGCGACCGGCCAGCAGGTCTGGCAAATAGCGCTCGCGCAGGCTTTCCCGCGCCTGCGGCAATTCCACCAGTACATGGGCAACCAGCATGTTGCCGATCACGCAATGGGCGACTTCGCTGGAAACCGCGCAGAGCTCTTCCAGCAGCATGGCCTCGGTGACCACCGACAACCCCATGCCACCGTGCGCCTGCGCAATGCTGGCGCCCGGCAGGCCGAATTCGGCGATGCCCTGGGTAATGTCGCGCATCCGCTCCCGAGGAATCGGACCGCCCCGGAACGCTTGGACAACGGGGGTCACCTCAGACGCCAGAAAGGTACGGAAGCTGTCCACTGCGTGTCGCTGCGCATCGGTCGTTTTCTGCATCTGCATGGTCATCTGGTTCCCTGCCAACGTCACGAACCCACCGGAACATTCGAGCCCTCGTTCAAGAACAGGCTACCCCCGGAAACGGCTTGACCACCCCCTCCGTTGGGAGGGGGCAGGCAAAAGTACTCAACCCAGTGCGCGAGCGATGATCAGTTTCTGGATATGGCTGGTGCCTTCGTAGATTTTGGTCACCCGCACATCGCGGCAGTAGCGTTCCACCGGGAAATCGCTCAGGTAGCCATAGCCGCCGTGGATCTGCAGCGCGTCGGAACAGACCTTCTCCGCCATTTCGCTGGCGAACAGCTTGGCCATCGACGCCTCCTTCGCACAGGCCACACCGGCCTCGCACAGCCGAGCGGCGTGCACCATGTACTGGTGCGCGACATCCACCTGCGCGGCCATGTCCGCCAGGTCGAACGCCACCCCTTGCAGGTTGATGATCGGTGCGCCATAGGCCTCGCGCTCTTTGGCGTAGCCGACGGCGGCGTCCAGTGCAGCCCGAGCGGTACCGGTGGCGACGGCGGCAATCGCCACCCGCCCTTCCGACAACGAGCCCATCACGTTGCGATAGCCGGCCCCTTCTTCGCCCAGCCGATTGCCCACCGGCACCCGGCATTGATCCAGCTGAATCTGCGCGACATGGGCCGAACGCTGGCCCATCTTGTGTTCGACGCAGCTCACGACATACCCCGGGTGTTCCTGCGGGTCCACCATCAGCAGGCTGCTGCCCTGCTTGCCTGCGGCCTTGTCGGTGACGGCCAGCACCAGGCCCAGGCCGGCTTCGTTGCCGTTGGAGATGAATTGCTTGCTGCCATTGAGCACGTAGTGCTCACCTTCGCGACGGGCCTGGGTGCGAAACGCGGCGGTGTCGGAACCGGCGTGGGGTTCGCTGAGCAGGAACGCACCGATGCGCTTGCCGCTGGCCAGATCCGAAAGGTACTTGCGCTTCTGTTCTTCATTACCCAGCCGGGCGACGGCAAGGCCCACCGAGTTGTGCACGTGGATCAGGGTGGCGAAACCGGTGTCGGCGGCGGCGAATTCCTCGATGGCCAGGCAATACTCGACGAAGCTGGCACCGGCACCGCCATATTCTTCGGGGATCAGCATGCCGAGAAAGCCCAGGTCGGCAACGGCCTGCAGTTCGCTGCGTGGCCAGGTGGCCGTGCGGTCGCGCTCGGCGGCGGTAGGCGCAACCACTTCGGCGGCGACCTTGCGCGCCGAGTCGCGGATCATGATTTCCTGCTCGCCGAGAAACGCTGCGGATGTATCGCTCATGGTGGTTCCTTATGAATTCAGGGGGTCAGACGGGGTTGGGGGCGGCCTTACACGCACTGCACGGTGCGGGCCACGGGTTCGATGGCGGTCGACGTCTCTCTGGCCGCCGGCAGGACAACCGGTGACCCGGAGACGTGGATGTCCTTGAGCAGGAAGTGCGACAGCGCCGGGATCAGGGCCAGGGCGCCGAGCATGTTCCAGAGGAACATGAAGGTCAGCAGGATGCCCATGTCGGCCTGGAACTTGATCGGCGAGAACGCCCAGGTGATCACGCCGGCGGCCAGGGTCACGCCGACCAGCGCCACGACCTTGCCGGTGAAGCGCAAGGCATGACGATAGGCCTGGGCCAAGGTGTCGCCGGCACGCTGACGGGCCAGCTGAATACTCAGCAAGTACAGCGCATAGTCGACGCCGATGCCCACGCCCAAGGCAATTACCGGCAGGGTCGCGACCTTCACGCCCATGCCCAGCACCACCATCAGGGCTTCGCAGAGAATCGAGGTGATCACCAGTGGCACCACCGCGACCAGCACCGCACGCCAGCTGCGGAACGTGATGAAGCACAGCACGATGACGGCGGCATACACGTACATCAGCATGGTCAGGTTGGCTTTCTTGACGACGATGTTGGTCGCCGCTTCGATCCCGGCGCTGCCGGCGGCCAGCAGGAACTGGCGTTCCGGTGTGCTGTGCGCGGCGGCGAAGGCTTCGGCGGCCTGCACCACCTGATCCAGGGTTTGCGCCTTGTGGTCGGTGAGATAGGCCACCACCGGCATCACCGAGCAATCGGTGTTGAACAGTTCGGGATTGCTGGTACTGGCGGTCCGTGCTGCGTAGTTCAGCACGTCCTGGTTGGGTGAGATCGACATCCACTTGGGGCTGCCTTCATAGGAGCCCGCCGTGATCTTGCGCACCGCATCGGCCAAGGACACGGTGCTCTGCACCCCCGGCACCTGCTGCAAGACCCAGCCCAGGCGGTCGGCCTCGACCAGGGTCTGGTATTCAAGACAACCTTCGGCCTTGGTCTTGACGATGACCGCGAACTGGTCCGAAGACAGCGAGTACTTGCTGTTGATGTACGCGTTGTCCAGGTTGTAGCGCGAGTTGGGCCGCAGTTCCGAGGCGCCGGCGTCCAGGTCGCCAATCTTCAGCTGCGTACTGACAATGAAACCTGCCACCGTGAGGAACGCCGACACCACCAGCAGCGCTGTCGCCCAGCGGCGCTCGGTGAAGCGTTCGAGCAACCGCCAGACGCCACCGGCCGGGCGTTGTTCCTTACGCAGGCTGCGAGCCGCGGCCCTGGGGCTGACCCCGGTGTACGACAGCATCACCGGCAGCAGAATCAGGTTGGTGAACACCAGCAAGGCAACGCCGATGGACGCGGTGACCGCCAGATCCTGGATCACCGGGATGTCGATCAGCATCAGCACCCCGAAGCCCACGGCGTCGGCCACCAAGGCGGTGACCCCGGCCAGGAACAGGCGGCGGAAGGTGTAACGCGCGGCCACCAGCCGGTGCGTGCCACGGGCCACGTCCTGCATGATGCCGTTCATTTTCTGCGCGCCATGGGACACGCCGATGGCGAACACCAGAAACGGCACCAGAATCGAGTACGGGTCCAGTTCGTAGCCCAGCCGGGCGATCAGCCCGAGCTGCCAGAGCACCGCGATGCAGGAACAGCCCAGCACCAATGCAGTGCTGCGCAGACAACGGGTCCAGGCAAAAATGATCAGCGCGGCGATCACCGCCGCCACGGCGAAGTACAGAATCATTTGCTGCAGGCCATCGAGCAAGTCGCCGACCACCTTGGAGAAACCGACGATGCGGATGTCCAGATCGGCGGAGCCCTGGGCGCCGGAATACTGGGCGCGGAGGCTTTCCAGGCGCTTGGACAGCGCCCAGTAGTCCAGCGGCTGGCCGGTGTTGCTGTCCTTGTCCAGCAACGGCAGGAAAATCATGCTGGAGCGGAAATCAGTGCCCACCAGGTTACCCAGCAGTTGGGCGCGGCTGATGTTCTGGCGCAGGGCATCGGTGCTGGCTTGCGAACCGGTGTAGTTGTCGGGCATCACCGGGCCGCCGGTGAACCCTTCTTCGGTCACTTCGTTCCAGCGCACCACCGGCATCCACAACGACTTGACGTTGGCCCGGTCGACGCCGGGTGTCAGGAACAGCTCATCGTTGATCTGCTTGAGCGCCTGCAGGTAGGCAGGGTCGAAAATATCCCCCGAGCGGTTTTCCACCACCACGCGCACGGCATTGCCCAGGCCCTTGAGTTCGTCGCGGTTGTCGAGAAAGTTGCGGATGTACGGCTGGTTCAGCGGGATGGTTTTTTCGAACGCGGCATTGAGTGTCAACCGGGACGAATCCCAGCCCAGAATGACCGTGACGAGGGTACAGAGGAGGATGACCAGCAGACGGTGGTTGAAGATCAACCGCTCAAGACGACTGCCGGACTGGTGATTGAAATCATCAAGGTTGCTGATGGTCTGCAGGTTGTCGCTGGCGTTAGGGATACCCATCACTGCTCTCCGGCTTTCTTGTTCTTTTGCAGGCTTTGCACGCGCACGCCACCCAGTCCGGCCAGGGCGACAGCCCCGTCGGCGGCGGGAGCCAGAGCAAAGTTGGGCGCCACGCGGTCCACCGGGACGCGACTGAAGGTTGCCCCCCGATCAATGGAGCGCAGCAGTTGACCGGTCTGGCTGGCCAGCAGGATCGAGCCGTCATCGGCCACCAGGCCGCTGGTGATGCCGGCTTCGATGCCGGTGTCGACCTTGCTCCAGGTGGCCCCGCCGTCGAGGCTGCGCAAGGCATTGCCGCGCAGGCCGTAGACCAGCACCAGATGTTCGTCGCCAAGCAGGCCGAACAAGGTGCCCTCATAGGGCAGTTCGACCTTGACGAAACGCTGGCGGGCGGCATCCAGTTTCAGCACCAGTCCCTGCTCGGCGACCATGAACAAGGTGCCGGCGGCCGGGCGCAGGCCATACAGGTGCATGCTGCGCGGGTTGTCGACGCGGTCCTGCCAGGCAGTCCAGCTCTGGCCGCCATCCTCGGTGCGCAGGATCAGGTTGAAGGCGCCAGTGATGAACCCCGTGCGCTCGTCGGCGAACCACACGTCCAGCAATGGCTTGTCCGCGCCCTGGGCGGCGAACAACTCGGCATCCTGCTTCAGGCGCAACGCCTCGGGGTCATTCGGGTTGGCCGGGTTGCCGTATTGCTTGAGCAACAGCTCGGCGATTTGCCGGCCGTCCAGTTGTTTGCGCCAGGTCTGGCCCGCATCGCTGCTGTGCAGGACGACACCTTCGTGCCCCACGGCCCAGCCCTGGCTGGCGCTGGGGAACGCCAGCGCAGTCAGGTCGGAACTGACCGGCACCTGGGCCTGGACCCAGTTCGAAGCATCGTCGGAATACAGAATATGGCCACGCTGGCCCGCCGCGATCAGCCGCCCGCCGGCCTTGGCCAGGGCGTTGAGCGGCGCCTGGATCGCCTGGGGGCTTTGCAGCGCAGGCGTGTCCAGCGGCGAAACAAAGCTCGGTTGAGCGCTTGCCTGCCCCGCCAGTAGCGCAATCAGCAGGAACAAGGGTGGCCGTAAGAGTTGTTTGAACACGTTGTCACCTCACATCAGTTGCGCTCGAGCGCATTGCACCCACGGCGATCGCAGCGCAATCACCGTGAGTGGACTTGCCATCGCGGCAAGCGCGACTCAGAGCGTGGTCTTGAAGGTGAAGAACACCGCGCCACGGTCTTCCAGCATCGCCTGGCTGCCACTTGGGGTCAGGGCGGCGCCGGTCACCGGGTTGGTCGAGTAGTCACCGAAATAGTCCACGTACTTCAGGTCGAAGCGGTAACGGCTGTAGAGATCGAGCGCCACGCCGACCGCGTAGCTGCCGGCGTCCTTGTTACCGCCAGAGGCAACGGCCGAGTTGCCCGACAAACCCTGCGAATAACTGAGCGGCATCGACAGGTCGCCGCCGGGAAAGACCTGATACCAGGTCGGGGTGAAGTTGACGGCAATGCCGTAGGCATCACGGGAGACTTCGTCGATATTGCTCGGCACGGCTTTGTAGGCAGACGAACCCTTGAACAGGTTGAGCGGGTCGTCATTGACCGAGAGCCAGCGGCTCCAGGTCAACTCGGTGGACCAACTGGCGCCGTCGAAGAATGGCGTCGGGCTGACGGTACCGATGGCGTTGAGCACGCCGTGCAAGGTGTCGCCGCGGGCGCCAAGAATGTCACCGTCGTCCGGCAGTTGCGCAGTCGATGTCACGCGCGCCGCTGAGCTGACCAGGGGCATATTGTGGCGATAGTTCAGGTCGGCACCGACACTGATGCCGCCGATTTCCTTCGACAGGCTGATGCCATACATGTCGATCTTGTCGGCGTAGTTGAGGAAGTACTGCGGACGGGCGTTAGCCAGCAGGATGACCTGCGGCAAGGTGTCGGAGAACTGGCGCACGTAGAAACCCAGGGTGCCGTCCAGCCATTCCGGGCTCCAGCGGGTCATGACGCCCCAGTCGCCGGAATTGCGCGGTTCGATGTCTTCGCCGTGGATGGCGCGCAGCGTGGGGCTGAGGATGAACGACTCGCCGCCCTGCTGGTAGATATCGGCAAAACCCAGGTAACTGCCGGCTTCAGGCACCCGCGACGGGCGCCATTCGAAGAAATACTGCGCGGCAAAAGACAGTTCCGGATTGGCTTGCAACTGCGCGGAAATCTGGTTGCGTGGCAGGTACAGCTCCTTGGCTTCGATCCCCGGCAAGGCCAGCGCCTTGCCCTGGTCCAGCGGCGCCTGGCCGTAGGAGATACCGTGAATGGCGCCCGCGCCCAGCAGTGACTCGCCCCAGTTGATGGTGTGACGCCCCAGGCGGGCCTTGAGGGGCATGTCGCCCAGGTCGTACTCGCCGAAGACAAAAGCGTCCATCCATTCACCGGACGGACCCTCGTAGTAGCGGTCGGTATAACGGCTCAGGCCGGTCGCCGGTTGACCACTGGAGTTGAGGTGGTTGGAGGTCGCAACGCTGTCGTTGTCCAGGTCCCCGGCATAGGCCGCGTCATACCAGAGCGCGGCACTGACGCGCGCACCGTACTTGCCCTTGTAGATGAGGTCCGACTCGCTGAGGATGTCCAGGCGGTTGTTGACCAGCCTGTGCTTGTCGAAGTTGCGATCACCGTCATCGTTGTTCGGGTTGCCGATGATCGCCTTGTCCTGCCCTTCGGTCCGCATACCGAGGTTGTAGCGCAGGGTATTGTCCCAACGCAGCTGGATGTCGTCGTTGCCGGTATCGATCTCGACCGCACTGGCGCTGCCGCAGGCCACCGCGCACATGGCCACCACCGTTGCCCGTAGCGCATGAGAATGAGTGGGATGACGTTGATTCGTTTTTTTCTTGTTATTCATCTGGGTGTCTCCTCCCCTGGGTTGAACCTGGACCTCCAGGTTCGCAAGCCACTCGACCAGTGATCGAGTGCCCCGAAGGGTGCCAGCGTCGGGTCGTTGTCCTCCCCCCCCTTTCTGAAAGGGGGGTGCACCCCTACCCCCCCTCCGGTAGCGTCGGCTACATCGGGCTGACGGGTGCGTCAGCGATGAACACAAACGGGAGAACACAATGACGGACGACACCTCGGCCAGCTCCGGCTCACGGATCCGCTACCCCCACAGCACAGTGCCGACACCTGGCGTGCCCGGGCAGATCGTTGCGGGGGTGCACTGGCTCAGATTGCCGTTGCCGATGTCACTGGGGTCCATCAACGTCTGGCTCCTGGATGACGGGCCGGGCACCACCCTGGTCGATACGGGGGTCTGCGATGATCCGACGGTGGGCCTCTGGGAGACTTTGCTGGCCGATACTTTGGACGGTGCCCCACTGACACGGGTGATCGCCACCCACCTTCACCCTGACCATATCGGGATGGCCGGCTGGCTGGCCCGCCGTGCAGGGTGTCGGCTGTGGATGACGCGCCTGGAATACCTGCAATGCCGAATGCTGGCCAGTGACGGTGGGCGCGCGGCGCCTGAAGAGACGCTGGCGTTTTATCGGCGCGCCGGCTGGGACGCGCAGACGCTGGAAGGCTATCGCAACCGCTTCGGCCGTTTCAGTCGCATGATCTCGCCGCTGCCGGACAGCTATCGACGCATTCGCGACGGTGAGTGCCTGAACATCGGTGGCCATGTATGGCAAGTGGTGGTGGGGGCCGGTCATTCGCCGGAACACGCCTGCCTGTATGACGCGGACCGCAAGCTGCTGATCTCCGGCGACCAGGTGCTGCCGCGCATCTCGTCCAACGTTTCGGTACAACCGAGCGAGCCGGACGCCGATCCGTTGAGCGACTGGCTTGAATCCTTGCACAAGCTGCGATGTGGCGTGCCGGATGACGTGCTGGTGCTGCCGTCGCACAACAAACCATTCCATGGCCTGCATGCGCGGATCGAGCAGCTGCAAGCCGATGCGCTGGACGCATTGCAGCGTTTACGCGAAGGCCTGGACCAGCCCAGGCGGGTGATCGATCTGTTTGCGCTGCTGTTCAGCAGCCCTGTGCGCAGCGATGACCCTTCCCGTTTCACCCTGGCCACCGGCGAAACCCTGGCCTGCCTCAATCACTTGGTGCTTCGCGGTGAGGTCAGCGTCAGCCTCGACGAGCAGGGTGTGGCCTGGTATCGCAGCGTGGTCTAACGGTGGGAGCGGGCCTGCTCGCGAAAAACGCCAGGACAACGCGACCATTCAGACAGGTCGCGTTATCGTTGACGTCCATCGCGAGCAGGCTCGCTCCCACATGGGGTCGCAGACGACTGCAAAATAGTGTGCGTCATTCGGGCCCTGCAACTACGCCATCAACTCAACGCGTGCCGCACTGGATATCCAGGGTCAGCCCGTTGAGGTAGGCATTTTCCACCACATGCTGCACCAGCGCGGCGAACTCCTGCGGATGGCCCATGCGACGGGGAAACAGCAGCCCGTTGACGATGGTCTCGGACACTTTGGCCGGCATGCCGGCGGACATCCCGGACTCGAACAAGCCCGGTGCCAGGCTGACCACGCGGATGCCATGTTCGGCCAGGTCACGGGCGATGGGCAGGGTCATGCCGATCACCCCGGCCTTGCTCGCGCTGTAGGCCGCCTGCCCCATCTGCCCCTCACGTGCAGCGCCGGAGGCGGTGTTGATGATCACGCCGCGCTCGCCACTGTCTTCAGGATCGTTCGCGGACATGGCCAGGGCCGCGTGACGGATCAGGTTGAAGGTCCCCGTGAGGTTGACTCCCAGCACCCGGTTCCACAGCTCTGTCGGAAACAGCTGGCCTTTGGAAAGGGTCTTGCACGGCCCGAGTATCCCGGCACAGTTCACCGCGACATGTACCGCGCCAAAGCGTTGCACCACCGCCTCGATGCCCGCCTTGACGCTTGCTTCGTCCGACACGTCGACGGCGATGCCGGGAATGCCATCGAGCGCCGCATCGAGCCGTTGCTGATCCAGATCGAACCCCACTACTTTGGCGCCCGCTGCCGCCAGCGCCTTGCAAGTCGCCAGGCCAAGCCCCGATGCCGCGCCCGTGACGACGGCTACCTTATTATCGAGTTTCATTGTGATTCCTTCGTTAGCACCCGGATTGGGGACCTGGCCGATCTTAAAAAACAAAGCCACCCTCTCGTCCCTCCCATTGCGGAAGGACAACGAGCCGGATTCGGGCAACACCACTGACCCCTTGTGGGAGCGAGCCTGCTCGCGAAGGCGACAGTACCTTCAACATCTTCGGCGACTGACTCACCGCCTTCGCGAGCAGGCTCGCTCCCACAGGTGCTGAAATGGCACTATCGTAAAATCTTGACCTGTATCGACAGGTTGGCTAGTTTCGCCCGGCGCGAGAATCGCCGTGACCGTGATGCGAGGATAAAAAGTGCCGGATACCCCCGCCAGACACCTGGTCTCGACCAAGTTTGCACCGCCACGCATCGGTACCCGCCATGTGCCTCGCAGCGCCCTGCTCGCACAACTCAAGCGCATGCACCACTGCACGCTGACACTGGTTACAGGCGCCGCGGGTTATGGCAAGACCACCCTGCTGGCCCAGTGGCGCCAGGACCGGCTCAAGGCCGGTGCGGAGGTTGCCTGGGTATCGCTGACCGTCGATGACAAGGGTTACACCGGGTTTTGCACGGCCTTTCTGGAGGGGGTGCGGCGCCTGGGCATCGAAGTCGACATCAATCTGCTGCGCGAAGACAACACGGTTACAGCCATCGAGGCCTCGGTCGCCATCATCGTCGATGCGGCGGCCATGCTGAGCAAGGAGCTGTACCTGATTGTCGACGACTATCACCATGTCCAAGCCCCCCATGCCCACAAGCTGATTCAGAAGCTGCTCGACCAGAGTCCGGGAAACCTGCACCTGGTGCTCGCTTCAAGGGTCAACCCGCCGTTGAGCCTGTCGCGCCTGCGGGTCATGGATCAAGTGCTGGAGATTGAAAGTGTCGAGCTGCCGTTCGACCTGGCGGAGACCCGGACCTTCGTCGAAGAAAACCTCGGTGCCGACAAGATCAACGCCGATGAACTGAGCCTGATTCAGGACCTGACCAGCGGCTGGCCGTCCTGCCTGCAACTGATCGTCATCATGCTCAAGAGCCGTCCCGGGACCCGCTCGATGCTCAATGACCTGGTCTGGCGTTCAAGCGACCTGCAGAGCTATCTGAGCGAAGAGGTAGTAGCGCACTTGCCGGGCGAATTGGTGGAGGTCGCCGAAGCCCTGTCGATCTTCCGTCGCTTCAACGCCGCCATGGCCATCGCCGTGACCGCTCATGCCGATGCCGGTGAGCTGATCCAGCGCATGGAAGACGAGAACCTGCTGATCTACCGGGTCGACTCCGATGACCGCCTCACCTGGTATCGCTTCCAACCCTTGTTCGGCGAATTCCTCAGTGCCCGCCTGGAGCGTCGGCAGCGGGACATACGTGCCTTGCATCGCGAGGGTGCCCACTGGTTCGCCGCCAACAACTGCCTGACCGAGGCGGTTCGCCACGCCAGCCTGGGTGAGGACATCGATTTTGCCATCGGCGTGATCGAACAGACCGCGCCGGCGACCTGGACCTTGAATTATCTGGCCCCGACCTTGCGTCTGCTGGAGCGCCTGCCCGAGGAGGTGTTGTTTCGCCATCAACGCCTGCTGTTCCTGGCCTGCATCACGGTGTCGCTGACGTCGCGCCCGGGGCGGGCGAAATCCTGGCTCGGCCGATTGCAGGCCAGCGACCTGAGCGAGCATCCCGAACTGATCAGCGGCCTGCCGCTGATCCACGGTGCCATTGCCATTCAGGAAGACGACAGCGAACGTGCCATACAGATGCTGGAACCGGTGCGCGATGCACCGATGGAAAACCCCTTCCTGCGCTATGTGCTGCTGGCAGCACTGAGCGTCGCCTATACGGCGGCCGGCCGCTACGCGGATGCCCGTCGACTGTTCGATCTGCATCCGATTCCCGCGCAGGATCGCGGCAATGACATGGCGCTGGTGGCCGAATCCGCTCGCTTGACCACCTACATGGCGGCTGGCGAGATCGGCATGGCCGAACCCATGGTCTCCGAACTGCTGGAGCGTTCCACCCGCGAAGGCGGCCATCGTTCGATCTGCGCCAATCTCTGCGCCAGCCTGCTGGCCGATGCGTTCTACGAGCTGGACCGGATCGATGACGCCCGGGAGCTGATCGCCAACCGTTTCGGCCTGCTGCACTCTTCCGTTCCGGACGTGATCGTGCGGACTAACCTCAGCCGCAGCCGTCTTGACCTGCTGCAGAAAGGCCCGGAGGCCGCCCTGACCTTTCTGCGTCAGCAAATCGCCCAGCTGCGCTGCCTGGGGCAGATTCGCCCGGTGGCCCATTTACTGGGTGAGCAGATCCGCGTCAGCCTGATAAAAGGCCAACGCAATCACGCCGTGGAACTGTTGCAATCGCTCGAGGAACTGGCCCGCGACCACTGCAGTGACCTGGGCAGCCGAGCGCAATTGCCGGCCATTGCCGCCCTGGCCCGTGCACGGGTGCTCAGCCACGAGGACTCTCAAGCCGCGCTACAGGCATTGAATGAGGTGGCGCGTTATGCCGAAAGCTTCCACCACGGTCGCCTGAGTGTACTCGTCGACCTGTTGTCGGCCGGGGTTCTGGAGGATCTCAAACGCCCGGAGGAATCCCTTGCGCGCCTCCGTCGAGCCGTGGAAAACGGGCAGCGCCTGGGCCTGGTTCGCACGTTGCTGGATGAAGGTGCATTGACTGAGAAGTTGCTGTCACGTCTGGACCACAGCGCACTGGAGAAACCTGTGCGTCAGTACGTGGACGAACTCATCCGCAAACTCACCGGTCCTTGCGCTCCGACCCTCGCAACCCCTCGTGCGCGGCGCACGGCTGCTCCCGGGCAAACGCCTCAATTGACGCCACGGGAGCGCGAGATCCTCAGCCTCGTCGCCCAGGCCATGTCGAGCAAGCGCATTGCCCTCACGCTCGACATTACCCTGGACACCGTGAAGTGGAACCTGCGCAACATCTTCGCCAAGCTCGGCGTTTCCAGCCGCTACGACGCCATGGTCTGGGCGCGTAACCAGAAACTGATCGACTGACCCCTCTCTTCCGGAGGGGGGAACCTACGGCGCCAGGCACCTACCCTCGCAGGACACTGCCGATCCAACGGCCCATCCACGGGGGAAAACCACATGACGCGCCGCCTGCTATTCAACACCACCCGATCCATCATTATCGAACGGGGCGCCGCTGCCCGGCTCGCCGAACAGGTCCAATCGATGGGGCATCGCTCCGTGCTGCTGGTCACCGATGCCGGCGTGCTCGCTACCGGTCTGCTGGCGCCGGTCGTAAGCGGTTTCGCCCGGCTGGGCATTGCGCTGCAGGTGTTCAGCGACGTGCAGGCCGACCCGCCTGAATCAGTGATCCTGGAGGCGGTACAAGCCGCCCGCCAGTGCGGCGCCGATTGCGTGATCGGCTTCGGCGGCGGCAGTTCGCTGGACGCGGCGAAATTGACGGCCCTGCTGGCCCGCAGCGAGGAATCGCTGGCCGATATCTACGGCATCGACCAAACCAATGGCCGGCGTCTGCCCCTGATCCTGGTCCCCACCACGGCGGGCACGGGATCGGAGGTCACCGCCGTGTCGGTAATCACCACCGGCGAGGGCCAGAAGAATGTGGTCATCTCCCCTGCCCTGTTGCCGGACATCGCCTTGCTGGACGCGGACCTGACCCTGGGATTGCCCCGGTCCGTGACGGCGGCCACCGGTATCGATTCCATGGTGCACGCCATCGAGTCCTACACTTCCAAGCACCTGAAGAACCCCATCTCCGATTGCCTGGCCCGC
Organism: Pseudomonas sp. C2B4; assembly: GCF_013359695.1. Lineage (GTDB taxonomy): Bacteria > Pseudomonadota > Gammaproteobacteria > Pseudomonadales > Pseudomonadaceae > Aquipseudomonas. The sequence goes on from NZ_JABFMU010000080.1 coordinate 22,129, forward strand.
GAGGCGCTGCGCCTGCTGGGGGAAAACCTGGAACAGGTGTGCGACAACGGCCAGGACGTGGAGGCACGGGGACAGATGTTGCTCGGTGCCTGCCTGGCCGGCATGGCGTTCGCCAACGCGCCGGTCGCTGCCGTGCATGCGCTGGCTTATCCGCTGGGCGCCCGCTTCCATATTCCCCATGGCCTGTCCAATTCGCTGGTGCTGGCGCCGGTGATGCGCTTCAACCTGGAGGCCGCCGCGCCGCTGTACGCCGAACTGGCGGTTATTCTGCTGCCGCACCTGCAAGGTTCGGCGACTGAAAAAGCCATCGCCCTGATCGATCATCTGCAGGCATTGCCCGGCCGTCTCGGTCTGCCTACCCGCCTGCGCGACGTGGGCATCACCCTGGACGATCTCGATGCGCTGGCCACGGACGGCGCCAAACAGACACGCCTGCTCGGCAACAATCCTCGCGAGCTGAGCCTGGATGACATTCGGACGATCTACCAGCAGGTGTTCTGATCAGTGACGCCTGGCATCGAATGCGGAGCCCGGTTCCGGGCATCCGCTTCGATGCAGGGTATTTTCCTTTGAATTCAATGATCTGACTGAGATTCAGAATCCGGAACATTGCATTGGCAACTCGTCCCTATACTCGCCCGACCGGCCCGCCCCGGTTCCACTGACGACAACAAAACAACAATAACCGGGCCACCCAGGAGCGACACCATGAGCGATGCCATCCCATCATTCCCGGCGACATCCGCCGCTTCATCCGAATTGAAACGCACCTGGTCCAGGGTCATCTGGCGCCTGATGCCGTACCTGATGCTGGCGTTCATTCTCAATGCCATCGACCGTCTGAACCTGTCGTTCGCCAAGCTGCGGATGTCCGAAGACATCCTGCTCACCGATGCGGCCTATGGCATCGGTGCGGGCGTCTTTTACCTGGGCTACATCCTGTTCGAGGTGCCGAGCAACCTGTACATGCAACGGGTCGGCGCACGGGCCACGCTCACGCGGATCATGATCCTCTGGGGCCTGATCACCGTGGCCACGGCTTTCGTCACCAGCCCGGCGGAACTGGTCGTCGCGCGCTTTCTGCTGGGCGTCGCCGAGGCCGGTTTTTTTCCGGGCCTGATTCTTTACCTCACCTACTGGTTTCCGGCGTCCGTGCGAGGCCGGATCACCGCTTCGTTTTTCATGGCCGGCATGGTCGCCGGCATGATCTGCGGTCCCTTGTCGGGGACCATCATGGCCCATCTTCACGGTTGGCTTGGGTTGCGGGACTGGCAGGTGCTGTTTGTCCTGACCGGGTTGCCAGCGGTGCTGCTGGGCGTGGCCGGACGCTTCTGGCTGACCGACCGACCTGAACAGGCGCGCTGGCTCAGCGATGAGCAAAAGCGTCAGATCCAGGAGGCCCTGGCCATCGAATCGCGCAGTGGCGCGGTCAGTTCCGGCTTCATGGGCGCCCTGCGCGATCCGCAGCTGTACGTGGCCGGGCTGGTGTGTTTTTGCATCTACAGCGCCTCCAACACCGTGTCTTACTGGCTGCCGACGCTGGTGCGCGGTTTTGGCCTGCAAGACTTGCAGCACATCGGCCTGGCCACCAGCTTGCCGTTTCTCGCCGGGTTGTGTGCCATGTACCTGCTCGGTCGCAGCTCCGATCGCCACATGGAACGCCGCTGGCACCTGAGCCTGACCCTGCTGACGGCCGCCGCGTGCTTTTTCCTGCTGGATCTGGTCGAAGGGCATGCCGTGCTGTCCATGATGGTCATCAGCCTGGGGGCCGCAGCAGCGCTGTCGGCGATGCCACTGTTCTGGACCATCCCGCCTGCGCTGTTGAGCGCGTCAGGGGCGGCAGGCGGGATTGCGCTCATCAGTAGTCTTGGCAATGTGGCGGGGTTTCTGAGCCAGACCACTGTCGGTGCTTTGAAAACGGCTACTGGAAATCTGTACCTGGCGTTTGATTTGATTGCCGGGTTGTTGGTGTTGGGGGCGGTGTTGTTGGTGGTTGTGATTCCTGCGGGGCGGTTGCGGGCGGATGCACGGCAGTAATTTCGTCAGACCGCGTACATATCCATTGCTGCGGTAACGGCTTCTTATGGTTCCGCTCTTACAGCGGGTTACTTGGAAAAGCGCCAAGTAACCAAGCGCTTTTGCCCCTGACGTACGGCCCTTCGCTGAGGCTCAGGGTTCCCTCGCTCCGGTCCTGC